>JBAYRQ010000018.1:0-64154 GCA_041676545.1 Weeksellaceae bacterium | reverse complement strand
CAATATGCAGGAGAAGTATTGCAATTCTTTCCTCATCCTGAAGGCTATGTAAAAGTAACCGCCATTTCAGCAGGGCGTGGTTTGCCGACTTCTGACTTTTCGTTTAACTATGTTTTCAATTATACCGATCATCTCGGAAACGTTCGATTGTCTTATACCAAAGATCCTCAAACAGGAACGTTGGAGATATTGGACGAGAATCATTACTATCCTTTCGGATTGAAGCATGGAGTCTATACGGCTGCTACTTTGAAAGACTTTAGAATAGATGAAATGGGAACCAATGGAGGAATTGGTGGTGGAGTTGGAGGGGTGGCTTTGATCAATGTCACTAAAACGGAGTATCAATACAAATACAACGGGAAAGAACTGCAAGATGAGTTGGGACTCGACTGGTACGACTACGGTGCAAAGAATTATGACGCTACAATTGGGAGGTGGATGAATATGGATCCGCTTGCCGAAGAAGATAGAAGATGGACACCGTACAGATATGCTTATAATAATCCATTGATTTTTATTGATCCAGACGGGATGTTAGAACACATCTATGAATTAAATGAAGAAACAGGAGACATAAATTTAATAGAGCGAAATAATGATGATCATGATACATTAGTAGCTAAAAATGGTGATGTAATAGCTGATAATATTCACAAGGGCATTTTTAATGAAGCAGAATCAGTAAATATACAAGAGGATGGACTTACCGTAAATAACTTAACAGGCGAAAGTGTAAAAAGTTTATCAAGTTTTGTATTAAGATTGTCTATTTACACACAAACAGAAATTGCCTATGGAATCTATGGATTTGCAGATCAAAATGGTAAACTTGTAGGAGATACGCGCTTTGCAGATGTCATGCCTTATTCTGGAAATACAGATAGAACAAGTACGGCAGCACCAACTATGGATGGGACTATATTAACAGCTCAAGTTCACACCCATCCTTCTTTTGAGGGAGGCTCGACTAATATGAGTGGAGGAGATAGATTAAATCTGCAAGTGAATAAGCCTATGCAAAGCACAATTTTAGGACGGTTTGGAACAGCGACTTATAAGGTGGATTCTAAGACAGGTAACATTGAAAAAGCAAGTGGAAAAACATTTAAGTCGCCATACACTAAGGAAAATATTAAAAATAACTTAGGATGGAAAAAGCAATTTTAATAATAGTAATAATTTGTATCACTGTTGGATGTACTTCAGTTAATAAAAAACATAGTGCTAAAGAAATTGCTTATGAAGTTCTCAGCGAAATTATTAAGCCAAATGATTTGACAAAAGACTCCATTTATGTAGTTATTCCATTTGGAGGAAAAATAGATTTCCATGAAATTTATATATCTAAATCAGTTGTTCCTATACATTTATATTCAGATTTTGAGGTAGATACAATTAACGGAATGAAAATTTTATTCTCAACAGGGGAAGAATTAAAAGCTGATACATCTTATTATCAAAAAAGCATAAATGCAGGAATAGTTGTACTAGATAAAAGAATTTTCTGGGAAGAAGATAGATCAAAAAACCTTGTTATAATCCAATGTATGGAAAATAATGAAAGAGGGGTTTATAAGTTAATTGATTACGAGGAAAATAACAATAAATCTCAAATAATAAACTTACTTTGTTCAAAAAAAGAATAAAAGTGTAAAAAGAGTAATGTATCAAAGTGGTAATGTATCAAAGTTAGTGACGCAATAAAACCAAGGATGTAACCAATTGATTTTGAGTGAAAATTAAAATAAAACCAAGATGTATAAGGGCAAGGATTTCCTGCTCTTTGTATTTTTGAATGCTTTTCTCAAAGTCCATACAAAAGTCCACTACTCTCCCCAAGAAATCATTTGCTGTCTCAAAAGAATGGATTTAGGATTTAAGTAGGCAAAGAACTTGATTTAAGGTAAAACTTCGTTCCGTTCGGGTTTGACTCGGGTGTAGTGCTTGACCTCTTTAATGCTGAAATTAAGCAACTTACAAATAAAAATGTATACATAATACAAAGCAACTGAAATAGATAAAGCTTATTTCAAAATTCGTCGACGTGCATCCCAGGTATGAGAAAACTACCTTTTCTTCCAGATTTAATCATAAAAAAATAAGGCGAAACGGTATGTGTCCTTTTCGCCTTCTATTATATCGTTGTATGAATTTCTTTTTAGTTTTTCTTTCCTCTCAAAACAGGATTCAATTCATCGTCGTTGTACATTTTCATTTGCTTGTACACTTTCATGTATTTTCGACCGTTTTCAATGTCTTCAATTAAGTTTTCGATGGCGCTACTCAAATCTTGATGTTGTTCCAAAAGCACATTGAGTTTGGTTTGACAATTTGCTCTGTGTTCCGCCGAAGCCTCTGCACGATTGGCTTCTTCACGCATGTGATATACCTTCAAAGCTAAAATCGAAAAACGATCAATTGCCCATGCGGGACTTTCTGTATTGATGGTTGCATCGTCTTGGATTTTGACATCTGCATTTTCTTGAAGGAACCAACTGTCGATGTATTCCACCATATCGGTGCGTTCTTGATTGGATTTATCAATCCATCGCTTGATGCGCAACGCCTCAATCGGATCAATTTCTGGATCACGAATAATGTCTTCCAAATGCCACTGAACGGTATCAATCCAGTTTTTGGTGTACAGTAAGTGTTCAATTAAATTGGACTTGTCGTACGGGTTTTCAATTTGGGCATTGACATTATTTTTTTCGTGATATTTGTCAATGCTTCGGTTAAAAATCTCCCAGGCTTTTTCTGTAAATTTCATAGTATTTGACTTAAAATAAAGGTATAATCCTTCTAATTTTTGTTTAATTAAGGATTATCAATTTTGTTTTCCGATTTTTTTTCGGCTTCCTTTTCTGGATCTTCTTTGGTGGCATCTTTGAATTCTTTAATACCTGACCCTAAGCCTTTCATCAGTTCTGGAATTTTCTTTCCTCCAAATAAAAGCAACACTACAAGTACGAGGATGGCGATTTGCCAAGGCCCGACCATTCCCAAAAATATATATGCAAAATTCATTCTAAAACTTTTTTCAAATTTACTAATTTTAATTGGCACTCAACCATGATTCCGGATTTTGTTTTACGGACCCACTTCGCACTTGAAAATTCAAAATGGTATCTCCATTTGAATCGGTGTAAATCCGTCCTATATCCTGACCTCTTTTTACTCTATCTCCCTTTTTAACAGACACAAACGACAAATTGTTGTACACCGTAAAATAAGTTCCATGTCGAATTAAAACCGTCCGATTTCCACCGGGAATGGAAATAACTTGGGTAACTTCACCATCAAATACAACCCGTGCATTTGAGCCTTTGTTGGTTGCGATATCCACTCCATCATTATCGACTTGAATATTCAAAATCGGATGTTTTCCAACACCGAAACGACCTACGATTTGACCTCTTGCCACCGGCCAAGGAAGACGACCTCGATTATTCGAGAAGTCAGCTGCCAATTCAGCCGATCCACTTTTTTCTTTAAAAGTGGGTTCCGGCGCTGGATCGGGTTTAGGATTTTCTACCGGTTTCGGTTTTTCTACTTCTTTTACCACCACCGGTTCTACCGGTTTATTCGCTTCCGCAGCTTCTCGTGCCAAACGTTCACGCTCCAACCGCGCCAGTCGTTCTTCTTCTTCCGCCTTTTCAAACTTGGAAACTTCCAGACGTGCGGTGGATGCAAATTGTCCTTGTGGAAAATTCTTCAAATAGGTTTGATACGCAGCCTTGGTATGACTCCCTCGCGCTAACTGCCAACCTCGATTGTCCGCTTCCAATTGGGTAATATTTTTCTTGGCTGCATTGGAATAATCTCCATTCGGCCATTCATTCAAATAGGATTGAAAGGAGGCGATTGTATTTTCCTTGGCGGCTTCATTCCACGCTTTTTTATCGTTTTCAGCACGAATTTTAGCCAATCGAATTTCTTCTTCAATGATTTTATTGATTTCTGAGTCGATGGTTTTCTGTTCTCTTTGTTTATTTGCAATTTCTTGTGAAATAGTGCCTGCATTCTTTTTATACTCTTCAATTACTTTTTGCTTGGCTCCTTTTTCATTTTCCAACTCATCCTTCATCACGGATTGCTGCGCTAAAAGTGCTTCTTTTTCTTGTTTGGATTTCTCTCTCGCCGCCTTTTCTTTGACAATCGCTTCGGATTTCCCCATGATTTCTTCCGCTTTCCCTAATTGATAATCCGAATACCGCTGAAGGTATTTAACGCGATTAAATGCTTCCCGTAAACTCGTTGAGGACAACACAAACAGCAATTTATTTTCAATCGATTTGTTTTTATAGGCTTTGATTAAAATGTCTTTGTATTCTTTTCGCAATTCATTCAGTTCTCTACTTAGCTTGTTGATTTCGAGCTGTTTTAAATAGATTTCATCTTCAATAAAGCGTTTTTCTTTGGCTAAACCATTGACCAATTTCGTCTGTGCAGAAATCTTACTGTCCAAACTATTGATATAAAGTAAGGATGTTTTGGATTCACTTTGATTCCGCTGTAGATCTTTGTTTAATTGGGATATCTCTTTCTTAAGCGCACTGTTTTGTTGTTGTAATTTTTCCTTTTGAGCTTTCAATTCCTGCTCAGTGATTTGTGAAAACACAAGACCGCTTAGTAAAAAAAACAGGGTAGTAAAAAACAGTTGCTTCGTTATTCTCATTTCATTATTTTGTTAGGTTTGTATCCCGATGGTATACTAAAGGGGGTTGCGCTTTCTTCGAAAGTAAAATTATTGTATTCCAATTCTACTTTTTGTGTTTTTTTATCTTTTACCAAAACTTTAACACTTCCAGGAAAAACCTGAGTGCCTAGGTTTGTCCACTTAGCATACTCAATCTCTAATTCCATCCCCGATTTTGGATCTTTTAAATAGGCAGAAACCAGTCGAAAATTACGGTCAAATTTATAGGTTTGAACATATTTCCCTTGTTTGGGCTTATGAAGAATTCGTTCATTTTCTACAGAATTCAGAACGTACAAATTATCCTGAATTTCAGATTGAAAATCATTGGGTTTTAAATCGACAAAAATTCGTCCTAAAAGTAAATCTTGCAATTTGGGATAATCGATGAAATCCACTTTTAATAAATTATTAAAGTAGGTGAAATCCCCATCGATATACGATTTATCTAACTTTTCATAGGCTTGGAAACCTTCGGGTTTAATTAACGCACGTGCGGCATTGATTCCAAACTTGGAAACATTGATCCAAATTTGTTTTCCGTTTTGAATGTAAATTTTCCCATTTAATCCCACCGAATTGTTGTCGATATCTGCATTGATTCGAGCCAAAATGGTAAGATGTACGAATTGAGGTTTTTGTGCAGAAATATTTTTCAGCAAAGCCGAAGTCTTCATGTCTTCTGCTTCGGCATTTGTTCCTACTTTATGGGTGCCACAAGACACAAACCAGAGTAAAAAACCAATTATCCAATACTTTTTTAAGAAAATCAAAATAGTTTATCTTTCGTTATTAAAATCCAAAACAGAGAAATCGCCCAAACTGATGTTTCGAGAAACACCGTAATATTCCGCATTATTTCCAATCATAGAATTGGTCAGATTTCCATGGTTAATAATGGAATCTTCTTGAATCAAACTGTTATCAATGTTGCTATGAACAACTTTTGTACCGTTTCCCAAAGAAACATACGGTCCAATTTTCGAGTTTTCAATCACTACATTTTCTCCAATAAAACAAGGTGGAATAATCAGAGAATTACTAATTTTCGTCGAAGCGGGAATCTTTTCGAATTCGTGCATTTCAAAACCTAAAATCTTCGAATTCGTTTCTACCGTAGCCGCTTTGTTTCCACAGTCCATCCATTCATCCACAGGCCCCAGAGTGAATTTCTTTCCTTGAGCGCGCATATTTTCCAATGCATCGGTCAACTGATATTCACCTCCATTTCCACGGATGTCATTTTCCATGATGTGTTGAATTTCATTCTTCAAATTTTCACCGTCTTTGAAAAAATAAATGCCTATAATCGCTAAATCCGAAACGAATTCTTTGGGTTTTTCAACAAAATCTTCAATCACTCCATCCGCATCCAACTTCACAACGCCAAATGCACTGGGATCATTCACTTGCTTCACCCAAACTACACCGTCTGAATTCATATCCAAATCAAAATCGGCTCGGAAAAGGGTGTCTGCAAAAGCAACCACAACCGGTCCAGACAAGGATTCTTTGGCCATCCAAACTGCATGGGCAGTTCCTAACGGTTCGTCTTGTTTGTAAATGCTTCCTTTGGCGCCCAATTTCGCGGAGATGTCCAACAATTGTTGCTCGACTTCCGCACCGAAATCGCCAATGATGAAAGCGATTTCCTCTACTTTTTCTTTGGACAATTTGGTGATGTCCTCTGCCAATCTTTGGACAATTGGCTTTCCGCCGATCGGAATCAAAGGTTTGGGTACAGTCAAAGTATGCGGTCTCAAACGGGAACCTCTTCCCGCCATTGGAATAATAATTTTCATTTTATCTTTCTTAAGTTAATTAGTTGTTTTATTTGCCAGTGCTGCCAAATCCTCCTTCGCCACGCGCTGATTCTTCCAAGGTTTCTACACTTTGCCATTGCACACTTTCGTGTTTTGCAATGACCAACTGCGCAATTCTTTCGCCATCTTGAATGACAAATTCCTCTTTGGATAAATTGACCAAAATCACCTGCAATTCGCCTCTGTAATCTGCGTCAATCGTTCCTGGAGAATTCAAAACAGTGATGCCATGTTTCAAAGCCAATCCACTTCTTGGACGCACTTGGGCTTCAAATCCAGCGGGGATTTCCATGAACAAACCCGTCGGAATCAGTTTTCTTTCCAAAGGTTGCAAAGTTACTGCTTCCTCCAAATTGGCATTCAAATCCATTCCAGCTGAAAGCGCTGTTTTGTATTCAGGCAAAGGATGTTTCGAACGGTTGATGATATTTACTTTCATTGTTTTTTCTTCTAAATTAATTTCTTGACTGCTTTGCATTGAATTTTAAACTCTTTTTTTCAATAAATAGTACAATTCCAACGAAAAGAAGCACAAAAAGATTACCGACCATCCAATGGGTTTCAGAGAAATGATAGCCCAAAAGCCCCAATCCAACACTCAAAACCATGTAAAACAAGATTTTTTTCGTTTTATACGGTACCCGATAACTTTTCTGCCCCCAAAAGTAGGAAATTATCATCATAGTGGCATAAGCAATTAACGTGGTCCAAGCCGAAGCCATGAATCCAATGATGGGAATGAATAGGATATTGAATGCAATCGTCAGACCTGCGCCCAACCACGAAATGATTGTTCCTACATAGGTTTTGTCGGTCACTTTGTACCAAGTGGATAAATTGTAATAAATCCCAAAAAAATAATTGGCAATCACGATGATGGGGACAATTTGTAAAGCTACCCAATAATCCGCATTGGGGATGATGAGCAATTTGATCCAACTTAAATTCCCCAATAAAGCAACGACGGCAAATCCACAGAACATCACAAAATACAGCATCACATCGGCATAAGATTGTTTGGCGTCTTCATCGACTGCTTTTTTAAAGAAAAACGGCTCAACGCCCATTCGGTACGCAGTGACCATCAAAATCATTAAGGTCGCGATCTTGTAGCAACCTGCATACGCGCCCGCTTCGGCTGGATCGATCATGTCGCGCAACAACAGATTGTCCAAATTTTCATTGGTCACAAAGGCCAAACCTGCCAACATTACCGGATAACCATAGTGGAACATCTTTTTGAACAAATCCCAATTGAAATAAAACCGCACTTGTTTCAAAATCGGATACAACAATACGATGCCCGAAAAAGAAGCAATTACGTTTGCTACAAAAGGATAAGACACTTTTTCGGTCATGCCTATTTTGGTCAAAAAAGTTTCAGGAATGGTATAGAAAAATACCAAAATCATCAAGGTTTGGAAAACGCCTTGAAAGACTTTGATCGCCGAATATTTGATCGGTTGATTGGTGAAACGCAAAAACGCAAAAGGCACCATGCAGATCGCATCAAAAAAGGCAATCCAGGCAAAAAAGGTCAGATATTCTGGATATTCAGCATAATCCAACACATTCGCCAACGGGATTTTGAACAAATACATCCCAACCAAAAATGTCAGCGCATTGATAAAAACAAACCAAAAGGAAGTATGAAAAACCTTTCCAGATAAATTTTTATCGGCTGAAAATCGAAAATAAGCGGTTTCAAAACCAAAGGTCAAAACGATATTGACAAAGGCAACCAGAGAATACAATTGCGCAAATTTCGAAAACTCGGCCGTATCGATTTGAATTGCATAGAGCGGCATCAACGCGAAATTAATTAGCCTTGGAAGAACTGCTCCAATTCCGTAAATCACGGTTTCACTTAATAGTTTCTTATACAATCTATGTAAACTTTAATTCGGCAAAAATCCGTTTTCTTTTTGGATTCAGAAAATGTTTTGACTATCAATATAGTAAACGGAAAAAGAGAAAGAATATTGAATTCTTTAAACCACTCGTGAAAATTTAGTACTTTTGAATTCCTATTGAAGAACAAATAAATCAAAGCATGACCAAACCAAAAGTGGGATTAGTGGGTAGTGGAAGTTGGGCAACCGCCATTGCTAAAATGCTCTGTAAAAATCATGAGACCATCCATTGGTGGGTGAGAAATGAATTTACAAAAGAATCACTTTTAAAAAATCACCACAACCCAAACTATTTAAGTTCTGTGGAATTTAATCCGAAACAATTGAATGTAACCACCGATATCAATGAATTGGTGGCGGATTCAGACTGGATTATTTTTGTGGTTCCTTCCATTCATTTGGAAAGTTGTTTAAGCAACCTTACAGTTT
Source organism: Weeksellaceae bacterium (assembly GCA_041676545.1). Classification (GTDB taxonomy): domain Bacteria; phylum Bacteroidota; class Bacteroidia; order Flavobacteriales; family Weeksellaceae; genus Moheibacter. The sequence continues at coordinate 55,287 of JBAYRQ010000018.1, read as the reverse complement.
CCTTTGAGGATAAATTTATCGTTTCGGCAATAAAAGGAATTGTTCCCGGTCATTTTAAAATTGTCGGTGAGTATTTACATGAGAATTTTCAACTCAATTACGGTAATTTTGGTGTAATTGGTGGACCTTGTCATGCAGAGGAAGTAGCGTTGGAACGCTTGTCTTACCTAACGGTGGCTGCTTTGGAAGAAGAAAAAGCAGAAATGGTTGCAAATGGGTTACGTTGTGATTTCATCAAAACCACCACGTCCAACGATATTTTTGGAATTGAATATGCAACGGTATTAAAAAATATTTATGCCATTGCTGCAGGGATTGCGCACGGTTTAGGCTATGGTGATAATTTCCAAGCGGTTTTGATGAGCAATGCTACACGCGAAATGAATCGAATTACTCAACATATTTCTCCCGTGAAAAGAAATGTGACCGAATCCGCTTATTTGGGAGATTTACTGGTGACTGGTTATTCCTATTTCTCCCGAAATCGAATGTTTGGGACCATGATTGGGAAAGGCTATACAGTGAATTCTGCAATTTTGGAAATGAATATGGTTGCCGAAGGGTATTATGCCACAAAAAGTGTGTATGAACTCAAAAAAGTTTTGGAAGTAAAGGCGCCCATTCTCGCGGCGGTTCACAAAACGCTATACAAGGGGAAATTACCCCAAGATGCGTTCAAAAAATTAGCTAATAAACTAACTTAACTATGAAATTCACTTCGAAAATTATATTTGCACTTGTTTTACTGGTTCTGGGAATGATCCTGGTGATTTTCGGTGCGTTGCTTAAAATCAATGATTATTCAGATGGTTTCATTGCAGGAAATAATTTCATTGTTCTGGGAATGGGAATTGAATTGCTGAGTATTTTCATTATTTCTGGGGAAATTTTCAAAAAACCAAAAAGCTAAGCCATGCTCCGTCGGGATTTCATTTCCAAAATCATTGAGCAATTTGTCAATGCCATTTCTCGAATGCTGAAATTGGATTATAGAAAAGAAAACAAGAAATTCTTGGAGAATTTTGATGAATCTCTTCATACTTATTTCAAAATTTCATCTGAAGATTTAGATAAACTTTTGGAAGAAAATGAAGATCGGGACGTTTTTCTGTTGGACGAGAAATTAAGAAATCAACTTTTAAGTTTGTTTATCCGAGCAGGTCTGGCGCTTCTCTATTCCCATGAAAAGTCAAAAGCAGAAAAATGCTTGGAAATCGTGAAACGTATTCAAAAACAACATTCTACGCTTTATGAATTTCCAAGTGAGGAGAGTTTACGCATTGAAGAAGAATGGAATCAACTGAGAGATGAAATCAAACAATTATCGAAATAGGTAATTCCGGACTTTCTTCTAAATCCATCATCGCATTGATTAATTTAAACGACTCAAAACGATTTAAATCCTCTACTTGGATTGGTTTTTCAATGATTTGTTTCGTTTGTAAAAGGGATTGACGCATCGTTCCATTCAATAAATACGTCGTTGGTGTAATCCACTTTTCGCCATCAAAAAAAACCAAATTTGAATAGGAAGTATCTGTAATTTGACCATTTTGAATGATGATAATCTCATCTTCATTTACCGCATCTTTTAGATATGAAAATGCTTTTCTATCTTCGAGTTTAAATCGATAATCGATCGCGTTACTTTCTACCAATCGTACAGAATGAATCGGTCGGATTTGATAGGGAAGCATTTGAAATTCCTCAATGGATTCTGCATAAACAATTCGACATTTAAACTTCCCAATCCTTTGATTATCAGAGAACTGAAATAATTGACTCACGTTCAATTCATCCATCAAACCCAGCAATTTATAGCGTGTTTGATTTATTCGATTTTGGTGAAATGTCAAATTCCTGATTTCACCCTTTAGAATGCAAATACTTTCAATGAATCGGGACATACACTTTTTCTATCATTTCGTTGTACTCCCATTCTGCCTTGCTTTTTGCAGTAACACCGCCTCCACTTTTAAATACCAAACCCTCTTTGGTTTTTTCAATAAACCGAATCAAAACAGCGCTATCTACGTTTTCACCATCAAAAACGCCAAAAATTCCGGTATAATAATTCCGCGGATAATTTTCCACCGCTTGAATAAGATCATAACTAGCTTCTTTTGGCGAACCGCAAATGGAACCGGCCGGAAGTAAAGCATCAAAAATATCGCCCAGATTATTTTGAAAATCAGCAGGTAAAACACCACTTACTTCCGAACTAACTTGCAATAAAGTACCTTCGTGGGTTTTCACCTCTTCCACATAGCGAAATTTAGGAATCGAAATATCTTTGGAAACTTTTTCCAAATCTTTTTTAATTAATTCCACCGTCGCGGTATGTTCCGCTAATTCTTTGGGGTTGGAAAGGATTTTGTCTTTCGCATTTTCTAGGGAAGCATCGATTGTACCTTTCATTGGATAGGAATAAATCTTTCCCTTTTTCATTTTCACAAAGGTTTCGGGTGAAAAACACACAAAATCATCTTTTTTGAATACTTTATACTTTGCATTTGAATTCGTGTAAATTTCCTCCAAAGTCAAATCAATCTCGATCGGAGTTGCGCAGGTCAAGTTAATCAAGGTCGTTTCCCCTGATTGAAAACTATGTTGAACTTCCTTAAATTGCTTTTTATACCTAGCAAAAGAAATGGGGTTTTTCTTGAGATGAAACGTAATATCGGAATGAATAGGAATGGAATCGATTTGATAGTGAATAGTATCGTTCAATTCACTGAGTGGTATAACGTTTCCATTTTCTTTTTTAAAATCAATTAGAAATAAAAAGGGAATTCTTTGTGCGCCCAATTCATTCATTCGTTCAACTATTTCGTTATTTTTCAAAGTAGTAGTTTTAATTATTTCTAAATTCTGTTTTTCCTATTTCGTCTATTTCATTGAAATCTTCATCCATCAAAACCTTTTTCACCAGTGAATAATTCATCAGCATTCCCACTGCCATACTTGCAAACATTCCTACCAAACACAAATATTGCCCGAGACTGGAAATCATTCCAACTACAAATACAAACAAAAGAAACCACCAAAAATTCTTTTTTGCTAATTTAAATGAAGTTCCAATCGCTTCTTTTGCTGAATAATTTCCAAAATGGATCAAATAAGGAGCAAAAAATAGGGCAATTTGAACAAAATAAATTCCGACAATCATCACCATCATAAATAACATACTTCCAATCATTCCAAAAACTGCCATGGTAGAATCCGGATTTTCCATTAAAATAAAAATCAAGGAAAAGTAGGGAACAAATAATAGAATTATACAAACAATTAATATAATTCCCAAAATAAAAAATTCCCCAAAGTTCTTAAAAGCACCAAAAAAATCACCGAATTCTAATTTCTCTCCTTTTTCCACTTTTTCAGCTGCCACCGCAAATCCTAACATAGTGGGATAAAATAATAGCGCAAAACCAATAAGTGTGAAAAATGAAAACATCAAAATAAAAGTGCTTACTAGGCCGTATAAACTAAACATCAGCCATTCTTTACTGAATATTTTAAAACCATACGAGAGATAATCGCTAAATTCAAATCGATATCCGTTCTGAATTCTATCTTCAACAGTTGTTCTTTGTATTCGTTCCATGGTTGCAGTTTATTCCTCAAAAATAACAATAATTCAAGGAATCTCTATCAAGGAATTCCATTCAGAAACTAAATATTATCTTTGGCCTTCATTTAAAAATAAATTTTATGGATACCACTAGATTATTAGAATTGATAAAAACCCGGCGCGCCGTTATGCCGACTCAATATAGCGATCAAGAAATCACCTCAGAAGAATTAAATCACATTTTTGAAAGTGCCAATTGGGCGCCGACGCATAAACGTACGGAACCTTGGCGTTTCAAAGTGATTCAGGGCGATGCTAGAAATCGTTTTGCTGAATTTATGGTTGATACATACAAAGAAAATACAGCGATTGAAAAGCAAAGTGAACGAACCATCCAGGTTTTGACAGAAAAATGTCTGCGTTCGGATAAAATTATTTTAATATGTGTAAAAAAATCAGGAATGCTTCCCGAATGGGAAGAAGTAGCTGCCACAGCGATGGCGGTTCAGAATATGTGGTTGATGTGCACATCCATGGGAATTGGATCCTATTGGGCCTCTCCAGGTGCAATAAAAAAAATGAATGAATTCACTGAATTGGAAGAAAACGAAGAGTGTTACGGTATTTTTTATATGGGAAAACAAGAAGGCGAATTATTTAAAGGAACACGAATGCCTATGGAACCAAAAGTCCAGTATATTGGGTAAGATCCTAATTTATGGATAATTCTTACTTTTGCCACAAATTAAAAAACAGAACGCAATGAAAAAACTGAGTTTAATGATTCTTTTGATGGGATTTGTACAAACCTATGCGCAAACCGTTGATGGTTCTGGAAACCTTCAGGTTGCAAGTCAAAAAGGTCTAAAAATTAAGCTTTCAAATGACCGTCTTCAAGGATGGTACATCAATGGAAACAATAGTTTACAATTCAATCAAGCCGCGTTTTCAAACTGGGTTGCAGGAGGAGTAAATTCGTATTCATTGAATGCCAGTGTAGATTATGAATTTAATTTAACCCGAGGTCGTCACATTTGGGATAATCGTGTTTTGTTGAATTACGGTGTGTTGAAAAATGAAGGTGAAGAATACAGAAAATCAAATGACGTGATAGATTTAACTTCTTCTTACGGTTATGAATTTCTAAAGAATTTTTATTTTGCGGCTTCGCTTAACTTTAAAACACAATTTGGGGAAGGTTTTGATTACAATGTAGTCGATCCCATAACCGATGCGTACAAAAAGACATCCAACTTTATGGCTCCCGGTTATCTTTCTTTTGGATTGGGGGTTGATTACAAACCAAACGAAAATTTACAACTATCTTTCCATCCTTTCACTTCTCGTTTTACCATTGTTTCCGATAAAGAATTGCAATACAAAGGAAACTTTGGGTTAAAAGAAGACGGTGATAATTACGTGTATGAATTTGGTGCATTTTTGGGGGCACGATACAAAGTCCAACTTTTAGAAAACATTACGTATGACAATCGTTTGGGAATTTACACCAACTATTTGGAAAATCCTTTGAATATGGATATAGCTTACCAAGGTGTTTTGGACATGAAAATCAATAGTTTAATTTCCGCTCAAGCAACTGTTAACTTATTCTATGACGAAAATCAAATCAAGAAAACACAGTTAAAAGAAACATTGGGAGTTGGTATTTCATACAAATTCAATAATGTTGAAAAATTGAAATTAAAAGAAGAGAATTTACCGCCAGCACCAACTTGGGATGAATTGAAAGCTAAGGTAGAAGAGGCTCAGAAAAAAGCTGATGAAGCCAATCAAAAATTGGAAGAAGCAATACAAAAAGCGGATGAAGCAATTTCAGAACAAGCTACTGAAAATGCAGAGGAAGCGTTGAAAGATTAACAATCCAATCCGAGATAAAAGTGAAATGGCTACGTCGATTTTCGATGTAGCCATTTTTATAAGTCTTTATCGTGGACGAATTAGGATTTAAACAACAACTTTTTCGGGTTTTTATATCCAAACATTCCGCGTTCTTTGATTAAATCTGCCACGCCGTCGGGTAAATATTCATTCCACGTATCTTCACCACTCATAATTTTCTCGATAATCTGATGGGAATAAATATTTAAATATTCGGGATGGTTGTTTTTTATGTCATAAATACGGTCATTGAGTTTGAAGTAATTGAATAATTCATTCAAGTTCTCACCCACATCCAAATTCTGAGAAGTTAATAACTGATTGGATTCTTTGTCGAAATAGGGATACGAATAAATCGCCACATTTTTCTTGAATAATTTTCCAAAAGCTTCCAAAACACCGCCGGGTAAATTCCCATAATGTTTCGGATTAAATACTTCCAATAAATTATTTACACCCATTGCCAATCTAACCTTGGTTTCATTTCGAGTAAATTCAGAGAAATAGTCGACCAATTTATAGTATTCGTAAAAATCCGAAATAAGCACATTGTAGCCTAGTTTTCCAATGATATCCGCTCGATCCAGAAAATCACGTTCATCGATTTGACCCTCAGACGCTAGATTTCGCAAAGTAATTTCAAATAAAATCTCTGTATTCTTTTTGGTTACGCCTTCTTGCTGCAACATGATTTCCATGCTCGATTCCAAAATATCCATATTGACTTTGGTCACCGGTCGGAAACTACCTCTCATCACAAAAATATTCTTTTTGTACAATAAATCGGCGGGTAAAAAGCTTTTTCCTTTTGGCCCGAAAATAACGGCATCCGTCATTCCATATTTGACCAACTGCAAACTCATCAAACGATTGTCCACATACGCAAAACGTGGACCACTGAAGTGAATCCGGTCTATTTCCACCTGATCTTTATCCAATCCATCATACAAGGATCTCAAAAGTCTTCGGGGATTATCGTGGTAAAAATAAGCGCCGTAAATCAAATTCACACCCATCACACCCAAAGTTTCTTGTTGCAATTGTGCACTGTTTTCCTTGAATTGAAGATGCAAAGTAATTTCGTTGTATTCTTCCTGATTTTTATCGGACTGAAAACGAATTCCAACCCAACCGTGTCCTTTTAAAGTTTTTGTAAAATCAATGGTCGTAACTGTATTTGCATACGAGAAAAACAACTTATTTCTATGGGTCGTATCTCCCAATCGTTTTTCAATTAATTTCATTTCATGATCAAGCATTTTACGCAATCGCTTTTCGGTCACATATCGACCATCGTTTTCTTTTCCATAAATCGCGTCTGAGAATTCTTTGTCGTAAGCACTCATAGCCTTCGCCAACGTTCCCGAGGCACCACCTACTCTATAAAAAAAACGAACCGTTTCTTGGCCGGCTCCAATTTCTGCAAAAGATCCATAAATCTGAGAATTAAGATTGATTGACAATGCTTTTTGCTCAGCGGATAGAACCTGATCAAACTCCATATATGCTTGTTTATTTTAATTTGTAAATTAACGTTTGTAAATTTACCAAAAATCTACCGATTCGTATGCTTAAAATACAGTTTTTGGGAACAGGGACTTCACAAGGAATTCCGGTCATTGCAAGCAATCATCCAGTCAACTTTTCAAGTAACCCGAAAGACAAGCGATTGAGGTCTTCGGTTCTTGTGTCTAAAAACGGACAGAACCTAACCATCGATTGTGGCCCCGACTTCAGATACCAAATGCTGCGCGCTCAGGTGAATTCACTCGAAGGAATTCTTTTCACTCACGAACACAATGACCATGTGTTAGGAATTGATGATACAAGACCTTTCATATTTCACAACCAAAAGGCGATGGATATCTTCGGAAATGAACGAACGCTGCAAGAAATTCGCGCCCGCTTTCCGTATGTTTTTGCCGATAAGAAATATCCCGGTGCCCCGTCTGTTGAAGAGCATATCATCGATTTAAATCCGTTTGAATTTGCCGGTTTTCAGATTCAACCTTTGGCAGTTAATCACGGTCCTTTACCGATTCTCGGCTATTTAATCGATGCGAAATTCGCGTACATTACGGATGCGAGTTCACTGCCCGAAGAAACGATGGAGAAAATAAAAAATGTAGATGTACTGGTTTTAAATGCACTTCGAAAAACGGAAAAACATTATTCCCATTTCACTTTGGAAGAAGCTTTGGACGTAGTTTCCATCGTCAATCCTAAAAGAAGTTATTTCACTCACATCAGTTTAAGTTTGGGTTTCCATGATGAAGTGCAGTCCGAACTACCTCAAAATCGTTTTTTGGCGTACGATGGTTTAGAAATCGAGATTTAAAACTAGATTTTATACAACTCAGAACTTCGATAAACCCTGTATCGATTTAGATTCCAATTATTTAAAAAGAGAAAGAATAAAATTTCTTAAATATTTGAATTTTATTTCTTCTAATTTGGCTAGTTTAAAAAATTCATTCTATATTTGCCGTCCGTTTTAGCCCGAGTGGCGGAATTGGTAGACGCGTTGGATTCAAAATCCAATGTTTGCAAGAACGTGCCGGTTCGATTCCGGCCTCGGGTACAAAGCCTTCTTTTTTAAAGAAGGCTTTTTTTATGGAATAAAGTCATCCAATAGAGATCCCATTGAGTGCGATGTAAATTATAATTCCAATTACTAAAATACAATCAATTGTTCAAACAATATTCGTATCGAACTTTTTAATTCTTAGAAGAGTTTGCTCTACAACTAAAATCAGGAATAAAGTTATAAATCCCAATAATGAAACTGCACCACCTAACGCTCCTCTTCCATTTGAATCAATTAAAAGGAAATAAATAGCCATTAATAACATAAATATCCCGCATAATCCGAATAGTAGAAGAAATGGAGATGAAATTATTTTTGAATTAATTTTGTATTTAGTTTTGTTTTTCTTTTCTGCATTTTGAAAATAAAAGTTTGAATACCTTTCTTCTTCCTCCATCGAAAACATTTTATTTCGACTTCTTAAAATTTCAAACGCATAAATTTTTGCTTGAGTGACATAATTACTATTTGGTAAAATGTATTTTTCGAGTTCGTAATCCGATAATTTCTCTAAATCCTTTTTATTTTCGCTCATTTTTTAAATAATTACAAAAGCACTCAAACTACTTTCCAGTCTCCAAATCTTTCACAATCAAATCAGCCGTTCGCTCAGAAGCGCCTGTTCCGCCCAATTTTTGACGCAATTCTTTGTAGTCATCCAAGATTTTGGAACGTTTGGGTCCACTTAGGATTTTAGTTAATTCTTCTTTTATGTTTTTGGAATTCAATTCATTTTGAATCAACTCTTTCACTACTTCTCGATTCATAATTAAATTCACCAAAGAAATGTACTCGATGTTTTTCACCACACGTTTCCCGATTTCATAGGAAATTCGACTTCCCTTGTAGCAAACCACTTCCGGCGTATTGAGAAAAGCAGTTTCCAAAGTTGCGGTTCCTGAAGTTACCAAAGCAGCATCTGCATTTCGAATCAAATCATAGGTTTGTCCATAGACGATGTTTAAATCATTTCCGGCAATTCCTTTGTAGAATTCTTCTTCTTGGGAAGGTGCGGCTGCAACCACAAATTGATAATCCGGAAAATCGTTGGCTACCGATAACATCAAAGGCAACTTGATTTTTATTTCTTGTTTTCGACTGCCCGGAAGAAGTGCAATAATCTTTCGTTCGTCCAATTTATTCTTGGATTTAAATTCTTCAAGATTCAATTCGGGTAAATCTTTAAGCGCATCCAAAAGCGGATGGCCCACAAAATCAACGTCATAATCGTATTTGGAATAAAATTCCTTTTCAAAGGGAAGGATTACAAACATGCGATCTACAAATTTCTTAATTGAATGAACACGACCGGTTTTCCATGCCCAAATTTGGGGAGAAATGTAGTAGTAAACTTTGATCCCCATACTTTTCACGAATTCTGCTATCCGCAAATTAAAACCGGGATAATCGATTAAAATTACAGCATCCGGTTTATAAGCAGCGATGTCTTTTTTACAGAATTTAATGTTTCCTAAAATGGTTCGTAGATTTAAAATCACTTCGAGAAAACCCATAAAAGACAGGTCACGGTAATGTTTAACCAAGATTCCGCCTTGTTCTTTCATCAAGTCACCACCCCAAAAACGAAAAGTTGCATTGGGATCTTTTTTCTTAATTTCTTTCATCAGATTCGAGCCATGAAGGTCGCCCGATGCTTCGCCTGCTATGATGTAGTATTTCACTTTTTAGTTTGTAACTTTGCAATTAGATAACAAAGATAGAGATTGTGATGGAAGAAATTGTAAATAAAGTGGCTAAAAGCCCATTGGTAACTCTTGATTTGGAAGAATTTTATCCAGAAGGAAAGCGAATTTCATTTGATTTAAAGGATTTCCTATTTCAAGAATTAATTTTAAAAGAAAAAGATTTTAGAGATCAATTAAAAGCGCACGATTGGGAACAATATCAAGACACCTATGTTGCCTTGGATTGCTCTACGGATGCTATAATTCCGGGGTGGGCGTATTTATTGGTCGCGACTTATTTGGAGCCTTTTGTAAAGAAAATGACCAAAGGAAGTTTGAAAGATTTGGAAGCTTCCATTTTCCAAGACATCATTTCAAAAATGGATATTTTGGAATTTCAGGATAAGAAAATAATGATCAAAGGATGCAGTAAAAAACCAATCCCCGATGCGGCATACGTTCAATTGGTGGAGAAAATCCAACCGGTTGCAAGCTCACTGATGTATGGTGAAGCATGCAGTACCGTTCCTTTGATGAAGAAAAAGTAAGAACTAAATTCTAATTTGCATAAAAAAATATCCGTTCACTCAAATAAGTGAACGGATATTTTTTTACATTTTATTTGAGTTACTTCATTTCTCTCAACAAAACCGTGTAAATAGGGAAGTGATCACTGTAACCATCTGGATAGAAGGTATCGCCTCCAAACATACGGTAAGGAAATCCTTTGTACGGTCCCTCAGGTGTTCGAATGTAAGCGGGAGAATAAATCTCGGTTTTAAACATTTTATAGGTGTCGAATTTCTTGTTTTTTTCAACCAAAGTTCCCGTAACTAAAAACTGGTCAAATAAATTCCATGCATCACGATATGCCAAGGTTCCATCTCCACGTTTTTTATAAATCGATTCCATGGGATTGTAAATATCACTGTCTTTCACGTTTTCTTTTTTGCCCACTGTACCCATTTCTTCTTTGATACTTACATTTACTGGATCGTCGTTGTAGTCACCCATGGAAATGATTTTCGCCTTCGGATCTTCTGCTCGAATTTCGTCGAAAATCGCTTTCATTACTTTGGCAGCTTCGATACGATTGGGACGACTTTTCTTTTCTCCTCCAGAACGAGACGGCCAGTGATTGACCAAAAAGGTGATTTCTTCTCCATCCAATAAACCGGTAACGCGAAGAATATCTCGGGTATAAATTCTACGGCCTGTATCAGGATTTCGTAAAATAATTGGATACGGTTTTGCCAAAGTCACTTGAAAACGATCTTTTTGATACAAAAGCCCCAAGTCAATTCCACGGGCATCAAATGAATTAAAGTGAATGGCTCCGTAATTATACGGTTTTAATAAAGCATGATTCGCTAGATCTTCAACAGTTTGATAGGTTTCAACTTCACTTAATCCAACAATAACAGGCGCTGTACCTGTGTCTTCTCTACCTATGTCCTTGATTACTACAGAAAGTTGATGTAATTTTCGTTGGTAACGGTCATAATTCCAAACTTTCTTCCCTTTGGGTGAAAATTCATCTTCTTGAAGGATTAAACGACGGATCACTTTTTTTCCTTCCAATTTTTCATACAAATATTCTCCGCTATAGTAAACGGTATCGTATTTTGGAATATCCGCTTTTGGAATGGAAATGTGATACAAAGGATCTTCTGGACTTCGCGTTCCATCGACATAATCGACTGAAACTATTGTGTCAAACAAGTTCTCCACATTGTAAAAAGCAACTGTTGCTGCTTGATAGTTTTTTTGCGAAAAAACAAAGTTTGAAAATAAAACGAAAAGGAAGATCGAAAGTGTTAAAGATTCTTTAATTTTATACATTGTAACTTTTTTATAGATTTGCAAACTTGAAACATTAGTATTTAACCTGCAAAGTAAAGATAAAAATTCTTTAAATGAATAAATTATTGTTAACGATGTCCCTTTTGATACTCTTTGGAGTAAGTCTAATTGGGCAAACCAAAATTTCGGGGATCGTAAAAGACAGCTCCACCGAAAAAGAAATTTACAACCTGACCGTTTTAATGGTAGAAACTGGAGCGGAAGTTCAGACCGACCGAATTGGATATTTCCAATTTGTGGACGTCAATCCCGGCGTCTATACTTTAAGAGTTTCAGGTGTGGGCTATCAAAGCCTTGAGCAAAAAGTAGAAGTTGTAGATGATACGCCTATTGATTTGGGCGAATTAGCCATCAACTTCAACCCTTCTCGGGAAACGCTTGGAATGATTTCACTAACGGATGATGAATTGGACGCAGATGAGTCTTCTTCTCAATCTTCCGCCGGATTACTGCAATCTTCACAAGATGTGTTTAACCGTACCGCCGCTTTTGAATTGGGAGCGTATTGGTTTAAAGTTCGTGGATACGATAACAAATACAGCGATGTGTTTTTTAACGGTACACGAATGAATAAAATAAGCAACAACCGAGTTAACTTCGGGGATTGGGGAGGTTTGAACGATGTAACACGACGACCGTATGAGCAATCCAATGGAATTAATCCTGCGGAATCTGCTTTTGGAAATGTAGGTGGTGTTACCTATTACGACACCCGACCCTCTCAATTGCGAAAAGGTGCCAGCTTGGCTTATTCGTACACAAACCGTTCGTACAACCAACGTGTGTTGGCAACCTACAATACCGGTTTGATGGAAAACGGTTGGGCTATCATGGGATCGGTTGCGCGACGTTGGGCACAAGAAGGACAAATCGAAGGAACTTTTTATGATTCTTGGGCATACTTTTTAGGTATTGAAAAGAAAATTAATGACCGACATACATTGAACTTCACATCGTTTGGTGCTCCAACGCGAAGATCGACCAACAGTCCAAATACCCAAGAAATCTATGATTTGATGGGGAAAGACTACAACGGATATTGGGGGTGGCAAGATGGTGAAAAGAGAAGCGAACGAATTCGTGAATTTCATGAACCCGTTTTCATGTTGACACACCACTGGAACATCAATCCAAAATCTAAATTATTAACTTCTGCATCTTACCAATTTGGAAAAGACAGCAGAAGTCGTTTGGATTGGTACCGCGCGAATAATCCTTCACCACTTTATTACAGAAACTTACCAAGTTATTATGAAGCCATCGATGCACCGCAAAGTAACATTGATCAAATCACCAATTTATGGCGAAATGACCAAAGTTTTTCTCAGTTGGATTGGGCTGATATTTACAACCAAAACTACAACCGTGGAGAAGGAGGTGCTGCTTATATTTTAGCTGGTGACGTAAATGAAGATAAAATAATGACTTTTTCTTCGTTATTGAAAACAGAATTAGCAAGCAACATTAAATTCACCACAGGATTGAGTTATCAAAATACAAAATCACATTTGTACCGAGAAGTAATCGATCTTTTAGGTGGTAATTATTTTGTCAATCACAATGCATTTCAAAATGTTTATTACAACATAGATGAAGATCAAGATCGAAGAGTTCTACAAGGTGATAAATACCAATACGACTACGAAATTGGCCATACAAGAGGTGATTTATTTGCTCAATCCGAAATGAAATTTGGAAAATTTGATGTGACTGTGGGCGCGAAATTAGTTTATACGTCCGTATTTAGAGATGGAAATTACCGTCATGAGCAGTACCAAGACAATTCCAAAGGAAAAAGTAAAACCTATGATTTCTGGGATTTTGGAGGAAAAGCACAAGTTTTGTATGAATTAAACGGTAGAAATTTCTTCCAATTAAATGGAATGTATTCAAGCTTCGCTCCTACTGCGGACGAGATTTTCCCAAATGCAAGATCCAACGATTACACCATTGATGAAAACAACTTCGTGAGCGGTGGAAACAATTTGGAAAGTACTAAAATCGCTTCGGCTGATTTGAGTTATATCTTACGATTACCACGTGTGAAAGCAAGAGCAACAGGTTACTATACCAAATTCATGAATGAATATCAGAAAAACTTTGGATACATTGATACCGGTCAAGGAAATGAAAACTTATTTGGTGCAGAATACATTTATAACATCGATAAACAATTTATTGGTGGAGAAATCGGATTTGAAGCTGAATTGACCACAACAATTACCGTAAATGCGGTTGCGTCTTTGGGACAGTTTACCTATTCAAACAACCCTACGTACCAAAGATTCTCGGACAGTTATACCATCAATGAATTGGATATGACTTCTGAAACTGCAGGTGCAACAGCTCCAATGACAACCTATTTAGAAAACTATAGAGTTGCAACCGGACCTCAACAAGGATTCACTGTAGGAATTCAGTACCGTGACCCTAAATATTGGTGGGTGGGCGCAACAGGAAATTACTTAGCTGGAAATTATTTAGCGCCTGCGCCATACAGAAGAACGGAAGCAATTTGGGGCAATTCAGCCGAGGCTTTCCCTGAGGAATATGTAAAAGACTTCTTGAGTCAAGAAAAATTCTCCAATGAATTTATGTTGAATTTAAACGCAGGTAAAACCTTCAGAATGGGTAAATACTTCATGGGAGTGAGTGCCAACGTGAATAACGTATTGAACAACAGAGATTATGTAACCGGTGGTTTTGAACAAACCCGTATTGGGAGTTTAGATGTTTTGGCAGATAGACCTGGATACCAAAAGGTATTTGGACCTAAATATTGGTACGACAAAGGAAGATCTTATTTTGTCAATGTTTTCTTTAGATTTTAATTTTATATAAACGAATAATTATACTTACGATGAATACAATCAAAAAAATTCAATTAACTTTAATCGCCGCAATGGTACTATTTACCATGAATTCGTGTGTTAAAGATGACGATTGGTCTTTGCCGCCAAACCACTGTTCGGATGAATGGCAAACGGACTTAATGATGGCAGACCTTTACACTATGGTAAATGAAGCCAATGGTGCCATACTAAGTTTTGATGAAGAAAGAATTATTGAAGGCTACATAGTATCCAGCGATAGTACAGGAAACTTCTTCAAAACTGTTTCTATTCAAAACGATTTAAACAATCCAACCTACGGTTTACAGGTTGAAATGGATAGAACCAACTTATTTAATAACTTTCCACTGGGATCCAAAATCAAAATCAATCTAAAAGGATTGAATGTAGGATACGACCGTGGAATGTTAAAAGTAGGTGAGAATTATGTAGATGCAGGTGGAAATACACGAGTTGGTAGAATGGCTGAATTTAAAATTGACGGTCATGTTGCTAAGACGTGTGATGGAATTGAAATGGCAACGCCTGTAGTTTTTAATAATTTGGATGAATTCTTTAATAATTCCGTATTCAACACTTTGGTAACCATTAAAAACGTACAATTTGCGGACTCAGAATTAGGAACAACCTATGCAGATGCAGTGGGAAGTCAAACTTTAGATAAAAAATTAATTGACAATACCGGAAAAACTTTAAAACTTAGAAACAGTGGATATGCTAGTTTCGCAGGAGATTTAGTACCGGAAGGAAGCGGTAGTATTACTGTGGTAGTAAGTGGTTATGATGGAAATCAAAACGGAACCATTTCACCGAGTGAATACCAAGTTTATATTCGCGATACCAACGATGTACAATTCAATGATCCTCGCTTTGGAGATGGTGGAGGAACAACCGGTGAATTCTTTTCGTGTTTGGTAGAAGACTTTACTTCGTACTCCGCTGACAATGAAAGCTTTCCTAAATATGAAAACTTGGCAATAACAGGGGCTCGTAAATGGAGAGTGGCTGAATTTGGTGGAAATAAATACGTTCAAGTAAGTGCTTTCAATGCAGGTTCTGCAGTTGTATCTTACTTTGTAGTTCCTGTAAACTTCAGTGAAGCCGATACATTCTCGTTCAAAACAAAAGATGGATATTATACCGGTGACCCTTTGAAAGTGTACTACTCAACCAACTATGTTCCAGGCGGTAACATCAACAATGCAACTTTGGTTGACATCACAAATTCATTCACTATATCTTCAGGTTCAACCAACGGATATGCGCCCGACTTTACGGATTCAGGTGACTACAGTTTAGCTTCTCTTAGCGGAAATGGAGTAATCGTATTTGCGTATGAAGGAAGTGGAAGTGGTGTAACAACGACGATGCAAATTGACGATATCAAAATCATCGATAACGAAGATCCAAACTGCGGAGGCGGAAATGGTGGTGGAGATCCAGAACCACCATCTGGAGATGCTGTTCCTTTGTTTGCAGGACATGACTTTGAAAACTGGTCTGCTTTCATCGGTGGATTAAATTCTTTCGGAATCAAATCGTACGCAACGCAAGGTGCAGGTGCAGGAATGAATGGAAGTGCGTCTTTAAATATTTTCACAGATCCAACAACAACAAATGGAAATGACTATGTATTTACTACTCTAGCCACTGCAGGTCTTCCCACTTCGTATTCCAAAATCAGTTTCTATGTGAAAGGTTCTTCGACAAAATCCGTTTCATTAAACGTTTACAAAAACGATGGAACGTATTATGTGTACAACTTAGGATCTTTAACGGGAAGTACAACACTTACTTCGGTTGAAACGAATCAATACACTGGAACCATCAACACAGGTGGAGATTGGGCATTGGTTACCCTTGACTTAACAGGAATTTCTGACTTGAATGTATCGAATACTACTGCAAGTTTATTTGCACTGAAAGTAGGTAAAAATGCTGATTACAATTTGAATTTTGATAATTTCACGATTGAATAATTGGATTCAAAATTAATTAGAAAAAGCCTGCTGAAAAGCGGGCTTTTTTGTTTATAGACTCGGACAAAAATAAAATTGAAAGAACTACGATACCTAAAATCTTTCTGAAATTCCAGCGATTTTCTCCTTCAGAATTTAAGAATTCCCTAAATTGGGAGTCTTAAAAACAAAATTACATGAAGAAAATACTAGTTAGCGCATTTGTAATTGGTGCAATGATCGCTTGTGATCAATCCCAAAAAGAAACCAACGACAGTGCCCTCGTCAGTGAACAAAGCGATGATTTTCAATACGAAGCGGATCGATTTGCAGACATTCGAATTTTGCGATATAAAATCGATGGATTTGATCAATTGACTTTGCAGCAAAAGAAATTGGTGTATTACCTCACCCAAGCAGGATTAGCTGGAAGAGATATTATTTACGATCAAAACTACAAACACAATTTAGAAATTCGCAAAGCGATTGACACTATTGTACGGGGTCATAATGGCGAAGAAACTGAGGATTGGAATAATTTTTTGACGTATGCCAAACAAGTGTGGTTCGCCAACGGAATTCATCACCATTATTCAATGGATAAATTCAAACCCAACTTTAGCAAAGACTATTTCTCTGAATTACTTTCGGCTGCGAATATTACAATGAGCGAAGGTGCGCTTGAAGCAATTTTCAATCCAAATGTGGATGCAAAACGAGTGAATTTAGATCCAACCAAAGGTTTGGTTCCGGGGAGTGCCAATAATTTTTATGGCGAAGGCGTAACCGATGCAATGGTGGAAGAATTCTATAAAAAAAGACGAAATCCAAACGATAAACAACCGATTTCTTACGGATTGAATTCGAAGTTGGTTTTGAATGACCAAGGAGAATTGGAAGAAATTCCATGGAAAATTGGGGGAATGTATGGAAGCGCTTTAGAAAAAGTTGCTTTTTGGTTAGGAAAAGCCGTGGAAGTAGCTGAAAATGAACCTCAGAAAAAAGCATTGGAACTTTTAATTAAATATTATCAAACCGGTGATTTAAAAGATTGGGACGATTACAGCATTGCTTGGACCGAAGCTACGGAAGGTGACATTGATTACATCAACGGATTCATCGAGGTTTACGGTGATTCCAAAGGCTATCGCGGAACATTTGAGAGCGTAGTCCAGATGAACGACTTCGACGCGTCAAAACGGATGCAAGTTTTGACGGATAATATCCAATGGTTCGAAGATAATTCTCCGATTATGGATGAGCACAAAAAGAAAAAAGTAACCGGCGTAACCTATAAAGTTGTCAATGTAGTCGGCGAATCGGGAGATGCTTCACCGGCAACGCCGATTGGTATCAACTTACCGAATTCCGATTGGATTCGCGCCGAACACGGTTCCAAATCCGTAAGTCTTGGAAATATCATCAACGCGTACGGTGCAGCTTCGGGTGGTTCTACCATTGATGAATTTGGGTTTGATGACGAAGAAAAAACAAGGGATAAAAAACATTCAACGGTTAGCGACAATCTTCATACTGCACTTCATGAAGTGGTAGGGCACGCAAGTGGTCAATTGAATCCAGGAGTGGGAACACCTAAAGAAACCCTGAAAAGTTATGCAAGTACGTTGGAAGAAGCACGGGCAGATTTGGTAGGATTATATTTCTTGATGGATCAAAAATTAATCGACTTGGGTCTGATGGAATCCTTGGATGTAGGAAGAGCAGAATACGACAACTACATTCGAAACGGAATGATGACACAATTGCGCCGAATAGAGGTAGGCAAAGACATTGAAGAGTCGCACATGCGAAATCGCCAATTGGTTGCCGCTTGGGCCTTTGAAAAGGGTAAAAAAGATAATGTGATCGAGCGAATTGAAAAAGACGGAAAAACCTATTTCAAAGTCAATGATTACGAAAAACTACGCGTATTATTCGGTGAATTATTACGAGAAATTCAACGCATTAAATCCGAAGGTGATTTCAAAGCTGGAAAAGATTTGGTTGAAAATTATGGAGTAAAAGTAGACCCAAAATTACATGAAGAAGTTTTGAAACGATTTGAACCTCTAAACATCGCACCTTACAGTGGATTTATCAATCCTGTTTTAGTTCCAGTGACCGATAAAGATGGAAATATAACCGACATCAAAGTTGAATATCCATCCAACTTCGTGGAGCAAATGTTGAATTACGATGAAAATTACAACTTTTTAAAACCTTAGTAAGATTTGCGTTTTAATTACAAAGAGCAATTGACCGATGGGTTGGTTGCTCTTTTTTTATACGATGATAATTATATAAAATGTTTCAGCATTGTTTTCAACAATAAAAAAAGCACCTACATCGCTGTAAGTGCTTGTCCATCTTGCTCCCCCTCTTGGGCTCGAACCAAGGACCCTCTGATTAACAGTCAGATGCTCTAACCAACTGAGCTAAGGAGGAGTGTTTTTCCTAATGGTGTGCAAATATAAAACGTAATTTCAAACTTGCAAACTTTTTCGATGAAATTTTAGGTTCCTTTTATCAAATGTATAATATCGTTACCGAAAACGATGACCATTAATCCCATAATGATTACGAAACCAGTGATTTGAGCTATCTCCATCGTTTTATCACTCATTTTTCGTCCAGTGATCATTTCTATGATTGTGAACAAAGCATGCCCTCCATCCAAGGCTGGAATCGGTAAAATGTTGATAAAAGCCAACCAAATTGAGAACATTGCAGTGAAACTCCAGAATCGGGTCCAGTCCCATTTCGGGTCAAATACTTTAAATAATCGCAACGGACCACTCACTTGTTTGTATGCTTCGGTCTTTGGACGAATAATTAATTTAAATTGTTTGATCTGATAGGATAAATTGGTAAACGTCTTTCCAAAACCTGCTGGAATCGCTGCCAATAAACTATATTCGTCGTGAACCATCATTCCTTTTAAGGTCGTTTCATCCAACCCTTTTCTAACAAATCCTAAAGTTGCGGAGTCACTAACTAGAACCGGCATTTTGATTTCTTCCGCATTTCTTAAAACGGTCAATGAAATTGTATCGCCTTTTGCTTTGTCTAATTTTTCTTTGAATAAATTAAATTCTTCCGTTTGAACACCGTCAACACCGACAATTTTATCTCCTTTTTTCAATCCAGCTTTGAATGCACTTCCTTCGGGCAATAGGCTATCAATCTCGATTCCTTTCACCATTGGGAAATACAACCCCTGACTTTTGGCTCCATTTAAAATCGATTTTACACCTCCGTCATTTATATTTAATTTGAATTCTTTGCCCTTTCTCTCTACCATTATTTCTTCTGCAAGTAGAATGTCAATCATCATCCAATCCGCTCGGGGTTGATGTTCTCCATCCACCGTCAAGATTTTATCTCCATCTTCAAATCCAGCATGTTTCATGGCTTCACTAAATGCCAACCCATTTTCCTGCATTTTATCGATCGATACATAGTTATCTCCATTCACAACCAACAGGGCTGAATAAATAAACCAAGCCAAAATCACATTGACAAAGATTCCAGCAAGCATAATGATAAGTCGTTGCCACGCAGGTTTACTTCGGAATTCCCACGGTTGAGGTTCTTGTTTCATCTGCTCCTTATCCATACTCTCATCGATCATTCCGGAGATTTTCACGTAGCCACCTAAGGGTAACCAACCGATTCCATATTCCGTATCTCCAATTTTCTTTTTGAAAATGGCGAAATAAGGATCAAAAAATAACATGAATTTCTCTACTCTTGTTTTGAAGTATTTGGCGGCTAAGAAGTGTCCTAATTCGTGCAAAGTTACCAGTATCGATAAACAAAGTATCAACTGAGTAACTTGTATCAAAGTTTCTTTCATTCTAATTTAATAAGGCGCAAAATTACATCTTTTGATTGGATTCCGAAATTATTTCCATTCAAGTGTTTCAATAAGATGCATCACGTCATTTTTTAGGTATTGAATTGCGGGTTGAAGTGAATCGTATTTGGGTGGTGTCGAGAAATAAACGGATCCACTGATTAGATTATTTAAACTATCCGTCGCATGAAATTGGAGGTTAATGGCGGCATCTCCTCCTAATTCAAACAAAGTTCCATAGACTTTTTTATGGTCAAAGGTAAATTCTCTGGGTGAAATATAGGATGCTTTCACGGTTTGTTCTTGTACAAATTTCTCACTATCCTTGATTTTTACAGCCAAATCATCTTCTCCATCTATTTGAAAATAAGTCAAATAGATGTTAGCTTTCATATTTGGATAATTCAAAACATACCAACAGGGTTTGTCTTTTTCAGACGCATTACTAAAAGTGGAATACTCAAAAGTGTACGGACAATCGGCATCAAACTTTTGATAGGAAGGTTCAGGATATTCCAACCGAACTTGGCCTACAGGTTTAATGGAATAATCGTCTTTGCACGAAAAAATGAAAAGCAATACAAAAGCTGCAAGGGGAAATTTCATAAAAGAATTTAAATTAAAAAGGCAAATCGTCCGGATCTTCTTCCGAAAGAGAAGTGGATGGACTTGGATTATTCGAAGGTTCTGAGGATTGACTCGATGCTTCTTGTTGTCTATCATCGCTCGCATCATTTGCCTGTCCTGATTTTGGAGTTAGAAAAGTAAATTCATTGACCATAATTTCAGTGGTATAACGATCTTGACCTTCCGCATCCTGATATTTCCGAGTTTTTAATTTTCCTTCTATATAAAGTTTGTCTCCTTTGCTGACATATTTTTCAAATACATCCACCAATTTATTACGAACAACAATATTGTGCCAATCGGTTATTGAAATTCTTTCACCTGTAGTTCGGTCTGTATAACTTTCACTGGTTGCAATAGGTAGTCGACCGATTTTATCGTTGTTATCAAACTGATGAACTTTCATTTCGGCTCCAACATTCCCGATTAAAATTACTTTGTTTAAGGTTCCGCTCATTTTTTTAACTTTTATCAAATATACAAAATAACGTATATCTATGCTTTATATTTCTTGTTTTAAAAATTTCTCAATCGGTCGAGGAAGTGGCAAAGAATCAAATTCTTCAGGTGAATACATCTTCGCTTTTAATTTCTGTTCCAATTCAATCAAACGCTCTGAACTTACAACAGTTCGCCAAAAAATAATGGTCAGTCGTTGGTGACTTAATAAATGAATTTCCTGATGAACTTTCTCGAAATTCTCATCTATTTCTTTCAATTCAGCTTCTATTTCTTTTTCAGAATCGGTTTCAATCAAAGGAAATGTGAATAAATTTTTCCAAACATCCTTCTCCACTCTTTTTACCATCAAGAATTTATCTAAATCCGAAATTTCTAAAAAATGAAGACTTCGGTTTCTCACTTTTGTTTTCTGAAGTTTTATAGGCAATTGACTCACTGTATTTTTGGCAAGTGCTTCACACGAATCTTGAACCGGACAAATCGTACACTTTGGATTCTGAGGCAAACAAATCGTTGCACCCAATTCCATAACCGCTTGGTTAAAATCGCCTGGACGATTGACATCGATGATTTCTTTGCCCAATTCAAAGAAATACTTTTTGGCTTTTGAACTGGAAGTGTCCATATGAATATTGAAATACCGCGAATAAACCCGAAAAGCATTGCCATCGATCGCAGGAACCGCTTCATGAAATGCAATGGAAGCAATAGCCGCAGCGGTATATTCGCCCACACCTTTCAATTTCAACAAATCGATGTAGTTAGAAGGAAAGATGCCTTTCAGGTCGTGTGCAATATATTGCGCACTGAAATGCAGGTTTCGCGCTCGGGAATAATAACCCAACCCTTGCCATAAACGCAATACTTCTTGTTCCGACGCATCGGCCAATTTCTTTACATCTGGAAAGTTTTCAACGAATTGAAGGTAATAATCAGTACCTTGTGCTACCCTAGTTTGTTGTAAAATAATTTCGGAAAGCCATATTTTATAGGGATCGGTTTGATTTCTCCAAGGGAGATTTCGTCCATTTTTGTCAAACCAATACAATATCAGAGAGTTAAAAGTCATAAATAAGTTTAGAATTCTTTTTTTGTTTTGGTACAAATGGTATATTTGCACGCTAATTCATATTTAGCAAATTTAGCAACTAAAATATTTAATCATGACGAAAGCGGAAATTGTGAATAACATTTCAAACAAGTTAGGACTTGAAAAGGGTGAGACTCAGAAAGTTGTAGAACATTTCATGGATGAAGTAAGAACTGCAATGGAATCCGGAGAAAACGTTTATTTACGTGGATTCGGTTCTTTTATCGTTAAAAAGAGAGCAGCAAAAACAGGTAGAAATATTTCAAAAGGAACTTCTATTTTAATTCCTGAACATAATGTTCCAACATTTAAGCCTGCAAAAACTTTCATAGAAAGTGTAAAATCAAAAGTAAAAGTAAAATAACTGTATTATGCCAAGCGGAAAGAAAAGAAAAAGACATAAAGTAGCGACTCACAAACGCAAGAAAAGACGTAGATTAAACAGACATAAAAAGAAAAAATAAGAAGTATTTGAATTTTAGTAACTAAAATTCATCTTCCCATGAAACCGTTGCAAACAAAACCACATCTAATTGAAAATCATTATTTTAAAATGAAGGAGATTAAATAAAAAAGAAGGACTTTTTTGTATGATTTGGATTTGAAAACGGTTTAATTTCAGTTTGTTAATCTTAGAATGATTTTGCACTTTCCAAGCTCTCGAGTTATTGGAAAGTGCTTTTGTGTTTGTTTTATATTCGTCGAATCTAATAGTATGAATAAAGAGTTAGTCGTTTCATCGGACGAGGATTTCGTCCATATTGCTTTACTGGAAGAAGGCCGGTTAATGGAGCTTCACCAAGAACGCATTGACCTCAACTTCGCGGTGGGTGATATGTATTTAGGTAAGGTTAAAAAACTTGCGCCTAGTTTAAATGCAGCTTTTGTGGACATAGGGTATGCAAAAGATGCCTTTTTACATTACCATGATTTGGGGCCCAATGTAAAATCTTTGCTTAATTATACCCAACTTGTCGCCAATGGAAAGTTCAAGTCTTCAGGTTTAAAATCTTTTCAAAAATCAGAATTGATTAAGAAAGATGGAACCATAGACAAAGTGCTTTCACCTGGGGATCAGATAATGATTCAAATTACAAAGGAACCCATCCATACAAAAGGACCAAGAATTACCTCCGAAATTTCTATCGCAGGCCGTTTTTTAATCCTTTCTCCTTTTACCGATAAAGTATCGGTTTCTCAGAAAATTAAATCAAAATCTGAGAAAGACCGTTTAATTGCATTGATTGAAAGTATCAAACCGGAAGGTTTTGGTATTATCATTCGAACCGTTGCCGAAGGAAAAAAAGTCGCTGAACTTCATGCGGACTTGAATTTCCTAATAAACAAATGGCAAACGGTGGTTAAAAACATTCAAAAGAAAGTAGTTCCCACCAAATTATTGAGTGAAATGGACAGAGCTTCTGCCATTTTAAGAGATAATTTCAATGAAGATTTTGTCAAAATCACCGTCGATGACGAAGATTTGGCAAATGACATGAAAGAATACATCAATGTAATTGATCCCGGAAGATCGAAGATTGTTAAACTTCTTCAACCGGCAGAAGTTCCCTTGTTTGAACATACAGGAATTGAACGTCAAATCAAGTTTTCATTTGGTAAAAACGTGACCATTCCTCAGTCCAAAGGTGCTTATTTAGTGATTGAACATACCGAGGCTTTGCACGTAATCGATGTGAATTCAGGAAATATTTCAAGAACTTCAGGGAATCAGGAAGAATCTGCATTGAAAGTAAATAAAGTTGCCGCAGCCGAAATTGCTCGTCAATTGAGATTGCGTGATATGGGAGGAATTATTGTGGTTGATTTCATAGATATGACCGTAAATTCACACAAAGTGGAATTGTACGATCATTTGAAAAATGAAATGGAAAAAGACAAAGCAAAACACAAGATTTTGCCACCGAGCCGTTTTGGATTAATTCAGATTACACGTCAACGTGTTCGACCCGAATTGAGCATTATGACTCGGGAAGACAATCCAAATCCTGCAGGAGAAAAAGTAGAAGCGCCGATTATTCTGATTAGTCGAATGGATCAAATTCTGAAGAATATCGTCGAAACGAAAGGAAAAAAGATGACCGATATTTCACTTCACGTCCATCCGTTTTTGGCAGCATACCTCACCAAAGGAATTCCAAGCATCCGTCAGAAGTGGTATTTTAAATACAAAAAGTGGATTAAAATTGTTCCAAGAGACTCTTACAAGTATCTTCAATTCAACTTTTTGAATAAGAATAACACCTTACATAACGAATCGAATTAAAAATGAAAAGTGATAATAATTCATTTTTAGCTTTACAGAATCTGTTTTTTTCATTTAATTTGCTACAAATTCAAGATGAACGAAAATAAAGATTTATTAAAATGGCAGTGGCCTTTTTTCCTATCCTTTTTTGTGATTAACTTCATAGGGCTTTTGGTCATTGCATATTTTGGTAAAGATGAACTTCATCTCTATTTCAACCAACATTTTCACAACAAAGGGTTTGATTTCTTCTTTAAATACTACACAGATATTGCCACAACCTATGTGTTGATTGGGACTTTACTGTATATTTTACTGAAGAAAACATGGCGTCATTTGGGTTATTTATTGGCCGTCACCCTATTTTCGAGCATCGCAGGTACCATCATCAAACGTTTCTTCTTTGTTCACGGTCACAGACCCACCTATTATTTTGAACTAAAGAAAATCAAACTCCGTCTTATCGATGGCGTTGAATCTCAGATTCCATATACTTTTCCATCGGGACACACTGTTTTGGCAATTATCCTTTGTTTTTATTTGTGTATGCAAACCAAAAACCGGGCGCTTCAATTCCTGATTTGTTTTATGATGGGAATGGTTGCTGTAGGAAGGGTTTATTTATCCAAACATTTTGTCATTGACACCATCGGTGGAAGCATGTTAGGCTTATTTTTTGCTATCTTAGGCTATTATTTGATTTGGGTATTGCCCAATGAGAGATTAGACCAAAAGATAGTAAAACTAAAATGAAAAACACACTGAAAATTAGCCTTGTAGAATTTGATATGGAATGGGAAAACCC
Source organism: Weeksellaceae bacterium (assembly GCA_041676545.1). Taxonomy (GTDB): domain Bacteria; phylum Bacteroidota; class Bacteroidia; order Flavobacteriales; family Weeksellaceae; genus Moheibacter. Next base: position 29,763 of record JBAYRQ010000018.1, on the reverse strand, counting down.
AAAAGCCAATTTCAATTTTCTCGATACTTTAATAGATAATCACCAATCAGACCTCGTTCTTCTTCCCGAAATGTTTTCGACTGGATTTACAATGAATCCTGCAGAAATGGCCGAAGAAGTGGAAGGCGAAAGTTACCAATGGATGAAATCCAAGGCAATAGAAGGTAATTGCGCGGTAGTTGGAAGTGTTCCCACGGTTGAAAATGGGAAATACTACAACCGAATGTATTTTGTCACGCCCGATAAAACAGTGATTTACAACAAAAAACATCTTTTTGGATATGGCAAAGAAACCGAAGTTTATTCATCCGGCGAAAATCAAGTCAGTGTAAAATATTTGGGATGGAAATTCCGTTTGATTGTTTGTTATGATTTACGCTTCCCTGTATGGTGTAGAAACACCAATGAATACGATGCACTGATTTGTCCAGCGAGTTGGCCTGCCGTTCGTGTGGAGCCTTGGAAAGCCTTATTGAAAGCACGAGCTATTGAGAATTTAGCCTATACTTTAGGAATTAACAGATCGGGAACCGATGGATACAATTTGGAGTACAATGGAAATTCCAAAGTCTTTGATCCACTCGGCGAAGAACTAAATCTTGAATCGAAAAAAGCTTTCCTTTTTAAAACCGAAATCTCAAAAGATACCGTTCAAAAAACACGGAAGAAATATCGATTTTTGGAAGATCAAGATGGGTTTGAAATTAAAAACTCAAAAGGAGATTTGGAATTTTAATGGTAAATTTCCTCCAACTCCTGTTAAGTTCAATCCGATTTCACAAAATTATTGTAGTCTAAGCGAATTAACGTATTTTTGCGTACTTTAAATAAATCAATGAAAAACATTCGTAATTTTTGTATTATCGCACACATCGACCATGGTAAAAGTACGTTGGCCGACCGTTTGTTGCAAATTACCAATACGATTACCGCCCGCGAAATGAAAGAGCAAACCCTAGACAGCATGGATCTAGAGCGAGAACGCGGAATTACCATTAAATCTCACGCCATTCAAATGGAGTATGAAAGAGATGGTGAAAAATACATTTTAAATTTAATTGACACGCCAGGTCACGTTGACTTTTCGTATGAAGTTTCTCGATCCATTGCAGCATGTGAAGGCGCACTTCTAATTGTAGATGCCGCACAAAGTATTCAAGCTCAAACCATTTCGAATTTATATTTGGCATTGGAAAATGATTTAGAAATCATTCCTGTTTTAAATAAAATCGATTTACCAAGCGCAAACCCCGACGAAGTAAGCGATGATATCGTTGATCTATTGGGATGTGAATATGAGGATATTTTAAGAGTAAGTGGAAAAACCGGAGAAGGAATTCAAGAATTACTAGATACCATCATAAATAAAGTTCCACCGCCAAAAGGAGATCCAGAAGCACCTCTTCAAGCTTTGATTTTTGATTCGGTTTACAATTCTTTTCGGGGAATTGAAGCATATTTCAAAGTTGTAAACGGTCAAATCAAAAAAGGGCAACAAGTAAGATTCATGGCGACAGACAAAACGTATTTCGCCGATGAAATTGGAACCTTGAAATTAAAACAAGTCGAGAAAAAAATCATCTCAACCGGAGATGTAGGGTATATCATATCTGGAATTAAAGATGCAAGCGAAGTAAAAGTAGGTGATACATTGACTACAATTGAGAACCCTGCGGATATAGCTATCGATGGTTTTGAGGAAGTAAAACCAATGGTCTTTGCTGGACTCTACCCGGTAGATACGGATGAGTACGAAGATCTTCGTTATTCCATAGAAAAATTAAGGTTGAATGATGCTTCATTAACTTTTGAGCCGGAATCCTCCGCTGCTTTAGGTTTTGGTTTTCGATGTGGGTTTTTAGGAATGCTGCATTTGGAAATTATCCAAGAACGACTGGAGCGTGAATTCAATATGAACGTGATTACAACCGTTCCTAACGTATCGTATCACGCTTATAGCGAAAAATATCCGGACAAAATGATTTTGGTTAACAATCCATCTGAATTGCCGGAACCTTCGGGATTAAACCGAGTAGAAGAACCCTATATTCGTGCTTCCATTATTACAAAAGCAGATTTTGTTGGCCAAGTAATGAATCTTTGTATTGAGAAAAGAGGGAATTTGATGAATCAAACTTATTTAACACAACATCGTGTGGAATTGATTTTTGAATTGCCACTTGCAGAAGTTGTTTTTGACTTTTACGATCGATTGAAGTCGATTTCAAAAGGATATGCTTCATTTGACTATCAGCCTTTGGACATGCGTCCCTCTAAATTAGTGAAAGTAGATATTTTGATTAATGCAGAACCAGTAGATGCACTTTCTGCCTTGATTCATATTGACAATGCGCACAATATCGGAAAGAAAATGTGTGAAAAACTGAAGGAATTAATTCCAAGACAACAATTCGATATTCCGATTCAAGCTGCCATTGGTGCAAAAATTATTGCCAGAGAAACCATCAAAGCTTTGCGTAAAGATGTTACGGCAAAATGCTATGGAGGTGATATCTCTAGAAAACGAAAATTACTGGAAAAGCAAAAAGAAGGAAAGAAGAAAATGCGTCAAATCGGACGAGTTGAAGTTCCACAATCCGCCTTCATGGCCGTTTTAAAGTTGAATGATTAAATGAATAATCATTCTTTTCAATTGAAAACATAAAAAAATCCGCTTTCAAAAAAAGCGGATTTTGTTTTTTTTGATTCTTAGAACCACTCTTTAACGTTTCGAACGTAGGTTTCTTCGAATTCCTCATCGGTTTTAACCAAATAGAGAATACCTTCGATTAATCCAATGATACTTCCAATTCCACACGTTAAAAAGGTAACAATTATTTGAATTATCCCTGCTTTGGTATAGCCCAAATAAAATTTATGGACGCCAAAACCTCCTAATAAAATACCCAATAAACCGGCAATTAATTTTTTGTCTGAGTTGGGTTGACTCACTTCTTTTTGAGAGTTATTTTCTTCCATACTATTATTAATACAAAATAATTTTTAAATTGATTTAAACCATTCCTGAAATTGCTCTCCTACTACGGGAACCAATTTCTTTTCTTCGTTCAAAGCGCCTATAAAAGCCAGAACCCACAAAATAAGTGGAATAAAAGAAACGAAATTCCAAATGGCACCAAGAGTAGAACTCACCATTCCAATAATAAATCCGATAATTGAAATACCAATCCCCAATACCATGATTCCAAGCATTTGTCTTAAGTGAAAACTGGTATATTCTGTCTTTTCCTTTCGGGTTGCTAAGACCACTATCCATCCTATCAATGTTAAATAGGACACGATTCCTGAAGTTTTTTCATCCATGATTTTAAATTTTAGTTGAAAACAAATTTAACGTTTTATTTGGGTTTTCCAATAAATATAAATAAAGGGCAACTTGAGTTCAATGAAAATTTCTATATTTGCGTCGAATAGGTGTCCCGCATAAATTCGGGATTAAAAGGGAATAACGGTGAAAAACCGTGGCTGTCCCCGCAACTGTAAGTTCATAAAAAAAAGCTTTTCTACAATCCACTGTGTAATTGATTACATGGGAAGGGAAAAAGCAGAACAAGCCAGGAAACCTGCCTACTCACTAACATTTAAGCTTTGTTGCTTTCGGAGGAAAAGCAAAAGACACTATGAAAAAAATTGCTTTTTTGGTGCTTTTACTGTTGAAAATACAGTTAGTATGTGCGCAGCAGGATACTATAGAACTGAAGACCGTGAGTCTCTCAGACAATTACTTAATGCGTTTTTCCGAAACCCAATCTAAAATCCTACTTTCGGATTCCGTCCTTCAAAGAAATGGACCTCTTCTTACCTCTTTGCTGAATTTTAATTCAACGATTTTCTTCAAAGAATCCGGTGCCGGAATGGTTTCATCGCCTTCTTTCAGAGGTACAACCGCATCACAAACTGCTGTTGTTTGGAATGGAATCAATATCAATTCCCAGTTTTTAGGACAATCCGATTTTAATACCGTTAATACCACTGCTTTTAATTCGATTATCATCAAATCAGGTGGTGGAAGTGTGGCCTACGGAAGTGGTGCTGTGGGCGGAAGTATTCACCTAAACAATGAACTTTCTTTCAACAAAGGCTTTGAAAATAACCTTCACCTAAATGCAGGCGATTTTGGATTGTATGGCGTACATTATAAATCTACGTTTTCGGATGAAAAAACAAGTTTTCAATTGAATGTAGGGCGAAATGGATCGGAAAATGATTATCCATACCAAAATTCAGAACGGAAAAATTTAAACGGTCAGTTTTACAACAATACCATCAGCATGTCCGCTGCACATAAATTAAATTCTAAAAATACAGTGCGACTTTATGGAAATATATTCGATGGAGAACGTCATTTCTCGCTCACATCGCCCAATTCCATCCCTACAAAATACCACGACTCCAATACCCGTTTATTGATTGAGTGGAATTCCATTTTTGGGAAATTCAATTCCACTGTAAAAACAGCGCGTTTGAGTGAAGAATATCGTTATTTCCCAACCCTCAACTCTACAAATTATGAACAAGGAAATGGCGAAACTTGGATTGCAAAATATGATTTGAGTTATGAACATAAAAATCTTTTAATCAATGGATTACTTGACTTTAGTCATGCCGAAGGAAGTGGTTCACAAATCGAATTCGCAAAAAGACAAACAGCATCTGCAGGTTTATTATTGAAACATAAATTGAAGAAAAACCTTTTGTATGAAGCGAGTATTCGTCAAGAAATTTCGGATGTATATAATTCACCGTTTCTGTATTCGTTGGGTATGAAATGGCATGCGACTTCGTATTATCAACTTCGAATCAATTCTTCCAAAAACTTCCGAATGCCCACTTTCAATGATTTGTATTGGCCGGGAAGTGGAAATCCGGATTTGAATCCCGAAGTTTCCATTCAATCTGAAATCGGGAATCAATTCCGTTTTTTTGACGTTAACTTTGAAATAACTGCTTACCACAATTCGATTAAAAATTTAATTCAATGGGTTCCTATGGGAAGTATTTCAGTTCCAGAAAATGTAGGAAAAGTAGAAATTTTGGGTGTAGAATCCACCTTGAATTATTTGAAAAAATGGAGCAATCAACAAATGGAAATCAATTTAACGTATGCGTATAACCATTCAGAAGACCAACGAAAATCGAAACAATTGATTTATGTGCCTTACCATAAATCAACGGCTTCTTTAGCCTATTCCCGAAAATGGTTATCGGCCTACTATCAATTCCTCTACAACGGAAAAGTATTTACCGATTCAAATAATCGGTACGAATTAAAAGACCATACGATTTCAAATCTGGGATTGGAATTAAATATGGGAAGAAAAAGAAACTATCGAATTGGCGCTCAAGTATTGAATTTATGGAACGAAGATTATCAAAATGTATTGAATCGTCCCATGCCAGGTAGAAATTACAATGTATATATAAATTTAAAATTCTAACATAAAATGAAGAAAATCAATCAATTATTCGTCTTTGGACTTACCGTTTCTACTTTGTTATTCACCGCTTGTAGCAGTGATGATGACAATTACACATTTGAACCTGACGCAGATTACATAGAAGGTGTCGTGGTTTTGAACGAAGGGAATTTCGGTGCTGGAAATGCATCGGTTAGTTTCATTGGTGACAATGGAAGTTTGATTAACTCTATTTTCAAAGCGGCAAATGGAGGACAAAACTTGGGCGATGTCGCGCAAAGTATGTATATGGATGACGACAAAGCATACATTGTTTTGAACGGTTCTGGAACGGTTGAAGTTGTAAATCGGTATACGTTTGAACATGTAGGAACTATTTCAAGTGGATTATCCAATCCGCGCTACATCCTTATCGAAAATGGGAAAGGATATGTTTCAAACTGGGGAGATCCGTCGGATCCAAACGATGATTTTATTGCCGTGGTTAATTTAAATTCGTATACCGTTGAAGCTTCTATTCCCGTAGTTGAAGGTCCCGAAAAAATGACAAAAGCAAACGGGAAAATTTATGTTGCGCACATGGGCGGATGGGGATATGGAAATTCAGTAAGTGTGATAAACCTTGCGAATAACAGTATTTCTGGAAGTATCGAAGTAGGCGATGTTCCGCACGGAATGGTGGAAGATAATGGAATTCTGTATGTTTTATGCAGTGGAAAAGCAGCTTGGACAGGAGAGGAAACAGATGGTGGACTATTTGCGTATCATATCGCTTCCAATGCCATGCTTTCGGTTTCAACAATCTCGAACCAACATCCAACCCATTTGGTGAAAGATGATGGGAAATTGTACTATACCATGGATGGAAATGTTTACAGCACAAGTTTAACGAATCCAATACACTCAACTAATCCATTATTTTCAATGGCTGACCAATCCGTTTTTGGAGCGTATGGTTTTGCAGTGAATAACGGGAAAATCTATGTAGCCGATGCAGGAGATTATATTTCCAACGGAACTGTTTATGTGTATTCTACTTCAGGGAATTTACTGAACGATTACTCGGTAGGATTCCTGCCGAATGATTTTGGTTTTAATGATTAAACCTTATTTTTTATAAACATTTAGTGAGAAGCCCGGAAAGTTATCTGGGCTTTTTTTGTTAAGAATGAATTTGAGTACACGAAAGTTTTACTAATTCCGTTATCTACATTATTGTTACTTTTGCTAAATGATTAAAAAATACAGCTTACTGTTTTTCTTATGGAGTGTCCTGACAATGGCACAAGATGGTACGCGTGTTTATGAATTCCTAAATGTCACTACTTCACCTCGACAAGCAGCTTTGGGCGGAAATGCGCAATCCATGTGGGATTCGGACCCGAATATGTCGTATTGGAATCCAGCGCTTGCCAATGAGCAGTCTCACGGTCAATTGGGAATGAACTACATCAGTTACCTCGCCGATGTAAGCTTTGGAACTGTTTCTGCGGTTTATCAATACGATGACGATGAATATTTTTCAATTCATGGTCAATATTTAGATTACGGTGATTTCAGAGGATACGATGAAAACGATATTTCCACCGGTAATTTCAGTGCAAAAGATGCTGCAATTTCATTGGGATACGCCCGAACTTTAAGTGATTTTTTCTCGGTTGGAGCCAGTGTGAAATACATCAACTCACGGATTGAAACCTATAGTTCGCATGCAGTAGCTGCGGATTTCGGATTGGTTTTTCACGATATTGATTACAATACAAATGTGTCTTTGGCGGTACGAAACGTAGGATTTCAATTGGAAACCTATGCCGGAAAAAAGGAGAAAATGCCGATTCAAATTAATTTAGGAATTTCCCATCGTTTGGAACACGTTCCCATCGAATTAAGTTTAAGTCTTCGTGATTTACAGAAATTCGACAATTCTCTTCCAGAAAATGAAAACGGTCAAAAAACGACTTTTGGTCGTAAGTTTATTGACCATATTTCCATGGGTGGAGAATTATTTCCGGGTCAAGCTTTTAATGTTCGATTGGGATACAACTTCAAACGTGGAAATGAATTAAAACTCGATGGAGTCCGTACCTTTGCTGGGCTAACCTACGGTTTTGGACTTCGAATCAATGCTTTTAAATTTGATTTTGCACATGCGAATTTTTATGAAGGCGCCAGTTCCAATCACTTTGGTTTAACTGTAAACTTAGACCGTTTGATTCAAGGACGAAATTATTACCGTTCGAATCCGTATTATTAAATTACAGAAAAAAAATACCATTTCCTCGTCAAAATTCAACTTTTCCACAGAAATCTCACTTAATATCTAATTGAACATTTATCTTTGTGAAATGCGTGATTTAATTATAGCCATAGATGGGCATTCTTCGACCGGAAAAAGTACTCTTGCCAAATTATTAGCCAAAGAGCTGGGATACATCCACATTGACAGCGGTGCTATGTATCGTGCCATAACTTTGTATGCGCTTGATAATGGGTTAATTAACGCGAATTTGGTCAATGAATCCATGTTGTTGGATCAACTGAAATTGATCGATATTCGTTTTGAATTCAATCCCGAAAATGGTAAAAATGAAATTTTTCTAAACGGTATAAATGTCGAAGATAAAATTCGAGAGATGGAAATTTCTTCCAAAGTGAGTATGGTTGCTAAAATCGCAGAAGTCAGAAATTTTGCGGTGGATTTGCAACGAAAAATGAGCGAAAATAAACGAATCGTTATGGATGGTCGAGATATTGGAACCACTGTTTTTCCCAATGCGGATTTAAAGATATTTTTAACCGCTTCCGCCCATGAGCGTGCTTTGAGACGATATGAGGAATTATTAAAAACAGAACATCCTTCTACCTACAAAGAAGTTGTAAAAAACATCACAGAACGTGACGAAATGGATACAACTCGAGAGATTTCGCCTTTACGAAAAGCGGATGATGCAATTGTGGTCGATAATGGAAGTATGACACCGCAAGAAACCTTGGAAGAAGTACTGAAAATTATTGAGCAATTGAAATAGAAATTTTCCCACTCGGAATTCACTCTCTTTCTGCGAAATCAGGATTTTTTTGTACTTTTAATCTATGAAATTCCGATTCCATAAAAAATACGCCTTCCTTTTTATTCTTTCCGTACTTCTGGAAATTGCGGTTTTGATAGGGATTAATGATCCCATGGCAAAAAGTAGTTTTGGTGGTATTTTACTTGTCGGTATTCTCTATTGTTTGATTCAAAGCTTTTTGAAAATTGACACATTGGTCCTCGTTCTAATAGTAGGCGCATTGGCAGTATTCGCCGAATTCTCAAAATTAAACGACGGAATTAAATCCCACTATTTCCATGAAAATCAAGTTCTGGGAAAACTATTAGGTCCCGAATTTGAAATCAATCAAATTTGGTCTTTTCTTATTGGATGTAGTTTGATTTACTTCTTAGAAGTTTCAAATGATAATTCTCGACCTACCAAGAAAAAGCTCTTAAATTTCTAAGTTTCCGTTGTTTTCCATTCGCTTTGTTAATTCGGCTTGAATCTCTTCCAGCACAGGTTTAACTGTGCTTTCGGGCAAATCACTGATTCGAATATACATCAATCCATCAATGGCATCATTGAATTTCGGATCCACATTAAATCCGATTAATTTCGCGTTTTGCTTGATGTATTTCTTAATCAAAACGGGAATTCGCAGTAAATTTGGCTCCAATTCATCAATCAATTTATCCAACTTATTCAAATCGGATTCCGCTTCGTCAAAAAAGAATTCTTTGTCGGCATCTTTCAGCTTAATTTTGAATTCATTTTTCGGTCGAACATATTGCGCAATGTATGGATCGTAATAATGAGATTTCATAAATTCAATCATTAATGACTTTGAAAATTCGGAGAATTGATTGCTAATACTCACACCACCAATAATGTATTTCTGCTCTGGATTCCGAAGTGTAACATACACAATTCCACGCCATAACAGAAATAAAGGCATCGGTTTTTGTTGATATTCAGGAACGACAAAAGCACGGCCCATTTCTATACAACTTTTCAAAAGTGGATACAATTCAGGTTCAATATGGAAGAGTTCATTGAGATAAAAACCATCCACACCGTATTGTTCATACACTTCTTTTCCTAACGCCATTCGATAAGCACCCACAATTTTCTGATTAGCATCATCCCACAAAAATAAATGATGGTAATGCACGTCATACCGATCCAAATCGATTTCTAAATTGGTTCCTTCCCCTATTTCCCGAAACGTAATTTCCCGCATTCGACCGATTTCACGAAGAATATTTGGTATTTCTTGTGCTTTTGAGAAATAGCATTCGTAATTGTTATTTTTAAATAACAACGAATCTTCCTTTTCTCTTAAGCCCCTAATTTCTTTCAAGATCAATTCCGGTTCGGTTTGCTCTACGATTTCTTTGGGTTTTTTACTTTTTGTATTGATGGGAATACTCGTTGGGATTTTCAAACTATCCATCAACGATCTTTTTTGGGTATAATAGGTTGAAAGTGAATAGGTTTTCTTTCGCAAAAATTCAGAAAACGATTCAACTTCTTGAAATTCAAGTTGTGTTTTAGGTAAAATCGGTTTTCCAATTCGAATTTGAATGGGATTATAGCGTGGGCGAACCATTTCACGAGGTAACATCGCGGTTTGTAAATCTGCACTTAATTTGGCCAATCGATAAAACAACGGACTGTTTTTGGCGTGGAAATACATGGGAATCACAGGAACATTCAACTTTTTAATCAGTTTAATCGCCGTTTCTTGCCATTGTCTATCCACAATATTTCCATCTTCATCCTTGGCTGAAACTTCACCGGCAGGAAAAATCCCAAGACAACCTCCTTCCTTTATATGCCGAAAAGCATCCCGCATTCCTCTTGTACTATTGTATGCATCTTTCCGCTCTTCAAAAGGATTGACCGCTATTACCATCGGAGCCAAAGGCTCAATTCTTTGCAATAAAAAATTACCCATTATTTTGAAATCCGGACGTACTTGACCGATAATATGCATCATCAAAATACCGTCCAACGCACCCAAAGGATGATTGGAAACAATAATAAAAGGACCTTCTTTTGGGATTCGATTTAAATCAACTTCATGTAATTCGTGCTTAATTCCTAAATCATCCAGCAAATAAGCTAAATAATCTGCTGTATTCTTTCCCAATCCACCTGAATACAAATTATTCAGTTTATTAATTCCGGTTATACTTTTAAAAAGCCAAGCAATCGGATAGCCGAAAGGACCGATTTTTTTCAACCCGGAAACTTGGTAAATATCTTTTGTACTTATTAAAGTCATTCTTCTTTTACAATTATTTGTAAAGTGTTCTTAATGTGTTGACGCAGCAACTCTTTCCCGCTCCCAGAAACAAAATCTGACTTTTCATCAAAATGTCTGAGGGTGTATAAAGATACATCTTTTTCAATCTCGATATCATACTCTCCCTTCATCCTATCCAGAAATTGCTGCAGATGATTGAATTTATCTTCCAAACAAAGCGACAATGAAATCGCAGAATTCTGCATCATATTGACCTTGAGATTTAATTCATGCAGTAAATGAAAGATTTTACTGATTTTATCTTCGGTTATAAATGAAAAATCTGCCGAAGTCAAGGTAAGTAGATTTTGTTGCTTCTTCAATATATAACAAGTCACAAACGGATCGAGGGTAAATTCACTTTGAATTTGAGTGCCTTCTCCTTCGGGATCTAAAAAAGATTTCACATAAAATGGAATTCCTTTTTGTCTCAATGGTTTCAATGTCTTTGGATGAATGACAGAAGCGCCGTAATATGCAAGTTCAATTGCTTCTTCGTACGAGATTTTATTTAATAATTGAGTCTCTTCAAAATACCGTGGATCTGCATTCAAAACACCGGGAACATCTTTCCAAATCGTCATACTCTTTGCATTCAAACAATAGGCAATAATGGCAGCCGTATAATCCGATCCTTCCCTACCCAAAGTGGTGGTGAAATGATTGGAATCTGATCCTAAAAATCCTTGGGTTACATAAAATCGCTCTTTTTCAAGTTGATTGAAATTCTTTTCTGTCGTTTCCCAATCCACTTTTCCTTCCCGATGCGTACTATCGGTTTTCAGATAATCACGCACATCAATCCAGGTATTTTCAATTCCAATGGAATTCAAATAAAAACTAACGATTTTGGTTGAAACCAATTCGCCAACACCCACGACTTGATCGTAAATAAAGCTGTAATTCGGTGATTTATTTCGGTCCAAAAAATCATTCAAATCCTCAAAAATTAAATTGATTTTCTGATGTAACTCTTCGGAATTTTCAAACAATTCATCCGCAATCGCTGTATGTTTTAGCAGAATTTCTGAAACATTCTGAGAATAATCTTGTTTTTCGATGTAGAGATTGACCACTTCTTCCAACGCATTGGTGGTTTTTCCCATGGCTGAAATTACCATAAAAGTATCTTGGCAACCTGTAGTCTTTAAAACCGCAGCTATATTCCGAACACTAGCTGCGTCTTTGACTGATGCTCCACCAAATTTGAAAACTTTCATACACTTTGAAATTCACATTTAGAATAAAGCAAAGATAAAATAATATAGCCGTGATTTAACAGAAATTTTTGATTGTCGATAATATTGCGCGTTGCAAGTGAATCATTTTTTTCAGGACGGGTAGGAAATTGTATATTTGTGGTATTCAATAAATCAAATAAAAATGAATGTAGAATCAGGCCAAACCTTGGGTGAATTTATCATCGAAAATCAGAAAGATTTTCAATATTCATCGGGAGAATTAACCCGTTTACTGAGTTCCATAAAACTTGCCTCAAAAATAGTAAACCAAAAAGTAAATCAAGCTGGATTGGTCGATATTATCGGTAAATACGGAACGGATAATGTGCAGGGCGAAGAACAACAGAAGTTGGATGTTTTTGCCAATGAGGTTTTCATACGTACACTTTCTCAACGTGAAGTCGTTTGTGGAATTGCTTCGGAAGAGAATGAGGATTTCATTCAAATCAAAAATTGCTTAAATTCTGAAAAGAGTAAATATGTGGTTTTGATTGATCCGTTGGATGGTTCTTCCAACATAGATGTGAATGTTTCAGTAGGAACGATTTTCTCGATTTACCGTCGAATTAGTCCCGATGGAAGTCCGGTTCAATTGGAGGATTTCCTTCAACCGGGAAGTGCGCAAGTTGCCGCTGGATATGTGGTTTACGGAAGTTCTACCATGTTGATTTATACCACAGGACACGGTGTTCAAGGCTTTACTTTGAATCCAACGATTGGAACTTTTTACCTGTCGCATCCGAATGTGAAAATCCCGGAAGACGGACATATTTATTCGGTCAATGAAGGAAATTACAGTTTGTTTCCGCAAGGCGTAAAAAATTACATCAAATATTGTCAAAAACAGGAAGAAGATCGTCCTTATACTTCGCGATATATCGGTTCTTTGTGTGCCGACTTCCATAGAAATATGATTAAAGGCGGAATTTATATGTACCCTTCGGGAACGAAAAGTCCGAATGGTAAATTGAGATTGTTGTATGAATGCAATCCGATTGCCTTTTTAACTGAACAAGCTGGTGGAAAAGCTTCGGATGGTTCCCGACGAATTATGGATATCACACCCGAAGAACTTCATCAACGTGTTCCTTTCTTTTGTGGATCCAAAAACATGGTTGAGAAAGCAGAGGAATTCATGAAGTAATAGAAACGAAAAAAAGCCCGCTCGTGAGAGTGGGCTTTTAATCTTAATTAACACATGAGAACAATTTATTTTACTAAATCTATTATCTACATATACAAAGCGTGTGCCAAAGATGTTTTTAGTCTTTTAAAAACACATAACTTTTCTCATGTTTTCCTTTTATTTTCTTTCCGTCTTCGTCCAACTGGATTAACTTACCTTCAATAACTTCATATAAAACGGGCTCACTATCAATCCCTTCCAGCATTAAAGTATTGCCGTCTTCTTGCCACATATAGTCTCCGAGGTCTTCACTGACTTTTTCTGACTTTCCTAAATACTTTGATTTTATTCGAAAAGTCTCGTCGGAACTTATTGTAATTTCGGTTTGAATTCCCTTACAATCTTCACAAGGCAAAGTTGCTCTATACGTGCCTAAAATATCTACCGATTCTTTGGCCGTTGTTTTATTTTCTACCGTTTCCAAAGGAGCGGTTTCAGTATCATTTTCTTCTTTTGTCGATTTACAGGCTGTGAACAGAATCCCACCAACCAACAGATAACTAAAAATTCGTTTCATACTATAAGGTATTATTCCTTGTTTTTATTTAACCGATACAATTCTGCAATTCCTTTTAACGTATGTAATTGATCCTGCACATGGATCTTGTTTGTCAAAGGCGCAAAGGTAAAACTCAATCCACCCGTAGCTATAACCTGGCATTCCGCTCCCACTTCTTTGTTGATTCGGTCAATCATTCCTTCGACCAAACTCGTAAATCCAAAGACCAATCCGCTCTGCATACAGCTTTCGGTATCCATACCTAAGACTTTTTTTGGAGCGATTAAATCAATTTCGGGAAGTTGAGCGGTTTCACCTACCAAGGAATTCAAGGCTGTTTTTACACCGGGTCCAATCACCACACCCAAAGTTTCTCCGGTTTCACCAATGGCAATAAAAGTAAGCGCAGTTCCAAAGTCGATGACCAACTTTTTCCCTTTGTAAAACGATTGAGCCGCTACTGCATTTGCATACAAATCCGTTCCCATTTGATTGGACGTATGCTGTACATTCGACGGCGTTTCTCGGTTTACAATCATCGGTTCAATTCCATGAATAGTATGCAAAGCATTTCCCACATTTTTGGTCAATGGCGGAACAACAGACGCTATTACAATGTCTGTAACATCCTCTTTATCAAGCCCAAACGGAGCATACATACTACTGAATTTCGCAAAACACTCATCTTCGGTTCGATACGGTTTGGAGTTTAAAATCCAGGTCGTAATTTCTCCTTTTTCGCTAAATACCCCAAATCGAATGTTGGTATTTCCTATGTTGACAGCTAATAGCATGTTTTATTTTGTAAATGTATTGTTTGAATAATTTAGGTCTGCCAAGCGTTGGGTAGGATCAATCGTTACCGATTTTACTTCTTTTGAAATCTTGACCGCGTAATTTGGATTGGTCCAAGCCCAAGGTGTTAAAACCGTTCGTTTTACTCCTTTGTAAATTTCTAAATCCTCTGCGTTTTTCTCTCCTCGCAATTCCAGATTCGGTATGTAAAATAATTCTTTGGATCCGTCTTTGTATTCCACCAACAAATCAATCGGCATGGCAAAATTACTTAAGTTTTGAAGTTCTATTTCTGAATTACTCACATTTTTTATTCCATAATCAATGGTTCGTGTCGTGTTCACAAACAAATTGTCATACCATTTCAGATTCAATCCAGATATTTTTTCTGCAATTCGAGTGAAATCTTTGGGTTCTGGATGTTTGAATTTCCATTCTTTGTAGAATTCTAAGAAGGTTTTATCCAAATTATTTTCGCCAATAATATAACCCAATTGAATCAAATAAATTTGTCCTTTTACATAGGCTTGAATTCCGTATGCATAATTGTAATTGTAATAATCTGCCAACAAATTCATCGGCTCTTCAATTCCGGCCTTTACCAATTGGAAATAACTTTGGTAAGCTTCTGGATTTGGATTTGGTTCAGTAACTTGATTGGTAATATGTAATTCTGCCAATTGATGTGCGTAGGATGTAAAACCTTCGTCCATCCACTCATGCACTGTTTCGTTGATAGCAAACATTTGCTGATACCACGAATGGGCAACTTCATGGAAAATCACACCCACCAAACTATCCAAATTCCGACCGCCTGTAATCAAGGTTACCGTTCCGTATTCCATTCCTCCATCTCCGCCTTGAACGATGGTGTAGGTTTCCCACGGATATTGGCCGAATTTTTTACTCATAAACTCAAAGAATTCAACTGTAATCGGTTTGGCTTTATCCCAGTTTGCATTGATACTCGAATCGTCCAAATGAACAAAATAAACCAAAGGTCCGTTTGGAACTTTTTCAGATGAAACCACAAAATTTTTATCCGCACCCCACGCAAAATCAAGGATATTTTCTGCTTTGTAATGCCAACTTACTTTTCCTTTCGATTCTTTTAATTTTGAATTGGAAACATATCCTTTCACTTCGTTTGGATTTTGAAGTTTTCCAGAAGAACCGATGACATAGTCTTTTTGAATATTAATTTTCACATCATAATTCCCAAATGGCGCTACGAATTCTCGACCGATGTATTCATCCAAATGCCAACCGAATTGGTCATAATGTGCGATTTTTGGATACCATTGCGTCATAGAGAAATCAATTCCTTCCGGTGAATTCTTTCCACCTCTTCGGACCATTTCTGGAATTTGTGCCTTCCAATCCAATTCAAAAGTTGTCTTTTGACCGGATTTTAAGATTTCTGCCAATTCAACTTCCATAAGGGTTCCACTGATTTTGAATTTCAAATCTTTCCCATTTTGTTTGATGGAATTAATTTTCTGAAAACCGATGTCATCTTTTCTCAAAGTAGAGATTTTACTCACTTTTTTTCCGTTGGAATCGGTCGTCATCATTCGCGAATCGGGATCTTGGATATTTTGAAGTCGATGATCCATGGCACTTCCGGGTTGAAACGCGTTGTAATACAAATGAAAATAGACTTTGTCCAATGCATCAGGTGAATTATTGGAATAAATTAACTTCATTTTTCCGTCGTACCTAAATTTTACATCATCCACATCAATCTGCATCGTATAATCCGTAGATTGCTGCCAATACCCCGGATATTGTCCAAATAAGGGAATAAAAATCAATTGAAAAAGGAAAAAGCAAATCGTTTTCTTCATTATTTTTTGTTTGGGCATAAACATACTAATTTTAGAAATATTATTTTAGCCGAATTCGAAAAATTACCCAATGAAAAAAATCCTTCCATTTATCTTCTTACTAAACTTTGTGTTTATTGAAGCACAAATTTCTACTGAAAATTTAGAAAAGCATGTCTATTACTTGGCTTCAGACGAAATGAAAGGCCGACAAACCGGAAGTAAAGAGTTAAAAAAAGCCGGAAGATATATTAAAAGACATTTCAAGAAATACGGATTGGAACCCAAGGGTGAAAAATGTTTTTGGCAACCGTTTGATGCGAAAATTCATCGTGTTGTAGTCAAAGACAGTATTCGAAAAGCAGAAAATATCATTGGATTTTTGGATAACAAAGCCGAAAAGACCATTGTAATCGGCGCGCATTACGATCATATTGGATACGGTGATTTGGGGAATTCTTTGGACTCATTGAATATAGGACAAATCCACAACGGTGCGGATGACAATGCCTCTGGCGTAGCGGGACTTTTGGAACTTGCTCGCTATTATTCTCAAAATCAAATTGTTGAGAAATATAACATTCTATTTATTGCATTTGCTGCGGAAGAATTGGGGCTTTTAGGATCCAAATATTTTGTAAATAATTCCACGATTCCGTTGGACGAAATTCATTGGATGTTGAATATGGATATGATTGGTCGATACAATCCCGACCACGGACTTTCGATTATCGGATACGGAACCGGTTCCAGTTTTCCAGAAATATTTGAAGGAATTGAAACCGATATAAATTACACCAAAAATAAAGACGGAAGAGGCGGTTCGGACCAAACGTCTTTTTATGACAAAAAAATTCCAGTCTTGTTTTTCCATACCGATGGACATCCGGATTACCATAGAACTGGTGACGATGCCCATAAAATAGATTACAAAGCACTTTCGTCTATTTTGGAATTGGAAATTCAAGTGATTGATAATTCCATGTTGGTTTCAGAGTTGGATTTTATTTGGACGAATTAATTTTCTGCAACAAACGTATCGTTTGATTCTACGTATTTAATTTTTCCTTTCATTGTGATTAAATGACTTCCTTCGATGTCGAAAGGTGACTTTTCAAACCGAAAATAAAATTCTTGATGCATAGCTGTAACATACAATCCTTGATCGTGACTTTCTCCAAGTTCATCTATTTCATTGTAAGCATCCACTAATTCTGAATTCGTTAGGATTTTTAATGCTTTTCGATACCGCGAAACTTCTTCCAAATCACCGTCTTTCATCACAAAGAAATGGGAGCTTGATTTTTTAATTGAATTCGGATTTTCTTTTTTTAACTCATCCGAATTTTCAGAATTTCCAATCGGAATCTTTTTAAATTCCTTCGCATAAAAATCCAGCGATGAATTTACAATTTCCAAAATGGAATTTGCGAATTTCTTCACAGCTTCACTAAACGTCGAGTTTGACTTGTTTTCTGACATAATTTCTGACTAATTGCAGCTAATTTCTATACTTAGAAAATACCAAGATAGAAAAATCGGATTTTAAAACCGTGCTTGAATCTGAACATTTCCTGAATGAATCGATTGATTGTCTTCCGTTTTCCGACCGTCGTAATTGATATTCACACTCAAAAAAGAATTCAGTTGACGTTGAAACATTAATTGCCAAACCAAGTTATTTCCGGGTTTTAATCCTTCCATCATTTGATTTCCAACCACCGATTGTGGATTTCCTTCGAAGTTATTTTTGATGTAATTGAAATTCCCCAGCAATGAAGATTTCGACCCATCATTCCATTGAATCTCAAAACCTGCATTGGACTGGTTCAACTTTTCAATTCCTGTTACATTGTTTTTATTCTGGTAGGTGTAGTTAATAGATGCACTGAATTTACTTTCAATTTGATACGAGATTTGAGGTTTTATGCGCCAAGAATCAACTGTAAAACGACGACTTTCAAACATATCGGAATCACTTTTGGTTTTCACATTTTCTCCTTCGGTGATGAAATAAAAATTCTCCCACGGTTTGTATTTCAAATTCAACAAATGACTTTGCGTATCTCTGGATTCTCCTCCTGTAAACACATAATTTTGAGATTCCTGTTGCGAATAGGTGTACGCCGCAGACCATTTGTATTGGTTTCCTTGATTGAAATTAAGGGTTGAACGCAAACTTCTGGTTTTCCCCAAATAGGCATCGGAACGCGCAAATGGATTCCATTCCAAAGTTTTTCCTTCTTTGAGTAGCGAATTTTGTGCAAGCAAGGAAGCCAACAACGACCATCGTCCTAAAAACTCGTTTTCTGAATTCAATAACTCTTTGGGTTTCAAACGAAGTGAGAAATTGAAGTTGTTTTTATTGGTTTTTACGTAATTCATGGTATTTGTAAAAACACGAATAAAATTCGCTTCGTCCGAATATTCAGCCACTTCAAATTCATCCAATTGCTGAATTCCATCGCCGTTGTAATCCGTCCATTTGTAAATTCCGGTTCCGTCTGTAACCTTCACGTATTCAAATTCTCGTTGCGGTTCCACACCACTTCCCAATTCATAAAAAGCATTAACTATCATTCCATTTCTGAAAAAACTTTTGTACCAACGCAGATTTCCAGTGATATAATCTTCATTCGGCACATCTTCAAAAACATAATTTACCGAACGATAATGCGCCGTCATTTCCAAACGATGATCGGATTTATTGATTAATTTAGACTGTAAAATCCAGCCGTTCGATTTTGAAATACGTTGCATACTTCCCAAACGAACCGAATCATCTCGACGGTTGTAATACGTTAATTGCGCATAAATCTTCGCTGTATCACCCACGCCAACCATTCCTTGGATTTCGTCCCAGCGGAAAGATTTTTCCGATAGTTTATTTCCAGCACTTGCGGTTAAATGATCTTCAATTTCATTCTTCTCTCCTGCATATTGCGCTCCCACCCAAAAAGATTGACCCAATTTTCGTTTCCCTAGGATTTGATACCGTAAAAACTGGGATTTATCTTCTTCCAAATTCGAACTAAGTAAATCTTTTTTCTTTGCATTTAATAAAGAAACTTTTGCTTCACCGAAATTCTTTTCAGTTAGATAATTCAATCCCAAATCGTTTTTAATTCCAACGTATTGGTCTTTGTTGTCTAAATAATGAAGGTTGTAGTTGAAACGCAAAGAATCCTTGTAATTCGCTTCCAAGCCAACACGAAGATACGTTTGATCCGTTGCAGAAAACTCTTCCGTCAAGTTAAAATCCCGACTGAATTCCACCGTTCGTAAACGTTGAATCGATCGGAAATTTTGTTGAATGTAGGACATTTCAAAAAGAGGACGAAGTTTCCATGTGTTCCAATCAAATTGTTGATTTCCATAAATTCTTCCAGCCAATCCCACATTTTCACCATCATCTTTACTCGAAAACAAATTCAAATCTTCATTACTCATCGCCAAATCCACACCAATAATTCCATTCTTTTTTAATTTATATTCCGAATTCAAAGTATAAACCTGCAATCGTTTGGGTGCAACCAATTGACGAATCGGGTCATAATTTCCTTGTGGAATTCCATTCAAAGGCGATATATATTCAAAAACTTTTCCGTTGATTTCCACACTCGATTGAATGTAATTTCCTTTGTTTTTTCCTACAAACGAGAAATTCACTTGATAAAGTTCCTCATCGGGATTCGTCGAATATTCAAAAATCTCAATGCCATCGACAATCACTTTTCGATATAAATTCCGATCGGGATCATAAGCAATTGGAGTCGCTGTTGTGTTAAACATCTGGGATGTATCATTTCCAGCATCCGCCAAAATCTGTTTGTCTTCATCGCTCAAATTATCATTCAGCGGATTGTCTTTGGAATCTCCATTTGAATAAAAATGACCCGCTACCCGAAAACGCTCAGATTCGTGTTCCACACCTCCATACATCAAAAACTGCGAATACGTTCGATTGGCATAGAGATACTCCACTGTAATTCGGGAATTATCGGTAATCAATCGATTGCTAGTAAAGGTCAACTCACCCGTATTGTAATTGATGACGTAATCTCGGTCTTCACCACGTGTCAGCATGATTCCATCCAAATAAATCCGTTCACTTCCTGAAATGATGATAATATACAATTCATTATTATTTCCCGAAAGTCGGTATGGACCTTGGTTTCCGTTTTGACCGCTGATTTTCTTGGTAGCAAATTCACCACGCGTCACACTTCCGGCCACTTCCACTCGAGTTTTGGAATCATTGGAATGAGTTATTTCTGTTCCAATTTGTAATCCAGTCACTTTTTGATGAAAATTTCCGAAAAAATCTTTTTCTTGATTCAAATCGATGTGCCCAGCTCGGATTTTCGAGGTTTTATTAAATAATTCCACATACACTTTATCAAACTCCTTCAAAGTTTGGGTGTAACCATCGGCTTGGATCGGAACGTTGCTATCCGATATTACCGCATGGATTCCAATGTCCTCACTCAACTGACCCGTCAATTGCAAATCCAAGGACGACTGAACCGACGCACTTTGATTGTTTCCAAACCGAATTCCTCGAACCAACGAACCGCGGCTATTCAATCCATCAAACGGTTTTTTGGCTTCTTTTCGCTCTTTCCCCAATGAATAATACCGATGTTCTTGAAAAGGTTCACGAATCAGTGCCGTGTCTTTGGAGAACAAAGATTCTTGCTGCAAATCCGGATGAATGAAATAACTGATAACCAAGCGTTGACCGCGTAAAGAATCGTCCAAAATCAAAATTCCACTGGTGTAATCGATTCGATAAAATAGGTCGGATAAAAATTCACCGTCTTGATCTTGAATGTGAAATTTTTCGGGAAGAATGAATTTAGCGTTTAATTTTACACTGTCCGACAAAACCAATAACGTATCTTGTTTGAAGTTATCGTTTTGCCAAGTTGGAACTTGCGCTTTCAACGATCCCATCAAAATCAAGAGTAAAACAAATCCTATTTGGAATTTTAACCGCACGAAATGATTTTATAGTACAAATAACGGAAATTTGAAGCTTGTGGTGTGAATTGAATTTTAATTATTGAATGATCGGTCGGAATACTGCTAAATTATATGTGTTTCAGAATGAAATTTACATTATTTAATCCTGAGTTCTGAGATGATTTTAAATTAAACTGACGCAATTGATGTAAATTCAGTGAGTCAACTGATGCAATTAATGTAAATTCAGTCAGTGCATTGACGGAATTTGCATTTTTTGAATTTAAAATAGATTTCTAAGGAATAAAAAAGGGTCTCACTTTACTGAAACCCTTTCGTATAGAATTAAGTGTTTTTCTTACATCTGAAACAACGGAAGTCCTTCCATCATGTCGTTTACTTTGTCAGCAACAGATTCCAAAACCGATTCATTGTCTTTATTCATCAAAGCTTCATCGATTAAGTTTGCAATTATTTCCATATCGTTTTCTTTCAATCCACGCGTTGTAATCGCAGCGGTTCCCAATCGAATTCCTGAAGTTGTAAATGGAGATTTATCATCAAAAGGAACCATGTTTTTATTACACGTAATATCCGCTTTTACCAATGTGTTTTCAGCTTCACGACCGGTAATGTTTTTATTTCTCAAATCAACAAGCATCACGTGATTGTCGGTTCCACCAGAAACAATATCGTATCCATGTCCCATCATCGCACTTGCCAAAGCTTTTGAATTTTTTACTACTTGTAAAATGTAGTCGAAATAACCATCAGAAAGCGCTTCGTCAAAAGCCACCGCTTTTGCTGCAATAATATGCTCCAAAGGCCCACCTTGAATTCCTGGAAAGACACCCATATTCAACAGGTTTGACATCATTTTGATTTCTCCTTTTGGCGTTTTTTCACCCCATGGATTTTCAAAATCTTTCCCCATCATTATGATTCCACCGCGTGGCCCACGAAGTGTTTTATGGGTAGTTGACGTTACGAAATGACAATGCGGAATGGGGTCGTTTAAAATCCCTCTGGCAATCAATCCCGCTGGATGCGCGATATCTGCCATTAACAAAGCGCCTACTTCGTCAGCAACTTCTCTGAATTTCGCGAAATCCATATCTCTTGAATAGGCCGAAGCTCCACAAATAATCATTTTCGGTTTTTCTTTCAAAGCCGTTTGACGCATTGCATCGTAATCAATCAATCCCGATTCCCTATCAACACCGTAGAAACTGGTTTGATACAACTGTCCGGAAGAACTTACCGGCGATCCGTGGGTCAAGTGACCTCCATGCGATAAATCCAATCCCATGATTTTATCACCTGGCTTTAAAACCGCTAAATAAACCGCTTGATTGGCTTGTGAGCCACTGTGTGGCTGCACATTCGCGTATTCTGCATTAAATAAATGTTTCAATCGTTCAATGGCCAACGTCTCGATTTGGTCCACTACTTCACAACCTCCGTAATATCGCTTTCCTGGATAGCCTTCTGCATACTTGTTCGTCAGAATGGAACCCGCAGCTTTCATTACATTATCGCTCACATAGTTCTCAGAAGCGATCAACTCCAAACCGATGGTTTGTCTTTCTCTTTCGTCTTCGATCAAATCGAAAATAATATCTTGTGCCATTGTTTTTTAAATTTTATGTCCAAAAATACGGAATTTTTGTTAGATTCGACTTCTAAATTAGATGGGATATATCAGTTTGACAATCTCTATCAAACCTATTTACAAATGAAAATATATCATTGTATTGGACTTATGTCTGGAACCTCTATGGATGGTTTGGATATTTGTTATGCCCAATTTCTCTACCCGAACATTCAATTTCGAATTCTAAAAACCGATACCTTACCCTATTCCAACGATTTAAAAAGTCAATTAAAAAATGCCATTCACCTTTCGGGAGAAGAGTTGACAAATCTGGATATCAATTATGGCTTCATTCTCGGAAAATCAGTGAATGATTTTATGGAGAAGTACGAAATTAAGGATATAGACTTTGTCGCTTCGCACGGTCACACCGTCTTTCACAATCCCAAAGATAGATATACGCTTCAAATTGGGAATGGGCTTGCTATTGCAGCGGAGACAGGTCTGCAAACAGTATATGACTTCCGGACGCAAGATGTGATCTTGGGTGGGCAAGGTGCGCCATTGGTTCCGATGGGTGATGAGATCTTATTTTCGGATTATGATGCATGTTTGAATTTGGGTGGATTTTCGAATATTTCATTCAAAAAATTGAAAAAACGGATTGCTTTTGATATTTGTCCCGTAAATATTGTTCTGAATAAATTGGCTGAAAAACTCGGAATGCCTTTCGACAAAGATGGAAATATTGCAAAGTCGGAGAAAATAAATGAAGAGTTATTGAAAACATTGAATAATTTGGATTATTACAATCAACCGCCTCCAAAATCCTTGGGAATTGAATGGTGTATTGAAAATATATTTCCTTTGTTTGAGAAAATGAATGCACCCACAGAAGAATTAATTTCAACTTTTACCCAACATAGCGCACAACAAATTGCAGAAGTTCTCAATGAAAATTCAATTAAAAATGTTTTAATCACCGGAGGTGGCGTGTACAATTCGCATTTGATTGAAATCATAAAATCGCTAACAGAAACGGAAATCATTCTTCCCGAAGAAAATTTAATTGAATTTAAAGAAGCTTTATTATTTGGACTATTGGGGTTGTTACGAATTGAAAATCAAGTTAATGTACTCAAATCGGTAACGGGAGCGTCCAAAGACCATAGTTCAGGAATTGTAGTTGGTTGAATTCAAATTAGAACGTAAAATCCATTCCTACGGTTACGCCAAATTTACGAACGTCAGGCAAATCCAGATAATTTCCTCTCCAGTTAAAATCAATACGAAGCGGACGGAAATTTCCTAACCCTATGTTTTCAAACCCAAATCCATATTCGTAATAAATTTTATCTTTTGGCGCTTCATACGTCACATCGGACTGATTCATGTCGATACTTTTTTGAGAAATATCTCCCCAGGCAGCGCGTACAAATCCTACCTCCCTTAATTTCAGCTTTTTAATCAATGGAATTTTATTCATAATCCATCCTTTGAAGTGATGGTCTACACCAAAAGTCATATAACTATCGGTTACAAATTCGTAGTAATCCAATTGGGTAAAAGTACCCGGAATCTGTCCGTAACTTTCATTTCCAGGAATCACGCTTAATAACGACAAAGGCAGTCCATCAAAGGTTTTTCCCGCTTCAAAAATCACATTACTTCGCCCAAAAGATCCCACTAAAATCGGTTGTTGATATAGGAATTGCAATTTATCATATTGAAATTGACTGTTAAATAAACCCGTAAATCCTTTGGTATATCTCAACATAAAAGTAGGCGCCAACGAACTGTGCTCATATCTATCAATCCCAAATTGCGAAAATTTTGCACCGGGTGAAGCAAGGATTGATAAACTCACATTCGTATCGATTAAATGCTCTTGGTAGTTTCCGTTTTGTATGTATCCGATATTAAACAAACTGGGATCAGCAGCCCGAATGGTTTGATAATTCGCATCGAAACGTAGAGTGAAATTCTTAAAAGGATCAATGGAAGTGTAAATATTGGTTTTATTGATATGACTCAATTTATCGTTGTTTCCTTTACTAATAATGGAAGAAGAGGCGAAACTTCGGCTCATTACGCCATCGCTAGAAGTAAGCTGAACGCCTAATTGTTCAATGTCTCTTTTGGTTCCAACACCCATTTGAAAACGGTTGTATTTATTAAACATAAATCGAGCTTCTGCTCCGTATTTAAATTGATGATCTCTAAATCCATAGGCAGTATACCCTTCCAATCGCCACATATCATTGGCTGAAAAATAAGTTCTTGCTCCCGCTCTTAGTCGAAATCCTTCTACGTCGTTATACCCGAAACTCGAATATAAATTTCCAATGTCAATCGCGTTCCACACATTGTAATAACCCGAGCCTAAGACTTCAACTGTCTTCACTATCCGTTTAAAACGAGGTACTTTCTGCAAACTATCCAACATCACATAAATCCCACCTTCATCTTTTGAGAGTCGTTCGTGACGGGCTTCTAACCAATAGGAATCGTCTCTATTAAAAGCTCCTTCCAAATGAGAATCGTAATTTCTTTCGTTATAATAATCATCGGGACGCGGTTTATCCAAATCAAAATCCTTGTACGAAACCGTTCGATGTGCAAACATTCCTTTGGACTTATCTTTTTTATTCACCAAGCTCATATCCAACAAAATATAATCTCTTTTTGGATAAAAAACACTGTCATTTATAATATCGTATTGATGACTTACAAAAATATCACGCACAAAATTCACATCCATACTTCGTGTACTTTGCATACTTATTTCCTTCACCGCATAGGAATCCATACCAATATAAAATTCTCCTTTGAAGGTATATTCACCTGTTCTTTTGGGGAAATATTTGATTCGATAACAATCTATTCCGTCAATGCTCACCGTATCTGAAAGTTCATATTCATAGACAGAGAAACCGTCTCTGGCAATGGGGCTAACGAAGTTAATATTAAAGAAGTTTAGTCGATTATCATAAATATCGTAATCCTTGTATAAATTTTTCAAAGTTTGAATAACGATTTCATTGTTATCAAATCCAGAACTTTTATTGGCAATTAAATCTTTTCTTTCTTTTTTATTGGGAAGATTTCGACCGTAAACTTTATAAATCGATTCATTTAAAAACAAGGGTAAATACGCTTTCCCGGTAACTTGAGAAGTATCAATATTTTCAAAAATAAATTCCATGTCCTTGAATAATCGATTTCCAGTTAAAACCGAATCCACATTGTTCAAGTCGAATTCCATTTTCTCATATTCTTCGTATTCATACTGCGGAGTGGACTTAAGCCCATTATATTTTTTATTTTCCCATACTTTTCTTAGAATCGCGTAGGCAGGATTTTCCTTTTTGTTTTTATACTTTTTGGTTTTACTTTTAATAACGGCTTCTTGCAGTTCAACCTTAGAATCTTCATTGTAATTTGCTTCGGGATTTAATTCTATGATTAAGTCATAGGTTACCTTTGAAGACAACTTAATTTCTGCAAACTCAAATCCTTTCGCAGAAACTTCCAAAATGGAATCCGTAGATTCGGCTTCCAAGTAGAAACTCCCATCTGAATTGGTGGTAGTAAAATTCATTGCATTTGGTAAAGTCAAATCCGCGTAGGCAATGGGTTTTTTATTTTGTGCATTCAAAACCTTCCCCGAAACTTTAGTTTGTGCACTCACAAATCCAAAGCTCAAAAAGAAAAAGAAGAATAAAAGTTGGTTGTTGTATTTCATATTTCATAAAAAAACCTTCGCACAACGAAGGTTCTGTATTATAACAAAAACTGCTCCATTTTATTTTTTATAGGTAACCGATTTTGCAGCATTCACTACCTCATCGACACTTGGATACCATTCTTCAAATAATTTTGCAGAATAAGGCGCAGAAACATCGGGCGCATTGATTCTTTTAATCGGTGCATCTAAATAATCAAACCCTTTTTGTTGAACCATATACGAAACCTCTGTAGCGACACTTCCAAAAGGCCAAGACTCTTCGGCAATCACTAATCGGTTGGTTTTTTTCACAGAAGTCAAAATCGTATCGTAATCCATCGGACGAATGGTTCGTAAATCAATAACTTCTGCACTAATTCCCTCTTTTTCTAATTTTTCTGCAGCGGCCAAAACCGTTTTCATCATTTTTCCGTAGGAAACGATGGTTACGTCTGAACCGTCTCTTTTTATATCTGCAACTCCAATTGGAATTAAATATTCATCCTCTGGAATTTCCATTTTATCGCCATACATCTGTTCCGATTCCATAAAAATAACCGGATCATTGTCTCTAATCGAAGATTTCAACAAACCTTTTGCATCATATGGATTGGATGGAACCACTACTTTTAATCCCGGAGTGTTTGCATACCAACTATCAAAAGACTGGGAGTGCGTTGCACCCAACTGACCGGCAGAACCCGTAGGTCCACGGAAAACAATGGGAATATTCCACTGTCCACCTGACATTTGGTACATCTTTGCAGCGTTATTTATAATTTGATCAATGGCTACCAATGAAAAGTTGAACGTCATGTATTCAATTATTGGACGACAACCGTTCATCGCTGAACCCACGCCAATTCCTGAAAAACCTCCTTCAGCAATCGGAGTGTCAATCACTCTTTCCGGTCCAAATTCATCCAACATTCCTTTGGATGCCTTGTACGCACCGTTGTATTCTGCTACTTCCTCACCCATCAGGTAAACCGATGCATCTCTTCGCATCTCTTCGCTCATCGCTTCTGCAATGACTTCTCTAAATGTTTTTTCAGCCATAACTTATTCCAATCAAGAGAGCAAAATTACAAAGTTTTTTTTACAATAATTTGATTTTGGATATTCTATTCAAAACCTATGGAATTTATAATGAAAATGTCGACTTTTTTACGATAGAATTCATTATCCAAGTCTTTTACTTAATTTTGAATTCGAAATGAAAAGAATTAAAATAATTAGTGTGGTGTTTTGGAGAATTTGGGTCGGATTTTTAGCGGCTCTTTTCGCCTTACTTATTGGTGTATTCTGGACATTTCCATTGGCGTTTTCCGACAAAACTTTTCCACTCGCTTACAAAGGAATGCGACTTTGGGCGACGCTCGTTTTTTATGGTTCAGGATTTCGGTTGGAAGTTGAAAGCAAAGAGAAGTTCACTAAAAATCAACCTGCTATAATTAGTTCCAATCATTATTCACCTTTCGATATTTTAGTGATGCTTCTATTACATAAACAAAATCCCATTGTATTTGTAGGCAAAGAAGAATTAGTGAGAATACCCATTTTCGGAAAGTTTTATCAGAAATTAAGTATCACTGTTGACCGATCCAATATGAGAAGTCGAGGCAATGTTTTTAAGTTGGCGAAAGAGGAAATTAAATTGGGAAATAGCATTGTCATTTTCCCTGAAGGAGGAATTTCAGATAATCGAAGTTTGGTTTTGCAACGATTTAAAGACGGTGCATTTACAATTGCTATTTCCACAAAAGTTCCTTTGGTTATCTATTCGATCAAGGGTCTGAAAGAAATGTTTCCAGAATCATGGACCGAAGGCTATCCAGGGAAAGTAAAAGTTAAATTAGTGGATGTAATTCCTACTGAAAACTTATCTTTGGCCGATAAAGATGAACTAAAACAGCGTTGTTATGAGAAATTATACAACGAATTGATATTGGATTAGTTTTTTCTTTCAGTTTGGTAATTTTATTTGATTTCAATTGGCGATTAAAGCATATACAGACGGTTCATCTTTAGGAAACCCTGGCCCTGGAGGCTATGCGACCATTCTTTTGGACGACGTGAAAATGGTGAAAAAAGAATTCTCAAAAGGATATCGTCTAACGACAAATAACCGGATGGAATTGCTTGCCGTAATCATTGCTTTGGAAATGTTGAAACAACCACAGAGCGAGATTACGATTTATTCCGATTCCAAATATGTGTGTGATTCCATTGAAAAAAAATGGGTTTTAGGTTGGGAGAAAAAAGGTTTTAAGGGAAAGAAAAACGAAGATCTTTGGCGCCGGTTTTTGATTCAATACCGAAAACACAAAGTGACGCTTCAATGGGTGAAAGGCCATGCAGGAAATGAATTCAATGAGCGCGCAGACCAACTCGCCGTTGCAGCAGCTAATTCAAAAGAATTGGGAATTGATCATTTTTTTGAAAATCAAGATAAAAATCCAACCTTGCTTTAAATTTTAATACACAAGAAACACTTTAAAATGAAGAAAATTATTATCACCACTTTATTGACTGCCTTTTTGTTGTCATGTGGAAGTAGCGGAAAGAAGAAAACAGTTATAGTTAATGGTAAAATTGAAAACACAGATGCAGACAGTGTTTTTATCATCAAAGAAAATTTCAGAAAAGCATTTGCATTGACGAATGGCGAATTTAAAGACACTTTAAAAATAGACGAAAGTTCGTATTATCAATTTATTTCAGGTCGAGAACGTACGCAAATCTTCCTTAGTCCGGGTGATAGTTTATTTATTTCGACCGATATGATTCAATTCGATGAGGATTTGAAATATGGTGGAACTTCGGCGGAGGAAAACAACTTTTTAGCGAAAAAACAATTGGAAGAATTAAACACAGTTTATGCAAATCCAGCACTTTTCTTTTCGGTGGCGCCCAAAGCGTACAAAGAAAAACTAGTTCAAATAAAAGAGGATCAAATCGCTGCATTGGAAAAGAGCGAAATGTCTAAAAAATTCAAAGAATTAGAGATAAAGAACATTGAATATCAATATTATATGATGCTATCTCAATATCCAATGGCGCACAGTTATTTCACGAAAAATGAGGTGGAATTACCCAAAGATTTTGAAGCTGAATTAAATGAATTGAATTATGATGATGAAGTGGAT
>JBAYRQ010000017.1:0-65328 GCA_041676545.1 Weeksellaceae bacterium | reverse complement strand
CTACAATGAACACCTCTTTTTACATCCCTATTCCTTTCGGTAAAGGAGTGCAAAGATAAGCTACCCATTCCATCTTAACCAAATGTTTTTTGACCTTTTTTTGAGATTTTGTGAAAGTATTTTGCACTCGATTTAGATTCAAGTTATTAGCGATTTGAAAGTTTTTTATTTTTTTTTGTTGTCTACCGGATTCTTTTTTTTTAGCTCATTAATAGAAGAGAGAATGAATTAGCGTTTGCTGGATTCAAGTCACAAAAGCATCTTCTTATTTAAGTAAGGAAAGAATTTTTTTTTTTATTCAAATTACTCTCCGAAGCGTTTATTTGATTGAAACAATGTATCATTCGATCTTTTAAAATTACTTTTTTATGAATTTTAAGGTAGTTCCATGGTTATTTGTTTTGATGTAGTAGATTCCTGAAGTCAATGAATGCGTGCTGATGACCACCTTGTTTTGTTTATTAATCTCAGCAATCTGTATCAATTGGCCGAATGAATTGTATACATATAGGTATTTGCCATTAGTAGTATTCATCTTTTCAAGATTAATACCAACGATTACTTCTTTTTTACTAACATTGGAAGATTCAAACCATATCTCAGGTTTAGAATCAAGATTAGTCGTTGACAAAAAGGTGTCATTCACCTGAAATTGCATAACCACGGGTAAATGGTCACTCATATAGTACAGGTTTTCTCGAAGGGTTTGAGAGAATTCTCCTGTGCAAGAAGGGTCTTTAACATCTTTATCTAAACAATTCCCATTGTTTCCAAAAGCCTTGTATGTTTCGTTTACATATGAAAACAGTGAGCTGGCTTCAAAATTCTCGCTCATCATTATAAAATCAAATCGATCATCCAAGCCACCAGAAGCACCTGCGTTTGGGCCACCACCAAAGCCTGTATTTGAGACGCGGGTGCTTTGCGTATGCAAATAACTAAATTCAGGATTGTCATGCCAATTACCCTGTGCATTTAACGGGTCTAGTAGGACGATAGCATTTGTGGGGTCGAGAATCTCTTGGTAGCCTGGTTCTGATGATTTATAAAAATTAAAATCACCTGAAAAAAGCACATACGTATTGGGTTGAGTCAGGTTTTCCAAAGCAGAAGTAACTACTTGAACCATTTGCAATCTAATTTGTTGATTAGCAGTTCCTGTGCTTGACTTCAAATGGGCTACAAATACCTCCAAGTAAATGGGTTCACTCTCTTCCACATTTAATTGAAAGGAATATTGGTTGATATCTCGATAAACCGTTGGTAAATTTTGTTGACTCAATAAGGTTAATTTACGAGTGTTGTAAAAAACAATTGTTTGTATGGGGTCCGATGGCTTGGTGATATCAGGGACAAATTCAGCGCGAGCAAATGGATCTGCCTGATTTTGCAAGGAAGTATTCAAAATTAAATCGGCTGCATCTTCGGTGACTAGTTCACAAACCATAAAGAGATCGGGTTGATATTCATCTAAAATATCCCTCAAAATTAACTCGCGATTTTGTGGGAGTGAATTTGGGAATTTAAATAAATTATAGAACATGGCGTTGAGCGTTTCTTGCGAAATAACAAAAACAGAAAGCCCTAATAGTAAGAGAGTAAGTAGTTTTTTCATAGTTTTTTATATATATGGTTATGGTAATTGTTTGCTATTTAGTAGATTAATAAGTAAAATACTTCTTTCAAATATACAAAAATAACGTTGCATTTGCTAGTGCCAACGTCAATCTTAATAGCTCCTTAATGCTTGCTTAATAATATTGGATTGGGGAGTTGGTTGAGATGCTTCTTTTATGGGTTTTACTATTCATTTACGCTATAAGCACTGAATAGTTTATTTTTACCCCATGATAAAGAATGAATTTCTAAATGTGAAAAATCCCAAGTAAGGATTTTTGTCATATATATATGTAAGAGAATAAGGTTATTCTATTCTATAGACTTTGGAAGTTTTTGGAAAATGGGTGGAAAGTTAAAATGCCCCCAAATCTACTTTAAGTGAAATGATGTTTGAATACATGGCAATGCTTTGATCGCCTACATCAGTTAATGCATAGTCGACCGAAATTCCTTTGTATTTAAAACCAACACCGATATTCGGCTGAAAGGTCATTTTCTTTTTATCCTCAAAAGTAGTTTCGTATTGGAAGTTATTTACACCACCTCGTAGAAAGACCATATCGTCGTAACCTACTTCAAATCCTGCAGAAGGGGAGAGGCTTAAGAATCCGGTTGAGACTAAATCATTGGTTTCAGCGAATTGAAAATTCAAATCCACTTCACCTAGCACATTGAACTTGTCACTGACTTGAAAGTTCTTAGCGACCCCAAACTGTAATTTAGGTAAAGTAAGCTCAATAGTTTCTTCGGGAAGTTCATTGACTGTTTGTTGATTTCCTGTTCCAGGTTCGGTGACGGTAATGGAATTTAATTCTTTTTCGTTGATCGACCACGCATTGAAAGTAGTGGTTATATCTCGTGCCATTAATCCAAAATAGAATTCATCCTGAGTACGGTATTGGAAACCTAAATCAATTCCAAAACCAAAAGACTTGGCAAATTTACCGATATGTCGATAAACCAATTTGGCATTAGCTCCCACCGTAATATCTGAATTTCCTAAGAAATTCCCTGCATAACTCAAACTCATTGCGTAGTCAGCGGTTGAAAATTTACTGATTCTGTCGTAGTCAATATTTCCTTGCGCATCGATTAATTCAGTAGTGTTTAAAATGTCGTCTACTCCAAAACGATATAGAGCTAGCGCTACAACTGCATTGTTTTCCAATGGCATGGCACCTGCAACATAATCGTATTTTGCAATTCCTTGGAAATATTCAGCGTGCATGGCAGAAATCTGAGGCCCAAAATAAACATCAGTCAATCCAGCGGGATTCCAATAGGCGGCATTTACATCATTCACATTCGCAACCACGGCATTACCCATCGCAAACGCACGAGCATCCACGCCAATGCTCAAAAACTCATTGGAGTATTTACGGGTTACTTGACTAAAACAGTTGGAAACTGCTAGTATTACAATTAGGCTAAATTTTATTTTCAACATACTAGGTATCAAAATTCGATTCGGCAAAAATCGAACCTTTTGTTTAAAACACAAAATCTAGTTTTTTATTGCATTTGATTTCTTGTTATCTTCGCAGTCAGAAGTTCTCAAAATCGAAATTTGAAATCCCATTTATTCTAACTGAAGTAAAATCTTCGGTTAGAATCTTAAATTTAACGAATGAAATTATTTACTATACCCAATTTCCTAACGCTTGGTAATCTTTTTTGTGGAGGTTTATCGGTTTTATTTCTCAGTGGAAAATTTGGAAATGACCCAAATACCATCCTTGTAGCTGTATTTGTTTTACTTCTTTTAAGTTTGTTTTTTGATTTTTTGGATGGAATGGTTGCGCGAGCGATGAAAATTGATTCTGAGATTGGCATTCAATTGGATTCTTTGGCGGATATGGTGAGTTTTGGCTTGGCTCCTGGAATTATGATGTTTTTAATGCTTCAAAATGTAACGGACGATTCCAATTCTTGGATTCCTTATATAGGTTTGGGAATTACACTTTTCTCAGCTTTGCGTTTGGCAAAATTCAATGTGGATACCGAACAATCGACTTATTTCAAAGGACTCGCGACGCCAGCCAATACGATATGGATCTTTTCATTGCTTTGGATTCAGAATGAAAAGGGAAGTTTATTGGGTCTAACTGGAAGTTTAGAATGGGTAGCCTTGCTATTAATTACTATCGCATCATGTTATTTATTGGTTTCTAATCATCCTTTTTTCTCTTTTAAACTCAAAGGATTGGGTTGGAAGAACAATGGTTTCAAATATATCTTTGTTCTTCTAAGTTTGATTGTATTGGCCTTTTTTCAATTAAGTGCCATTCCTTTTATTATATTCGTCTATATTATACTCTCATTTATTTACCGTAAAAAAATTAAGAATGCTTAAACTTCATAAACCCATTTGCTTTTTCGACTTGGAAACCACCGGATTGAATGTGGGAAAAGACCGTATTGTTGAAATTTCCGTTTTAAAGATTTTCCCGAATGGAAACAAAGAAAGTAAGACCCTACGTGTAAATCCTGAAATTCCAATTTCTCCCGAAGCTTCAGCCGTTCACGGAATATCGAATGAAGATGTGGCGAATGAGCCAACTTTTAAGGAAATTGCACCTCAGATTTGGGACATGATGAAGGATTCAGATTTGGGTGGATACAATTCAAACCGTTTTGATGTGCCTCTTTTGGCGGAAGAATTCTTACGAAATGGAGTTGAATTTGATATCGATAAACATAAATTGGTCGATGTTCAAGTAATCTTCTTTAAAAAAGAACCGCGGGATTTGAGTTCAGCATTTAAATTTTATTGCAATCGAACCTTAGAAAATGCGCATTCGGCCGAGGCGGATGTCGATGCGACGTATGAGATTCTGAAAGCACAGATAGAAAAATACAGTGATTTAGAAAATGATGTGAACTTCTTAAGTGACTTTACAGCCCAACGGAAAACAGCAGATTTGGCTGGATTTATTGGATATGATGAAGATGATGATGAGATTTTCAATTTCGGAAAACATAAAGGAAAGAAAGTGGTGGAGGTTTTTGAAAAGGATCAAGGCTATTACGGTTGGATTCAAAATGCAGATTTCCCCATGTACACCAAAAAAGTACTGACGAAAATTAAATTAAGATCCGCTAATTTTTAAAATCCATTCCTTTTTAATCCATAAATCGTTAAAATTATGACTTCAACTATTATTTACAAAGGATATTTACGAACTGAAATGACTCATTTGCAATCGGGATCAATCGTAGAAACAGATGCACCTACCGACAACAATGGAAATGGAGAACGTTTTTCGCCAACCGATTTGGTTGCAACAGCAATGGGAAGTTGTATGTTGACGATTATGGGAATAGCTTGCAATACCCATTCTATAAATATCGATGGAACTTTGGTTGAGATTACTAAAATTATGCAAGCCAATCCTCGACGAATTGGTGAAATTGTAGCTAAAATCACTATAAAAGGTCAAAGTTCTTATTCAGAAAAAGAACAGAAGATCCTAGAAAACGCAGCTCTTACTTGTCCTGTTTATTTAAGTCTTCATCCTGAATTGAAAAAAACAGTTGACTTTATGTGGCCAAAATAAGCAATGCTTTATTGCTAAGAATTCTAAAATTCCTAATCCAGCACATTCCATTCATTCCAGTCTTTATTTTGCGGGCGAGATGATGAATATTTTAAAATCTCTTTTCCTTAACTTTGCAAAATGAAAACAGTAGTAGTAGGTCTATCGGGAGGAGTCGATTCCAGTGTGGCCGCATATATATTAAAAGAACAAGGTTACAATGTAATCGGATTGTTTATGCGGAATTGGAATGATGCTTCGGTGACGCTGGAAGAAGAATGTCCTTGGATTGAAGACAGTGCGGACGCATTGATGGTGGCAGAAAAGTTAGGAATTCCTTTTCAAGTGATTGATTTGAGTGATATATATAAGGAACGTATTGTGGATTATATGTTTGCCGAATACAAAAAAGGAAGAACACCGAATCCCGATGTCCTTTGTAATCGAGAAATAAAATTTGATGTTTTTCTGAATACGGCTTTGGAATTGGGTGCAGATTATGTAGCAACCGGTCATTATGCCCGAAGAGAAGAGGTGGAAATCGACGGAAAGAAAACCTATCGTTTGTTGGCAGGGAAGGATCAAAACAAGGATCAGTCTTATTTTTTATGTCAGCTCAGTCAAGATCAATTAGCCAAAGCTTTGTTTCCGATTGGTGAATTGGAAAAACCGGAAGTTCGAAGAATTGCAAAAGAACAGGAATTGGTCACGGCAGAAAAGAAGGATTCACAAGGTTTGTGTTTCATAGGAAAAGTAAGTTTACCGGAATTTCTTCAACAACAATTGAATCCCAAAAAAGGAGAAATTGTAGAAATTACCCAAGATCATTCCATGTACAATCTGGAAAAGCCCGAATTTCTTTCGAAATGGGAAGAATTGGCTTTTGAATCCGAAGGCTATCATTATTCCAAATCTCTAGGAAAGGTAGTGGGTGAACACGACGGTGCCCATTATTTCACCAAGGGACAACGAAAAGGATTGCGGGTAGGAGGGAAGCCTGAGCCTTTGTTTGTGTTGGATACAGATGTGGACGAAAATATAATTTATACCGGACAAGGAGAAAGTCATCCCGGACTTTTGAAAAAAGCTTTGTTTATTCGCGAAGAGGATATTCATTGGATACGCGAAGATTTTCAGTTGAAGTCGGATGAGACCTTGGAAGCGATGGTGCGTATTCGATACAGACAGCCTTTGCAAAAAGCAACACTTTACAAAGCAGAATCAGGACTTTATATTGACTTTGAAGTTCCTCAAAAAGCGATTACCGAAGGCCAATTTGCTGCTTGGTATTTAGACGATGAATTAATCGGTTCTGGAGTGATTGATTAATGGGATTGGAGTTTTCGATTTCAGAATATAAAAATTAGACAAAAAAATCCGAGCTTTTCAGTTCGGATTTTTTATTACTTATTTTTTAGCAGGCGGTGGAAATTTCGCGAGAATTTCTTCGATTGCTTTGGGAATGTCATCTGCTTTTGTATTCAGATTGGATACATTCAGTCCGCTACCGGCACCTTGCCAGATTAAAATGTTTTTTTGGTTGTCGACGATATCGATGATAATTGTTCCAGACGTATATTGATATACGCGAGAAGGGCCACCCCAATATCCACCGTAGTATCCACCATAATAACCGTTGTCAATATTCACTTTGTCTTTTGAACTCGCCAATACATTGATTAACAATTCCGGCGATTCTGACTTTGTAAACCCTTTCAAAGCTAAATTCGCTTCAATAGCGGAAAGGATTCGTCGTTTGTCCAAATCATTCAATTGCAATTTATCAATTCCATTTTGATGGAAATTATAGGTTTTGTAGGTATTGAAATCAGTAGATTTGTCGAAATCATAGGTTACTTGAACTGTATTGCAAGAAGTGACAAAGAATGCAAGTACCCATACTGTGAGAATAGAATAAAGTTTCATTTTCCGTTAATTTTAAGTTTAAATATAGTTCAAAAACTGTTCCTATCCTAGAATTCTAATCAATCAATCAGAAATTTAACACGAATTCTGAAAAGGATCAATTGAATTTAGCGCTTAGTTTAAAAGAAATAAGCAACTCCTAAATTAAGGATGGACGTATTATTTGATTTGTTGGCTGCGTCATTTTCGACTTGGTCTACAAGTCCGTAAGAATAACGTAGGGAGAAATCAACTTCTCTGTTCAAACTGTATCCGATACCTAAGGTTACCCCAAAATCAAAGGATGCGTATTCATTGTCATCCGCCTCCGTAGCAAAATCAAATTTATCTGTTTTATCACCAATTTTAAATCCTAAATAAGGTCCAGCTAAGGCGAAGAATTCACTTTCCGCATCTGTGAAAAATATTTTCGCATTCAATGGAACATTGATATAGGTAAGAAATATTTTTTGTCTTTCCGAAGTACCATCGTTTCTACGAGGCTGGTCGTATTCTCCCTGTGCCGAATAATTCACTTCCGGTTGAAAAAAGAAAATATCGTTCTCAGATATGGGAATCAATGCCAAAGCTGCTACTTGAAAACCACCTCTTGCTTTCGAATAAGAATGGACTATTGTAATGTTCGACATGCTACCGCTAAGTCTACCTCCAAATTTTATTTGTGCTGATCCGAATTCCATGAACAGAAAGCAAAAGAGGGCTGAAATTATTAGTTTATTTTTCATTGGTTGTGATTTTAGGGTTTCTTTGTTGATTAATTCTTACAAATTTAAACTATTATTTAAAAATACAAATAGTCCAAATTTGTATTTGGACTATTTGTGAGTATATTTTATTTGAAAGAGCGAATTATCCTAGCACTTTTGCAACGGTCACTCCAATTTCAGCTGGAGAATCAACCACATGAATTCCACACTCTCTCATAATTTCCATTTTCGCTTGTGCCGTATCGTCTTTTCCACCAACGATTGCTCCTGCGTGTCCCATGGTACGACCTGCAGGTGCAGTTTGCCCAGCAATGAATCCAACGACAGGTTTTTTAGAGCCATTTTGTTGGTACCATTTAGCAGCTTCTGCTTCCAATTGCCCCCCAATTTCACCAATCATAACAATTGCTTCGGTGTCAGGGTCATTGATAAATAATTCCAAAGCTTCTTTGGTTGTGGTTCCAATAATGGGGTCACCACCGATACCGATTGCTGTAGAGATACCATAACCTGCTTTTACAACTTGATCTGCTGCTTCATAAGTCAAGGTTCCGGATTTGGAAACAATTCCAACTTTTCCTTTTTTGAAAACAAAACCGGGCATAATTCCCACTTTGGCTTCATCCGCTGTAATTACACCTGGACAGTTCGGTCCAACAAGTGTTACATTTCTTTCATCGACATAAGCTTGTGCTTTGATCATGTCTGAAACCGGTATACCTTCTGTAATACAGATGATAACTTTGATTCCTGCTTCGGCAGCTTCCATAATCGCATCTGCTGCAAATGCTGGTGGAACAAATATGATACTTACATCAGCTCCTGCTTTTTGCACTGCTTCTTGCACTGTATTGAAAACGGGTTTTCCCAAATGTTCTGTTCCTCCTTTTCCGGGAGTAACTCCACCTACTACTTGCGTACCGTAGTCTATCATTTGTTCAGCGTGAAAAGTTCCCTCTTTACCTGTAAAACCTTGTACGATTATTCTTGAATCTTTATTTACTAAAACTGCCATTTAATTATTTTTTTGTTGTGCAAATTTATTGAATTTTCACTTCTTAAAAAAATGGATTGGTATCTTTCTAAAAAAGCATACAATGCGAAGCTTGAGAGCCAAAGTTCGCCTTCCTAATTTCAGTCTGTAAGGGAAGGGAGTGAATAGGCTAAGCGTTGGTCTGTTTCTGGTTTTAGATGTTTATTTTCAGTTCTTTATTTTTAGACGAAATCCTATAATTAACATCCATTCAAAGCTTGGACTGTATGGACTCGGGAATTTTTTTAGTTTAATTCGAGTGCTTTTAAATCACCGTTGGGTGTAACTAAAAAATATTTGTTGTTTTTCTGAATGGTATTGGAGGGTAATAAATCTTCTTTTAAACGAATTGTCACAGTTAATTCATATATATATTGCATTGTTGGTTCGGTAATGTCTGCGTTGATGACAAATGCATGAGGTTTGGGTAAAACTGCATTATAATATTGTGTAGTGTTTTTTGTCACGCTATTAACCATTTCGCCTTTGCCTAAATTTAAACTTGCTTGTGAATACGCTTGGTAATTTCTGTAACTCTCCATCGGATAAACGATGTTGTATCCTTCTTGTATAATTTTTTCTTTTTTGGTTAAATCTACATTCATTATAGTTGAATAATTATTCAAAAGAACCTTAAATTCTTCCGTTGCTTTTGCTTGAATTTCGTCTCGAATTTTTTCATGATGGATCGATACATAATCCACTTTTGCTAAATCATAGATTTCTTGTTGTGCACAGATTTTCAAGATTTGATTCAAATCATTTGTGTCTTTGTATTTAATGATTAAATTTTTTCTCAATTCAAATCCTGAAGGTTTTTCATTGTATGTTTTTGGATTGAAAATTCGCTTTTCCTCTTCGAACTCATATACGGGGACAAATGAAATCATATCGGTTACAATATCTATTTCTTGCTTAAATTCTTTTAATTGATTTTTAACGAATAAAATTCTTTCATCTATCAGGTCGGTAGCTTCTTCTGCTG
This sequence comes from Weeksellaceae bacterium, assembly GCA_041676545.1. Lineage (GTDB taxonomy): Bacteria > Bacteroidota > Bacteroidia > Flavobacteriales > Weeksellaceae > Moheibacter. The sequence goes on along the minus strand of JBAYRQ010000017.1, from coordinate 55,521 downwards.
ATTTTCCTAATTGTAACACACTAAAAACAGCCAATTTAGAAGTCGCTTTTTCATTGTAAATTCCTTTGATAGTAATCACCATTTCATTCTGATTCCCATACGTGGTTTGGTGAGTTGAAGCTTGGTTCACAGAATATGAATTTCCTTGATAATTCGCATTTCCAGATTCTTGTGCGAAATTGATAAGACTGACTAAATTCAAAATAATGGTCAAATTTGTTTTCATTTTTTTTATTTTTAAAATTATGAAGCAAGATTAACCCGAAATAGAATTCTAATTGCTGTAAAGTTACTTTCTACTTACTGCAAACAAGCTATCGCAGTTCAACAGTAATTTTTCAGTGAGGATTATCCTGATGGGTTTCAAGACAAAAGAGCTAATGGGACATTAGCTCTTCTTTATATTTCTCGGTTTATTTATTTTTTAATCAGTTTGAAAATTGTTTTCTTATTTTTTATTTTGAGTTCAATTATGTAATTGCCCGCAATTAAGTTTGATAAATTTACGTTTGATGAAGGCGCACTTTCTATCTTTTTATTGATCATTAATCTTCCATTCCTATCATAGATAAACAATTCAAAGGGAAGATTTTTTGATTGAGTAATATATAAAATATCTTTTACAGGATTTGGATAAATTGAAAATTCAGAATTATCTAAATCAGCTACAGCTAAGTTAATTTGAAAATTAGCGACCAAAGATCTATGGTCCGTTATTTCAAATTCAAATACATTATCATCAGAAACAACCACGTTATTTTCCGTCCAATTGAGAAAAGTAAAGCCTTCGTTGGCCGTAGCTGTAAGACTTACTAAACTTCCGCTTTCATAACTACCATTCCCGGTAATAGTTCCGCCTTCCGTTGGATTGGCTACGGCTTCGACATCGAACATTTCAATGCTGTGCCCAATGAAAAAGCGTTTAACCAAAGTACAATTGTATCCATTGGGAGCAGGTTCTTTGAAATCACCCGTAACATAAAGATAGCCATCATAAATATCCATCGCTAAAGCTGGGCCATTTGCGTTAATTTGTCCTAATTCTGACCAACTTTCACCATCCCATTTTGCGACTTTGAATTTATTAGTTTGAGCATCTCTAAGTTTACTACCCACAATATAAATTTCGTTTTCACTAACATATTTCATTGTAAGCCAACCATTATACGAGGAATTATGTGTATTTAAATCTTGTTCAATGTTTCCTAAAATTTCCCAATATTCACCGTTCCATCTCGTTATGCAAGATTCTCCAGAGCTTACTTTATACCCAAAAGCATACACGCTACCATTCGCCCCCGGAACAGCACGGCTCAATCTTTCGGCTTCATCTAATTGATAATGATAATAGACATGCCAATTTTCGCCATTCCATTTTTTTATTCGAATCACTCCTGCATCACTATATCCGCTGGTTGTATAAATCTCATTACTATTTTTGACGAACAAATTACTATAAGTGTCGTAACTTCCAGCTTGAGAATCCCCTTCTCCTACAGCAGACCAAGCTCCGTCTGAATATTTCGCTACAACCTTCCATCCAGAACCAGGCAAAACAAATTCACCTACTGCATAAATTTCATTGTCATTGATTACATGAATTTTTCCTATTGGTTTTGCCACATTTAGGCTGTGCGCATTGCTCCACTCCGTTCCATTCCAGTGTGCAATGTAATTGTATTTATCGGTTGTATTTCCGTTTAGATAATCATTTTTGGTTGCATAAATATTGTCATCTGCGATGTAATGAAAATAAGGAATCCCAAAATTATTGGTAAAACCACCAACATCGCTCCATTCCTCGCCATTCCATTTTAGTAAACTATAAAACTCAGAAGCAGCAACCATCTTGTTTTCATTGACTACTTTGAGTTGATTTACTTCAAAGTTAAAAGGCATATAAGCTACAATTTCCCATTCTTGGGCTTTTGTATTGATGAACAATAAATGGACTAATAAGATTAGTAAAATCTTTTTCATGTTGTTTAATTTTAATTCAGCCGAAAAGTACAATAAAATTTTAAATCTCTGCTATAGAAGCACTTTCTATTAACTGCAAAGGATTTCTCAAAGTTTTACAGTAATTTTACAGTGAAGAATATAAATGCGTACACTATTTTTATCCCAAGAATGAATGAACAGCAAATTTTCCAAGAACTAAAGAAACAGATTTTGATTTTCTATCAAAAGTCTTATCCGTATTTTCAAGGTGATTGGAAAAATTTTAGTTCTAAAGATATTCGGCAATTGATTGATTTAGTTGAAGTCGAGCTCAAAGAAAAAGTAAGTGAAAAATGGATTTATACCCATTTGAAACCAGAAACTAATGAGAAATTGCCTAGAAAAGATATGTTGGATATTTTTTCGCGTTTTGTAGGTTCTGGAAGTTGGGACGAATTTGTATTTAATCACTATTCATCAGAAACAAATCTCACAAAAAGAACAGAATCTAAATTCCTTGAAAATAAGTCAAAACCAAAGTTCAAAAAGGAATATTTACTTCTTTTATTCATTCCGATTTTAGGATTTGCTTTCTATGAATATGGATTCAAATCCGTAAAAAAATCCATTGTAATCAAAAATGAATTCACGCAAGAGCCCATTCAAGACAAAGAAATTCAGGTTTACCAGGTCGATGATAATCAGAAAAAGAAATTAGAAATCGTTGATTCAAAAATAGAAATTGAACCCAATCAAAAAAAAATAGTAATTAAAAGTCCTTATTTTGAACAAAAGGAAATCGATGTTACTAATATTGAAGCGGAGATTTTTGTGAAACCCGAGGATTATGCCTTAGTCTTAAAATCATTTATGGAATCTGATTTGAAGAATTGGGAATCGAGAAAGGAAAAATTAGAAAAAATATTGTCAGACGATTTAGAAGTAATCATTTTCTTGAAAGAAAATTTGGGTGCTGAACATTTAAATAAAAAAGAATTTTCCGAAAAATTAATTATTCCAACTTCAGGAACGAAAAACTTGAAAATTGTGGAATTAGAAACCAATGCCAACAAAGAAATCACATTCATCAGAATTCAAAAATTATGAAAACAAGATTCTTAATCCTAGCGAATTTTATTCTTTTGAGCTTTTCCTGGGCTCAAAGTGCAAATCATTCGCAAAGTATTCAAGGGAATTTTTCCAGTCAAAACATTCTTGCTTACCAAGAAAATTCGGTTAGTTTGGTGCAAAATTTTTATGATTATTTGACTTTGTACTCCAACGAAACAGATTCTGAATTGAAATTACAAATTCAAGAAAACATTCGTTCGATTGTTCATTCATCCCAATTTGAAATTCCAGATTTCACCCGAAATGTTCAAAGTACAATTTCATTGAATGAATTTTTACGAAAAATTGAAAATCAGAAATACCAATTTCAAGTTGAAAACATGAAAACTCCTCAATCCATTCAATTTGACTATTGGGTCAATCAATATGATTTAAAAATCCAAGGAGGAAACGAAGTTTCTACCCAAAGATTAGAACAAGTCATTCAATTCCGACCTATTGAAAAGCAATTCGGATCGAGATCAAAAACGGTTTGGGAACTAAAATTAAGTTCCATTAAAAACTGAAACTATGCGGTAAAAGATTGATTCGTTTTTAACCTCAGATTCAGTGAGAAAAAGCTATCCTACAATCGCGTTTTAGAATTCTGTTAAAAATTAGTAGAAAAACTAAGGAAGAAAACCCTTAATTTCTTTCTGACAAAGCGTACAAAGCGAAGCTTGCCAGCCAATGTTCACCTTCATAACTTCCATCTATTATCGAGGGTAGGGAGTAGGCCAAGTGTTTATCTGCTTCCTGTTTCAAATGGCCATATTCATTGGGATTGTCTTTGGCTAAATGGTATAGAACCCATGCCCTCGAAAAGTTCAATCCATCTAAATGAACCAAATGCCCATCTTTTCGGTCTGAAACTTCCGCTACTTTCATTGAAAATTTATTACTTTTTAATTCCGGCATGAATTCGGCAATCCAATAAGTAAATTCATCACGTGGTAAAATTCGAAGCATTAAATCTACTTCTTCTAAACATGGAGAAAAGAAATCAAAACCGTTGGGCTCCCATCCGATGGGACATGCTTTATCTTTTATGTAAAGTCTCCGTGCAGTTGTTTCTATGATGGATTTTAATTCTTCATTTTTGGATTGTTTCGCATATTCGTAGGCGAAGGTCATTCCGAATGCGGAGTTGGAATGCGTTCCTACGCGGATTGGGTAATTTAATTTGGGTAAGAAATCGATGTAATTTTGGATGATAACATCGGACAATGGTTGAAGGTTTCCCGCCAAGATTTTTCCATCTTCCGAATCCCAGGTATTCAATTCTTCTTGTAATTTTAACAACCAAGCCCAGCCATACATTCGTTCAAACGAATATTCTTGTTCACGTTTGAAATAGGCGATTTCTTTTTTGATATTTTGTTTAGAGATATTTTGTTTTAATTGATCTAGAATACTATCGCGGTATTCTAGTTCGGGAAAACCTTTTAGTAATTTCGTCAAAGTCCAATGTCCATGAACGGAGGAGTGCCAATCGAAACAACCGTAAAATGCGGGATGTAGTTCTCGGGGTGTACCTAAATCAGCAGAGTCACTGAGAACTTGTCCCGTTTTATTGGGATATTCGGTTTGCAAACACTTGAAGGGAAGACTTGCCAAACGATTGGCTTGGAACAAGCTAAGATGTACTTGTTCCTCGGGAACCGTGGTTTTTATTACCTCTACCGTTTGTTCGGATTGTTCCGATTTCTTTTGAGGTTTTTTCTCTTTGCACGAAAGAATGAGTGCTGAAAGTATTCCAAGCAGCAATATTTTATATCTCATTGGGTTAAAAAATTTGCTCTAATATAAGGCTTTCGTATTTTCAAGTCAAGTGTTTCATGGAAATACTTTCAAATAAAAAAAGGGAACTCTTTTCAGAATTCCCTTTTGATTTTATAGTAACGAATATTTTAAAACGGATATTCGTAGATTTTTGATTCATGGAAGTATGGATGTCCAGAAGGAACCAAGTTCAATTTACTAATTGCTTTGAATACAACAAATGTAAACATTCCAGCTACAACAAGTAAAGCACCCAATTCTAGGAATCCGAAATTATGGAAAGCACCTACAGCACCTGGCATAATTTGATTGTAGAAATCCCAATAGTGTCCAATTATAATTAGAACTCCCATACCAATTATAAGTTGTGGAACTCGTTTAATACTTGAACTCATCATAATCACAAGGGGAGCCAATAGGTTTACTGCCAACATCCAGTAGTAACCAGGATATTGTGCATTTCGCTGTTGGAAGTACTGTACTTCTTCCGGAATGTTTGCATACCACTGAAGCATAAACTGTGCATACCATAAGTACGCCCAAAGCAAGCTAAATCCGAACATGAATTTTCCTAAATCGTGTTGGTGGTTATCGTTGAATAAAGGCAAAGCCCCTTTTCTTTTCAAATAAATCGAAGAAATAGCGATGATAGAAACAGCAGCTACTAAGTAACTAACCATTCCGTACCACATAAATAGGGTAGAATACCAGTGAGGATCTAATGACATAATCCAGTCCCAAGACATTGGAGCCGTGGTTAATGCAAATACAACGATAAACCATACGTTACGTGTAAATACTTTTTCAAAGAAACCTCTATCGCCTTTTCGTTCATCCATTTGTTTGGTTGATTTCTTAATCCAGAATAAAAATGCAGTCCAAAGTCCTACATACAATACACTACGTATTAACCATCCGGGAGTATTCAACCATATTTTCGCTTTGGATGCTATATAGACATCGTAATTCTCATGGTTGACATCAATAAGTGTGGGATCCATCCAGTGGAATAAATGATTCATTCCCAAAGCTGCTGCAAACATGATAATTAGAATCAAAATACCACCGTAGGGGATGAAGGAGGCTACTCCTTCCATCACACGTGATATAACGATTGGCCATCCTGAATTGGCAGCGAATTGAATAGCTAAAAAGAACAAAGCAGCACCTGCAATACCAAAGGCATAATAGGCAGGAACTAAAAAGGCAGCCCAAGGGCGATTTGCCAATTGGTTTTCCCACATATGCATTTGATCTGCTTTGGCTTTCTCTGAGCTATTTAACGCCTGATATTCCGCGGTTTGATATTCACCGAAAAACATTTCAGGGTTGTCTTTTACCATATTGGTTATATAATCCGGATTCGATTGATCCTGAATATTTAAAAATACGCCAATACCAAAGAATATTACTCCCACTATAATTGCTATAAGTGAGGCCATTTTCAATCTGGGTGAAAAAGTATATTGCATAATCTAAAATTCCTTTATATTTAATTTGTATCTTCTGTTTCTGTATTTGCTTCTGCTTCAGCGGTTACTTTTGTATCGGCTGAAGTATCAACTCCTTTTAATTTCATCACATATTCAGCTACTCTCCATCGGTCAACCGGACTCAATTGAGGAGCATATGAACCCATAGCATTTCTACCATACATGATTACATGGTAAACCGATCCAATGGTTATGTCTCTTTCGTCGTAAGTAGGTACACCAGAATACGCTTTGGATTGTACGATGGGACCTTGACCATCTCCTTTATCGCCATGACAAGTTGCACATGTTTGGCCGTATAATTTTTCGCCTTGTATTAAATCTTTTTCTCTATTCGCAGGATCCAAAGGTGATTTCGTAATTGCCAAAGCTTGGTTGTAACCCTCCATAGTGTTTTCAAAATCCCACGGAAGAATCATTTGTTCATCTGTTCTTGCAACTGTACCTATGGCAGGCCAAAGTGAAGTCATGTTGTCGTAATCCGCAAACAATGGGATTTCAGACTTTCCTTTGGTACGCTCTGGCCAATAGCCAAAGTCAGCTTCCATATAAGGATCGTAAGCTACCGGATAATACATATCAGGCATAAACACGATGCTTGGTTTTTTCTTTTTCCCTGAGCATGAACTTAGTGAAATTGCGATTCCAACTAGCAATAAATAGGTTATTCCTCTTTTCATTTTCTAATTCTTATTTAACCGGTGTTAAATCTCTAACTGTTACTTCTTCTGCACCTGTTTTAATAAATGCGTCCTTAATCATTTCCACATCAGCCGATTCAATTTCTACTAAAAATTTATCATCTGTTGTTCTCGGGTCTGGATTTTGAGCTTTTGCTCCGGGATACATTTTACTTACCGCCAAAAATGTAAGTGACATTAAGTGCGCCGCACAAAATATAGTCAACTCAAACATAATGGGAATAAAGGCAGGTAAATTTTCAAACCATGTAAACGATGGTTTTCCTCCAATATCCTGTGGCCAGTCATGGTTCATCATGTACCAAGTCATCAAAGATGCCAAGGTCAATCCGTAGATACCATAGAAAAATGCGGCGTCTGATATTCTCGTCTTCTTTAGTCCGAGGGCTGTGTCCAATCCGTGGAGTGGAAAAGGAGTATAAACTTCTTTTATTGCAATACCCTCCTTATTGAAAGTATGAATGGCTTCCAATAGTTCGTCATCGTCAGCGTATAGGCCGTATATAGTTTTAGTGCTCATTGTGATGCTCTTCTTCTGTATGATGTTTTTTATAACTTTCTCCTGATGATTTCAAAATAGATTTCAAGGATGCTTGTGAGATTACTGGGAATGTACGTGCGTACAACAAGAATAACACAAAGAAAAATCCATTTGTACCGATAAAGATACCTACGTCAATTATGGTAGGCATAAACATAGTCCATCCTCCTGGCAAGTAGTCACGTGATAAGTTTACAACGATAATGTCGAAACGCTCAAACCACATACCCACGTTTACAACGATAGATATTATGAATGTCCAGAAGAAACTTCTTCTAATTTTTCGAATCCAAAGCAAACCTGGAACCAATACGTTACAAAGAATCAATGCCCAGAATGCCCACCAATACGGACCAACTGCTGCTCCCGGTGAGAAATAGGTAAAGTCTTCATATCTACTTCCAGAATACCATCCCACCCAGAATTCAGTAGCATAAGCAACGGCTACCATACCTCCGGTTACGATGATTACTTTGTTCATTACTTCAATATGGTCTCGGGTGATGTAGTCCTCCATGTGCATTACTTTACGCATTACACTTAAGAGAGTTTGAACCATCGCGAATCCAGAGAAAATTGCTCCTGCAACGAAGTAAGGCGGATACACCGTAGAGTGCCATCCTTTTACAATCGACGTAGCAAAGTCAAAAGATACAATGGTGTGTACCGAGAATACAAGTGGTGTTGCCAATCCAGCAAGAACCAATTCCAATTCTTCGTGTCTTTGCCAGTGTTTGGCTTTTCCACCCCATCCCATACTAAGAAAACTGTATATTTTCTTTGAAAACGGCTTTTTAGCTCGGTCACGAATCATAGCAAAGTCAGGAAGTAATCCCATGTACCAGAAAACTACGGATACAGAGAAATACGTTGAAATTGCAAATACGTCCCACAATAGGGGAGAGTTAAAGTTAATCCAAAACGATCCGAACTGGTTAGGAATAGGGAATACCCAATATCCAACCCAAGGGCGTCCCATGTGGATTACAGGGAAGATTGCAGCTTGAACTACGGCGAAAATTGTCATCGCCTCAGCAGAACGGTTTACCGCCATTCTCCATTTTTGACGGAATAATAATAATACGGCAGAAATTAAGGTTCCGGCGTGCCCGATACCTACCCACCAAACAAAGTTGGTGATATCCCAAGCCCAACCGATGGATCTGTTTAGACCCCAAGTTCCAATACCTGTACCAATTGTATAGGCAATACAACCCACTCCATAAAGGAAAGTAGCCATGGCTAGACTAAAAGCCAACCACCATAGTTTACCCGATGGATGTTCGATCGGATAGGCAATGTCTACCGTTATATCGTGGTAAGTCTTATGGCCTCTAACTAAGGGCTGTCTAGTCGGTGATTCGTAATGTGACATATCTCTTCTTAACTATTTCTTATATTAAACTTAAGCCTGATCTCCTTTGTTTTTTATCTTCACATGATAAAATACGTTCGGTTTGGTTCCTACTTCTTCCAGCGCACGATAAACTCGTTTGTCTTTGCTTAGTTCCTTGACTTCACTGTTTTTATCATTGATATCTCCAAATGTTATTGCTCCCGTCGGACAAGCTGACGCACAAGCCGTACTGTCTTGGAATTCCTCATCGGAAACTCGTCTTCCTTCTTTCTTCGCTTTCAGAATTGCTGCTTGTGTATTCTGGATACAGAATGAACATTTCTCCATAACTCCACGTGAACGAACTACAACGTCCGGATTCAATACCATACGACCTAAGTCGTCATTCATATTGTAGTCGAATTTATCATTCAATGCATAGTCGAACCAGTTGAAACGTCTTACTTTGTACGGACAGTTGTTTGCACAATAACGCGTTCCTACACAACGGTTGTATGCCATCATGTTCTGTCCTTGACGACCGTGTGAAGTTGCCGCAACGGGACAAACTGTTTCACAAGGTGCATGGTTACAATGCTGACATAACATCGGTTGGAAAATCACTTCTGGATTTACAGCTTCAGGCTTAATCAATACGCGGTATTGAGCTGCTTCTGTTTTAAGTTCCGTATCTTCTAAGGCGTATTTCTGTGTTCTTGTATTTCCAGTCTCATCGGAATAGTAACGGTCAATTCTCAACCAATACATATCACGAGACATTCTCATTTCCTTTTTACCTACAACCGCTACATTGTTTTCTGCTTGACAGGCAACGATACATGCGCCACATCCGGTACAAGCATTCATGTCCACTGACATATTGAAGTGGGGTCCTATCGAACGGTCATGTGCTCTCCAAAGATCTACTTCGGTTTCTGGAGAAGTACCTCTCCAAGTCGGCATGGTTGAAGGTTTATTCCACTCATCAACGGCTGTATTTAGGAAATCATTCAAAGTAGCTTGACGTGCGATTTCATATCGTCCCATCAAGGTGTTTTGCATCTGCATTGTTGCAAACTCATGCTTTTCACCTTTGTGACTTCTTTCAATTTTCACATTGGTCACACTCATACTTCCATCTTTGTAGAATGGATATGCGTTTTGACCTAATTCATTGCAAACTTTTCCTCCTTTGGTTCGTCCATAACCCAATGCCATACCGATGGTACCAATTGCTTGACCCGGTTGGATGAATACAGGAACTCTTTCAAGTTTAACTCCGTTTGCAGTAAGGGTTACAAAATCACCATCAAATTGCATACGTCCGTTTTTAACGTTCGCGTTTTCGGATGTTTTGATGTCGAACAAAGAAGCATCATTTGGATTTAACGTAATGAAGTTATCCCAAGATGTTCGTGTAATTGGATCGGGTAATTCTTGCAACCATGGATTATTCGCTTGTGTACCATCTCCAATAGCGGTAGAGGTGTACAATTGAAGTTCCCATTCCGATGCTTTGCCTGAAGCCAATTTATCTGCATGCTGAGAAACAGCGGTGGAAGCCGAAACACTAGCGGTTTCTGCTGTTTCGTTGTAACCGTTATATAAAGCTTGGTTGAAGCTAAATCCTAATTGAGGCAAAATACTTGCCTCCCAATTGTCTTTTAAATATTTGTAATATTCAGTTGCCGGTTGTTGATAGGTAGTTTTCGGCATTACCAATTCTATTTTGTTTGGATCTTGGTTTAATGCTTCTACTTCACCTGCACCTTCTTCTACCTCATCCTTCATCCAAGTCAATAAAGAATCTTGGAATTGACGGGTATAAAATATGCGCTGAATGGTTGGTTGTTGTAATGTATAAACACCTGTAATTGGGTTTAAATCATTCCAAGATTCCAATGCATGCGGAACGGGAGCCACCAAATCCATCAGACGCGCAGTTTCATCCAATTTCTCAGACATTGCTACTTTTAATCCAATTCGTGAAAAGGCACTAGCCAAATCTTTGGATTTTGAGTGATTGTAAATAGGATTGGCTTGGAAAGTAAATAAAGCACCTACATTTCCTGAACCTGCATCGCTTAAGAATTGATTGAAAGCAGTATCGTTTGATTCTTTCAATAAATTCCGTTTTGTTTTTGACACGGCATTTGAATCAATAATTTGATTGATTGCATAACACAATGCGAAAGCTTCTTTGTTTCCATCAGCCAATACAACTGCTTTGTTTCCTTTTGCTTTTATTTCTTTGACAATTTCTGCAGCTACTTTGTCCGACGTACCTGTTGTCATTCCTTTGTAAACTTCTGCCAATGTTTTTAATACATCGGTTTGTTTGATAGGGTAACGGGTATCGGCGTTTGACCCGGTTAACGATAGGTTACTTTCCAATTGAATGTGACGAAGCATGGTTTTGCCTGGCTTTTTCGCCTTTGCATAACTTGCTTCAAATCCCCCTCCGTTATAGTCGCCCAAGAAATCTGCGTTGAATGATACCACCAATTCAGAATTGGAAAGATCATACAAAGGAAGGGTACGTTCACCATACACTTCTTCAGCTGCATCCAAAGCAGGCGAATAATTCACAGCGTCATAAACTACATGTTCTGCTGTTGGATATTTCGCTTTAAATTCCGCAACTAATTTCTTGGTTGTTGGACTGGGAATCGAAGAAGTCAATAAGACTACTTTCTTATTACCAACTGCCTTCAACTGAGCCAAAACTTTTGCATCTAATGCAGACCAAGAAAGAGGTTTAAAACCTTCTGCTCCTTTTTCCAAAGGACCTCTTACTTTATCAGAATCGTATAATGATAAAACAGAAGCTTGAACTCTTGCATTGGTTGAACCAAAGAATTTCGCTGTTTTGTTTGGATTGATTCGAATTGGTCGTCCTTCCCTTGTTTTCACCAATACATTGGCATAATCGTATCCATCAAAATAACTTGACGCATACCAAGTTGGAACACCTGGGGTAATCGAATCCGGTTTAACTACGTAAGGGATAGACTTGATAATCGGTTGTTCACACGCGGCCAATGTAACGGCAGCGGTACTGAATCCTAATAATTTCAAGAAATCCCGACGTGATGTCTGCGAACTTTCGATTGCTTTTGTATTCCCTAGTAGATCTTCTACAGGGATTTCGTCTGCAAATTCTTTAGACGCTAATTGTTGAGTTAATTCCGGATTTGTTAACTCTTCAAAACTTCTCCAATATTTCTTTTTGGTAGCCATTTGTACCTATATTATAATTGTTGATTTATTAATAGTGACATTTTGCACACTCCATACCACCGATAGCATCTACTGTTATCTTCGTACCCTCACCGTGCTCTCTTTTGAGTTTTTCGTGAAGTTCCGCATAGTATTGATTGTTGTACTCATTGGACATATCCACTTCTGTAGTTCGGTGACATTCTATACACCATCCCATCGTAAAGTTATTAGCCATTTGTACTTCATCCATTTTACTTACATCGCCGTGACAAGCAAAACATACTTGACTATCGTTAGGTAAATTCATTTCTGCTGCGTTTGGAACGGTTCCGTCGGCAATTGCTTTAAGGATTGCTTTTTCTCCTGCTACAACGTGTTGTTGGTGGCTGAAGTAAACAAAGTCAGGCATGTTGTGAATTCGCACCCATTCAATCGGTTTTTGTTCACCTGTAAATTTGTTTGCTGCTGGATCCCATCCAATTGCGCTATACATTTTTTGAATTTGCTCGGTATAGAAGGCTTTTACTTCATCGCCATTTGCGAATTTCCCGCTTTCAACCAAAGCTTCTTCGTAATAATCTCCTTTGTATTCTTTGATTGTTTTGTGGCAATTCATACACAAGTTAGGGGAAGGGATTCCTGATACCTTTCCATATTTGGCACTACTGTGACACATTTGACAATCAATTCCTTGAACACCTGCGTGAACTTGGTGAGAGAAATAGATAGGTTGATCGGGCTGATAGCCTTTATCTACACCTATATTCCACATGAACTGAAACAGTCCATACAAAGCAAGCAAGGTCAAAACACCCAAAGAGGCTTTGAACGCTTTGTCATACTTTTGGATAAGTTCTGCAAAACTGAATGCTTCTTTTTCATAATCTTCACCTAGCTCATGTTCTTTGGTTAGTTTAACTAAACTATTTAAACGGAATAAAATCCATACCAATAGCATTGCTAAAATAAAGAATCCAACGACAATTATTCCTGTAGTAGCACTGTCTCCTCCACCTGAACTAGCAGCTTTTGCAGCCGCTGCTTCTTCCGCTTTCTTTTTCTTTGCGTCTTCAAAGGCAGCTTGTCCCGCTTCAGGATCTGAAGTGTACACCAAGATATCATCAATATCCTGATCGCTCAAAGTAGGGAAGGCGGTCATCGGCATCTTATTGTTTGCTTCAAATACCTTGATGGCATAAGCATCCCCAGACTCACGCAAAGCCTTATTATCTTTAATCCATGCGTGAAGCCAATCTCTGCCTACACCTCCTTCTTCTTTTACCCGGGTTACTACATTCCGCATTTCAGGACCGACCAACTTTCCGTCGATCATGTGACATGCTGTACAGTTGGCTTCGAATAAATCATATCCGTGACCACCATCACCCTGTATCTCATCCTGCGCATAAGAAAATGAAAAGATGGCTAAGAACATAGCCAAATTCAATAATTTCGATTTGTAAAGTATTCGTGACTTCATTTATTAAACATTGAGTTCTATGACAATTGTTAAATTTCTTATTTAACTGCACAAAAATAGGCTCAAACCTTAATTAAATCACAAAAAGTAGACGATGAACTTTGTCATTTTCATTAATTTAAAATGTTTCTAAATAACCGAAGTATGAAAGTCCCACATAATCAAGGCTCCATATTTTTACTGGATGCCTTTGTGAAAACGAAGAACTTCTTTTTAAAATTTACTATTTGAGAAGTAGAATCTAATGTATATTTGTCAAAAATTTACCAACTTTGTTGATATGTATAAATTGTTTGTATTTACTATCGTGTTAATGTGTGGAATTTCATTCGCACAAATCAATCAAGAATCTCAAAGCGTTTGGGAAGTTCGTGACAGTATTAGTGGCGGAACATTTACCATTAATCTGGATAGCAGTCTTGAACAATTGATAAAGAGTAAAGAGCAGCGCGTGTGTGAGAAAAATGTATACGTACCACCACGCGTTCTAACGCCAGCTGAAAAGTGTGCAAGTCAGCAAAAGATTATGGGTTATAAAATTCAAATCTTCTATACACGCGATCGAGCAGCTGCTGATAAAGTGAAAAATGATTTTGGAAGACAACATCCATCCATGACACCGGAATTGATTTACGCCAGTCCCGATTATAGAATCTTAGTAGGTGATTATTTTACCCGTAAGTCTGCCAGTTCAGATTTACGTAAGATTCAAAGAGATTATCCAGGAGCGTTTGCCGTTCAATGGAGAGTTTGGTGTAGAAGAGCCCAATAATTATTTCTTAAAATACATACCGATTAAAATCCGGATTCACTCAAAACAATTTGAATGTTTTCATACGTTTTAGGCATGATTTCTTTCGTCTCGTCCTTTTTTTTCCATTCGGCCAATCCAATTCCTTCTTCGGCTTGGGGGGTAGGAATAGAATCCCCTTTGTATTCCATCGCATACCAATAGGTGGCTTTTAACTTTAAGCTGCCTTGGTAATACATATGATAGGTTGTGGTAATTAATTCTTTTAAAATGAGATCATGAATTCCACATTCTTCCTCAACTTCTCGAACAGCAGCGATTTCCGTTGTTTCGCCTTTTTCAACTTTTCCTTTGGGTAAATCCCAAATTCCTAATCGATGGATGAATAAGATTTCATCGTTTTTATTTCGAACCACACCGCCCGCAGCTTCTAGGTAGTCAAAATGAAGTTTGAATTCCTTCCAGAGCTTATCCAAATTATGATAATACAAGTTTATTTCCCGAAGAGATGTGTTTTTAAGAAGATCAATGGCTTCATCAAATATACTCTCATTGCTGAATTTTAATGACTTTATATTTTCTAAAGGTTTGTCGGTAAATAGCAGTGCCTTTTCATTATAAAAAACTTTGTACATTTGGAACCATTTAACACAAATATAGTAATTTTCAGCTGAGATGAATGTAAATATTAACAAAACTCGTTTTTCAAAAAATCAACAAGAAGCCTTTGATTTTTTATCCGACATGGAAAATTATCGTGAGCTTATGCCAGACGATACCAAATCCTTTGATGTGCACGATTCTGGGAAAGGATTCGCAGTGCAAATTGGGAGTCTTCCCAAAGTAGGAATGAAATTAAAAGAGGTAAATGAGCCTACTCAGTTGGTTTTTGAATCGCCTTCACCCAATTTTGAATATTATTTGACCATCCATATTGATCCCGTGGACGATGAGAGTTCAGATGTTTCTTTGGACTTCGAAGGGAAATTCAACATGATGATTGAAATGATGGCAAAAGGTCCATTGACGAATTTCATCAAAACAATCGCTGAGAAATTAGAGAAAGTAAAATAACACGAATATTTAGGATTTTATTTTGGACTTATTTTAAGTCGGAATAGTTTTTTCTTTTCAGTACAAAATACTGAAGAGGAACAAACTTTTTTTGGTAATAATTCTTCTCACCCGGTATTCGTTTTTTCAAAAAATGGGAGTATTTCTTAAAGAAAGCAGAATGCGATTGAATAATTGCTTTACAGTGTGGCCAACCTTCATAAAATAAAAAGATAATTCCTGTTATTCCGTCCAAAACCAAGCGGGTGAAAATAAGGGTTAGCGTAGTTCCTTTGGGTGCATTTTTTTCTAAAGTCCACAAACTGTTTCTGAAGTTTAAATAGGTTTTTTGTGGACTGTTTGACTTTAAAGTTCCACCTCCTAAATGATAAACCATCGATTTCCCACAATAAAAAATTTTTCGATTTGAATTATTCAATCGCCAACACAAATCGATTTCTTCCATGTGTGCAAAGAAATCTTCATCGAATCCATTTTGATTTAAAAAATCCTGCGTTCGTATAAAAAAGCAAGCTCCCGTTCCCCAAAATATTTGGATTGTATCATCGTATTGACCTTTGTCTTCTTCTAAAGTCCAAAAAACACGACCTCTACAATAGGGATAACCTAAATTATCAATGAATCCTCCAGCTGCTCCTGCATATTCAAAATGAGTGGGATTTTTGTAATCCAAAATTTTGGGTTGAATTACAGCGATTTCTTTATCTTTCTCAAATAACTCCAAAACGGGAGGCAACCAGTTTGCAGTCACTTTTACATCTGAATTTAGAAAACAAAAAACATCGATATCGTGTTTTTGTAAAATGGATTGAATGCCCACATTGTAACCTTTTGCAAAACCAAAATTCTCGGAGTTTTGAATGATTTTCACAGTCGGGAATTCAGTTTGTAGAAATTCAATGGACTCGTCTGTCGAAGCATTGTCAATCACAAAAATCTCGGCAGAATTCGAGTTTTCAACGACCGAAGGAAGAAATTCTTCCAACAATTTCCGTCCATTCCAATTCAATATGGCAATTCCCGTTTTCAATAGTCAATTCCTTTTTTGTGTTTCCATCGTTTGTGACTCCACAACCAATTGTCTGGGTTTTCAATAATTGTTTCTTCTAAAAGATGAAAGAATTTATGGACGATTTCCATTGGTTCGAAATCAACTCCCTCCGGAAGGATTCGTTCAAACGTAGTGTGGTAATAGCCTCTTTTTAGTTTAACCGTTCGGCAATAGATAACGGCCATATCTTTCTTAATCGATATTTTGTCAAACCCTATAAAAACGGGTGTTTCTTGATTTAGAAATTGCAAAGAATAGTGAATGGCTGATTTTTTTGGGCTTTGATCGGCGACAAAAAGATAAGCATGTTCACCGTTGTTGGGCGTGTTCAAAATATATCTCGCCGTATTTTTCATATCCAAAGGAATTGTTCCAAATTTTCCGCGGATTTGATTGATTCTTTCATTCCAAAAGTCGTTTTTTACTTTGTGATAAACAGCAACGGTTTTTTCTGTACTCACATTGGGAGCAAGTCCCACAAACCATTCCCAATTAAAAATATGACCCGCCATCAAAAGGATGTCTTTTTGTTCCAGTTTACACTCTTCAAAAAGATGTAAATTGCTGTAGGTATGTCTTTTATTTAACTCTTCTGAGTGGATGGAGAAACTCTTTAGGGTTTCAATCAAATAATCTGCAAAGTTTTTGTAAAATTTCTTTTTGATCGATTTTATTTCTTGGTCTGACTTTTCCGGAAATGAATTTTTCAAATTCTCTACAATTACTTTTTTACGGTATCCAATTATATAATTCAAGAGAATGTATAGAATCCATGAAAATCGATAAAGTATCGATAGAGGAAGTAGCGAGATCGCGTACAGCAAGAAATAGAAAATTCGGTTCATAAAAACACGGAATTAATCGACAAATTTAAGACAATCATTCCATACATTATCATTCGGTGGAGGGGCGGTGATTTCGATTTCTTCATGGCTTACAGGATGAATGAATTTAATCCTCCGCGCGTGTAGAGAAATACTCCCGTCGGGATTCGAACGTTTGGAACCGTATTTTAAATCTCCTTTGATGGAATGACCTATAAAACTCAGTTGAGAACGGATTTGATGCGAACGACCGGTGAATAAATCGACTTCCAATAGCGTATAATTATCCAAATTACCAACGACTTTGTATTCCAAAATCGCTTTTTTAGCATCGGGCGTAGGACGTGTAAAAACGGTTACTTTGTTGTTTTTCTGATTCTTTTTCAGATAATGTTCCAAATGATCGGATTGTTTTTCAGGTTTTCCTTCGACAATTGCCCAATAGGATTTTTCTACTTCGCGTGTTTTGAATAATTCATTCATTCGACTCAAAGCCTTACTTGTTTTCGCGAAAATAAGTAAACCACTCGTCGGTCGATCCAATCTATGCACCAGTCCCAAATACACATTTCCGGGTTTATGGTCTCTGACTTTTATAAATTCTTTTAGGGAGTCAATCAACGGAATATCGCCCGTAGCATCTCCTTGCGCTAAGTCTCCTGCTTTTTTATTGATGATTAAAAGATGGTTATCTTCAAATAAAATTCTCGGTTCTAAATTTCCCATACATTAAGAGTACTGCCTTTAATATTGTTCATTTTCATTCGGGAAATCCACACTTTTCACATCGGCAACATATCGTTGAACTGCGTTTGTGATTTCTTCATTGAGATTGAGATACTGACGTAAAAATTTGGGTTTGAATTCATGGGTCATTCCCAACATATCATGAACGACCAAAACTTGACCATCACAATGAGATCCTGCGCCAATTCCAATGGTAGGGATTGAAATTCTTTCGGTTACTTTCTTCGCTAAATCCGCAGGGATTTTTTCCATTACCAAAGAGAAAACGCCTAATTCCTCCAAAAGTTTGGCGTCATCCAACAGCTTTTCGGCTTCCGCATCTTCTTTTGCGCGCACTTTATAAGTCCCAAATTGATAGATTGATTGAGGGGTTAATCCCAAATGACCCATTACAGGAATTCCGGCATTTACTATTTTCTGAATGGATTTTTGAACTTCTCTACCACCTTCTAATTTAATGGCGTGTGCACCCGATTCTTTCATAATTCGAACGGCAGAATCCAAAGCTCTTTGCGGATCCGATTGATAGGTTCCAAAAGGTAAATCCACAACGACCAAACAGCGCTGTGCTCCACGAACGACGGATTGTGCGTGGTAAATCATTTGATCCAGTGTAATCGGAAGTGTCGTTTCATGACCCGCCATCACATTGGATGCTGAATCACCTACCAAAATTACATCGATTCCACCTGCATCGACCATTTGTGCGATTGTGTAATCATACGAAGTTAACATCGAGATTTTCTCCTTTCCTTTCATACTGCGAACCGTCTCCGTTGTGATTCGCTTGATGTCTTTATTGATGGACATATTTCTTTTTTTTGCTAATGTAGGATAAATTCATCTTAAAGTTTTATTTTTGCGGGTTCAATTTTTACCTGTGAAAGCGAAATAGTTAGAATTCGTTATACTTTCAAATCAATTCAATCCGTGCTTTTTTGGGAAATGTTTAAAATAAAATAAGATGAAAATTACAGTTGTAGGGACAGGTTATGTAGGATTAGTGTCAGGAACTTGTTTTGCAGACGTTGGTATAGAAGTAGTATGCGTCGATATTGATCAAAAGAAAATCGATAATTTAAAAAATGGTATTATTCCTATTTATGAACCGGGACTGGAAGAATTGGTTGTTCGAAATTACAAGAACGGACGGTTACAGTTTTCTACCAATTTAGGGGAAGCCATTCAAGGAAGTAAAGTTGTTTTTATTGCGGTAGGAACTCCTCCAGGTCAAGATGGTTCAGCAGATTTAAGTTATGTTT
Source organism: Weeksellaceae bacterium (assembly GCA_041676545.1). Classification (GTDB taxonomy): domain Bacteria; phylum Bacteroidota; class Bacteroidia; order Flavobacteriales; family Weeksellaceae; genus Moheibacter. The sequence continues at coordinate 36,206 of JBAYRQ010000017.1, read as the reverse complement.
TAGCCGTAGCAAAACAAGTTGGAGAGACGATGAATGATTATTTGGTCGTGGCTACAAAAAGTACTGTTCCGGTAGGAACGGGCGAAAAAGTAAAAGCAGAAATTGAAAAAGCATTGAAACTAAGAAATTCAAACCTGGAATTTTCAGTTGCTTCCAATCCTGAATTTTTGAAAGAAGGTGCAGCCGTTGAAGATTTCTTGAAACCTGATCGTATTATTGTTGGAACGGAAGGAGATCGAGCGCGGGAAATTATGCATCGACTTTACAAACCGTTTCAGTTGAGTAGTGATCGTTTGATTTATATGGATATCCCTTCAGCAGAAATGACGAAATATACAGCGAATGCAATGTTGGCAACGAAAATTAGTTTCATGAATGACATGGCCAATCTGTGTGAAAGAGTGGGTGCGGATATAAATATGGTTCGAAAAGGAATTGGATCCGATTCGCGAATTGGAAATAAATTTATTTATCCAGGCGTAGGTTATGGTGGATCTTGCTTTCCAAAAGATGTGAAAGCAATTATACGTACAGCCCGGGAATATGATTATGAATTGCGGGTTTTGCAAGCGGTAGAAGATGTGAATGACAGTCAAAAACATGTTTTGGTTGAAAAAGTAATCAAACGATTTGGAAACGACTTGGCGGGAATGACCTTCGCGCTGTGGGGATTGAGTTTCAAACCCAATACCGATGATATGCGTGAAGCGCCTTCTTTGGTTATTATTGAAGAATTGATAAAGTTGGGAGCCAAAGTAAAAGCGTATGATCCGATTGCAATGGACCATGCGAAAGAATTTTATTTAGGTGATACCATTACCTATTCAAAAGATGCGTACGAAGCGTGTGATGATGCTGAAGCTATTTTACTGGTAACGGAATGGTCCGAATTTAGAATTCCAAATTGGAAGATTTTAGCTAAATTGCTAAAAAATAAAGTGGTTTTTGACGGTCGGAATATTTACGAAGCAGATTACCTCAAAGAATTAGGTTTTGAATATTATGGAATTGGTTTAAAAAATTAAGAATCCTTAAATCAAGAATGAAATGAAAGTAGGAATTACCTTTAGCACCTTTGATTTGCTGCATGCAGGACATATAAAAATGTTGGAAGATGCAAAAAGGCAATGCGATTATTTAATTGTAGGATTGCAAGTAGATCCAACCTTAGATCGCCCCGAAAAAAACAAACCTACTCAAACGGTGGTTGAACGTTATATTCAATTGAAAGGATGTAAATTTGTGGATGAAATTGTTCCCTATCTTTCTGAACAAGATTTGGAAGATATTTTACGTTCTTTTAAAATTGATGTTCGTATTTTGGGCGATGAATACAAAGAAAAGAATTTCACAGGTCGTCAATATTGTGAAGAAAAAGGAATTGAATTGTATTACAACCAAAGAGATCATCGGTTTTCAAGTTCAGGTTTACGGAAAACGGTTCATGAATTAGAGGATCAAAAATTTTCACTTACTAAATAATTAATTTTGAAAAAAGAAACGATACTTATCACAGGTGGAGCGGGATTCATCGGCTCGCATGTTGTAAGACAATTTGTAAATAAATACCCGAATTATACCATCATCAACCTAGATGTGCTGACGTATGCCGGGAATTTAGAGAATTTAAAAGATATAGAAAAGAAAGAAAACTATCAATTCATCAAAGCAGATATTACCGATGAGAAATTGATTATGGATATTTTTCAACAACATAAACCAACGGGAGTGATTCATTTGGCAGCCGAATCTCATGTAGATCGTTCGATTAGTTCACCCCTAGAGTTTGTGAAAACCAATGTTTTGGGTACGGTGAATTTATTGAATGCGGCGAAAAGCATTTGGGATGGAGAGTTCGAAGGAAAACGTTTTCTTCATGTTTCTACCGATGAAGTTTATGGCGCCTTGGGCGAAACTGGATTTTTTGTGGAAGAAACATCCTACGATCCTCATTCGCCTTATTCCGCATCCAAAGCGAGCTCCGATCATTTTGTAAGAGCGTATGCGGATACCTATGGTTTCCCGGTTGTCATTACAAATTGTTCAAACAATTACGGACCCAATCATTTTCCTGAAAAATTAATTCCTCTTTGTATTCATAATATTCTTCATCACAAACCTTTACCGATTTATGGCGATGGAAAATACACCCGCGATTGGTTGTATGTAATTGACCATGCTGTAGCTATTGATTTGGTTTTTCATGAAGGAAGAAATCGCGAAAGTTACAACGTAGGTGGATTCAATGAATGGAAAAACATTGATTTAGTCAAAGAACTTTGTCGTCAAATGGATGAAAAGTTAGGAAGAGAAAAGGGCGAAAGTGAAAAGTTAATTACTTTTGTAAAAGACCGTCCCGGTCATGATTTACGTTATGCGATTGACGCTTCAAAAATCAATAAAGAATTGGGTTGGAAACCATCTGTAACTTTTGAAGAAGGATTATCAAAAACCATTGATTGGTATTTGGAAAACAAGGAATGGCTGGAGCATGTAACCAGTGGTGACTATTTGGAGTACTACGACAAACAATACGCTTAGTTATTGCGTGTGTACAGTGTTGGAAGTTGTGTAGTTGGAAAAACAGTTTAAACAAAAATAATAAATATAACTTTAGTGAAAATTCCTAAAGTAAATTGGTTACCATTTTGCACTCGCTTGCACCATAAAGTTTTAAGTCGCTGGACTTTTTCAGAAAATAGTAAAAAGAATTAAAAAATGAAGGGAATCATACTTGCAGGAGGATCAGGGACACGTTTGTATCCATTAACAATTTCAGTTAGTAAACAATTGATGCCAGTTTACGATAAACCGATGATTTATTATCCACTTTCGACCTTGATGTTGGCTGGAATTCGTGAAATATTAATTATTACCACACCCCAAGATTCGGAGGCATTCGAACGGTTATTGGGAGATGGATCTCAAATTGGTTGTGAGATTCACTATGCAGTTCAGGAAAATCCAGAAGGTTTAGCGCAGGCTTTCATCATTGGTGAAGAGTTCATTGGTGACGATTCCGTTGCATTGGTTTTGGGTGACAATGTTTTTTACGGAGCAGGATTACCCCAACTTCTATCGAGTAAAACTACCGTAAAAGGAGGATGTGTTTTTGCGTATCAAGTGTCCGATCCAGAACGATATGGTGTAGTGGAATTCGATGGAAGCCACAAAGCGATTTCGATCGAAGAAAAACCAACGGAGCCGAAATCTGATTTCGCCGTTCCAGGATTGTATTTTTACGACAATCGCGTGGTTGAATTTGCGAAATACTTAAAGCCGTCGGTTCGTGGCGAATTGGAAATTACAGATATCAATAAAATATATTTGGAATTGGGAGAGTTGGAAGTAGGAATCATGGGTCGTGGAACGGCTTGGTTGGATACCGGAACTTTTGATTCTTTGCATGAAGCCACAGAATTCGTCCGAATTATTGAAAAAAGACAAGGTGTGAAAGTAAGTTGTATCGAAGAAATCGCGTATCGATTTGGATTTATTGACAAAGCGCAATTGCTAAAATCTGCAGAAAAGTACGGTAAAAGTGGGTACGGAGATTACTTGAAAAACATTGTTAAGAAATAAAAAAGAATCTATTTAATTCGAAAAGGTACCGAAAGCATTTGCGATTTGAATTCAACACTCAATAGAACAAATGCTTTTTTGTATGCTTTTTCCAACCGGCATCGCTTTTCCATTCGGTGAAATAAATTACTATATCCGCATCGCTTTTCCATTCTGTAAAATAAATATTTTTTTTAGCATCCGATTTCCATTCGCTAAAAAACCAAACTCCATTATTCTGACCGGCATCGCTTTTCCATTTGGTTTTATAAACCACTAAATCCGCATCGCTCTTCCATTCAGAAACAAATACAACCACATCGGCATCACTTTTCCAATCCGTTGAAAAAACGACTTGACTAAATAGAAATTGAAAACTAAGTAAGCTAAAAAGAAGAAAATATATAACGTTCATTTATCGGTTTATTTTTAATAAATATACAAATAAAGTACAAAGTTGTTTTATTTGATTTTAAATTAGCAATTAATTCCAATCAAAAAGAGCATTTTTCATTTATTTTTTTTAGTTTCGATGTAAATTAACCAAAAACAATATATTCTATGTTTGAAATGTATACAGACAAAGCGGGAGAATTCCGCTTTCGATTAAAAGCAAAAAACGGTCAAAATATTTTGGCAAGTGAGGGCTACACCCAAAAAGCAAATTGTCTAAACGGTATCGAGTCCGTGAAAAAGAATGCGCAAGACGAAGCGCGATTCGATTTGAAACAAGGCGCTTCGGGAAAATGGATGTTTAATCTGAAAGCTACAAACGGCCAAGTGATTGGAACAAGCCAAATGTATGCGGACGAATCCGGTGCTAAAAATGGAATTCAATCTGTGATGAAAAATGCTCCTGACGCAGAAGTCGTAGAATTGGAAGACTAAAAAGAATAAACACAATAGATTTAAGTTAGTATACCTGAATTATTTCCAAAGTCTATTCTTAGTATAAAAACAAAACAGAACAACTGAGAGTTAGGTTGTTCTGTTTCTTTTATTCCTGTATTTTCAAATTCAATTACTTCTTCCATTTCAAACGTAAGCTGTTGCTGACCACACTGACGCTACTCAAAGCCATTGCCGCACCTGCAATCATCGGATTCAATAAAAAACCTGTGAATGGATACAAAATCCCCGCAGCAATTGGAATTCCGATGATATTGTATATAAACGCCCAGAATAAATTCTGACGAATGGTAGAAACCGTTTGTTGGGATAATTTAATCGCTTCCGGTATTTTCAGTAAATCATTCGATAAAATGGTCATTTTTGCAGATTCAATGGCGATGTCACTTCCTTTTCCCATTGCGATTCCAACATTGGATTGCGCCAAAGCTGCACTGTCATTGATTCCGTCACCTGCCATGGCAACTATCTTTCCATCGGCTTGTAGTTTTTTTATAAAGTTGAGTTTATCTTCGGGTAAAACTTCCGCTTGGTATTCGTCCAATTTAATTTCCCGTGCAACGGCCGCTGCGGATGCTGCATTGTCACCCGTCAACATATACACTTCAATTCCTAAATCGTGTAATTTTTGAACCGCTTCCTTGGACGTTGATTTTAATTCATCCGAAACGGAAATCGCAGCCAAAACTCGTTTTGAATCACTAAATAAGATGATGGTTTTGCTCATTGTACTTCGATCAAACATCCAATTCTCATATTCCAATCCCAATGAAATTCCTTGTTCTTCTATAAATTTCGGATTTCCTATGAAATATTTTCCGCCTTCAAAAGTTCCCATAATTCCTTTCCCGGATACATTTTCAATCTGTATTCCCTCCAAAAACAAGTGAGTGAGTCGCGGCGGAACCAAATGTTTATCTTCCTCTCCTTCTTTTATATTGTCTCTCAACAAAAGCGTTTTCATGGATTGTTCCGAATGATAGGCTTCCAAATAATTCACAATGGCATCTGCCAAAGGATGTTCGGATTGCTTTTCAATCGAATAGAGAATAGGTGTATATTTCACTGCATCTGCATTGAACCAATTCATTTTGCTTACTTTGGGTTTTCCTTCGGTAAGCGTTCCCGTTTTATCGAAAACAACGGCATCTATGTTTTTTGCAGTTTCTAAACTTTCTGCATCTTTAATTAGAATTCCATGTTCAGCCCCTTTGCCAATGCCAACCATAATTGCAGTGGGCGTTGCCAATCCCAATGCGCACGGACAAGCGATAACCAAAACGGTAATCATTGCCAACAATCCATGTGTAAATCCACTTTGTCCACCAAAAATCATCCATATAACCAAAGTAAGAACTGCTAAAACCAATACAATAGGAACGAAAATCGAGGCGATTTTATCGACCAGGTTTTGAACGGGTGCTTTACTTCCTTGTGCATCTTGAACCATCTTTATAATCTGACTCAATAACGTATCACCACCTACTTTGGTTGCTTTAAACTGGAAACTTCCTTTCTGATTGATGGTTCCTGCGAATACCTGATCGTTAATTTTCTTTTCTACCGCCAAAGGTTCTCCTGAAATCATACTTTCATCGACATACGAAGTTCCGGAAGTTAATTCTCCATCCACCGCGATTTTCTCGCCCGGCTTCACCAAAATAAGATCACCTATTTGAATGGTTGCAATGGAAGTTTCCACTTGTTCTCCATTGGGCTGAATCAAAGTAACGGTTTTGGGTTGCATCCCAATTAACTTTTTGATGGCAGATGATGTGTTTCCCTTTGCGCCTTCTTCCAATAATTTTCCAATTAAAATAAACGCAATTATTACCCCTGCCGCCTCGAAATACACATGTGCTTCCAAACCGCGACTTTCCCAAAAATCCGGAAATAAAGTATTGTAAACGCTGAATAAATAGGCGATCCCTGTACTCATCGCAACCAAAGTATCCATATTGGAGGAACCATGTTTTAATTGTTTCCACGCACCGATGTAAAATTGCCTACCGAATATAAAAACAATCGGTGTTGACAAGGCCCACATGATATAATTTGCATACGGTATATTCATGAAAACCATGCCGATTGCCATCAAAGGAACCGAAAGTGCAATAGCCCAAAAAGTTCTTTTTTTGAGGCTGGCGTACTTTTTTTTATGCAATTCCTCCAAACCTTCTTTTGCTTCGTCGGACTCATCTATCATTAAATCAAAACCGATTTCTTGCAATGCAATTTTCAGTTTTTCAGGATTGGTAATACTAGGAATAAATTCAATTTCTGACGCTGTATTGGCATAATTCACTCGCGCATCCACAACGCCGGCTTGCATTTTCAAAACGTTTTGTGAACTGGAAGCGCAGGAAGCACAATCCATGTTTAAAACCGGATAGTGTTTTTTCACAGTAGGAACTCCATACCCTAAATCCCGTATTTTCTGAACGGCAAGAGGAAGGGCTTCATCTAAATATTTTGCTGAAATCTTTACTCGACGGTTATTTACTTCGACGTGCGATTCTGAGATTTCTTTTAATTCGTCCAATCCTTCTTTGATAATGAGCGCACAGTGCTCACTGTCCACATTTTCTAAAGGAATATATAGTGTTTCTTGGTTTGACATCATTTAAAACTTAGAAAACAAAGTTCGGGATTTATATGTAGAAATACGACACAGAACTCGAGAAAGGTCATTCCGAGAATATTAGGTGGCTGAAGCATCCGAAGTCTTGATTGCATCCGAAGTTCCAATTACAGAAATCCTCCCATTCTTGTCGAAAGCAAACCCAAAATACTTGTTATATTTGTAGGAAATAAAACAGATACTTGAAATTTAAATTCACCATACTTTTTTTACTCCTTCTGATTTTTGCTGCGTTTTTTCTGAATCTCAATAGTGGAAATGCAAGTGTTCATTTGATGGATGTTTTTACGAATGAAAAAACGACCAAGCTCATTGTTGATTATCGATTACCCAAGACTTTGGCAGCGATTTTAGCGGGAATTGCTCTTCCAATTAGTGGATTGTTATTGCAAGAGTTATTTCGAAATCCTTTGGCAGATCCCTCTGTTTTGGGAATTACTTCCGCTTCGGGATTGGGTGTGGCAATGGTGATTTTTTTATCTTCTATTTTTGGATTGAGTTCGTTGGCAAATAATTCTTGGTTGATTTGTTTGGCTTCTTTCATCGGTGCTTTTTTGGCTTTGTTGGTCATAGTTTATTTTTCATCCAAATTGAATTCCACCGGCGCTTTAATCATCGTGGGAATTATGATTGCTGGTTTTACGGCCGCCATCATAGGGATTTTACAATTCTTCGCTCCTTCCGAAAAAATCAAAACGTTTTTGGTATGGACTTTCGGTTCGATTTCAGGATTGTCTTGGAGTCAGATTTTTGTTTTTTCGGCCATGGTTGTATTTGGAATTGGACTATCTTTATGGACGCTCAAAGGAATTTCTGGACTGCGTTTGGGTGAGAATTATGCCCATACGATGGGAGTGAATATCAAACAAATTCGTTGGTTAATTTTAATTTCTGCTGCTATTTTGACAGCTGCCGCAACTGCTTTTGTTGGGCCAATTGCTTTTATAGGACTTGCAATTCCTCATATTTGTCGAATTGCATTTAAACGAACCGATATTTTTGAATTATATATTTTGGTCGCCTTAACCGGAGTTTTATCGATGTTAATTTTCTCTTATTTAGCTCAAATTTTCCCGAATGGAAGTTTACCCATCAACATCATTACTTCCCTCATCGGCGCACCGATTGTAATGAGCATTATTTTAAATCGAAAACAATATCGGTGGAATGATTAGAATCCAAAATTTAAACAATGAATGACGAAATCTTATATATTGACAATCTTTCCATCGGCTATCAACAGCCGATTTGTTCAGGCATTTCTGCTAGTGTAAAACAAGGAGAATTGGTAGGATTGACCGGGAAAAATGGTTCAGGAAAAAGCACGTTGATTAAATCGCTTTTGGGATTGCAACCGCTTCATTCGGGTTCGGTTTTTATGAATTCTGAAAATATAAATACGTGGGATGTGCGAAAGCGTTCCAAAGAAATTGCGGTGGTTTTTTCTCGATTGAATCAGGTGCCGGTGCTTTCGGTATTTGATTTGGTCAGTTTAGGAAGATTGCCGTATTCCAACGGGTTTTCAAAAATTAGTAAAGAAGAAAAAGATCAAATTCACTCATCGTTGGAATTAGTGGGAATTACGGATTTAAAAAATAAAATGGCCAATCAGTTGAGTGACGGTCAATTGCAAATGGCGATGATTGCGCGTGCTTTGGTTCAGGATACAGATTTGATTATCATGGACGAGCCCACTTCGCATTTGGACATAGAAAATCAATTTAAGATTTTTGAATTGATTTATAAATTGGCCAAAGAAACCGGTAAAACCTTTGTTATAGCCTCGCATCAAGTTGAATTGGTCCTGCAGAACGCAACCCAATTGTGGTGGATTGATCAGGGTGAATTTCATTCCGGATTTCCTGAACAAGTGGCGTATGAACAGCGTATTTTCGAAAAATTATCCCAAAATCGAATTAAATTCAATTACCAAACCGGTAGTTTTCAGTTTTTATATTCAGAAACAAAATCAATACACTTTGCAGACGATGGTTCGGATTTTTCCTATTGGGTAAGACATGCCTTAAAGCGGAATGGGTATGCATTTAACGAAAATTCTCCAATCAGAATTAAAGTGCAAAACAAGCAGATTCAATTAAATTCGACTAATTTTGACTCAATTGAATCCTTGCTGTATTATTTAGAAATAAGATAAAATGAAAAAAAATATCCTCATAACAGGCGCAAGCCGTGGAATTGGAAGAGAATTGACGAAAATTCATTTGCAAAATGGAAACAATGTTTTGGCTATTTCTCGAAATGAAGAAAAGTTGAAAGAATTGAAAACGTTTGAAAATAATTCTGAATTTCGGTATTTAAAACTGGATTTATCGGATTTGAATTCTATCCAACAGATTCCGGAATTTATTTCGGATTGGAAATCGGTGGATGTTTTATATAACAATGCCGGTTTTTTAGTAAATAAACCATTTCTTGAAATTACGGAATCTGATGTCGAAGAATCAATTTCAGTGAATTATAAAGCTCCTTTTCGATTGATTCAATTGGTTTTGAATAAAATGAATGGAAATTCACATATTGTAAATATTACAACGATGGGCGCAGTACAAGGATCGGTGAAATTCCCCGGATTGGGTGCCTATTCCTCCTCCAAAGCCGGAATTGTAACCTTGACGGAATTGTTGGCACAAGAATTCAACGAAAATCAACCCAAAATAAATTGCATCGCACTGGGAGCCGTTCAAACGGAAATGTTGGAACAAGCTTTCCCTGGCTATCAAGCACCTAATTCAGCCGAGGAAATAGCAGAATATTTGTATGAGTTTGGATTGAAAGGGCATAAATTCCAAAATGGAAAAACCATTCAATTGTCGGTTTCTACACCTTAATACAAATAAAAGAGAAATAAATTGTTACTTTAAAAAATCACATTCTGTAACAATTTGACGCTCTCACTGACTTATAAGAAAAACAATTTCATGCTAAAACCTTATTTTTTATTTGTGTTTCTTATGAGCTTTTTAAGCATTCCATCATTTGCACAAGAATCTTGTAAACTTCGAGGTGAAATTCGAGACAGTATTGGCTTTCCGGTTTATGATGCTTCTGTTTCTGTTTTTAATTCTAAAAACGAAGGAGTTGCTTTTGGGTTTAGTGATGTCGAAGGTTTTTTCTCTTTGGATATGCCTTGTGGACAAAAATATGATTTGGAAATTGAACATTTTGATTATGAATCGTTTGAGCAAAATATTTTAGTCGATAAATCAAAAACCTTGAAATTTACCTTAAAGAAATCCATTGTTTCTCTTCAAGAAGCCGTAGTTCGCGCTAAACAGCCGATTACCGTCAAAGGCGATACCATTGAATTCGATGCCGATTCTTTTCGAACCGCTGCGGATGAGAACCTAGAAGATCTATTGAAAAAATTACCAGGGCTTCAAGTTGAAAATGGAAAAGTTTTTTATGAGGGAAAAGAAATCAAAACCATCAAAGTCGGAAATCGAGAAGTTTTGGGTGGAAATACGAAATTATTAAACAAAAATCTTCCGGCTGATGCCATTGAGAAAATTCAATTGAATAAAAAATTCAAAGCGAATCCTTTTTCAAATGCATTGTCGGACGATGAAGAAGCGATGTTAAACATTGAATTAAAAGAAGATAAAAAGAGTTTACTTTTTGGTAGTGTCACATTGGGTGGTGATGCCCATGAGCATGCCGATGTACAATCCAAACTATTTTATTTCAGTCCAAAAACCGATGGAACTTCGATTACCGATTTCAATACGTACGGAAAAGAAGTATTTACAAACGAAGATTATTTCACATTCTTAGGTGGGATTTCAGAGTTGATGGAAGAGGGAAGTAGTTTCTCTTTGCGTGAAGATGCGAATCGAATTCGTTTAGGATCTGCGATGGATGCTGCGGATATGAATGCGTTTTTAACTGCAATTCATTTTGGATATGAACCTAATAAAAAGCTTTTTACCAATGGTTTTCTTTTGGTAAATAACAACAATTTAAGTTTTAAATCGACCCAAGAACGAATCGGAGAAAACATGAATTTCAGAGACGAAAACTTCAATGACCAACATTTGTTATCTACTTTGGGAAGAGTTCGTGTGGATTTCACACCCGACGGTCGTTCGCAATTTAAATACCGAGCGAGTTTTAATTATTTGGAAAACGAAGATCAACAGTTTGCAGATACATATTTCAACGGATCTTCAACTGGAAGTCGGGATAATTTGTCAGAGAAAACCAGTTTTAGTTTAAGACAGAGTTTGTCTTACATCCGAAAATTAGGTCGTGATAATAATTTAGGAATTTACCTTCGACATCAATGGATGAATGACCGCCCGGATTTAGGAATTACTTCGTCGGACACACCTTTGATCATCGATAGTTTAGGGTTTAATAACCTTCAACAAAACAAAAAATTAGACCGTCAGAATTTACAAGTGTATGGAATTTACAATCACTTATTAAACAATACCAGTAATTTACGATTGAAAATGGGTTCTAATTTCAGTTGGCAGAATTTGAAGAATTCAATTTATGAAGGGAATGCATTGATTACGCAAGCCAACTTCCAGAGTGAATCGGATTTTGATTTCACCGAATTATATGCGGATTTAACGTATACCAAAAAACTAGGGATTTTAAAATTTGATGTGGGTGTAGGCGTTCATAACTTCGATGAAAAAACGACTTTATTGACCGATCAACGTTCTTTAAATTTCACCAAGCTTCTTCCTCATTTCAAAGCAGAAATCAAACCGAATTCTTCTCAAAATATCAATTTAAGTTATCAGCAAGATTACAAATTACCGAACTTGGTGGATTTGTCGGATGGGTATGATATTCAGAATTATTATTCCGTGTATAGAGGATTTTTGGGATTGAAAGAATCGCTTTATCATACAGCGAATGTGAGTTATGGTTATTTCAATTCTTTCAGTTTTTTGAATTTTTATTTGGGTGGAAATTACAACCGAAGCGTGGATAACATTCAATCTTCCTCGGATATGACAACGATTCCTCAAATTAATTCCTTGATTAATAATCCCGAACAAGATCAAAGTTTAACCTTTTATTTTGGTGGTAGCAAGCGTTTTTCTCGCTATTATTCAGTGAATGTAAATGCAAATTTAAGCTATGTTGATTATTATACAACCATTCGGCGCTTTGATTTTGATAATTTACCGACTATTTTGGAGGATTTAACACACAACACATCGTTTTCTCAGAATTATACTTTGACCAATAAATTGAAATACCGTAAAAAAGTAGAATTGGATTTGGGATTGAATTACAGTCAAAATGACTTTAAATCCCTGACCGATAATCAGTTTGTTACGTGGCGACCTTTCGCAAAAATGGCGTGGTCAATCAGTGATAAATTCTTAGTTCAAAGTGATTATTCTTACCAGATGCAATACCAAGACAGTGAATTAATCAATGAAAATCAAGCTTTGAACGCATCGCTTCGTTATCATGTGACCAAAAATGTCTATATGACTTTTATTGCAGGAAATATTTTAGGAAATGATTATTTGGTGAACTCAAGTTTTGATGCCACTTCCAATCAAACCATCATCAATACCCGAGAGTTATTGGGGCGGTATTTCTTGGTTCAATTGCGGTATAAATTTTAATTGGCAATTATTAATTTAAAATTGCCAGGATTATGGCTTGTTGGAACAGGGCATGCCCTGTTCGTACTTAATGATTGATTTTCTAAAATAGAAAAAGCCACAAGTGAAATTCAATTGCGGCTTTTTCTTCTTTAAATTCTTACAAAGTTTCTTCCAACCATTTGTAGAATTCGGTATGCCAAATGATTGAGTTCTGTGGATTTAAAACCCAGTGATTTTCTTCGGGGAAATAGAGTAATCTGCTTTTCAATCCGTGAAGTTGTGCGGCTTGATAGGCTTCCAATCCTTGTCCAATCGGAACACGGAAATCTTTTCCACCTTGTATAATTAAAATCGGTGTGTCCCACTTATTCACTTGATTACTTGGGTCAAATTTAGAGTAGGTTTTCATCGCTGCTTTGTTGTCTTTTTCCCAATACGCACCTCCTGCATCCCAATTCGTGAAAAATAATTCTTCGGTCGTTCCATACATCGATTTCAAGTTGAAAACGCCATCGTGAGAGATGAAAGATTTAAATCGTTTGTTGTGAATTCCTGCTAAATAGAATACAGAATATCCTCCGTAACTCGCGCCAACAGCACCCAAACGATTGGTGTCGACATACGGTTCTTTGGAAATATCATCAATCGCAGAAAGGTAATCATCCATCACTTGTCCACCCCAATCTTTACTGATGTCTTCGTTCCACTTCACACCGTGTCCAGGCATTCCTCGACGGTTTGGCGCAATTACAATGTATCCATGCGCTGCCATCAATTGGAAATTCCAACGGAAGGAATAGAATTGTGAAAGTGGAGATTGCGGTCCACCTTGACAATATAAAAGGGTAGGATATTTCTTGGTCGGATCAAAATTTGGTGGATAAATAACCCAAGCTGTCATGTCTTTGTTGTCGGTGGTTTTTACGATTCGTTTTTCAACTTTACTCAAATTTATTTTGCTGTAAATGTCATTATTTACCTCCGTCAATTGATTCATTTTCCCTGTCTTTAATTCCACCGAATACAATTCCACTGCATGGTTCATATCAGTTCGACTTATGATGAAACCATTTCCGGCTTGTCCGACCAAACCAGCCACATCAAAAACACCGTCGGTGATTTGATTGATTTTTGGTTTGTGATCTTTCTTTGCATTCAAATCAACAACGACAGAAAACAATTGGACCGTTCCACCAATCGGCGCATTGAAGTAAATTGTTTTTCCGTCGTTGCTCCATTGGAAACTGCCAACCGTTCCGTCCCAATGTTTTGTTAAATTGGTTTTTACGCCGTTGTGAAGTAGAATTATATCATTTTTATCGGCTTCATATCCATCGTTCTCCATGCTTAAAAAAGCCAAAACACCGTTTGAAGAAAAAGAAGGATTGGTATCGTAACCCATCATTCCTTCTGTTAGGTTGATGGTTTTTCCGGTTTTCACGTCGTATTCGTAAATATCGGTATTCGTACTTAGTGCATATTCCTTTCCCGATAGTTTTTTAGAGACATACAGGATTTTTGTTCCATCGTTGTTCCATGTATAATCTTCACTTCCACCAAAAGGCATTTGCGGTGAATAGTAAGGTTCATCTTTTAAAAGATCAATTCCTTTGTCATCGGCATTCTTCGCATCTTTTAAAATCAAATGATTGAAAGTTCCGTCGTTCCATGTGTCCCAATGTCTGTAATCCAAATCGTTGTAGATATACACGTTGGATTCCGTCAGTTTTGGATACAAATCAACGCCTAAAGTATTTACTAACTTCACTTTTTCAACTTCGATTTTCTTTGTTTTATCGGGTGAAAATGCTTTACTGGTCAGCAATTTAGAATAATCTTCAATCGCTTTGGGCGTTCCTCCTTTAACTGGAAGAATATAATTTTTGGTGGTTTTTTCTCCTTTTTCGACTTTGTATTCGGTGACTGAATAGATTAGATTTTTCCCGTCATCTGTAATTCCTACGGGACTGATTCTTTTCAATTTCCATAAAAGTTCGGGTGTCATCATATTTTGTGAATAAGATTGTGTCAAAAAGCCTAACCCAATGATTAATGCCAATTTTAATTTCATGTGCTGTAATTTTGAAAGCCAAATATACTAAAATCATAATTTGAAAGTCCTAAAATAATATCGGCTTTGAATTTTATGCTTTTTACGGATTGAACTTTTGAAATGAACATAAAATTGAGCTAATTTGCAGTATGTATTCAAAGGAAGAAGTCTATCAAATCCGAAAGAAGTTTTGGATTTCATTTGGACAGTATATGAAATTGCAATCCGGCGCAAGTGGACTGCCTGTGAACTGGATTAATTATAAAACCGGAATCAAAGAAGTGTTTTTTAAAACGGATGTGGATAATAAGAAAGCACGTATTGCCATTGAAATTCATTCCAAAGATCGAAGTCTGCAAGATTTAATTTATGAACAATTCGTAGAATTTCAACCTTTGTTTGATTCTCAGATGGGCGAGGAGTGGATTTGGTGGGATGAGTTTTACGACGAAAATGGAAAACGAATTTCAAAAATTGAATTAATTCTGGAAAAAGTTTCCGTTTTCCGTGAAGAAGATTGGCCGAAAATAATTCCGTTTTTCAAAGAAAATCTGATGAAGTTGGATGAATTCTGGGAAGATGCCAAAGAAACGTTTGAGATATTTAAGTAACAGCATTAAACAATAGATTCAATTTAACTTTCATACAGTTCGATGGGCAAACCATCAGGATCCTGAAAAAATAGGAATCTTTTTTCTGTAATTTCATCCATTCGAATGGATTCAGTTTGAATGTTTTGTGAATGTAAATCAATTTGAGCTTCTTCTAAATTATCCACTTCAAATGCCAAATGACGTAAACCCATTGCTTCTGGTCGACTGCGTCTTGGCGGAGGATTGGGAAAAGAAAACAACTCCAAAATATAATTTCCATTCAAAGCCAAATCCAATTTGTAGGATTCTCTTTCTTCTCTGTAAACTTCACGAATAATTTCTAAACCCAATACTTCGGTATAAAACTTTTTCGATCGTGAATAATCGGAACAAATGAGGGCGATATGATGAATGCTTTTAAGCTTCAACTTTTTTCTTTTTAAATAATTTCATTCCAAAATGAACAAATGGAAAAGCAGCTACACCAATTAAAAGACCCAAAATCGCATGCTTTAAAAGCGAAGGGATTCCATTGAGAATTGAGTGGAAATAATCGACATTATGCGAGAAAATATCACCTGAAACCAGTATCAAAGCGATGGTTCCTATTACCGTAAAAGATTTGATAATCCACGGAAGAGCTTGTACCAAAAACTGACCAACTTTAGAAGTAAGACCTTTTCCTTTTGAAAGTTGAATTAATTTATAACCCGCATCATCCATTCGGACAATCAAGGCAACCAATCCATACACACCGACGGTAGCTACAATTGCGATAATGGAAACGGTAGCGATTTGAAGATACAACGTCTCATCGGTCACAGTGCTCAGCGCAATGATGATAATTTCTATAGATAGAATGAAATCCGTAAGAATGGCTGATTTTATTTTCTTTTTTTCAGCTTCTCGGTCATCCACTATTTCTGATATAGATTCCGGTTTATCTTCTTTGCTTTTTGGTTTGGAATGAAAAATAAATTCAATTATTTTTTCCGCACCTTCATACGCCAAATAAATTCCACCGAGAACCAAAATGTATTTTATCGCAGCTGGAAAAAGTGCATTGAGTAAGAGAACAACCGGAATGATGATTAATTTATTCAGAAAAGAACCTTTGGTAATTGCCCATAAAACAGGAATCTCCCGTGAAGAAACAAAACCCGTTGCTTTCTCGGCGTTTACCGCCAAATCATCTCCCAAAATTCCCGCGGTTTTTTGGCCAGCAATTTTACTTGCTACAGCTACATCGTCCATCAATGCTGCGATGTCGTCCAATACGGTGAAAATACCTGATGCCATATTTATTTTTCTGACGTAAATGTAAAACTTTGGAATTAATTATTCCCTTCTATTTCGAATTTCTGTAAAAAATAAAACAAGCTGAAATTCTTTATAACAAAAGAATTTCAGCTTGTTTTTATCGAAAAAAGAAACTACTTCTTTTGAGTTTATTTTGTAATTCCTTCTAATTTGAAAATGAAAGCATATTCAAAAGCAACTTCTTTCAGCGCTTCAAATCGTCCAGAGGCACCACCGTGACCGGTTTCCATATCGGTTCTCAACAATAACAAATGATTGTCGGTTTTCAACTCTCTCAATTTAGCGATCCATTTTGCCGGTTCCCAATATTGGACTTGAGAATCGTGTAAACCTGTGGTCACCAAAAGGTTTGGATACGATTTCTTTTCAATGTTATCGTACGGAGAATACGATTTTATGTAGTTGTAATACGCCAATTCATTTGGATTTCCCCATTCGTCGTATTCACCGGTAGTAAGTGGAATGGTATCATCCAACATCGTTGTAACTACGTCGACAAAAGGAACTTGCGCCACAACGCCCTTGTATAATTCAGGTGCTTGATTGATGATCGCACCCATTAACAATCCACCTGCAGAACCGCCCATTGCATACAAATGTTCAGCGGATGTATAGTTGTTTTTAATTAAATCTCGAGAAATGTCTACAAAGTCATTGAAGCTATTTTTCTTGGTCAACATTTTTCCGTCCTCATACCATGAACGACCCAATTCCTGTCCACCCCGAATGTGCGCAATCGCATATACAAAGCCACGATCTAACAAAGTCAAACGACTCGTGCTAAAGTACGGATCCATGCTGTATCCATACGATCCGTAGGCATATTGCAATAAAGGGGTGTTGGAATTAATCGGTGTGTCTTTCCGATACACAAGTGAAACCGGAATTTTTACGCCATCGCGCGCCGTTACCCAAATTCGTTCGGAGGTGTAATTCTCTTTGTTGAAATCACCCAAAACGGTTTGTTCTTTTTTGACTTCTCCCTTTTTTGTCTTCATATCGAAATCGATAATTGAATTGGGAGTGGTCAATGAAGTGTAATTGTAACGAAGAATTTTGGAATCAAATTCAGGATTTTGGGAGAGGGAAGAGGTATAAACTTCTTCTTCAAAAGGAACAAAGTAATTTACTTTTCCATCCCACGATTGAATATTTATTTGGGTTAAACCTTTGCTTCGTTCTTCCAAAACCAAATAGTCATTGAAAATCTCAAAACCTTCTAACAAAACCTCTTTTCGATGCGGAATCACATCGACCCAATTTGATTTATCGGTTTTATCGACCGATGTTTTCACCAGTTTAAAATTGGTCGCTTTGTCCTTATTGGTTAAAATATAAAAGTGATCGCCGTAATGTTCGACGCTGTATTCTAAGTTCCTTTCGCGTTTTTGAATAACTTTCCATTCTGCATTGGGTTGATCTGCGGGAATAAAACGGTATTCATCCGAAACCGTGCTGGAACTTCCGATTATAATGTATTTTCTGGACTTCGTTTTGAAAACAAACGCATTAAACGTATCGTCTTTTTCTTCGAAAATCATTGTGTCCTCACTTGGATCCGTTCCCAATGTATGTTTCCAAATTTGGGAAGCGCGAAGGGTTTCGTCTTTTCTTGTATAAAAAAGCGTTTTGTTATCCGCGGCCCAAACGGAACCGCCGGTTGTGTTTTCCAATCGGTCCGGTAAAAGTTCACCTGTTTTTAAATTTTTGATTTGGATGGAATAAATTCTTCGTGACAATGTATCTTGTCCAAAAGCCGCCAATTCATTGTTTTCACTGATGTTCAATCCGTTTAAAGCGTAATAACTGTATGGTTTTGCCATTTCATTGACATCGAAAAGGATTTCATTTTCCGCATCCAAACTTTCTTTCTTTCGGCTATAAATCGGGTATTCACCGCCTTTTACAAAGCGAGTGATGTACCAATAACCATTGAATTTAAAAGGAACGGATTCGTCGTCTTCTTTGATTTTTGATTTTATTTCGGTAAATAATTCAGCTTGAAAAGCTTCGGTATCTTTCAGCATCGCTTCTGTATACGCATTTTCTGCTTTTAGGTATTCAATGACTTCAGGATTTTCACGGTCGTTTAACCAATAGTAATTATCGATTCGTACATCGCCGTGTTTTTCTAATTTCTTTTCAATTTTCTTCGCTTTCGGTGCTGACATGGATTGTGCATTTAAGGCGGCAAAGGTACTTAAAATTGAAATGAGAAAACTGAGTTTTATGGTAGGATTCATCATCTGATTTGGAATGTGTGTTTTTTTAATTGTTAAAAATATTCTCTATTTTTTATCGACAAAAGGGCGGTTTTCAGCATTCGCTAATTCCCAAGCCGTTGCAAAAATAAGTTGGGCGCGTTTTGCTAAAATCTCGTAGTTAATTTTATCGGGCGTATCTCCCGGTTGATGGTAATCTTCATGAACACCATTGAAATAAAATATAACGGGAACATTATTTTTCGCAAAGTTGTAATGGTCGGAACGGTAATAATATTGGTTGGGATCATTGATATCATTGAATTCATAATTCAATTCGAATTGAAAATGTTGGTTGTTTACATTTTCTGAAAGTTCATGCAAATCGGTACTTAACTTATCCGAGCCAATTAAATATACGTATTTTGGATTGTCTACATGTGCATCATCTATTCGTCCAATCATATCGATATTTAAATTCGCAATGGTGTTTTCCAAAGGAAATATCGGTTGTTTGTCCGTATAAAATCGGGATCCTAACAATCCGAGTTCCTCACCTGTCACATGTAGAAAGAGAATGGATCTTTTTGGCCGGAATCCATCTTTTTCGGCTTGTTTGAAAGCTTTTGCAATTTCTAAAATAGCAACACTTCCTGATCCATCGTCATCCGCGCCGTTATAGATTTCGCCATCACTCATTCCTATGTGGTCGTAGTGCGCGGAAATCACAAGGATTTCTTCCGGTTTTTCGGATCCTTGAATAAAAGCCATTACATTTTCAGTTTCGTTTATAATTCGAGGAAAAGTTCCGCCTGGAATGGTTTGAAAGTAATTGGTGATGTATGGACTTTTTGGAAAGTCGATTTTGTTTTTGATATAGAAATCACGTAAGTAATTGGCTGCCTTCTTTTGTCCGGGTTCGCCGGTCATTCTTCCTTCAAATTCATCCGAAGCAAAAATATACAAATGCGTTTTCAGAACTTCAGGTTTGATTTGATTGCAATATTTCGTGAGAGCTTGATCGTAATCCGTTTGGGTGAAAATTTTCTCCGACGTACATTGAGCTGAAAGAATACCAAAGAATGTAAGTAGTAATAACCGTTTCATACGCTTAATTTTATTTTTTGAAGTTTCTGTAAAAATAGAAAAAACCCCGCTGATTTGAGCGAGGTTTTTAGGGATTTCGATTTTTTAATATTCGTCGGAAATGGAGGACCTAAGTCGAGATGACCATTTTATCCATTTTTGAGCATCTTCTTCCGTCATTTCTTGCGTCCATTTCGATGCTTCTTTTGACCAATTCAAACCTTCAGTCGTTAATTCTTGTAATTTTATGCTGTCTCCTTTTTCTGCAGCTTGAACCAATTCTTGAAAATAGGCTGAATAACTTTGAGCGAATTCCTGAAGTTCTCCTGTACTAAATTGAGGAATATCCGTTGCGACTTTTGAAGCAGTTTGTAAATTAACCAGTGCGCCTTGGCTCGTTTCTATCTGATCTTGAACGTCACTTACCGTTTGTACTGTCGACGCTTCCACTTTCTTTTCACCTTCTTTGCAAGATGTGAAGCTTACGATTCCAATAAGTGTTATTGCTAAAATTAACTTTTTCATTTTCTTTGTTCGTTTGAGTTTCATTTCAAAGGTACGAAAAGTCAAAAAAAGGAAGTGTTTTATTCGATTTCTTTGGGTTAAATTTATGTTAGAGGATGTGAAAATAGATTGGCAAACGAGAAGAATTAGTTTTAAGAATTTGTTTGTGTCGGGCAACTATTCGATTGGATTCCTTCTGAAATTTATTTTTCAAAAAGAAAAACCCCGCTTGTTAGAGCGAGGTTTTTTTTGATTTCAATTTGAGTTGCAATTATTCTGCTGAAACAGAAGCTCTAAGTCTTGCTTCCCATTGTTTCCATTTTTCAGCATCTTCTTCCGTCATTTTTTGGGTCATTTCTGCCGCTTTTTTTGACCAATCCATGCCTTCTCCAGTTAATTGCTGTAATTTTTCGCTGTCTCCTTTGTTAGAAGCATCCACTAAACTTTGGAAGTAAGCTGCATAATCTTGTGCAAATGCTTGAAGTTCTCCATTACTGAACTGCGGGATATCAGCAGCAATATTGGATGCAGATTCTAAGTTTGCATTGGCTTCTTGTCCAACTTCAGCCTCATTATGAAGATCTTTTACGGTCTGTTCCGTGCTATCCTCCACTTTGTCTGCTTCTTTTTTACAAGAACTTAGGCTTGCGAATCCAATAACTGTCAATGCTAAAATAAACTTTTTCATATTTCTTTTCTTTTATAGATTTAGTTCAAATATACAAAAAATCAAAAAGCATCATAAATTTATTCAGATTCTGTCGATTGAAATTGAACTTCATATAGTTTTTGGTAATACCCACCTTGATCTAATAGTTCTTGGTGACTTCCTCTTTCAACAATTTCACCATCTTCCATCACCAAGATTTGATCTGCTTGTTGAATGGTCGCCAATCGATGCGCAATGACAATCGAAGTTCGTCCTTTGGTTAATTTTAGTGTTGCATTTTGAATCAATGTTTCCGATTCGTTGTCAATGGAAGAAGTCGCTTCATCCAAAACCAAAATTTGGGGATTGTACACATAGGCTCGTAAAAATGAAATCAATTGACGCTGACCGACTGAAAGTGTCGTTCCTCGTTCGCTCACTTCGCTGTGGAAGCCATTGGGAAGTGCGTTTATAAATTCATCAATCCCAATTTCTTTGGCTGCTTTTTTAACTTGCTCTAGGGTAATAGACTCATCGCCCAAAATGATGTTTTCATAAATCGTGGAGTTGAATAAAAAAACATCTTGTAAAACTACGGCAATGTTTTGTCTAAGATTGGCCAACTCTACAGAATAAATACTTTTTCCATCAATCTTTATATCGCCTGAATCAATGTCATAAAAACGACTCAGTAAATTAATAATCGTCGATTTTCCAGCACCTGTTGCACCAACAATTGCAATGGTTTTTCCAGGTGGCGTATAAAATGAAATATTTTTCAGAACGGGACTTCCTTTGATATACGAGAAATTCACATTTTCAAACTCAATTTCTCCTTTGGTGTCCGTTAATAATTCCACACCTTTGTTGGGTAAAGATTGATCTTCATCCAGAATTTTAAATACCCGATCGGCACCAATTAACCCACGTTGAATCGAGTTGAAACGATCTGCAATTTGTCGCATCGGTTGAGTCAACATGGTGATATAAGAAATAAACACAATCACATCACCCACCGAAAGATCACCGTGAACCGCCGTTCGCAATCCACCAAACCATAACAAAAGTCCAATGGCAACCGCCGAAACGATGTCAACTACGGGGAAGAGAAGTGCAAAATAAACATTGGTTTTTAAAAACGCGTTTCTTAATTCTTTATTGATCGATTGAAATCCCGCATATTCTTTTTCCTGACGATTGAATAATTGAACAATGGTCATTCCTGTCAAACGCTCTTGCACAAAGGAATTCAGTTTTGCGGTAACATTTCGTTCGGCTTGGTATACTTTTTTTAATACTTTTTGAAATTGATTGGTAATGACAATCATCAACGGTAAAATGACGATGACAATCGATGCGACCATCCAATTCATATAGTACATAACGCTGATAATAAACACGATACGCAAAGTGTCGACCATCAAAGTTAAAATCCCGTTGTTGAAAATTTCTGCAATGGTTTCAATATCGGAAACGGAACGAGTGACTAAAATCCCGTTGGGTGTTCGGTCAAAATACGAAAGTCTAAATTGAATTATGTGGTTGAATAGTCGAACTCTTAAAAAGCGAACAACTTTTTGCGCAATCATATTGGCTAAATAAATCAGTGAAAAGCTGAGGAAAACTTCCACTATTAAAACCCCACAAATGATGAGAATGATGACCAAAAGTCCTTGCATATCTTTGGTTAAAATATAACCGTCGATCGCATCTTTCATCAAATAAGGTCGATAGGTGGAAACGACCGCGCTTAAAATAGCAATAATCACCACCGAAATAAAAAGCTTTCGGTAGCTCATTCCTATTTTAACCACTCTTTTCAGTCCACTGAAATCAAACTTTGTCGACTCACTCATTCAAAAATATTTCTTTTGGATATTCAACTTCAGCTAAAAATAAACCTTTCGCTGGTGCAGATACACTTGCAAATTTACGTTCTTTTTGCGCAATGATTAAACTGAATTTAGGAATACTGATTCTTTCTTTTCCCACATTCACCAAAGTTCCAACAATGGCTCGTACCATATTCCGAAGAAATCGATCGGCTATAATCGTGAATTTTAGAACGTCTCCATTTCGTTCCCATTCTGCAAATCGTACCGTGCAAATATGCGTTTTTACATCGGTTTTGGAACGCGCGAAACTGCTAAAGTCTTGTTTTCCAAGCAGTAATTTAGCGGCTTCATTCATTTTTTCCATATTCAACTCTTGAATCACTTGCCAACTCGAATCAAAAGTAAAAGGATCTTTTCCAATTTGAACATAGTAATGATAGGTTCGTTCTGTGGCATCAAAACGACTGTGCGCATTTTCAGTTACAGGAATTATTTTTGAAATTGAAACATCATCCGGTAAAAAGGAGTTGAGTCTAAAAACCAGTTGCGGATGAAGTGGTTCATTGTAATCAAAGTGTGCATACATTTTTTTTGCATGGACGCCGGTATCGGTTCTACCTGCGGCATAAACCGTAGTCGGCGTGCGAAGAAGTTTGGTAAGTGCATCTTCCACTACTTCTTGTACCGTGATTTGTCTGGGTTGTCTTTGCCATCCAAAATATTTTTCGCCTTTGTAGGCTATTTCCAAAAAATACCGCAATCCTAAAATTTTTGTTTTGCAAAAGTATGAATTAAACAGACGATGAATCCAATCAATGAATTCAATTTAATTCGTCCAACAAGCTTTTCACAATCCATTGATCCATTTCTAAACTCAAATCTTCAACTTTAAGTTCATCCAAATCAATCCATATCAACTTTTCAATTCCTTCATCCAAATTCTTTAATTGCTTGATGTCTTTTGTGTGAACGACATAATAAATCATCAGAATCTGTTCGTTGGGATCCAAGGCAGATTGTAAAAAGGTTTCTTGGGTATGAAAATGACGATCAATCTCAATGTCGAGATTTAATTCTTCTTTGAATTCCCTTTTTAAACAGTCAACGGTTCCCTCACCAAATTCCAATCCACCGCCTGGGAATTTACAGACCATTTTTCCCATGAAGGGTTCTCTTACAACCAAGAGTTGATTGTTTTCAATCAAAAGCCCGTAAATCCGTACATTAAAAGGTTTACTCATTTCTTTGCAATTAACATTTCTCTTTTTCCGGGAGGGCCTGGATGTTTTTCAACATGTAATCCTACTTCAATTAAAGCCCGTCGAACACTTCCTTTTGAAGAATAGGTCGTGAAAACCGCATTTGATTTCATGGAATCATATATTTTTTGGAATAATTCTTCCGTCCATAATTCCGGCTGAACACGCGCTCCAAAAGCATCAAAATAAATCAAATCAAACGCTTCGTTCGGATAATTAAAATCCAAGAAATCCGACTGAATCTTTCGTAAATTGAACGTAGAAGAAAGGGTTTGAAATTCTTCCCAATCTGAATTCATAAGTTTGGAATAACGCTTTTGAATTTCATTTTCTGCAAACGGAAGAGTAGGGTGGAAGTTCAAAATCGCGGAAGGATAATTCAATAAACGATGTTCAGATTCCGCAACTGGATATTTTTCAAGGCCTGTATAGTGTATAATTTGCTTTGAATTTTGAGATTCGAGTAGTGTAATCAGCGCATTCAACCCCGTTCCAAATCCAATTTCTAAGATGGATATTTCTTTTTTATTCGATAGGATTTCAAATCCATTTCGAATGAAAACATGGTAGGCTTCCTGTACGGCACCGTGCTTTGAGTGATAGGATTCATTCCACTCAGGAATGAAAATTGTGGATGAGCCATCTTCGGTCGATATGATCTTTCGTGTTAACATTGTTCAAAAATAAGAATTTATAACAGCGGTTTAGGCTAAAAGTTTTATTATATTCATTAAATTTGCACTTCATAAATTAATAACAAAAATTGAGCTTATGATAATTGAGAAAATTAAAGACTCGCGATTTACGCCTGAAGTCTTTAATATAAATACATTTGGAACTGCCTTTGCCGATCACATGTTACTATGTTGGTACAAAGACGGTAAGTGGGGTGAGCCCATAATCAAACCATATGGTAAGTTAGAGTTTACACCTGCGATTTCAGTGAGCCATTACGGACAAGGGATATTTGAAGGTATGAAAGCCTACAAAGGAAAAGATGATGAAGTGTTCTTGTTCCGTCCCGAAAAAAACTTTGAAAGATTCAATAAATCAGCTGTGCGCTTGGATATGCCACAGATTCCAGAAGAAATCTTTATGGATGGTTTGAAAGCGTTGGTGGATTTAGACAGAGATTGGGTTCCTGCCAAATACGGAATGTCCCTTTATTTACGTCCGGTAATGTTTGCGACGGAAGAAGCGATTACAGCGCGTTCATCCAATGAATATTTATTCGCGATTCTAACAGCGGTTGCACCGAATTACTACGACAAACCACTTTCTGTGAAAATTGCAGATCGGTACAGTCGTGCTGCAAACGGTGGAGTAGGTTTTGCAAAAGCAGCTGGAAATTATGCCGGTTCTTTTTACCCAACCCACAAGGCGCGTGAAGAAGGTTATGACCAAGTAGTTTGGACGGACGATGCAACGCATACTTTGATTGAAGAAGCTGGAACAATGAATGTTTTTGTTCGAATTAAGGATAAATTGTTGACCGCTCCCACCTCGGAACGGATTCTGAATGGAGTAACGCGTGATAGTGTACTTAAATTGGCAGAAAAATTAGGAATTGAAGTGGAAGTTCGACCGATTACGGTCGAAGAAGTTCATCAAGCCCATAAAAAAGGGGATTTAAAAGAAGTTTTCGGAGTAGGAACGGCAGTGGTTGTAAATAACTACATGGCAGTTGGATATTCAGACGAGCGTTTGGAATTGGCGGATTTGCCTGAAGACGAGAGCTACGGAAAAATCTTGAAGAAAAATTTGGTTGATTTGCAAATGGGAATCAAAGAAGATCCTTTTGGATGGAGAGTGAAAGTGGAGCATTTAATCGAAGCTTAATAATACACGATTATAGAATTCAAACCGTCCTAATTTTATTGGGACGGTTTTTTTTTTGTTCAAAAACGACACAAAAATCAATTTTTTAGGTCTAATTTTGCCCAAGTTATCATTTCACGTATGGCGATTTCAACCACGCAGTTTCGACTTCAGTTTATAGTACTTCTTTGGGGGTTCACCGGTGTTTTGGGGAAGCTTATTCAAACAGAAGCAGTTCCTTTGGTTTGGTATCGCGTGGGTGTTGCTTCGGTTGTGCTTTTTTTGATACTTCGAATTCGTAAAATTGATTTAAAGTTAAACCGAAAAGATTTGATGTTGTTGCTCGGAATAGGCGGAGTGATTGGGCTGCACTGGATGGCATTTTTTGGAGCCATTAAAGTATCCAATGTCGCAGTAGCTTTGAGCACACTTTCTACCGGAGCATTGTTTTCGGCATTTTTGGAACCTTTGTTTTTTAAACGGAAAATTAATCTGTCCGAAGTTATTCTTGCCATTGTGGTTGCGGGATGTATCTTATTAATTTACAATGCAAGTCCGGAATATTGGATGGGAATTGTTTTGGGTGTTATTTGCAGTTTCCTTTCGGCATTTTTCTCGGTATCCAATGGTAAAATCCATACCCGATTTCCGGCGCAGAAAATTATGTTTTATGAAATGCTGGGCGGTTGGATTGTGGTTTGTTTATTCCTTCCGTTTTTTGGTGGATTTCCTTCATTGCTTGAAGTTTCTTGGAAAGATTTAGGATTGCTGATCTTATTGGGTAGTTTATTTACGGCCTATCCGATGATTGAGTCGGTGAGTTTGATGAAGTTTGTGAGTCCATTCACCCTTTTACTGAATGTAAATCTAGAGCCGGTGTATGGAATTATTTTGGCATTTCTAATTTTTGGAGAATCTGAAAAAATGACACCGCTTTTCTATGTCGCAACGGCAATCATGGTTTTAGCAATCATAGTCAATGCACTCTTGAAAATGAGAGCCGCACGGAAGTCACGCGCTGAAAATCAATCACTCGGGATTTAAATTCGACCTTGTTCTTTTAATTTCCAATACCGAAGTAATCCTGCAACCGACATCCAACTTGGATTTGCGTATTCATACCGTTGTAAATCTTCGTGCGAAACGCCTTCTTTCTTCAATTGACCTTTGGTATATTCCATAAATTTCGGCGTGATTTCTTCGGCAGAAGTTCCTGCATCGTAATAGGGTTTTATCCAATTCGCCCAATCATCCAATATAATTTCCAATTCTGAGAAATGCTTTTCGGGATTATTTACAATTCCAAAATGGGTTAAATACAGCATCTCCGGTTTTAAATCTCTTAATTTTTGAATTGATTTTTTCCAAAGTCCCAAATCAATATCCGGTGGTGGACACGGAGGAACAACCGGTCCTTGATTGATGGTTACACCTGCGACATCACCCGTGAAAACGATGTTTCCCAACTGATACGCATTGTGATGAATGGCGTGTCCTGGCGTGTAATGAACGTGGAATGTATGTTCTCCAATTTGGATGGAATCACCATCATCCGCCGGTTGCAATTGGCCCGAGTGAATCGGTTCCATTCTTCCCCAAAGACGTTCCATATCGTCTTGATAAATCATTTTCGCCGAATTCCACAATCTTTCTGGATTTTCTAAATGAGGCAAACCTATGGGATGAACATAAATCTTGGCGCCGTTTGCAGCAAACTTCCAAGCCGCTCCTGCATGATCAAAATGAATGTGTGTCAACAAAACATGTTGGATGTTTTTCCAATCAAACCCTTTTTTCGAAATGGTAGTTTGAAGATGATTAAACGTTGTTTCCGGGCCGGATTCGATGAGAATTAACCCATCTTCGGATTCGATTAAAAACGAAGCGATCGCGGAATCTTCATTCAAAAACTCCAAATCCAAAATATGAATAGGTGCGGATATGTTCATTGATTTTATTTTGAAAACAAGGTACTAAAGTTTTTTTAATTTCTTGACGTTGAAAATTTCGTTTTAAAGTTCTTGGATGTCTCTCAGTGTTCTCAGCGTTTGCTCTCAGCGCTCTCAGCGAGAAAGATAGAGTGTGTATCCACGCAGAGTTCGCAGAGATTTTCACGCAGAGTGCGCAGAGATTTCTCAGCGTTTGCTCTCAGCGCTCTCAGCGAGAAAGATAGAGTGTGTATCCACGCAGAGTTCGCAGAGATTTTCACGCAGAGGTTTTCTGATAGTGCGGATTTGCAATTCGTACTTTTTTTATTAAATAAAACACCAATCTTTAGCGCTCACTCTTTCAAATAAAATTCAACCATTTCATTCCAAGAAATTTGTTTCAAAATAAAACAATCCGTGTGTAGGTCAAAGTATTTTTATTTTTAATAGTTTTGAATCAGTAATTCATGCATGTTAAATAAACTTTTATTTCAACGAATTGACAATTCCCAAATCGTCGTTTTCCGAATTTTCTTCGGACTATTGATGGTAGCAGATTGTTGGGGTGCGATTGCCACAGGTTGGGTGAAGGAAACCTTTGTAGATCCTACTTTCACATTCACATTCATTGGATTTGAATGGACCCAGTTTTTGGTAGGTGATTCCATGTATTACGTGTATGGATTCTTAGGATTCCTGGGCGTTTTGATTACGTTGGGTGCTTTTTATCGAATTTCAACTGTGTTATTTGCCTTAGGATGGTCGTTGGTTTATTTTATGCAAAAAGAGCATTACAACAACCATTATTATTTGGTGATGTTGATTGCATGGTTCATGGTTTTCATTCCCGCAAACCGATACAAAGCAGTGGATGTATAGCTTTGGCCAAAGATTCGATCGGATTACACCTATCATTGGACACGGCTTATTTTTATTATCCAATTGTTTATCGTTTATACATTTGCAGCGATTGTAAAGTTGTATCCCGGATGGATGAATGGGGATTTTCTGATGATTCGTTACCGAGGTACGGCGCACTGGGTGGATCAAAACATTGGATGGGAACCGTTGACCGAGTTTATGTATTCGCGTGAATTTGCGAAGATCATGTCTTACCTTGGTTTTGGATTTGATTTGTTGATTGTTCCATTGTTGCTATGGAAACGTACCCGGATTTTTGCGGTGATAGCTGCTTTGGCTTTCCATTTGATTAACTCCGTCACCCTTCAAATTGGGATTTTCCCTTATTTTGCTTTGGCGATGGCGGTATTCTTTTTTCCACCGGAAGCGGTTCGAAATGCGTTCTTTAGAAAGAAAACAACCTATTTAGCGAGTTCGTATGAATTTCAACCTCGAAATACAAATCAAGTAGTCGTTACTTGGGTACTTGCTATTTACTTTAGTTGGCAAATTTATTTACCTCTTCGCCATTGGACAATTCCAGGCGATGTGCTTTGGACGGAAGAAGGTCATCGACTTTCATGGCGGATGATGCTTCGCACAAAATCAGCGACTACTCATTTTTATTATGTGGACAAAGAATCGGGTCAAAGAGCCTTGGTGAATCAAAACGAATATCTGACGCCCTTACAGAAAAGTCGTGTGGCTACCCATCCAGATATGATTTGGCAATTTGCGCAGTATTTGAAAAAAGATTTCGAGAAGAAAGGGAAGGAAGTTGAAATTTATGTTCAATCTCAACTCTCGGTAAATGGAGGTCCTTACTTTGATTACATTGACAGTGAAGTCGACTTGGCCGATGTGAAATGGAGTTATTTTGGTCATCAATCGTGGTTATTACCTGAACCCGTTGATTATTCTAAGAAGAAGGAGAAGAGGAGGTAATTTTACTTTTCGGCAAAATCACAGAAATACGCCAATTTGAAAACTTGAAATACAAACAGAGAAGGGTTTTTTGAATGAAGATTTCCAAGCATTTGTTTTTCAAACATTCGATAAAAAACGGCGATGGGTTTTCTTAATTTCAATCGATTGATTTTTTTATATACTTTAATTATTTTTAGATTATCCGCCATTTCGGGTTGATTATTCATCATCCAATATGCATTTCGTAAAGCAGTTTTGAATTTCTCAACAAAGCGTTGATTGGTTTCCAATCCCAAATGTATGGCGGGATTATCAATGATTTTGACGCGGGCTTTGGCTTGTTTTAATTTCAGTCCAAAATGGGTATCTACATATCCATAATTCTCAGGCAAACCACCAAATGGATTTTGTAGAAATATTTCTTTTCGAACCAGAAAATTATTACCTCGAATCTCTAGGTAGGGATCTTTATTCTCGATCTGTTGTTCGGTTTTGGTGCCGTGTAGCCATTTCAATTTGTAATCCGATGAAACTTCCAGCTCATACAGAATTCCACCGCTCATGATGTCAAAATCATTCATTTGAATTTCGTGTAAATAATGTTGGATGAAATCATCGGCAGCCGGCATCATATCGGCATCCATAAAGAGAAGCCAATCGTTTTTTGCGGTTCGAGCTAGAATATTTCGCGCTTCGGCATTTCCTACATTTTCAGCTAATTCAATCCATCGAAAGTGATCTAGATGGATTTTGGAATTGGTGTTTTTTATTTCGGTATTCGGTGAACAGTCGTCCACGGCGATGATTTCAAATGCAATGGACTGCGCCACGCATTGCGAATGGATTTCCTTTGCTAATTGGGAAATGTCCCAATTGTAAACGGGAAATAATACCGAGAGCATTTAGTCTATAAATAAAGATGCCGCTTCTACCTCGCTAACTTTTCCGTCTTCACAACGAACCGTTCGGGCTGGGAATTTCTGAATGATGTTGTAGTCATGGGTCGCCATCAAGACCGCCACGTTTTTCTCTTTTGATAAATTCAATATCAAATTCATAATTTCACTCGACGTTTCTGGATCTAAATTTCCAGTAGGCTCATCGGCTAAAATCAATTGGGGATGGTTCAATAAAGCACGTGCAATGGAAATACGTTGCTGTTCACCACCGGATAGTCGGAAAGGCATCATCTTCTTTTTCGAAATCATACCTACACTTTCCAAAACTTCATCGATCCGATCGTTGATGAGTTTTTTGTCTGTCCAGCCGGTAGCTTTGAGTACAAACGATAGGTTTCTTTCCACATTTCGGTCTAGTAGGAGTTGAAAATCCTGAAAAACAATTCCAATATGTCTTCTTAGAATTGGAATTTTCCCGGTTTTCATTCCGTTTAATTCAATGCCGCCCACGATTCCGTAACCTTCATTCAATGGTAATTCTCCATAGAGAATCTTCAGTAAGCTACTTTTTCCGCTTCCTGTTTTCCCAATCAAATAAGCAAATTCACCCTCCTTTAATTCAAAATCTATATTGCTTAATACCAAATAACTTCTTTGGTAAACAAATGCTCTTTCTAATTTGATTACATTGTCTGACATTCTCTAAGAGTTTTTATTTAAGCAAATATATAAAAAAGCCCGAAAGAATCTTCCGGGCTTCGTCTTTTTAATATAATATTAGCGATTAGCGTTTAGCTCGAACTTCGCTAAGCGTCAAATGCTTTCTGCCTCGTCTTCTACGAGCCGATAAAATCCTACGGCCGTCTTTCGTCGCCATTCTCTCACGGAAACCATGTTTGTTTCTTTTTTTCCTGTTACTAGGTTGAAATGTTCTTTTACTCATTGTTCTAACTTTTGGATCATTTTCTCAAATGGTGTGCAAATATAAAC
This sequence comes from Weeksellaceae bacterium, assembly GCA_041676545.1. Taxonomy (GTDB): domain Bacteria; phylum Bacteroidota; class Bacteroidia; order Flavobacteriales; family Weeksellaceae; genus Moheibacter. Next base: position 4,536 of record JBAYRQ010000017.1, on the reverse strand, counting down.
CTATTTTTCGATTTGTAAAATCATTTTCAGAAAATCATCTAATAATTTTAATTATTATTGAAAATGAAGGGATTAAAAAATCCGAAAAATCGACTTATTCTATTTTCATTGAATTTTTCAAATGAAAGGCTTCAATAATTTCTGCCAAAGGATAATCAAACCAATCGGTCTGTTTCTTAATTTTGGAATCTTTGTCCAAATCTAACCAAATCACAAAACGGGTTCCTTCTACTTCTTTTCCATTGTATGTATAGGGAAGGGTCTCTCCGGTCGCGACTAAGGTAGAATCATTGCTAACGAGTTTTGTAAGCGTAATGGATTCTTTGGTGTCGTATTTAAAAGCAGGGTCTTTCCAGCCGTAAATTTGTTCATATAAAAACTTCGGATCGTTCGTTTCGGATCCAAAACCTATGTTTTCATACGTAAAATCAGCTGCATAAAAGGAAATCATTTTGTCGATTTCTTTTCTTTCGGAAAAAGTCTCAAAAAATCGATCGCCTATTTTTTGGGTTTGAATTTCTTTGGAGCACGAAAATAGAAATCCCGTCATAAGAATTAAAATTACTTTCTTCATTTGTCCGAAGTTCTTTTTAAAAACTGTTCAGGTTCTAATAAAGTCAAACTGTCTGAAAGTGCAACCCACGTATTGTTATCTGAAATCGAATAATTCTTCACAGAGATACTTCCGCTTTTTGGCTCCAGACCTATGATGGTTCCATCATCTACTTTGGTCCAATCGCCATTTGCGCGTTTTCCATTTTCTGTGATTTCAAACGTTTCTCCTTTTATCTTTAATTCAACTTCTTTGTTGTTTATTTTTCCTTGAAAAACACCTTCGTAATTGATGTTTTCTGGATCATACAACGAGGTTTCTTCGGCGGTGGTGCTTTGCTCTATCGACATATCTTCTGTATTCTTTTGTTCTTTCTCACCGCATGAAAAAAGAAAAGATGTCAAAAGGATTGTTACTACCAACTTCTTCATAATCTTATGTGTATTTTGATGTTTCAACGGTTATTACCGCTGTTTTATTATAATTTTTTCTTTTATATCTTTAAGAATTAATTTTAAGAATTATTTTTTTACGAAATTATCGATGTCTGCTGCTGAAACAGGATCTCCACCCAAAATCAACATTCGCTCAACCACATTTCGTAATTCCCGAATATTTCCCGTCCAATTATAAGCTTCTAGCTTTTTAATTGCTTCTTTTGAAAAAGTTTTATTCGGTGCACCCGTTCCTTCTGAAAGTTGTACTGAAAAGTGATTTACTAATTCTTCAATGTCTTCTCTTCGGTCATTTAAACCAGGAACTTCAATGACAATAACGGCTAGACGATGGTATAAATCTTCTCTGAAATTCCCTTCTTTGATTTCTTTCCGAAGGTCTTTGTTGGTTGCAGCAAGTACACGTACATCGACTTTGATTTCTTTTTCAGCACCTACTCTAGAAATTTTTCCTTCTTGAAGTGCGCGTAAAACTTTGGCTTGTGCCGCCAAACTCATATCCCCAATTTCATCCAAGAAAATAATTCCGCCATTGGCTAATTCAAATTTTCCTTCTTTGTCTTTGTGTGCTCCCGTAAATGAACCTTTTACGTGTCCAAACAATTCACTTTCAATCAATTCCGAAGGGATGGCTGCACAGTTCACTTCAATCAAAGGTCTTTTATTTCGCGAGCTTTTTTCATGAATATGATGCGCAACCAATTCTTTTCCTGAACCGTTGGGTCCGGTAATCAAAACGCGTGCATCGGTATCTGCTACTTTATTAATGATATCTCGAATGTCATTCAATGCCGGAGAATTCCCCACCATTTCATACCGCTTATTCACTCTACGTTTCAACGCTTTGTTTTCGGTGGTTAATTCTTGGTTCTTTTTAACAAGTGTCTTTTTATCCAAAGCAATCCGAACGGCACTTAAAAATCGATTTAAATCCGGTGGTTTTGAAATGTAGTCAAAAGCTCCTTTCTTAATGCAGTCCACAGCTGTATCAATATCTCCATGTCCAGAAATCATTAAAAACAAAAGGTCCGGATTGAAATCCAAAGCTTCGACCAAAACTTCAACACCGTCTTTTTTCGGCATTTTTATGTCGCAAATGATTAAGTCATAATCAACTTCTTTGATTTTACTTAAACCTTCTTCGCCGTCCTCCGCCAAATCGACTTCGTAGGATTTATCTTCGTCTTGTAAAATATTTTGAATTACATTTCGAATCGTAGCTTCATCTTCTATTATTAATATTTTTGACATCTGTTTTCTTGTTTTGAGTCCCAAATATACATTTTAAACCGTAATGAAAGAAAATCTAACTTACTTTCACTTTGTGTGTTTAAAACCTATTGAGAGAATTATTTTTGGGTTGAAACGATTTGCATATTTTCTGTTAGTTGAGATTGAATTGGGTTTTAAATCAATTCACGATCTTCAAAATATTGAATAATTGCACGACGCATCAACAAACTTTGTTCGTTGGCTTTTAGTTCAGGAAGTGTATCCAAGAATTCAAATTCGGGCCATCCGTCTTTGTCTAAACCTTCGAAACGATAGTATCCATACGGCTCCAACAAACGACAAACCGCAATATGCATCAAGTTTAACTTGTCATCTTTTTTGAATTTTTTCTTTCCTTTTCCTAATTCCTGAACGCCAATTAGAAAAAGCATCGTATCAATATCGGGTTTTTCTCCATCCGTAAAATGTTCGATAAAGAAATCCTCCACTTTTTTCCACTGTAGACTTTCGTCTTTCTTTTCTTCCATAGTCTGCAAATGTACAACAAGGAATTTAGGATAAATAATGATTTTTAGTCATTTCGTTTTGTAGAAAATTTCATTGTAAATCTTTTCTAATTCATTCGAATCCGCATAAAAACTGTAATTTTGAATTTTTAAAAGCGAAAATGAATTGGATTATACTTTTTATTGCGGGAATTTTTGAAATGGGTTTTGCCGCTTGTTTGGGAAAAGCTAAGGAAACCACGGGAACCGAATCTCATTTATGGTATGTGGGTTTTTTGGTTTGTTTGGCGATAAGTATGGTTTTATTGGTGAAGGCAACGCAAACCCTTCCGATTGGTACTGCCTACGCGGTATGGACGGGAATTGGCGCAGTAGGTACAGTTTTAATTGGGATTTTCTTTTTCAATGAACCGACTAATTTCTGGCGGTTGTTCTTTATTTTCACTTTAATTGCTTCTTTGGTCGGTCTAAAATTTGTTTCAAATTAAAGGTTTCCAAAATGCGTCGTCGAAATCTTGAATTTGGTCGTTGATAACGACAATTCCTTCGTTTTCCAAAAGTTGTTGCATCAATCCCGGCGGTGAAAAATGATGTTTTCCAGTCAACAATCCATTTCTGTTCACCACGCGATGGGCAGGCACATCGGAATGGTTGTGTGCATGATTCATCGCATATCCAACCATACGTGCTGCACCTTTTCTACTTAAAAATTCTGCGATTGCACCGTACGATGTTACTTTTCCTTCCGGAATTTTACGGACGACTTCATAAACTTGGTCATAAAAGGATATTTCTTTTGGATTCATAATTGATTAATTATATGTAAATTTAACTAAACCTTTTAATAAATGAAACAAGAGATAGCGATTAAAAGTATTCGTAATCGTCCCCGATTTAAAATCAATACGCAAATGCAGCCCGAAGTATTCACTTCGAAAATTAAAAAACATTTAGAAAATCACAACAAAGTGTTGAAAGGAACGGTTCATAGCGAAGAAGCAATCATTCGACTTCGAAAGGATGACGATAAATATTGGGCGCCTCAGTTGCAAATTCGAATTGAAAAAAGCAGTGAAAAAGAAAAAGGGTTTGAGATACGCGGCGTTTTTGGCCCAACTCCCTCGGTTTGGACTTTCTTTTTATTTCTATATGGTATGGGAGGCGGTATTATCCTCACCGTCGGAATTTACGGTTGGGTGGAGTTAGCCTTGGGAATTGGTCAACTCTGGGTGTGGTCCAATTTAATTGGACTTTTACTCATTGTTTTTTCTTTTGTTGCTGCACAAATTGGTCAGTCACTCAGTAAAGAACACTTGACCGTTCTTCGTGATTTTATAGAAAGGGTTATGGTCGATGAAAACATCATCGATTAAATAAATACTGAATTATTTTAAAGAAACGGTAATTCCTGCATTTACACCCACGGTATATGGATTGTATTTCTCAATGTTATTTACAGGATTAACTAAATATTTAAAATTAGGTTCTACATTCAATTGTACTTTATCCATGATTTTCATGTCGAATTTTAATCCGGCATTGGCACTGAATGAAGTTTTATTTAAATTGTTTGCCTGTCCCAATTCTTCGGTATAATCTTCGGTGTGAACATAGATTTTATTTCTTGAAAGCAACCAGGTACTTCCACCACCCGTTGCACTAATTCCAATCGAAGATGTTTGAAGAATAGCTATTTCAGCTTCCAGTGGAATTTCGATATATTCCGATTGTTGTTGAATATTCCCCAAGGTCGGTTTTCCCAATTCATCGCCAGAAAGTCCTTGAAGAT
>JBAYRQ010000016.1:0-68203 GCA_041676545.1 Weeksellaceae bacterium | reverse complement strand
CAAAGAAGCCATGTCTTGGCCCAAGTTTTTTTTTTGCAACTGATTTTTGGTAATTTTCTCGGTGGTAATGGGTAGTTTTTGAATAATTTCTACCGCTTCCAATTCGATCAGAGTCGAATCATTGACTTCTGACTTTTGTCCGAATGCGATATACGCACTCACAAAAGCCACTAAAAAAATCCTACGTTTCATTTTTAATAATTTTTTAATTCATTTAAATGAAAGGTGGATTTACCCTAATTTAGATTTCCTAAAACAATATAGTTACCAATGAATCTCTAGAAAACGCACTGATTTTTATTTTAAAATGTTTTAGGGAAAAGTTTTGCAACTTCCCTTGGCAGCATTACCTGCCCAGGTTCTGTGGGTATAATCTCAGCCTCCACTTTGGAAGCACCCCTTTCTGGTTTCAAATGCAAAACTAAGATTAAATTAAGTAGGGAACAAATTGCAATTAAAAATTTCGAAGATTTGTTTTGTCAAATCCATACCGAGCTGTTTGAGTAGATGGGTCTGAGATGCTCAATTTATACCACGGATCCAAAGAACTGTTGTCTGGATTCTTCAGCACATGAATAGACTGCGCAGGAGTATAACCTTGCGCCAGCAAATAGACTTTTTCACCTTTTGAGTTCGCGGCTTTTCCAACCACTACCACCACATGTCCTGGACTTCCGGGCGTAATTAAAATCGTGCCGGTTTGGATGTCTTTGTCATTCGTTATCGCCTTAGTTTCTTTGTTCAGCGAAATCGTTCCTGCATACATATAGATGATGTCAAGGTATTTTCGATAGCTTTCCAAACTGTCGTCTTTGGGTGCGGTTTGACTGAAGGTAACTTGATTGTTGTTTGTTACTTGCGGACGAATTCCATTTTTGTAATCGTTCCATTTGAAGAGATGACCGCTGGTGAAGTGAAATTCTATTTCATTAAATCGTTTTTGGTGCCACAAATAGTCGGAACGAAGGCGAATGACCGCATCCGCACATTGTTGAAGGTCTCTATTTCCAATATCCAAATCAATGACTGCTATGTGACTGAATTGATTTCCAATCGGTTGGTTGCTGTAATCAAAAATTTGTGCACCATCTTCTTTTACGGGCAAATGAGTTAAGAATTCACCAAAACTATTGTCATCTTCTTCGATCCATGAATACCCTTGGGGTGCTGGAATTCGATCTTTGATTGTTTCACCGGATGGGTTGATTTCGTTGGCGGAAGGTGTTGTATCTCTTTCACAGCTTACGATAAATAGAATTAAGGTTAAAGCAAAGAAAAGAAAGAAGGTTATTTTACGGATCATAGATTTGTTTTTTTAAGAAGGTTAATTCTCAAATATACAAAAGCATTTAACACTTTTATGTATAAAAAAAACTGCGGACGTTTTACACCCACAGTTTTTAAATATTTTCTTTTGAATTTAGTCTTTTACAGGTGCTAAATTCGCATTTATATCCTTGCTTTTATTATGTTTTTTCACACCTTTTCTTTGTTTATGAAATTTTTTGTTTGGGTGCTTTTTTGAATGCATTTCTCTAAAATTGGAAGGACGATTCATTTTCTTTTCTTTCAATTTCGTTGCTTGCTCTGTTGTTAAAATTTTGGTCATTTCTTCTTTTTGCTTAGCATTCAGTGCTTTTATGGCTTCACTTCTTTTTGAAGCATCTAAACTGGAATCCTTTCTCAATTTTTCACGCTCTTTCATTGTAAATTCACGTAAGACAGTCATTTTCTCACTTTGTTCTTTCGTCAATTCTAAATCCTTAGATAAATTATCCTGACGCATTTCCATACGTTGTTCTTTGGACAATTTATTCTTAGATAGTTGATTTTGCTGTTGTGCAAATACTACCGACCCAAAAAGGATTCCGAAACTAAGTGCTGCTAATTTTATTGTATTCATTGGTATGGGTTTTTATAAATTCAAGTAATAAAATTCAACTAATATGCCATAAATGGGGAATTTTTGTTTTTAAGAAAAAATTAACAAATTCCAATAAGATTTATACACAATGAATTGGTTTATTTTACAAGTCATGTTCCACTGTATCCACTGGCAACTATAAAGAGGATTTTCAAACTCAAATAGATAAATTTAAGAATTGGATGGAGAGAATCTTTATAGCGAGATGGAAATTCATTTTTTTTTAATTCTTGTCTGTTTTCGTTTAAATTTCCCATAATCTCTCTCTCTTTTTATTTAGCACAAAGATAATCTGGACACTTAGACTCAGAAGTAATAAAGGTTACACAGTGCTTTTAAGTTTCAATTTATAGGGCGTGACTTGCCATTGCAAAAGCGAAGATAAAGCTGTATTTTCTTTCAACTTCTTGCATATAAAACATTTAAGAATATGTTATAGTTATCTTAAAACACATGATATTTATCAGGGTGGTATAAAAGTTGGGATTTAGAAATACAGTATTAATTAAAATCCCAAAAAGATGAAAAAGATAAAATTAACCTTACTGAGTTTTGGACTGCTCGGTTGCGTAGTATTTGCGCAGGAAGCTAAATTAGGGTCTAAAGAAAAAGTAGCCGAAGAACATCCGATAGAGATGCGAAATGATCATTTCGGTGAAGGATTGGATTTGACAATGGATCAAACTCATAAAATAGTGGCGATTCAAAAAATGGCTGCGCAAGAAAGACAAGATTTACTGTATGATGAAAGCTTGGATGAAGCGAGTGCAGAAATGCAGTTAAATCGATTGAATCAATTGGAGAATCAAAAACTTTGGGAAGTTTTAACGCCCGAACAAGTGCGTAAATACAAAGAAATGGAGAAAAATCTTCCCAGTGTTCAACCGCAAGATGCTCCGTAAGACATCTATGAATTTAAAAGGGATTTTGCTTTTAGACAAAATCACACTTGAAAAAGACTAGAAACTGTTTATGAATTGCATAGACAGTTTTTTATTTGAGGCTTTTTGATATCATTAAAGTTTCGTCGCTTTTGCGCTGTAACTTGTATTTATCTGCAATTCACGAGTTAAATTTACGTCTTTTACAGCATCGGTTGGTACCACTGCTTCTAACAAATATATGGGAAAGGGAATGTCTGGATTGTTGTAATTGGAAAATATAGGTGTGATGATAACTTTACTACCTTTAACATCCACAGGGAAAAAACCTTCGGGATAGGAAGTTCCGGAGCCAGGTTGTTGTAAGAAATCTTCACCGGGAAAATCAGGAACATTGGTAGCAAAAGGAGCTGGGATGAAACTTTTCCAAGTATCAGCCAACGTATCGGATTTAATGATTCCCATATTTAAATTCCAATCGTTGTTATTTTCGGTTTTTACTAACCAAGCTTGATAACTGAGTTCTTTGTAATCCAATTTTAAGGTTGCTTCTTTGTTGTTTCCACTTCCTTTGAAAAACCAAATTCCGTTGGTCCCATAATTTCCTTGTTCCGAATCGGGAACGGAAGCATTTTGAACGGTATATGCGCCTGAAATTCGATTGGTTAAACTTAAAACTCCGTTTGAAACGGTGGAATTTGTATGTAATTGTGCTGAATTTCCAGTGAAATCACCGACTAATAAAACGTAGTCTGAAGGTGAACCAGAAGTAGTTTCAACCGTGATTGCAAAAGATTGTGCTTTGGATAAATCAGTTGCATCGATTTTACTAAAACGCGCGATGTTGTTTTGAATCGAATCATTGTTTATTCTTCCAACGGAAACATAACTTCCATCGGTTAATAGCCAAGCTTCGTAGAAATAACCTTCGGGTAAATTGGGAAGATTGAATTCTGTGACTTCCATTTTACCGGTTTCATCGAGTATATCCGTTTCACTGCAACTGAATAACAGAAAGAATAGACCAAGGACTGCGATTAGATTTTTCATGTGTACGTTTTAAACTTTTATTCTTTTGGGTAAAATTATAAAAAAAAATCTCCTTCAATACGATTGAAAGAGATTTATAATTTATTTAGCCTATCGAAATTATTCGACTCTATACCACGTTTGGGTTCTACCCAAAAGAGAAACTCCCATAAAACCTCTTACTTCGAGCGTGTTTTTGTCTTTCAATTTCATTTTGCAACTGTATTCTTTACCACTGTTTGGGTCTAGAATTCTTCCGTTGATCCATTCATCACCGCTTTTTTCCATTCCCCACATAATGGTCATTCCTTGGATAGGCTTGTCCTTTTTATCGCCTTTACAGTCGGTACATTTTGCATCTTCTTTTCCTTTGGTTAGGATTTTAGATACATCTCCTTGTATTTTTCCGCTTTTGGTTTCGTATAATTTCACGTAGGACTTTTCTTTCTTTGTTTTATCGTCAATCGTTTTCCACGTTCCTGTTACAGATTGAGAGTAAGAAAGAATTCCAAATAAGAATACAAAACTGGCTAGAATTATTTTTTTCATAATTTAAAGATTTAAGTTATTAAAAGTATAATAAATAATTGAAATAACCATGCCACATCTTGATTTTGAATTATTCAAAGGCTAAAAAGGCATTTTCAATGTGTTCAAAACTCCATTCCGACTTTTTAACTTCTACGCTGATGATGTCAAAACGGGTTTCCAAATCAATTTCATTTGATACAATGTATTCATTGGCAGCCATTACCAACAATTCTCGCTTCTTTTTAGTCACAGCCAATTCAGGTTCTATCAAGGGATTTATTCGGGCTTTCACTTCGACAATTACAATTTCATTTTTGGATGGATCTTGGGCAATAATATCGATTTCAGCTTTTAAATACCGCCAATTTTTCTTGAGAATCGTATAATTTTTTTGTTTTAAAAATTCACACGCTCTTTGTTCTGCTTCTTTTCCAAATTCATTGTGCTGTGCCATGCCTACATAGTTCCAAACAAACGGTCACCCGCGTCGCCCAAACCGGGAACGATGTAACCGCTTTCGTTTAAGTGAGAATCCATCGCTGCCAAATAAATGGGAACTTCGGGATAATGTTTATGCACAAACTCAACGCCTTCTGGACAACCGACCAAACAGGCCAAACGGATCGATTTAACGCCGTGTTCTTTTAAAATCTCAATCGCCTTCACAGCCGATCCGCCCGTTGCTAACATCGGATCTAAAATGATGATGTCACGTGATTCTAATTTTGACGGAAGTTTGCATAAATATTGAACGGGCTGCAAGGTTTCGTGGTCACGGTAAATACCGATATGTCCAATCTTTGCACTCGGAATTAAATCTTGAATTCCCTCGACCATTCCCAATCCCGCTCTTAAAATAGGAACCAAAACCAAATCATCGCCTATAACTCGATGGCCTGTTGTTTTACAGACAGGGGTTTCAATTTCGTATTCTTCAGTTTCTAAGTTTCGCGTGATTTCATAACTCATCAATGAAGTGATTTCCTTCACCAATTCTTTGAACATCTTTGAAGCCGTGTCCTTTTTTCGGATTTGTGTCATTTTGGAACGAATGAGTGGATGATCCAAGACGAATAATTTATTTTCCATTTACGTAAATTCTAAATTTAGTTTTTTCTGAGTGATTGTTAATTCCACTTCACTTCCAAAAATCAAAGCTCGGTTGTCGCCGATATGTCCAGACGGAAAGCCAAAACCAATCGGTATTTCAAATTCGTGCATAAATTTATGAATAATTTGGTAAGAAGTAGCATCGTATTCGGAAAGGAAGTCTGGATTTTCTTCTTGAATATCCATTCGGGTAAAGCTACCAACCAATAAGCCGTTGATTCGGCTCAATAATCCTGAACGTTTTAAATTCATCAACATCCGGTCCAAGTGATACCAGTTCTCATTCCAATCTTCTATAAAAAGCACCAAATCTTCTCCTTGAATTTCAGCAGAACTTCCCGTTAAACTGTAAAGCAAAGACAAATTTCCACCAACTAATTTTCCTTTGACACTTCCTACTTTGTTCAATGGATGTGCATCGATTTCGTACGATAATCTCTCACCGAATAAAACGTTTTGAAGCGAATCAAAACTTTCTTGGGTATAGTTACAATTCAACCGTTTGACGGTAATTGCATGCAGACTTGGAATATTCCAATTGTTGATAGGATTGTGCAAAGCGGTGATGTCTGAATAGCCAATAAGCCATTTTGGATTTTGTTTAAACTTCGTCCAGTCGATTTTATCTAGGAGTTGAACGGCACCGTATCCACCTCGGGCAAACCAAATGGCTTTGACATCGTCCGCGTCCAAAGCCCATTGCAAATCTGCTGTTCGCTGTTCAGGAGTTCCTGCGTAATGATAGCCATAAAAATAGTCGTTAAATAGATGATTTCCAAAAACGGGATGGAGTTCCATTTTCCTTAAGAAATTTAAATTCTCTTGGAGTTCGGATTCAAATACACGTCCAGAAGGAGCAAGGATAGCGACTTTGTCGTTGGGTTTTAAGCTTCGCGGTTTCACACTGATTTTTAAACGAAAGTAGGGAATTATGAAGGACTGCACAATCAAAATATGATTTCAAAACAGTATATTTGTTTTAATGAAGACAATCAATACATCAGAATTAGCAGAAGGCATAAAAAGAGGCGATAGGGTGAGTTTAAGTCGTGCCATCACTTTGGCTGAAAGTGCACGATCCGATCATCAATTGCAAGCCCAAGAATTAATTCAGGAATTACTTCCGTTAACTGGTAAATCCAAACGAATTGCGATTACAGGAGTTCCGGGCGTTGGAAAAAGTACGTTCATCGAAAGTTTTGGTGAATTGTTAACCAAAAAGGGACTGAAAGTAGCGGTTTTAGCAATTGACCCGAGCAGTACACTTTCGGGAGGAAGTATTTTGGGCGATAAAACCCGAATGGAAGATTTGGCGAGAAATCCCAATGCCTACATTCGTCCGTCTGCAACCGGTGGTTATTTGGGAGGAATTGCTTCCCGAACGTATGAATCGATGTTGTTGTGCGAAGCGGCAGGTTTTGATTTAATTTTGATAGAAACCGTTGGAGTAGGGCAGTCTGAAGTTTTGGTGAACGATATGACGGACTTGTTTTTATTTCTTCAAATTCCCGGGGGTGGCGATGAATTGCAAGGAATCAAAAGGGGAATTATGGAAATGTCTGATTTGATATTTATCAATAAGATAGATAGTTTTGGTGTTACCAAAGCCAAAGAAGTGCGTGTTACTTTTGCACGTTCTATGCAGTTTTTACCTCAGAAAGATTCCGGTTGGAAACGAAAAGTAGTGATGGGTTCCGGTTATACGGGTGAAGGTTTGGATGAAATTTGGGAAAAAGTAACCGAATATTTTGAAGCCATTGATACAAACGGATATTTAACGAAAAGGAGGGAAGAACAAAATACGGTACGTGTAAAAGATTACATCCGTGAGCAATTGGATCGAAAAGCGATGGATTTATACAAAACGAAGTCATTCTCAGAAGCGGAGATTGCTACTAGAAATCCGTATTTCTTAGCGATGGAATGGATTAAAGAGAATTTTTGAATTAATCAATAATTCGTTTGGCGTACAAATAACGTTTGGACCAATAAGGCATACTTAATGGCGTAACGGTTACTCCTTGCGAAGTAGAAGCATGAATAAATTCAATTTCACCTTCGTCAGAAACATTGTGTACAATTCCAACATGTGAAACTCTACCGCGACCACCGGTTGCAAAAAATAATAAATCACCTGCACGAAGTTCATCGTTTGAAACGACGTGACCCTCTTTTGCTTGGGCTGCAGAAACGCGTGGAAGTTCATGATCAAAAAGTTGGAAAACACTTTGAACAAATGCTGAGCAGTCAATTCCATTTCGAGTGGTTCCACCGTAACGGTAAGGAACACCTAAATACGATTCAGCCTCAAAAAGAACTTGAAATACATACGAATTCATCGCCATTTTGTGGATGTCGTTTAATTCTTCAATCGCTGTTTTTTCGGGTTGTATTTTGGTTGATTTGACCTTGACTTCTACACTTTTGTTTTCAGCGTATAAGCTTTTGTTGATGATGCTGCTTTGGTTGAAATAAGAACGTTCGGAAGGCGTGTAACTAGATGTCGCTTGATTCGCCGATATTAACGTACCACAAGATGTGGTTAAAACTGCAATAGAAGCAATTAATACTAAATGGATTCCTTTCATATTTACCTACCTAAAAAACCTTACTTTTTTTGACAAGAGCAAATTTAAGCGGAAAAATGAGTTATAAGAGATTGTTTCCAAAATTTAGGAAAAGATTAACGAATGTTAAAACTCTTTAACAAATCTTTTGAATTTTGGTTATTTATAATTTTATTCGACGGTAAGATGAATAAATAGCTCATTAAGTATAAGTCAAAGAGCATTCCAAAGATTATGATTCGTTAAAAATTTTTACCGTTGTATTGTTTATTTTTTTGATTGGAAACATTTTTTTATCGGTGTCTGTTTGTAGAACTAAACAAATATTGTCAATGGAAATAATTCGTCCCACGGTATCGTCAATTTGAATTTTCATTCCAATTTCTAAATTCTTTTTTGTGTAAAAACCTAGGATTAAACGGTAAACGATATCGCGTGAACCCAATCCTACAGCAATTGTCATCGCGATTAAGGCTGCTCCAATAAAATAAGAAAGGTTATTTGAAATTATTTCAGTGTCCACACCAATTTGATTAAGTGCAGTGATGGAAACAAATACCAAAATTAGATAGAATACAATTGTACTAATTGCTTTTGCTCCACCAGCGTCCAAAGATTTAATCATATTGTGAACTAACTTCTTTGCTTGAGAGGCCATATAAACTCCGAATACAAAAATTAACAATCCGGTTATAAACTGGGGTAAATATTCCAAAAGTTTACCGATTTGCACAGAAACAATACTTAATTCTAGAATCTCGGCACCTATAATCAGAATAACTAAAATTAAAATGAATTTTGCGATACCTACAATTACATTTGAAATATCTATTTTAATATTTGAGTTTGCAACCAATTCATTTTCATTGACGAAGTCATTCAGTTTCTCAATTTTTGAAAGCTTTAGTAAACGCTTTATGAACCATATAATTAATTTGTAAAGGATTATTGTTACTATAATAAATCCTAAACCCATTAAAATTTTGGGTAGAAAAGCACTAAAGTCAGCAAATAAATTTTCAATCATTGTAGTATAAATTAGTATGTTTATGGGTATTAATTAATCATTGTTTTTAGTGTCCTCAGTTTCATCCTCATCTTTTTTCTTTCCCTTGCCTTTTAGAACTGAGGTTCCGATTAAGTCAAAAATAGAAGACGGATATTTTAAAGTGATTAAATCAGCAAAATCCATTGTTAATTTTACCAACCTTATATCGTCCATAACGCGTTCTCTGAGAATTTCAGGAACTTGTTCGTGTTCAATGATGTTTTTAAATGGATTTTCCATTTCTATAAGGTTTTGTATTGTTTAATTAAATTTGCTTTTGCACGACTCAATCTCATTTTCACAGCACTCTCTCCCAATTCGTTTAATTCTGCTATTTCTTTAATCGTTAAATCATCTTGGTATTTCATCAAAACAATAGCTCTTTCTTCGGGGGATATTAGCTGAAGGGCTTTGTTTAAATTTTCAGCTTTTAGTTCATAAATTTGATGATCTTCTACTTCATCAAAATTTTCTTTTTCGATTTCATCCTTTAAAGAGTAGGTATTCTTTTTTCCTTTAACTTCTCTTTGGATGTAATTTATACAAAGGTTGTATGTAAATGAATACAACCACGTGGAAAACTTTGACTCTCCCTTGAAAGACTTTAATTTAACAAAGAGCTTGACAAACAAGTCATGGGTTAAATCTTGCGCTTCTTCTTTTGAGCCAATAAAACCCAAACATTTATTATACACAATGGCCGAATAACGGTCATACAGAATCCCAAACAAATGCGTGTCATTTGTTAGAACAATCTTCTGTATGAGTTCCTCATCACTAATACTATCAGTTTTGCCTTGGAACGCCATGTATATGTTTTCACTTAGTTAGACACATGACTTTGGATTAAGTCACATCCTAATTTTATTTTCTCTATGAAACACTTAAAATTTGTGGAAATTAAGGGACTTTGTAAACGATTGCATTCACATTCATTCCAGCGCCCACCGATCCAAATACAATATGATTTCCTGAATGGAAACGGTGATTTCCTAACTCACCGCGGGCCACCAAATCATACATGGTAGGTACAGTCGCTACGGATGAATTCCCAAACTTTTGAACTGTCATCGGCGCAATGTCTTCTGGAATATCTTTCACGTCGTAAAGTCTGAATAGTCGCTCAACCATTGCGTGATCCATTTTTGCATTGGCTTGATGCAACAAAACTTTATTGATGTCTGAAATGTCCAAGCCAGCATTGTCAATCACTCTTTTAACCAAAGCAGGAACTTTTCGAAGGGCGTACTCATACACTCTTCTTCCTTTCATTTTGATGTTTATGTAGGTACCTGAACCTTCTGCATTTTGAGAAACATCATTGGTCAAATAACTCATTTCTTCTAGACTGTCGCAAATTGTATCATACCCAACAATCCCTTCTTTTTTATCCGACTCAACCGCTTCCAAAACGATTGCTCCTGCACCATCTGCGAAAATCATCGCCGTTCGGTCATAAGGATCTATGGCTCTTGAAAGGGTGTCTGCACCAATTACCAATGCTTTTTTGGCGGTTCCCGATAAAAATAAATGGTGGGCTAAAATCACACCTTCAATCCATCCAGGACAACCAAAAAGCATGTCGTACGGGCGGCACCGGTTATTTTTGATGCCTAATTTATTTTTCACTCGATTCGCAATCGAAGGCATATTGTCAACTTGTCGATTCACTGAATCAATATCTCCGTAATTATTAGCTACAATTACATAATCCAATTCTTCTTTGTCAATTCCTGCATTTTCTATCGCTCTTTGTGCGGCAATAAATGACATATCCGATGCAAACATAGAATCATCTGCATATCTTCTTTCTTCAATCTCTGTAATTTCAAGAAACTTTTGAATGGTTTCTTCAATCGGTTTGTCGATTTTCACACGATTCTCGTCATAGAAAACGTGGTTTAGAAATTCTGAGTTTTTAACAATTCTTTCCGGTAGAAAATGACCCGATCCGGTTATTACAGTATTTATCATAGCTGGATTATTGATAATAGGTGACAAATTTAGGAAATATACTTATCCTTCGGTAAAATATTTAACTTTTTAAGATTCTAATATCTTTTTTGTGATGAAATCCTTCTCTAAATCCCATCCGCGAGCAGGCGAATATTCCCGTCCGTAGTAGATAATTTGAATATGAAGTTTGTTCCAACTTTCTTTTGGAAATAATCGTTTGGCATCTTTTTCAGTCTGAACCACATTTTTTCCATTGCTCAATTTCCACCGATGCATTAACCGATGAATGTGGGTATCAACCGGAAAAGCAGGATGGCCAAACGCTTGTGCCATAACTACAGAAGCCGTTTTATGACCGACTCCGGGTAATGATTCTAATTCTTCAAAGGTTTGCGGAACGATTTCATTGAATTCTTCTACAAGGATTTCAGATAATCGTTTGAGATTTCGTGCTTTGGTATTGGATAGTCCAATTTGTTTGATGAGTTCTTTGATTTCATCCACTTCCAATAAACTCATAGCCTTTGCATTACTTGCTCTAGCAAATAATTCAGGCGTAACTTCATTTACTTTTTTATCGGTCGTTTGAGCCGAAAGCATAACTGCAACCAGTAAAGTGTACGGATCGGTATGATCCAACGGTATAGCCGGTGTCGGATAGAGTTTTTCTAATTCCTCCCTTACAAAATCAGCGCGTTCTTTTTTAGTCATTGAATTTAATTGAAATAGGTATTGGTTTCAAAAGTACCATTAAAAACACAAACTTTGTCGAAAGCGTGGCTTAGGACAAAGTTTGTGGTATGCTTAAATTAAAAGGATTGGTTTCTTCTTACTGATCGTGAGGGTTTAAAATCTCATTCACATCTTCAAAACCACCTCCATTGAAGCAAGCTTGAATTCCATTCTCTTTCAGAAAACTGAGAACGGAGGCTGCTCTACTTCCTCCTCTGCAAAATAGTACGATGGGTAAATTCATTTTTTTTATATCATCTATTCGATTGGGGATTTCTCCCAACGGAATGTTAATGGCACAATCTACACATCCATCGATTTCCAATTCATACGAATCGCGAACATCAATTAAGCTTGCATTCGGGGTTTTAATTGCTTCTACTGTTGTCATCTTTATAACTTTTCTAAAAAATAACCATCTAAACAGACTGGGAATTATCATTTTGAATTTGGTCTTACCTTAAATCGTACGGCAAAATTACCAAATTTTGATTCTATTTTCAGGCTCTTTGTACATTTTATCTCCTTTTTTAACATTGAATGCTTTGTAAAAACCATCGACATTAATTATAGGACCAATTGCTCTGAAATATCCCGGTGAATGGGGATCTGTTTTTACTTGATTAATCAAGGCTTCATCCGTGGATTTCGTTCTCCAAATAGTTGCCCACGAGATAAAGAATCGTTGGGATTGCGTGAAACCGTCAATTTTCTCTACCTCTCCTTTGTCTTTCAAATACATCATCAACGCATCATAAGCCACACTAACTCCTCCTAAATCACCAATGTTTTCACCCAACGTAAATTCACCATTTACGAAGTTGCCTTTCACCGGTTCATATTTGCTGTATTGATCTGCCAAAGCTTGTCCAGCAGCGCTGAATTTTTCGTAATCACTTTCTGTCCACCAGTTTGACAAGTTTCCATCTCCATCATAGAGCGATCCACTGTCATCAAAACCGTGTGAAACTTCGTGACCGATTACAGCGCCAATTCCACCGAAATTAACGGCTGCATCTGCATGGTAATCGTAAAATGGATATTGTAATATCGCAGCTGGAAAAACAATTTCATTGTTTGAAGGACTGAAATATGCATTCACAGTTTGAGGTGACATTCCCCATTCTTCACGATCTACAGGTTTTCCAATTTTAGTAAACATATAGTTGTAACGCCATTCTTTTAAATTCAAATAGTTTTTAAATAAGGCTGCATCTTCGTTATGAGAAACGATTTCTAAGTTGGAATAATCTCTCCATTTATCAGGATATCCAATTTTCACAGTGAATTTCCCTAATTTCTCCAAAGCTTTGGTTTTGGTCTTAGGTGACATCCACGCTAGGTTGTTGATGTGTACGCGGAAAGATTTGAATAAATAATCAATCATTTCTTGTGCACTTTCTTTGGCTTGCGGTGGGAAATTATCTTTCACATAAATCTTACCTAATAATTCTCCGGCTGATCCATTCACAAATTCCAAACCTCTTTTTTCAAGCTGTCTTTGTTCTTTTTGACCTCGTAATTGACGGCTGTAAAAATCGAAACTTAATTCATCTAAATCTTTAGTTAAAACGCCAGTAAATCCGTCAATCAAATGGAATTTCAAGAATTCTTTGATCGATGGAAGATTCTCTTTATTGATGATTTTGTCTAAATTTTTGTAATAATTGATTTCACCAATAATAACAGAATCGGTTTTTATACCTAAATCGTTGATGTATTTCTCTAAATTCACATTCTTAGATAATTTCCCTAAATCTTTTACCGAATAAGGATTAAATCGCAAACGTGCATCTCTTAATTCTTCAACCGTAAATAAATTCGATGCAATATCTTTCTCGAAACCGATGATTTTTGGTCCTTTCAAATCACGGGTTTTTTCTCCCGTGTATTGATAGATATTATTGATGAAAGTAGAATATTGACCCAATGTATTTCGGTTGCTTTCATCGTCTTTTTGATAATAGCTTCTGCCTAATCCCAAGCTCGCTGCACCCAGATAAACTGCATTTTGGCTACTGTTCTTCATGTGTGAATGCACATAAAATCCGAATAAGGAATTCAAACCAAGAGGTGTTACTTCCGTTAAATAATTTTGTAAATCCGTTAGGTTTTTGATTTTATCAATTTTATCCAAATAAGGCTGAATAGGTTTAAGTCCTGTCTTATTTCTGGCATCAAAATCAATATAGGATTCATACAAATCACCAATTTTCTGTTCATCACTTCCTTTGGTATATGTTTTCCCCAATAATCCTTCTAAAATGCCTAAACTGACATTGTCCGTGTTCTCTCTCAACTCATCAAAACTGCCCCAACGTGCTCTGTCCGAAGGGATTTCTGTGTTTTGCATCCATTTCCCATTCACGAAATTATAAAAATCGTCTTGGGGCCTAATTGATGTGTCCATGTATTCTAAATTGATTGCATGGAATTCTTCTTGTGCAAATACGGCAGTGCCAAAAATGGCGAATCCCATAATTAAAAACTTTTTCATTTACATTTGATTTTTTACAAATTAGTGTCTGTTATTTATTAATTGTTACAAAGCTAAGGAGTTTTTTCGCAATTGCCTTTGTGGATAAATAGTATATTTGCGTATTCAAATTGAATGAGATTTATGGCACACAAAATTTTGGTAACGGGAGCTTTGGGTCAGATTGGTTCTGAATTGACTTTGGCTTTAAGAGAAATACATGGCGTTGAGAATGTATTGTCAACTGATATTCAGACGAAAGAAAAGGTCGATGATCCGTATTATGAAACCTTGGATGTAATGGATTCAAACTTGATTTCTGAACTTATTGAAAAGCACGAAATCAAAATTGTCTATCATTTGGCAGCAATGCTTTCTGCAACTGCGGAGAAATTTCCACGAAAAGGGTGGGATTTAAATATGGATTCTTTGTTAACTTTTCTAGATTTAGCAAAAGATAAAAAAATAAGCCAATTGTACTGGCCAAGTAGCATTGCGATTTTTGGAGCGGATACACCTAAAATAAATACCGATCAAAATGCATTGGCTATTCCAGCTACGGTATATGGAATTTCAAAAAGATCGGGAGAATTCTGGTGTAATTATTACTTTGAGAAATATGGAGTGGATGTGCGAAGTATTCGTTATCCGGGCTTAATCAGTTGGAAAACTCGTCCAGGAGGTGGAACTACCGATTATGCAGTCGATATTTATTACCAAGCCTTGGAAACCGGAAATTATGAATGTTTTTTGTCTGAAAATACATCTTTACCGATGATGTATATGGATGACGCCATTCGTGCAACCATTGAATTGATGCAAGCGGATGCGAATAAATTAACAGTTCGTACGTCTTACAACTTAAATGCGTTGAGTTTCAGTCCGAAAGAATTAGCGAAGGAAATTAAAAAGAAAATGCCAGATTTCAAAATTTCGTATAATCCTGATTTTCGACAAGCAATTGCAGATACATGGCCAGCAAGTATCGACGATTCCATCGCACAGAAAGATTGGAACTGGAAACCCGAATTTGATTTGGAGAAAATGACCGACGCGATGTTGGAAAATTTAAAAAAGAAATTAGAATTAAACCCATAAAAATAAAAACAGCCAGGTTTAAAAGCCTGGCTGTTTTCTTATCGATTTAATTGAAAATTAATTCAATTTCTTATTGTCTTATTTTTTAGTCAAAACATAATGTTCTGCCAATTCACCTTCAACTAGACTTCCGTCTTTATTCAAGAAACGAACTTTATTTTCTTCGATTTTATACATTTTCGAAGCATTTTCATCCTTTAAACCTTCCAACTGAATGTTGTTTCCATCTACCCAAATGAATGTTCCTTTTTGAGTTTCTTTCAATTCTTCTTTGGCACCTAAATATTCGGTTTCAAGTTCATAGGTATTGTCATCATTTAACTCAAGTTCGGTTTTAATTCCTTCACAGTCTGCACACGGTAAAACACCTTCATAGGTTCCTTTCCAGTCCAACGAAGTTTGTGCGTTGTGCTCATCTGCCATGGATGTGCTGTCTTCTAAGATAACTGCATCTTCATCTACAACAATTACGTCTTCTTTTTTTGTATCACACGAATACATGATAAAAGCAGAAGCGAATAATAGACTTAATAATTTGATTTTCATAATTTATTTTTTAGTTATACCGTTATTAGTGCAAAAAACAAACCATTTTAACAATTCATTGCTTTTTACATCAAAGTAAAATGAAAAATCGCATGGAAATTGGTGGTTCATTTTGAAATAAACTAACTTTGGCAAAAGTGGTTTATGGATTCAAAAATTGAAACTTTTTTATGTGCTAATTACGACCAAGAGGCGATTGACTCTTTGGAATTGTTGGCGCAAAGTGGCTCTTCTCGAAAGTATTACCGATTTAAATCCGACGGAAAATCAGTAATTTTAACAGAAGGTGAAACAATTGAAGAAAATAAAACGTTTTTTTATTTTACCAATCATTTTTCAAAAGTGATTGATAATCTTCCCGTT
Source organism: Weeksellaceae bacterium (assembly GCA_041676545.1). Taxonomy (GTDB): domain Bacteria; phylum Bacteroidota; class Bacteroidia; order Flavobacteriales; family Weeksellaceae; genus Moheibacter. The sequence continues at coordinate 51,942 of JBAYRQ010000016.1, read as the reverse complement.
GTAGATAAAATATCCTCTGATTTTTCGCTGTATTCACAAAATGATTTGGGAAATCATTCGTTAATGAATTATTTGGAAACGAATAGGGAAGAGGCGAAAGGTCTTTTTTCGAAATCCGTTCAACAGTTAGTCAAAATGCAAGTTTTGGGAGATAAGGATTTGGATTATAGCCAATGTTTTTCCTATCCAAAATTTAATTATCTTTTGGTTTTGCGTGATTTGTTTTCGTTTAAAAACTACTTTTTGAATTTATTGGGAATTGAATTTAACCACGGAAAATTATTGATGGATTTTGAACGTTTTGCCATAGATTTTGAGCATATTCCGTATCAGTATTTTGTATTTCGTGATTTCCAGTCGAGAAATATTATGGTGTATGATAACGAACCGTATTTTATTGATTATCAAGGTGGAATGAAAGGTCCGCCTCAATACGATTTGGTTTCTCTATTATGGCAAGCCAAAGCGAATTTATCGAAGGAGTGGAAAGAGGAACTGTATGATTTGTATATCAAAGAATTCATAGACACCACACAAAAGGATTTAGATAGTTTGGAGTTCAAACATGCCTATGAACTTTGTTTGGTTGAACGTTTGTTGCAAGTTTTAGGAACCTATGGTTTCCGAGGGATTTATGAAAGAAAGCCTCATTTCTTGATGAGTATTGAATTTGCACTTAAGAATCTATCTGAAATTCAAGACCTAACTTTATTAGAAAACTATCCTGAATTACAAAAAGTAATTCAGAAATTGGCGCAACCGGAAACGTTTACGCATTTAAAAACTTCAATTGATGGAAAATAAATTAAATATAAATGTGCGTAGTTTTTCGTACAAAAGTGAAATCCCCCAAGATCCGTCTGGAAACGGTGGTGGCTATGTATTTGATTGCCGTGGAATCTTAAATCCCGGACGAATTCAAGAATACAAAAGCCAAACCGGAAGAGACAAAGCAGTGATTCAATATTTAGAATCGGAAACAAAAATCGCTGCGTTTTTGGAAGCTGCTTTTCAGTTGATCGACCTATCAATCGAAGATTATATCCAAAGAGGATTTGCTAATTTGGAAGTGAATTTTGGTTGTACAGGCGGTCAACATCGATCGGTTTATTCAGCAGATGCGATGGCGAAACATATCCAAGAGAAATTCCCAACGGTTCAAGTGACTTTATCCCATGTTGTTCAGGAAGCAAAAAACTGGAAGAATTAGACACGAACTGAATTTGAAATTAATTTTGTTTGAATGGGTTTATATAAAAATTCAACTCCATTTATTTTCAAAAGCTTTTAATTCAATGTAATTTTGTACGATTCAAAAAAAATAAAATAAAATAGTTTATTCACACAAAAACATACGAAATGAAATTTTTTATTGACACCGCGAATTTGGCTGAAATCAAAGAAGCACAAGATATGGGGATTCTAGACGGTGTAACCACCAATCCATCTTTGATGGCGAAAGAAGGAATCACTGGAAAGAAGAATATTTTAGATCATTACAAGGCAATTTGTAAAATTGTGGATGGCGATGTAAGTGCAGAAGTTATTTCTACCGATTACGATGGAATGATTAAGGAAGGAAAGGAACTCGCGAAGTTGAACGAGAAAATTGTAGTGAAAATTCCAATGACTAAAGAGGGAATTAAAGCCTGTAAATATTTCTCTGAAAACAACATCAAAACCAACGTGACTTTGGTTTTTTCTGCGGGGCAAGCACTTTTAGCAGCAAAAGCCGGAGCGACCTACGTGTCGCCATTCATTGGGAGATTGGATGATATTTCTACAGATGGTTTAAATTTAATCGAGGAAATTCGAATGATTTATGACAATTATTTGTTTGATACTCAGATTTTAGCTGCTTCGGTTCGTCATACAATGCATATTATAAACTGCGCAAAAATTGGCGCAGATGTGATGACTGGACCTTTGTCTTCCATCACAGGTTTGCTGAAACATCCATTGACCGATTCAGGTTTGGAGCAATTTTTAGCGGATTACGCAAAAGGAAATAAATAAAATTAGAATAAATTCCATCAAAAAAGAAGCCGTCTCATAACAATATGAAACGGCTTTTTTTATAGTTTTTTCCTGGACTTCCATCTGAGAAGTGATGGTAAATATCGAAATCTCAGAAGGCCAATTATAGTATTGAGACACTTTCTTTTTGTTTTTCTAAAGAATGTGAATTATCTATCCTGTAATTTGAAAACCTCTTGTAGTAAAGGTGTAGTTCGCAAACCAATGTTATTTCGAATGCCATTTTCTTTTTCAGCCACCATTTTAAATACACTATTTACAGCTTGTTCCGTAACGTATCTATTTAAATCTGTAGTCACATTTTGTCCCGTAAAAGTGTTGTAACTAGTGAAAATCTGTGCCCATATTTTGTCTGCACCAACTTTTCCTAAAGAGTTTTCCACTTTCGGTTGAAACGCAGAAATTAATTGGTTCGTGGTTTTATTCTGAAGGTAATTTGTAGCTGAATTATTTCCGCCCAATAAAATTCCTTTGGCATCGTTAAAAGTCATGGTTTTAATGGAATTCGTGAAAATTGGAACTGCTTCTAAAACAGCATCTTCCGCAGCGCGATTTAGTAATTTAATTCCTTCATCCGCCAAACTTCCTAATCCAAAATTTCGCAACGTTTTATCGACTTGTTGCAATTCTTGGGGCAATAAAATTCGAGTCATACTGTTTCCAAAGAAACCGTCTTTTTTTCCTAGTTTTTGAACTCCATCTTGAACTCCAAATTCCAAAGCTTGCTTTAATCCGTTTGCAATGGTTGCGTTGGATGTATTTCCTATTCCCGTTGTATCCATCGGATATTGGGTAGCAATTTGCTGAAGTTCAGCGCAGCCGAAAAGTAAAAAACTGGTTAAACTAAGTGTTAGGATTGATTTTTTCATTTTGTTTAATTTTAAGTTAATTTAAACTATTTATTTCGGACGTTGATATGTCCGGATATTTTATTGTCTTCTGAAAGTTGGATGATGTACCAATAGGTTCCCGATGAAACCGGTCGTCCTAGATACATCCCATCCCACACAAATCCATTGGAATTTGCTTTTCGGTCGTAGAATTTTTTTCCATATCGATCGAAAATTTTAATGTGTGCGTCGGGATATTGATCCAATCCACGAACTACCCAAGCATCATTCGTGCCATCGCCGTTAGGAGAGAAAAAATTAGGAATTAAAAAGTAAGCGAATTTATACACATCGCTGTAGCAACCGACCAAATCACGCACATGGATGTCGTAATCATTCACCGGCAAATTGTAAAATGTAGGTGAACTTTGCCAAAAAATACCGTCTAAGGAATATTCATACATCCCTGAAGGTGAAACATAAATCGTAATGGAATTGTCCGTATTTATTTTCACTTCGTTTATAACCGGTTCTCCACCAATCACCACCTCAAAAGGGAGCGTAAATGTACAACCGTTCTCATCGGTTACAATCAGTGAATACGTTCCTGCATGTGTAACTATCACTTCGTTTGTATTGAGATTTTGATTTAAATCTTCGCCTTGAAGACCTTCCCACTGATAGGTTGTAAATTCATCGGGGATACTCAAAACCGTTTCTGTTCCTGAACAGAAAGCAACTTGATTTTGATAAGGAACATCCATGCTCGGAATATTCAAATTCAATTCTGAAATGCCGTAACAATTTGGATTATTCTCACTAACTTTCACATAAACCGTTTTTGAATTCGCAATTGAAATCGTTGGTGGCAATGGGTTTTGGTTGTTTTCTAAATCTTGCAAACTATCAAAATAGCTGAAATTAAGATTTGAATTTGGATTGATTTCGTTCTGAGCATCATTGAGTTGAAAAGTAGCTAAGCCTGAAATGGGATCTTTGCATTGATTTAATTCTACATTATCCGCTACGGGAGCTACACTAATTAGAATTCGAACGGGAATAATGTAGGTTGTATTTTGAGTAGATTCATGCACACGAATATAGACGAAACTCTCTTGAAAAGGTACGGGATTGGTATACGGATCATTCAAAGGAGAACTTCCCGAGGTTGCATCTTGTTGTGAGGAATGATAACTGATTTGAATGTTCATTGCCTCATGAAGACCCGCTGCGCCCCACCAATGATTTACGGTTTGTTGTTGATTGGGACGTTCTTTGATGGTGGGCAAGTCCATGGTTTGTAAATTGATTTCATATAATTCGTCCACCGTATTTCCATAAAGTCTTCCGTATTCTGCTGCCAATCCGAAAGTTCCTGTTTTAATTTTCCCTAAATCTTGGTGACTCACATATTGATTTCCAGGTCCTAAAGTCACTTTGAATAAATGATCTTTTCCATCGGGCATGGTCCATGCTACATACAGGAAATCATCAATTTGAACAAAGTCTCCACTTGAATTTCCAATTCCGAAATCGTGCCACAAATAAAATTGAGTGAGGTTTCCAGCGTCTGCACGGTAGACTTTACTCGTCCAACCGCCTTCGTACAAATTATTTAAATGATCAAAAGAAAGAGCCAAAACAGTTTGTCCGTTGGGATGAATTTGTCCTACGGTTTGATACGTACAATTTTGAAGATTAACTTTTTGAAGAATCCCATATTTTCGGGTAACGTAAATTTCATTTTGGTTATTAATGGCAATATCGTAATATCCGCCTGCGCCATCCGTATCACCGCAAACCGGAACAATTTGTGGATTATCGTACAAGTTGGTTATTTTCTCAATTCCTCTGTGGGCTTTGGTTACATAAATTTCAGGAGATTCATTGAACTGCATCAAAATGTCTAAAGCATATTCTTGCAATTGACTGAAGGGAATACTTACATACCCATCACCGTCTGCATCACAAATAGAAATCTCCTTGGTGTCAGTGATGATCTGGCTAAGAACAGATATATGTATACTAATAAACAGTAAAAAAGATAAAACTTTTTTCACGATTTAGGTCTTTTTAATTAGAGGTGCAAAGTTCGGGTTTTTTATGCGATTTATGACTCTTTCCCATGAAAAAGCTGACTGTTAGGAAACAATCGGCTTGAAGTTTTTTGGGTAGAATTGGGTTTATAGTCCGAATTCTTTTTTGATTTTATCCACAGCATCTAATTTCTCCCACGTAAAAAACTCAAGATCTTTTATCGTTAGCTCATTTGATTTTCCTTTGTTAAACGTTTTATCCGCAACAAAATGTTCTCTACCCATGTGGCCATACGAAGCAGTTTCTTGGTAAATTGGATTTCTCAACTTTAAATTTTGCTCAATGGCATAGGGGCGAAGATCAAATAGTTTTGAGATTTTAGTTGCAATTTCACCATCACTTAATTTTACTTTCGAAGTTCCGTGGGTATCGACATAGAATCCACACGGTTCAGAAACACCAATGGCATACGAAACTTGAACCAAAACTTCGTCTGCTAAACCTGCAGCCACCATATTTTTGGCAATGTGACGCATGGCATACGCACCACTTCTATCTACTTTAGATGGATCTTTTCCACTGAAAGCACCTCCACCGTGCGCACCTTTTCCACCGTATGTATCCACGATGATTTTTCGTCCGGTCAAACCGGTGTCTCCATGGGGGCCTCCGATTACGAATTTTCCTGTGGGGTTGATGTGGTAAGTTATTTCTTGGTTGAAAAGTTTTTTGATTTCAGGTTTTAGTTTTGAAATCACGCGAGGCATCAATATTTCCGTAATATCTTTTCGGATTTTTCCTAACATCGCTTCTTCACTTCCAAACTCATCATGTTGCGTAGAAACGACAATGTTTACAATTCGAATGGGTTTGTGATCATCTGAATATTCAATCGTTACTTGCGATTTTGCATCCGGTCTTAAATATTTGATGACGTCATTTTCTCTTCGGATAGCTGCCAATTCTTTCAAAATAGTATGTGCCAAATCAAGCGCAAGTGGCATCAAATTCTCGGTCTCGTTGGTCGCATAACCAAACATCATCCCTTGATCTCCGGCTCCTTGTGATTTTGCTTTGGTTTCGAAATCATCATTTTCATGTGCACGAACGATTCCTTGGCTTATGTCAGGTGATTGTTCATGAATAGCTGAAAGAACTCCACATGAATTTCCACTAAACATATATTCTCCTTTTGTATAACCGATTTTATTGATTACTTCACGGGCAATTTCTTGAACGTCCAAATAGGCTTCAGATCGAACTTCTCCCGCTAAAAATACTTGACCGGTTGTTACCAAAGTTTCACAAGCTACTTTGGAATTGGGGTCGTAGGCTAAAAAATGATCGATTAATGCGTCTGAGATTTGGTCAGCTACTTTATCCGGATGTCCTTCGGATACCGATTCAGATGTAAATAAATAAGACATATTTATAATTAGATTAGGTAGAGGAAGGATTCATTGAAGCTTTCTGCTTTAGCAATATTTTTAAAGAGGCTGCAATCAGACAAATCCTTCCTCTGTGTTATTTTCTGATTGCAAAAATACAGAGTTTTAATCGAATTCCTAATCTATTCTCAATCTTTATTTTAAAATATCCAGTTTAACCATACATTCTTTCATCTTGGCATAGGTTCTTTCAATGTTGTCATCCAGTCCAATAGAGATACGAATCAAACCATCTGAAAGTCCCATTTCTTTTTGTTCATCTGCTGGAATCTCACTGGAAGTAGAAGTTCCGGGTGCACTGAATAAAGTTTTGTAGAAACCTAAACTCACAGCTAAATACCCTAAATTCTCATTTTGCATCATTTCCATCAAAGCATTTGCTTTTTCCAATGAACCTGCGTCCAAAGTCAACATTCCTCCAAAACCGTAATCGGAATTGTGAATTGAATTTAGTAATTCATGGCCATGATGACTTTTTAAACCCGGATACACCACTTTTATTCCGTCTTTTTCAAACGCTTTGGCTATGTAATCTGCATTTTTACTGTGTTGTCTCATTCGAATGTGAAGCGTTCGCATGTTTTTCAAAATACTTGAAGCACGAAGACTGTCAAGCGTTGGACCTAAAAGCATACATGCTCCGTCATTTACACTTCGTGTTGAGTCGATGAATTCTTGCGTTCCACAAATTACACCCCCAACTGTATCACTACTTCCGTTGATGAATTTTGTTAAACTGTGAATAACAACATCTGCACCTAAGTTTACAGGTGTTATAATAAAAGGAGTGAACGTATTGTCAACAACTAATTTTAAGTTGTGTTTTTTCGCTAGTTTAGACAATGCTTCAATGTCGGTTACTTCCAAAAGTGGATTGCTTAAACTTTCGCAGTACAAAACTTTGGTGTTTTTAGTAATTGCACTTTCCACTTTTTCTAAATCGGTAATATCAACAAATTGGGTTTTGATTTTAAACTTGGGTAGAAAGTTCTTCATAAAAGCATACGTTCCACCATAAATAGTTCGGCTCGAAACGATTTCATCACCACTTTCACAAATTTGCATTATAACCGAAGTGATGGCGCCCATTCCCGAAGCAGTGACGTTAGCAGCTTCCGTGTTTTCCATGGCAGCCAAAGCTTGACCCAAGTATAAGTTACTCGGTGAAGTATGACGGGAATAAAGATAACAACCGTCAGTGTTTCCTTCAAAAGTGTCAAGCATGGTTTTTGCCGATAGGAAGGTATAGGTTGATGAATCTGAAATTGATGGATTTACGCCACCAAATTCTCCAAAATATTGTAAATCTTGAATACTGTCTGCGGGTTTATGATTTTTCATGGATATATTTTTTGTTTTATCAAAGTAAATAAATCCTTTGGATTTTATCAATGTAGAATGAATTATTTAGATAATTAATCTAGTAATTAAGTTAATATTAGTTTTTTATTCTGATAATTTAATTAATTTTATACTTCGAATTAAAAATCATCATTTATGAAATTGGATTCCATTGATTTAAGTTTATTAAATCTTCTTCAGGCAGACGCAAAGGTGACAAACAAACAGTTGTCATTGAAACTGAATCTATCGACGACTGCGGTCTATGAACGAATTAAGAAGTTAGAACGGTCTGGACTGATTAAGAAATATGCTGCGATTCTAAATCGAAAAGTGTTGGGTAAGGAATTGATGGTTTTTGCACATGTCCGTCTAGACCGCCATTCGAAACAGAATATCTCTGATTTTGAAAGTCAGATTTCGCTTTTGGAAGAGGTGCATGAATGCTATCACATCAGTGGAGACTATGATTACATTTTAAAAATGACTTTTTCAACCATGGATGCCTATCGCGATTTTATGGTTAAGAAATTAACGGCGATTCCTAGTATTGGTAACACACAAAGCGTCTTTGTAATCAATGAAGTTAAGAGTGAAGTAGGGTATAGGCTATAAAAAAGGTAAGGATTCATACAGAATCCTTACCTCAGGTTGGTTGGTTAATGAATTAGGTTGGTTGATGGTCAGGTTGGTCTTTGGTTTTATTCGTAATCAATCATTTCTGCATTATAAATAACTTGTTCACGCGTTTCAGGTTCATTCAAATCGATGAAATAAGCAGATTTAATTGAAATTAAATCATTGGATGTGTTTGTAAAAATAATTCCTGCATCATTGGGTGCAAATTGAGGATCAATATCTATGGTTCCATCTGGTTTTTCACTGATTATTGAAATATCTTCCACCGTACTATCACCAAAGTTATAAATCAGCATGTGGGTATTTAGTTGTCGGTATTGACCATCTTCATAACCTGAAATATCGTGGGTGAAAAGAAGTTTGTCGCCGGTAATATTCCAGTCTACACCGCCTACTGCACCCATTTGGTTTTCAAAAATAGTTTCCAAGAAATTTCCGTTGGAATCAAGAATTATGATTTTTGCATCATATCCAGAAATATTATTGGTAACAATTGCGATTTTTGAGCCATCGTAACTCCATGCACATTTCGTAATGAAATGTCCGTTCGGTGTCTGATAAACCTGATATTGTCCTGTTCCGTCATAATTTACTTTGTATAGTTTATCGAAACTTGGGAATATGAACTGACTACCACTGGTGTTCCAGTCAAAATCCAAAATGTCATTTCTGAATCCATTAATTGGAACCTGACTTACCTTCAAAGGATTTTCACCGTTGAGATCACTTGTGACTAAGTGAGTTTGTCCCGCAAGGGTTTGGAAAAATGCAATTTTGTTTGCAATGTTATGTTTATGCGGTCTCCAGCTTGATGTGTTCGAATTCGTAATCGAAATGGTTTCCTCTAAATTCGAAGAACGAATGACATAATTTCCATTCTCAATTTGCACGTAATGATAGCGATATTCCGGATTGTTACGAACTGTAAACTGACTTGAACTGCTGAATACTTCCGGGTTTATTCCATCGGAAACAACTACTTGCCACGTATACGTCGTACCAAAATGAAGGTCATTCAAAGCCAAAGTATCTACAACGATGTCAGTGAATTCAATTTGATTGTTCGTCGTATTATCGCTTACCGTTACACGATATGTCAAACTATCTCCATTTGCGTCAGAACTGCTCCATTTCAATACTAGATTGTTGGGCTGATTAACCGCTAAATTTGCAGGTGAAATTAAAATAGGTGTAGTCGGAGGCATATTTAAAGTTTCGTCCGTAATCATTTCAAAACCCACTGAAACGGTTTGGTCGTATTGCGTAATGCTGATTGATTTTATTTCGGTAACATAATCGTTTAATTCCGCCTTAACGGAATAATCTCCGATTGGAATACTTTCTAGAATTTCGAAGTTTCCTTCTTCGTCTGAATAAACCGTTAGGGTTGAAGGAGTGGTTGTGATTTTCACATTTGCAAGGGGTTCATTGGTTAATTGCATACGAACCGTTCCTTTGAGCGTTCCTTTTTCATTGCCGTCAAGCACATCTTCACTACAACCTAGGAGGAAGATGCTTAAAATATATAGTATAGCTAGATTTTTCATAGTAATATTATTTATATCTATTTCCGAAATTAATTTGAACACCTATACCGACTTGTAGAAAGTGGTCGTCTCTTTTTCCATAAATCAATTCATCCCAATCATCATCGATTCCAATGTGATAAGCACCAAAACCTCTGATTCCTACCGTTGGTGAGAGCATATACTCAAGTCCACCCCCAAATTGGGTTTTGAATTTAGGCGTTTGATCTTCTCCCTTGACATCATGAATGATTCCAAATCCACCAAATAAGAAAGGTGTAAAATCATTTTGAGGAAGGACGAGGTATTCTAAATCAAGGTCATAGCTACTAAAAGTAGATTGGAAGAATTGTTTCGAACCCAGTTGTTGAAAACCGATGGATAGATTTGCATTGAAATTGTCTGAGAAGATGTATTTAAAAGTGGCTTTAATGCCTGGACGCATGGTTGAAGCGTTGTAATCTCCTTTCAGCGTATTGAAAGTATAGGCTAAACCTAGAGACATTCTTGCTCTTCTTTCTCTTTCCCAAACTCCTTTTCCGACTACTTTTTTACTGCTTTCAATGATTTCTTGGTTGTACTCCTCAATTAATTCATTTGCAACCAAAGCACTTTCTTCTTCGGGTTCCCAAATATGTTCTTTAATACCTTCCAGAATCATTAAATAAACCGCTTTGTTTATGGCTTCTGTGACGGCCATTTGAACAGGTTCGTTATTTGATACTCCGACTTCGGCTTCCATCAATCGCTCGGGGTCCACATAGCGAAACATACTGGCACTGATCGATTGAGAAAGGATGGTTTTGGATGTATATACTGTTTTTAGAATTTTTCCATTGTTGGTGGAAACTGCTCTTAAATAAACGGTAATACGATCTTGTCTGTATTCTGTAGATCCACCTACTCCAAAATATCGTGCGCCGGCACCGCCAGTCAGAATATTAGTATCATACGAAATCACACCTCCTTCGAAAAGAATTCCAGCAAAAAGTAAAGGTGGAAGTTGGTTAGGTGATGTTCCGCCAGAATATTCTTGACGCGTTGTTCGAATGATTTGTCGTTCGTTGAGAAGGTTTCCAATGTTTTCTCTTTCAATGGGAATAAACCATTTACTGTCTTCTAAAGATTTGATTAGAATCGTGGTAATTCCTTGTGGGATGGCCGTACTCCAATTCGCACCCATATCCGATGCTTTGTATTGGCCGGTTTGGTCTCTGAATTTATAGACACCAACTACAATTTGTTCCTTTGGAATTGGTAATTTACTGAAGTTCTTTTCAGTTAATGTCGGTTCACCTACATAGGATTCAGCTTCCATACCTCCCGGTGGGGTCATAAAGATCCCACAGGATTGCAAACTGAGCACTAAAGTGAAACATAAAATAATAATTGGGGGTTTCATAAGCAATAGTTTTAGAGTATAATTTCAGTTGATTCGCCCGTATCGGTATCTATAATTGTAATTATAGATCCGCCACGGGTTTCGTCGATTGTGATTAAAAGGCCACCCATTTCATACGAGCCTGGTTCCAATCCACTTCCGGTGCTGTCACTGTTAAATAGTCCGCGTGTTAATTGATTTAGAATTTGTCTTTTTACTGAGTCTGAAAATCCACCAACTGGACTGTTATTCATCCCAAATTTTGAATCTTGGTCATCGAAAGGGTTTTGTGCGTTTGCCGATGATAACAACCAAGAGTAATTCAAGTAATTGCCACCAAAATTGGGATTTACTGGCTTATAGTTTAATTGCTGTGCAATCAACGTGTTAGGGACTATAAAGTATAGGAATAGGCTAATTAGGACAAATGTTTTCATTGTATATCGTTTTAGTAGTTAAACTCTTGTTTGATACTTTCTTTACTTTTTGCGTATTGTGTGATTCTTTGAAGGGACAAAGCCGCTTGTTCTTTATTATACTCTTCATTTGGGTTTGAGAAAAACTCATTCAGAAGGTCTTGATCAGCTTTTACTTGGATTATACTCGTTTGACCTCGGTAAGGCATTTCTGAAATCGAAATAATAAAGCTGTGTTTTTTGGGTAGTTGATTGTATAAGGAATAGAATTCATCGTAAAAGTCAGAACCGAGTTTGGTCTTGGTTTCGTTAACAACCAAGCCTTCAATCATCAAGGATGTTTCTTTTACTTTTGAAGTGGTTAAACCTTTGATTTCTATCGAATCCTTTGTAATTAGTTTATTTTCATTTTCATCTCTGATATAGAGAATTGCTTTTAAGTCTTGCGTTTCTGATTGATTGATACTTGTTGTTGACAATCTTTTTGATTCGTTGGGTTCCAGAGTGAATTTACCGGATTGCCGGTTGACAGATAAGTTATTTTTTTTATCTGTTTTTTTTACCAGCAATAGGTAGTTGTATTCATAATAAATCGAACTGTTATTTTGAACACTGGGATGTAAGCTTAGCATATTCTCATTTTGCTCCACTTCAATCTTCGCTTCGATTGCATTCTTGTTCTCACTTTTACTTTCATTTTGTCCATAGCAAAAAGAATGCAAGAAAATAAATAGGGTTAGGTATCTTAGGGGAAAAGTTTTCATGGGTAGTTTCTTATGATTACATTTCTATTATCTCCTTGGATATTGATGGTCATATTGTCCAATATTTGGTTGTTACCAATGATTTCTACATATGTGTTACTACCCTCGATATTTACATTGAAATTGGAAGGTAGAATGGATGATTCGGAATAATAAAATTGTTGGTTATCTCCGATTTGATTTACCGATATCTGACCTGCAGAAATTTGTGCATAATTCTCATTTCCTATCTGTTGAGCACTTGTACCATTGATACCATTTGAGTTTAAAGAGAAGTAATACAAAAGATCACTTTCTGAAATGGTTTGCGCTTTTCCAATGCTCAAAACTAATAACGCGGATATAATAAGAATTGTTTTCATTGTTTTAGTTTTTAAATAAGGACTGCCCTAAAGATTTACCTCCCCCATTTGTGGTAAATTTTAGGACAGTCCTGAAAAATTAATTGGTTTTAACTTTTATCCTGGGGGGGATTATTGTTAATTTAATTAGTTTGTTTGCCAAACAGTCATTACGTTTCCAACACCAGCTTGAACACCAGTATGAGTATGGTTCAAACCATCTTGTAAAATGTACGCTTCGTTAGCAATTCCTAATTGCATATCTGTTGCAGTGTTTCCTACACCTAATTGTGTTTGGATGATCAAGTTATCCATTCCAATTTGTACACCCGTAGCTGTATTTCCATCACCAATTTGAGTTTGGTAAATCTCATTGTCGAATCCAAGTTGCAATCCAGTAGCAACGTTTCCGTCACCTAATTGAAACTGATCAATGTAGTTACCATCTCCAAATTGCATTCCTGTAGCGGTGTTTCCTATACCAATTTGAGTTTGAAAAATGTCGTTATCATCTCCTACTTGCATAGCTAAAGCTGTGTTTCCAATCCCGTATTGGTACTGATCAATCATGTTGTCATCACCTAATTGAGAAGCGATCGCTGTATTGAAAGCACCTTCTTGGTCTTGATACACCTCATTGAAATCTCCATCTTGCATAGAAATTGCAGTATTACCAAGTCCTAGTTGATCTTGAATAGTTAAGTTACCCAATCCATCTTGATCTGTACTTGCAAAGTTTCCAATTCCCACTTGAGTTTGGTAATTTTCATTCATAACTCCTACTTGATCAACTACTGCAACGTTTCCTAATCCCAATTGAAAGGTTTCGTTGTAGTTCGCAATTCCAACTTGACTTACATACGCTTCGTTTAATATACCAATACTTGTGGTATTGTTCTCGTTAAACCATCCAAATTGAAAAGTTTCTGCGTGATTCAATAATCCTACTTGAAGAATGTCATTGTCATTTAGCCAACCATGTTGCTCAACATCTGCTGAGTTGAAAGCTCCTAATTGAACTGTTAAATCCTGGTTCGCTTGTCCGAACGCAACTACTGACATCATCGCAACAGCTGCACTTAATAATAAATTTTTCATGATAATAAATAATTTTAGTTAGTGATACAAATGTATGCAGTGATACAGATTTCTTCTTCATGGTTTTCAGTTATATCAAATAAATACTTGTTTTCAGGGATTGTAAACGGTCATTTACAGGGTTTTTCCTGTAGGTCTTTGCTTGTGTAATTGAAATATTATGCGTATTGAAAATCCATTTTTAATAGAAAATGTTGTTTCTGAACAGCGACATATTTATATGATTTATTTATAAATACCTTCTATTTGAAATTGAATAAACAATGAGATTGACTATTCTAGTTATGAATTGAATTTTTAACCCCTCAAATTTTTAAACTGATAATTAGTAATTTTTATTTTTTATGATTCTAGATTTTTAAATCCCGAAACAATTCAAAGTTTATGGGGCTATAAAATAAGAACTGCCCTAAAAATTCACCTCCCCCATTGTGGTAAATTTCAGGGCAGCTCAAAAAATAACTTATCAATTTAAACCTGTATAATTAGAAATCATTCGTTTTATGAAGAATTATCTTGTTTGTGAATGTGAAAAGCCATTTTAATTGGACATTTGTTTCTTAAAAAAGATAAACTTAAAAATAAAGAACGCATACTAAATAATTCTAGATATTGTTTCAAATATAGATGTTGAAATAATTTTCACCTTCATTGTTTTCAGCTATATAACCGAAATAGTAGTATTCAGCTATGAGGTATACTCATTTTCAGGGATTTTCCTGTATAAATAATTTGCTTAGCTGTTTTTTTCGCTGTAAATTAGCAGAAGTTAAAAATTATTAATGAAAATATATAGCCTATGATAAGATAAAAAAGCATCCCCCACCTCTCAAACTAAAAACTCTAAACTAAACCTTTTACACCCATGAAAACTAAGTACAACATTTATTTGGCATTAGACTGCCAGATTCTATTAAGTGGATTCGAAACCTTAATCAAATCCAAATTTAATTCCTCTACAAACATCGAAGCCTTTAATTCCGTTTCAGATGTACTTTCATTCGATTTTTCACAAAATCCAGACGTTGCAAATCTTTTGATATTTGATTGTTCCTTACATAAAGGAATAAACAATGCTCTTTTTATTGATTTCCTAAAGAAATTTCCTGATTTGAAGACGATGGTTTTGGTCGAAGATTTTAAACTTGAAAAAATCAAATTCTTGTTTAGCATCGGAATCAATGGAGTTTTGGATCGAAATATAAAAGCGAACAACTTCTTGGAGATGTTAGACCAAATATTCTCTGGAAAGAAAAGTTTGTCACCTGAATACAAGAAAATGGTATTGAAAAACTTTTGCAAAACCATGAGCGATCAATCTGGTGTTATGATTAATGAGCCAGATATGTATCAAGAAAAGAAAAATGAATATATTGATCAGCTTTTTAAATTAACGAAAAGAGAAAAAGAAGTTTTGTGTTTGATAAGCGAAGGCAAAAACACAAAGGAAATTTCTGAAGACTTATTCATTAGCCTCCACACTGTGGAAACCCACCGTCGTAATTTGTTGGAAAAACTGAATGTGAAAAACACAGCAGAAATGGTGAAAGTAGCAATGGTGAATAATTTAATTTTGGTTGAAGCTTATTAATAAGGTTTACAGTCTGTAAATAAAAAAGAAAATCTTTGGGTTTCCGTATTAACAAAGTATAGGAAGTAAGCCGTTTCAATTTTTGGAACGGCTTTTCTACGGATTGGTACAAAGAATTGGTAGACTTCCCAATTCAAGAATAAATTTAATCTTTTGATGCGAATGAAATAAAAGCTTGAAATAAATGAATGCTTTATAGTAGTGGGAAGCCTACTTTAGGACGAACGCGTATAAAAAATAAATAAATAGTTGGTCTTAGTTTGTCAAATCAAAAAAACTTTCTACATTTGCACGCCTAAAAGTATTTGGAATTCTTAATTTCAAATCGGTTAGGGAAGTTTAAGTTTAATAGTAGAATCAGCGTGATTCTATACTGTAAAATAAACAATAATTATGGTAACAGATCCAATTTCAGATTATCTGACGCGTTTAAGAAACGCGATGATGGCAGGCCACAAAGTAGTGGAAATCCCTGCATCCAACCTAAAAAAGGAGATCACTAAGATCCTTTTTGACCAAGGTTACATTTTGAACTACAAATTTGAGGACACTTCTCATCAAGGGTCTATTCGTATTGCTTTGAAATATGACAAAGTTACGAAGGAGCCTGTGATAAGAAAATTGAAGCGATATTCTCGTCCCGGATTACGCCAGTACAAAGGTGCTGGAGAACTACCAAGAGTTTTAAACGGATTGGGAGTAGCGATTGTGTCAACGTCCAAAGGAGTTATGACTGACAAACAAGCTCGTCAAGAGAATGTAGGAGGTGAGGTGTTGTGTTTAGTTTATTAATGATTAAAAGAGAAAGAAGATGTCAAGAATAGGTAACGCAATAATTACAATTCCAGCAGGAGCTAAGGTCGAAGTAAAAGACTTGGTTGTAACTGTAAAAGGAAAAGATGCAGAAATGACTCAAACCATCAAAGAAGGTTTTGAGTTTAAATTTGAAGGAGAGGAATTAACAATTTCAAGACCTTCCGATTCAAAAGGAGATAGAGAACTACACGGACTTTACAGATCTTTGGTTAACAATATGATAATCGGAGTAACAGAAGGTTTCAAAAAGCATTTGGAACTAGTAGGAGTTGGTTATAGAGCTTCAAATCAAGGACAGCGATTGGATTTATCCTTAGGTTTTTCACACAATATCGTAATGAATTTACCGTCTGAGGTAAAAGTGGAAACCGTATCAGACAAAGGAAAGAATCCTGTTATTATATTAAGTTCTCACGACAATCAATTATTGGGAATGATTGCGGCAAAAATCCGTTCATTCCGTAAACCTGAGCCTTACAAAGGAAAAGGAATTAAATTCGTAGGAGAAGAAATTAGAAGAAAAGCAGGTAAGTCTGCATAATAAATAATCGAACAATGGCACTATCAAAAACAGAAAAAAGACAAAAGATAAAAAGACGTGTTCGTCGTAATATCTTTGGAACAGCAGAAAGACCAAGACTATCTGTGTATCGTTCCAACAAAGAAATTTACGCTCAATTAATTGATGACAATACCGGAGAAACTTTGGTATCAACATCATCAAGAGAGAAGGCAGAAGGTTCAACAAAAACTGAACGCTCTGCTTCAGTAGGAAAGTTTATTGCTGAAAAAGCAAAAGAAAAGGGAATTGAAACAGTTGTATTTGACCGTAACGGTTTTGTTTACCATGGTAGAATCAAAGCTTTGGCAGACGGAGCAAGAGAAGGAGGTCTAAAATTCTAAGAAAAAAATTATGTTAGGATACAGAAACATAGAAAAAGTGAAACCGGCAGGAATTGATTTGACTGACCGTTTGGTAGGAGTACAACGAGTTACTAAAGTAACCAAAGGAGGACGTACCTTCGGATTTTCAGCTATCGTAGTGGTAGGAGATGGAAAGGGCGTTGTTGGTTATGGTTTAGGTAAATCAAAAGATGTTGCCTCAGCTATTGCAAAAGCAGTAGAAGAAGCGAAAAAGAATTTGGTAAGAATCCCATTGACAGGACATACGATTCCGCACGAAAATGAAGCACGTTATGGAGGAGCTCAAGTTTTCTTGAGACCTGCATCAGAAGGTACCGGAGTAATTGCTGGTGGAGCCGTTCGTGCTGTATTGGAGTCTGCAGGAGTGCATGATGTTTTATCAAAGTCTAAAGGATCCTCGAATCCACACAACGTGGTGAAAGCGACTTTTAAAGCTTTGTTAAATTTGAGAAATGTTGAAACCGTAGCGCGTCAACGTGGAATTTCAATTGGTAAAGTGTTCAACGGTTAAAAAGCGAAAAGATGAGTAAAGTAAAAGTTAAACAGACACGAAGCGCAATCAATCGCGATAAATCTCAAAAAGCAACGTTAACAGCTTTGGGATTAAAGAAGTTGAATCAAGTTGTAGAACATGAATCTACGCCCGCAATTGAGGGAATGATTAGAAAGATACAACACTTAGTTGAAGTAGAAAGATAATTAATTGTACGCGGTACAAACAAGAAAAGTTATGAAATTAAATACTCTTAAACCTGCAACAGGTTCAGTAAAAGATAATTTCCGAAAAGGTAGAGGTCAAGCAAGTGGAAGCGGAGGTACAGCCGGTCGTGGACACAATGGTGCAAAATCTCGTTCAGGATACTCTCGAAAAATTGGTTTCGAAGGGGGGCAGATGCCTTTGCAAAGACGTGTTCCTAAATTCGGTTTTACAAACATTAACCGTAAGGAATATACCGGAATTAATTTAGACGTAATTCAGAAATTGGTGGATGAAAAGAAAATCACCGATACACTTACCAAAGAAGTTTTTGTAAGCCATGGTTTGGCTCACAAAAACGATTTGATTAAAATCTTAGGTCGTGGGGAATTGTCAGCAAAAGTAAATATTGTAGCTGATAAATACACCAAGACTGCACAAGAAGCAATCGAAAAGGTGGGTGGAAAAGCTGATTTAGTAAACGCATAGTAAATAAGTAATTAATCTGTATGAATGGAACCTTCGGGTTCCATTTGTCAGGTATACAACAAGAAGAAACACATGAAAGGGCTTATACAAACTATTAAAAATATTTGGAGCATAAATGAATTAAGAGAGAAGTTGATGATCACTTTCTTTTTCTTAATTATTTACCGTTTCGGTTCCTATATTCCGTTACCAGGTATTGACGTGAATGAAGTAACTCGATTATTGGCTGAACAAACTGACTCCCAACAAGGACTTTTAGGCTTGTTGAACTCTTTCACTGGAGGTTCGTTTAATCGTGCTTCCATTTTAGCATTAGGGATTATGCCATATATCTCTGCATCGATTGTAATTCAGTTAATGCAGTTGGCCGTTCCTTATTTACAGAAATTACAGAAAGACGGTGAGAGTGGACGTAAGAAAGTGACCCAGATTACACGATGGTTGACCATTGCAATTTGTTTGGTACAGGCACCTGCCTATTTAACTTTGTTACAAACGCAACTGTTGCCTTATGGTGGAGGATTCCAATCCGCTTATCTAATTAATCCGGGTTCGTTCTGGTTCATATTCCCTTCCACCATTATATTGGTTACGGGAACTATCTTTACGATGTGGATGGGGGAGAAAATTACAGACCGTGGGGTAGGTAATGGTATCTCAATCTTAATTATGGTGGGTATTTTGGCGGATTTACCTCAAGCCTTATTGAATGCATTTGAGTTGGATCAAACGGGTGGAATTGCTTTCCTTATGCAAATTTTAGCCTTGTTATTTGTTATCTTGCTTTGTGTACTTCTCGTTCAAGCGGTTCGTAAAGTCCCTGTACAATATGTACGACGTGCGCAAACCGGTAGCAGCAGCTATATGCGATCTATGACCGATTCCGTTCGTTCATACATCCCGTTGAAAGTAAATGCATCTGGAGTTATGCCAATCATCTTTGCACAAGCAATTATGTTTTTACCGGCTACTTTAGCGAGTTTCTTCTCCGACCAGAATTCAAGTTTGATGATATTTCTTCAAAAAGTATCCGATCCTTTTACATGGCAAAACGCAATTGTATTTGGTATCTTGATTATTATCTTCACCTTTTTCTATACAGCGATTACGATTCCAGTGAATCAAATGTCAGATGATTTAAAAAGAAATGGAGGAATTATTCCAGGAATTAAACCTGGAAAGGACACTGCGGATTATTTGGACGATGTATTATCGAAAATCACTTTACCCGGATCAATATTTCTAGTATTTATAGCAATTTTACCTGCTATAGTTCACTTCTTTGGAGTGGATCAGCGACTAGCGATGTTCTATGGAGGAACTTCACTTTTAATTATGGTGGCAGTAATCTTGGATACAGTGCAGCAGATTAATACCTACTTGTTAAATCACCATTACGATGGGTTGATGTCTACGGGTCGAACAAAGAATGTTGCATAAGTCAATTATAATTTATAAATTTGCAAACTTTCTACCTAGGTAGAAGTTAAGATTATGGCGAAACAAAAACATATAGAACAAGACGGATCAATTATTGAGGCATTGTCAAACGCAATGTTTCGGGTTGAATTAGAAAATGGACACATTGTCACTGCACACATTTCTGGAAAGATGCGTATGCATTACATTAAATTGTTGCCCGGTGATAAAGTAAAGTTGGAAATGTCACCCTATGATTTATCCAAAGGAAGAATAACGTATAGATATTAAAAATAATATATGGGAATGTAGCTTGATTCTATCGAGCTACATCCTTTTATTTCAACTAATTAATAACGACTGGAGGCCTAGAGCCGGAGCAAATAAAACTGTAAAAAAATGAAAGTTAGAGCATCAATTAAGAAAAGAAGTGCTGATTGTAAAATAGTACGCCGCAACGGTGTATTGTACGTGATTAACAAAAAGAATCCTAAATTTAAACAAAGACAAGGTTAAGATATGGCACGTATTTCAGGAGTAGATTTACCAAAGAACAAAAGAGGAGAAATAGGATTAACCTATATCTACGGTATTGGTAAGAGCACAGCACAGAAGATATTGGATCAAGCCAATGTCAGCAGAGACAAAAAAGTAAACGAATGGGACGATGGTGAAATCAACGCAATCCGTTTGGGAATTACTGAGAACTACAAAGTGGAAGGTGAACTTCGCTCGGAAGTTCAATTGAACATCAAACGAATGATGGATATTGGATGTACACGAGGAATTCGTCACCGTCTTGGATTGCCTCTAAGAGGTCAGCGTACTAAGAACAATTCTCGTACGAGAAAAGGTAGAAAGAAAACAGTTGCTAACAAGAAAAAAGCCACTAAATAATAAGTAAAAGTAGTTATGGCAAAGAATCAAAAATCAACAGCAAAGAAAAGAAAAGTTGTAGTTGAGGCAACTGGACAAGCACATATCCAGGCTTCTTTCAACAACGTGATCATCACTTTGACTAATAAGAATGGTGAAGTTATTTCATGGTCATCGGCCGGAAAAATGGGCTTCAGAGGATCTAAAAAGAATACACCTTATGCTGCTCAAGTAGCTGCACAAGACGCTTCAGCCAAAGCTTTAGAAGCTGGTTTACGAAGAGTAAAAGTGTACGTAAAAGGACCTGGACAAGGTCGTGAATCAGCAATCCGTACAATTCATAACGGAGGTATTGAAGTAAGCGAAATTATTGATGTTACTCCATTGCCACACAATGGTTGTCGTCCATCTAAACGTAGAAGAGTTTAATCGAAATTTAGATCGTTTATAATCTAGATTCAAAATTTTAAGAAAAATGGCAAGATATACAGGACCCAAAACAAAAATCGCTAGAAAATTCGGACAACCAATCTTTGGTGACGATAAAAGCTTCGAAAAGAAAAAATACCCACCGGGACAACACGGACCCAACCGAAGAAGAGGTAAAAAATCTGAATATGCTATTCAGTTGGAAGAAAAACAAAAAGCAAAATATACGTACGGAATTCTTGAGCGTCAGTTCTTGAACCTTTACAAAAAAGCAAATGCACACCCAGGTATTACCGGGGAGATTTTGTTGCAACTTTGTGAATCCCGTTTAGATAACGCAGTGTATCGTTTCGGAATTTCTCCAACACGTAGCGGCGCTAGACAGTTGGTTTCTCACAAACATATTACCGTAAATGGTGAAACTGTTAACATCCCGTCATACACCCTTAAACCTGGTGATGTAGTAGGTGTTCGTGAAAAATCAAAATCATTGAGCGTTGTTACCGATTCATTGAAAGCACGATCAACATACGATTGGCTAATATGGAATGATGAGCAAATGTCGGGTACATTTAATTCAGTTCCGGAAAGAATTCAGATCCCGGAAGACATCAAAGAGCAATTGATTGTCGAATTATACTCTAAATAATTTTTTAATTATTACTAGAGAGAATATTGTAGGAAACGAAACCAAGAGGTTTCAAATAAATTAAAACCTTATTAATAAGATGACAATTTTAAACTTTATAAAACCGGACAAAGTAATCTTAATTGAGTCTGATGATTTTTTCGGACAATTTGAATTCCGACCGTTGGAACCGGGATACGGATTGACCATTGGAAACGCTTTGCGTCGTGTCTTGCTTTCATCACTTGAAGGGTATGCAATTACCTCGATACGTGTTGAAGGTGTAGATCATGAATTTTCAACTATTCCTGGAGTAGTTGAAGACATGACGGAAATTATTCTAAATCTGAAAAAAGTTCGTTTCAAAAGACAAATTAGTGAAACGGATTCGGAAACTGTGAATGCGTCTATTTCAAATCAAGAGCAATTAACAGCTGGCGATTTAGGGAAATTCATTTCAGGATTCCAAATTCTAAACCCCGATTTGGTGATTGCCAATATGGATAAAAAAGTGAAGTTAGACTTTAGCTTTACCATCGATAAAGGGAGAGGATATGTTCCGGCAGATGACAATAAAAAACAAAACGCTGCGATGGGAACCATTGCGATCGATGCGATTTATACGCCGATTATCAATGTGAAGTATAGTGTGGAAAATTACCGTGTTGAACAAAAAACTGACTATGAAAAGTTGATTTTGGAAATTACAACAGACGGTTCAATTATTCCGCAAGATGCTTTGACCGAAACAGCTAAAATTTTGATTCACCACTTTATGTTGTTCTCTGACGAACGCATTACTTTGGAAGCAGAAGAAGTAGCTTATGGCGAAACCTATGACGAAGAAGCTTTGCATATGAGACAATTGTTGAAAACAAAATTGATTGATTTGGATTTGTCTGTCCGCGCTTTAAATTGTCTGAAAGCTGCCGAAGTGGAAACATTAGGAGAATTGGTTGCATACAATAAGTCAGATTTGATGAAATTCAGAAACTTCGGAAAGAAATCTTTGACCGAATTAGAAGAATTGATTGATAACAAAGGATTAAGTTTCGGAATGGACGTATCCAAATATAAGTTAGACGTAGAATAATTTTAAAGAAATGAGACACGGTAAAAAATTCAATCACTTAGGAAGAACAGCCTCTCACAGAGGTGCTATGTTGTCTAATATGGCTTCCTCATTGATTACCCATAAAAGAATCAATACGACGGTTGCCAAAGCGAAAGCTTTGAAACTTTATGTAGAGCCCTTGATTACAAAATCAAAGACCGACGATACAAACAATCGTCGTGTAGTATTTAAATATTTACAGGATAAAGAAGCGGTTACAGAATTGTTCCGCGTTGTTTCTCCCAAAGTAGCGGATCGCCCAGGTGGTTATACCCGTATTATTAAAACCGGTTTCCGTCAAGGAGATGGTGCTGATATGGCTATGATTGAATTGGTGGACTTTAACGAACTTTATACTTCAGCTAAACCTGAGAAGAAAACCAGAAGAAGTAGAAGAGGAGGTGGAAGTGCAACAGATGATGCAACGGCTGAAGTAGAAACAAAAACTGAAAAACCAGTAAAAGAAGCTACAGCAAAAAAGCCAAAAGAAGAAAAGCCAGCGGTTGAAGAACCTAAAGCTGAAACTCCTAAGGTTGATGCGCCTGAAGCCAATGATGCTCCAGAAACAAAAGAAGAAAACTAAATAATTAGTTTCATCGATATAAAAACCCGTCTAAAACTTTGTTTTGGACGGGTTTTTTGTGTTTTTATATGGGGTCGATTTTTATTTTAACCCCTATGAATTTGAAACGAATTATTTCTTCAATTTCCGTAACATTCCTTCCTGACATACACTCGCGATTAATCGTCCTTTGCGACTAAATATCTGACCCGTCGTCAATCCTCTTGCATTGGAATTACTCAACACATCCGTTGTGAATAGAAACCAGTCGCTCGGATCTTCCGGTTCCCGATGAAACCACATCGCGTGATCTAAACTTGCCAATACCATATTCCCAAAGTGCGCCTCGGATGCATGTGGTCGCAAAGCTGTAAATAATATATTGTAATCCGATGTGTAAGCCAACAATTGATGAAATAACTGGGTAGTAATTTCTTTTTTTACATCATTAATTCGTAACCAGACATTTTGTTTGGAATCCAAATCTTTTTTCTCAAACGGATTGGGAATAACGGTTGGTTTAAAGGTTATCGGTCGCTCCAATCCTAAAAAGTATTTCATATTTTGGGGAAGGAAATCTTTGGACTGTTCGTAAATATCTTCCCAACTCATCAACTCTTCGGGCTGAGGAACTTCGGGCATTGCATCTTGAAATTCCAAACCTTCTTCTTTAATCTGAAATGAAGCGGCCAAAACAAAGATTGATACGCCTTTTTGTTCCGCCGTTACATAGCGTGTGGTAAAACTTCCACCGTCACGGACCAATTGCACTTTGTATGTGATCGGTTTGGTTAAATCTCCACGAAGAATGAAGTACGAATGCAAAGAATGACAGTATCTATCCTCAGGAACCGTTCTGTACGCCGCATTTAATGCTTGAGCCAATACTTGACCACCAAATACAGATTCGCTCCCCACGGTGATGCTATCGCCTTGAAAGGTGTGCGCATCGATTTGTCTTAATTCTATTAATTCTTCTAACTCTTGACTGGTTTTCATATTAGAATTTTAAGTTTTCACGAATTGAATTCGTTCTATCCAAAGTGGATTTGTATTCGGATTTAAGTCGATCTACCAATTGTTTTACCGTTGGAATATCTTTTATTTCCGTCACACCATGGCCTGCCGACCAAATGTCTTTCCATGCTTTGGAATGTTCGCCTGTAAGTTTTGAGAAATCTTCTTTTTTTTCCTCTGTAATGTCAATTCCGGCTTTCTCGATGCTTTTAAGGAAAAAATTCGCACTTACGCCCGATACACCATCGGTATAAATCACATCACCAATGGTAGAATCTACAATCATCTCTTTGTATTCTTTTGAAGCTAAACACTCTTGGGTAGCAATAAATCGGGTTCCCATATACGCGAAATCTGCACCTGCTAATTCTGCAGCCAATACTTCGTTTCCTTTATTTAAACTTCCAGCCATAACGATTGCACCGTCATAAAAACTGCGGACTTCATTCACCAAAGCAAACGGATGTGCCGTTCCTGCATGTCCACCCGCACCGGTTGAGACACAAATAATTCCATCTACACCTGCTTCTGCCGCTTTCTCTGCATGTCGTTTTTTGATGACGTCATGAAAGACCAAACCGCCGTATCCATGCACTGCATCAACAATTTCTTTGACAGCGCCTAGAGAAGTGATGATAATTGGAACCTTGTATTTTCCACACAATTCCAAATCAGGTAGGAGTCGAGGATTGGTTCGATTGACAATTAGATTTACGCCATAAGGAGCAGGTTTTTTACCGGTTTCCTTTTCGTATTGTTCCAATTCCGTTGTGATTTCTTGAAGCATTTTTTCGAAATCTTCACTGGATCTTCCATTGAGTGATGGAATGGTTCCTACGATTCCGTTTTTGCAACATTCAACTACTAATTTTGTTCCCGAAACGATGAACATCGGTGCAGCTATAATCGGTAAAGTCAGTTGAGACTTTAAATCTTGTATGGTCATATTTTATTATGCTTGAATAACAAATTTAGTCAAAAGTAAGGATTTAGGAAGGTTTATTCGGATTTAATTTTCGGCGAATAAAAAAAGACCGCTCATTTTGAACGGTCTTTGGTTTCTATATTTGAATTGAATCTTATCTATTTTCAATAGCAACATAATCTCTTTTTGGTTCACCCATATAGACTTGTCTTGGACGACCGATCGGTTCGTTGTTATTTCTCATTTCAATCCACTGAGCAATCCATCCAGGCAAACGACCTACGGCGAACATTACCGTAAACATTTCCGTTGGGATTCCCAAAGCACGGTAAATTAATCCTGAATAGAAATCTACGTTTGGATATAATTTCCGGTCGATGAAATATTGATCTTCCAAAGCAGCTTGTTCTAATTTTTTGGCAATTTCCAAAGATTCATCATTCACGCCCAATTTCTCCAATACTTGGTCGGCCGCTTTTTTGATGATTCGCGCACGCGGATCGAAGTTTTTATACACTCTATGTCCGAACCCCATCAAACGGAAAGGATCATTTTTATCTTTTGCTTTGTCAATCCATTTCTGAACATCGCCACCATCTTCTTTGATTTGGTCTAGCATTTCTACAACCGCTTGATTCGCTCCACCGTGAAGTGGACCCCAAAGTGCAGAAATTCCTGCGGAGATAGAAGCAAACAATCCAGTATGGGAAGAACCTACCAACCGAACGGTTGAAGTCGAACAGTTTTGCTCATGATCGGCATGAAGAATTAATAATTTATCCAAGGCATCAATTACAATTGGATCCATTTCCAATTCGCGGTTTGGATGCTTGAACATCAAATGATAAAAGTTTTCTACGAAATTCAATTTATTATCTGAATAATTCAACGGATATCCTTTCACTTTTCGTAAAGTCCACGAAGCCAAAACAGCAAATTTCCCAATCAAAGTTACCGCAGCACGGTACATATCTTCGGGAGATTTCGCATTGACAGCCTTTGGATTAAATGCAGTTAAAGCACTTGTCAAGGTCGATAAAACGCCCATTGGATGTGCAGTGCTTGGAAAGGCAGCCAGTATTTTGGTCACATCTTCAGATACCATATCGTGGTCCTTGATGTCATTGCTGAATTTTTCTAATTCTTCTGCCGTTGGTAATTTCCCCAACAACAACAAATACATCACTTCAAGGAAGTTGGATTTATCTGCCAATTGCTCGATGGGATATCCACGATACATTAAAACTCCTTTTTCACCATCTAAAAAGGTGATTTCACTTTTACACGATCCTGTATTTTTATATCCAGGATCCAAGGTGATGATTTCATCGGTTTGTGAACGGAAGGTTGAAATATCAACATACTTCTCATTCATGGTTCCTATACCTGTTTCTAGCTCTATTTCTGAGCCTTTATAACTAAATTTCGCTTTATCTGACATGTTCTTTAATTCTAGTTAGCAATATACAATAAACCTAAGAAAATTTAAAATGACTTTCATCAATTTTTTTAAATTTATTTCTTGATTTTAAAAGCCAAAAGTTGAGGATATACGGCAGTTTCTCCCAATATTTCTTCGATTCGTAATAATTGATTGTATTTAGCCATTCGATCGGAACGGGATGCCGAACCGGTTTTAATTTGTCCTGTGTTTAGAGCAACAGCCAAATCGGCAATCGTCGTATCTTCGGTTTCACCGGAACGATGGGAAATCACAGCGGTATAACCTGCGTTTTGAGCCATTTGTACAGCGTCAATGGTTTCGGTCAAAGTTCCAATTTGATTTACTTTAATTAAAATGGAATTCGCTGTTTTCTCATCGATGGCTCTTTTTAACATCTTTACATTGGTCACCAATAAGTCATCACCTACCAACTGAACTTTGTCTCCAATGGCATCGGTCAATAATTTCCAACCTTCCCAATCGTTTTCATCCATTCCATCCTCAATGGAAATAATCGGATATTTTTCAGCGAGCTCTTTTAAGTAAGCAACTTGTTGCTCGCGATTTCGGACCGCTCCTTTATCGCCTTCAAATTTGGTATAATCGTACTTTCCATCTACATAAAATTCGGCTGCTGCACAATCCAATGCGAGCATAATATCTTCTCCTGCTTTGTAACCTGCATTATCTATCGCTTTCATTACGGTATCCAACGCATCTTCCGTTCCGTTAAAAGTAGGAGCAAAGCCACCTTCATCACCTACTGCAGTCGATAAACCTCGATCGTGAAGAATGGATTTCAGGGCATGAAAAATTTCGGTTCCTTTTTGCAAAGCATGTGAAAACGAATCGGCAATCACAGGCATAATCATGAATTCCTGAAAAGCAATGGGCGCATCGGAGTGCGATCCACCGTTGATTATATTCATCATAGGTACGGGAAGAACTTTTGCATTCGTTCCACCTACATACCGAAACAAAGGCATTCCCAACTCACTGGCAGCAGCTTGTGCTACGGCAAGAGAGACACCTAAAATTGCATTGGCTCCTAATTTGGATTTGTTATCCGTTCCGTCCAATTCAATCATTACTTTATCGATCAATGCTTGTTCAAATACATTGAATCCGATTAATTCTTGTGCAATTAATTCATTGACATTTTTTACAGCTTGAAGAACTCCTTTTCCTACGAAATCTTTTCCGCCGTCTCTTAATTCTACCGCTTCGTGCTCACCGGTTGAAGCGCCTGATGGAACTGCAGCTCGACCTAAAAAGCCGGCATCGGTTATTACGTCTACCTCTACGGTTGGATTTCCACGTGAATCTAAAATTTGTCTTGCATGAATTTGTGTGATGATACTCATTTGAGATTTTTTATAAATTTTGACCAAATTTACTAAAT
Source organism: Weeksellaceae bacterium (assembly GCA_041676545.1). Classification (GTDB taxonomy): domain Bacteria; phylum Bacteroidota; class Bacteroidia; order Flavobacteriales; family Weeksellaceae; genus Moheibacter. The sequence goes on along the minus strand of JBAYRQ010000016.1, from coordinate 23,751 downwards.
ATTAATTTGAGAGAACCGTATTTTGAAATCAAAAAGAAGGATTTAAATTACAGCTCCGAATAGGTCTTGATAGGAATTTGTGGATATTAAACATTTTACAGTTACTTTTTCCTTATTTTTTTTTCACCTTAGGCATTTCTTTTTATTTTGGAAAGGAATAAGAAGTTTTATTCTGAAAATCCGCTTTTCAATTCATTATTTTTTATACTTTTACGTTTTCTGATTATACGATGGAGAGACCACAAAAAGCAGTAACAAAAAAGCCATTTCCTTTTCTAGAAAAGTTAGAAGAGAAAATTGAAAAAGGTAAACGACCGGATGCGCCTGAAGATAAAATCAAACGTTTTTATCAAAGAGGAACTTCCCAAATCGCCAAGAAAATGGGTGAAGAATCTGTGGAAATGGTCATCGCCTCGGAACAAGGGAGTGATGAGAATTTTTTGGAAGAAGCCGCTGATGTATTCTTTTATTATTTAATGGCATTGCATGCACGCGGTTTTAAACTCAGAGATGTACTGAAAATTTTGAAAAAAAGATTCAATAAGAAAAATAATAAGAAATAGGTTTTAGGGAAATTCCCTTTAATTCTCCTTGAAAGTTTTTGGATACTTTTTAAGAATCCATGAATATAACCTGAAATTCAACCCTGCTAAAATCAATCCCAAAGCAGCGCCACAGAGTATATCCAAAGGAAAATGTACGCCTAAATACACTCTACTATAGGAAATAAATGCAGCCCAAATGAGCAATGCACTCAGCATCCATTTGTATTTCTTTCTGAAAACCAAGCCTAAAAATAGAGCGATTCCAAAATGATTGGAAGCATGGGCGGAAGTAAATCCAAATTGACCTCTTCGTTCGCAACCGACTTTTCGCATAATTCCGTCAAATTCTGCCGTAAAGCAAGGTCGTAAACGTTGAAAACTGTTTTTAAATACATTGGTAATTTGATCGGTAAACAAAATCATGAGTAAGGTTAATCCCAGAACAAGAACCGTTTGTTTGAATCCAAAATGTTTGAACAATAAATAGAGTAGAAGCAGGTATAAAGGAATCCAAACACTCCGTTCGGACAAGAAAATCCAAAAACCATCCCACGTTGGGGTTCCTTGTGTATTCAGATATAAAAAAAGCGCTTTGTCTAATTGGATGATTTCTTCCACTATTTTCTTTTTACGGGGCCAACAATGTCGTCAATACTTTCTTCGACTTCTTTGATCGGATTGGGAACATCTTCCAATAAACTGTCTTTTGTGCTATCTATTTCTTTTTGAATACTTTGGATGGGATTGAAATCATTGAGGGGTTTACTAATTTCTTCTTGGATGCTTTCCACAGGATTCATTATCTCTTGTTTAATTTCATCGGTTGCTTTCTTCATGGCACGTATTCCTTCACCCAAACCACGTGCAATTTCAGGGATTTTTTTTGGACCAAAAATTACCACAGCAATGAGTAGTATAACAGAGATTTCTGCAAAACTGATAAATGCGGGCAATACTAATAAAAAATTCATGCAACAAAGATAATTAACTTAAAATTAAAAACTCCGAAATATTTTTCGGAGTTTTTAATTTTCTATAAATCGAAAAATCAATGAATATTAATTTCCCAATTCTATTTGATTGAATTACTTTCTGATTTTCTCCATTTGCTTTCTGGTTAAATCGTAAACGACTTGACCTGCCACAAAGATGGAAGAGTATGTTCCTACGATGACACCCACTAACATGGCAAACATAAATCCTTTGATGGTTTCACCTCCAAATATGAAGATGATTAAAACCACTAGAATCATACTAATTGAAGTATTTAAGGTTCTCGATAAGGTAGTGTTGTGTGCTTTATTTATCAACTCTTTGTAGGGCATTTTCGGATACAATCCTATGTATTCTCGAATACGGTCAAAGATAATTACAGTATCGTTAATCGAGTAACCAATTACGGTAAGGATAGCAGCGATGAAAGCTTGATCTATTTCCAAGTTAAACGGAACAAGACCATGAAGTAATGCAAACAGTCCTAATATAACTAAAACGTCGTGAACTGCACCAATCACTAACCCTAAACCAAATTGCCATTTGAATCGGACTAAAATATAAATTCCCACACCAATCAAAGCCAAAATTACGGCAAGAATGGAAGCACGAGTTGTATCATCCGCAATGGTTGGTCCTACTTTAACAACGGACATCAATCCTAAATCAAATTTATCATCCTCGAATTGAGCAAAAGTCATTTCTTTGGGTAAGAATTGTTTTACACCTTCATATACTTTTTGTTTCACCTCATTGTCAGCTTCGGTTGATTCAACGTTTGCATTCAATTTGGTTGTAATTTTCACCTGATTGGATGGTCCGAAAATCTTTACAGTGGGCGCTACTGTTTTTCCTTCCGCATCGGTCAAAGTTTTCTCTAAACTTTGTCTTACGTCATTAGCACTAATGGCTTGATCAAATCGTACGGTATAAGTTCTTCCTCCTTGGAAATCAACTCCCATGTCAAATCCTCTAACTACAATGGCAACAATACACAATACACTTACAATAGCGGATAGGGTATACGCTTTTTTACTTTTTGAAACAAAGTCAATGTTAAATCCTTGAAGCCAATTTTTTGTGATTGGAGTGAAAAATGCCACATCCTTTTTCTTTTCAAAACGACTGTCTGTGAAATATTTTGTTAAGAATATCGCCGTAAACATAGAAACAGACAATCCAATCAATAGGGTAATGGCAAAACCTTGAACTGGTCCTTTACCAAAAAACAATAAGATGAATGCTGTTAACATGGTCGTAACGTTGGAGTCAACAATCGCTGAAACCGCACCTTTCCATGAATACGCAATTCCTACCGCTTCTTTCAATGATTTGTTGTTGACAAGCATTTCTTCTTTCACCCTTTCATTGATTAAGATGTTGGCGTCAATTGCCATTCCCAAGGTCAAAATAATCCCAGCAATACCTGGAAGTGAAAGCGTGGCTCCGAATAGTCCGACCATCAATCCCAAAAGGAATAAGATGTTAACTGTCAAAGCAATATCTGCATAAAAACCTGCTCTACTGTAGTAGAAAAGCATCCATGCCAAAATCAAAATGAATACAGCGATGAATGAAATCAAAGAACTATTAATCGCTTCCTGACCCAAAGATGGACCCACTTCTTCCAACTGAACAATTTTTGACGAAGCGGGTAAACTTCCTGCTTGTAATATGTTTGCTAAGTCACGTGCTTCATCCAAGGTGAAGTTTCCTGAAATTCGTGAACTTCCTCCTGCAATTTTCTCGTTGATATTGGGTGCAGAATACACCAAGTTATCCAACACAATTGCAATCGATTTCCCCACATTATCTTCAGTAATCTTCGCCCATTTCTGTGCACCTTCCGCATTCATTTTCATCGATACAACCGGTTCGTTTGTAATGGAACCTGCGTCTCTTTCACCGGAAGCTTGAACCACTACATCTCCTGGAAGTAAAGGCTCGTTGGTTTGATCCCCACTTAAAGCATAGACGGATAAGAATTTCCCGTTGATGTTTTGATCTTTACTTTGTGTAGGTTTTTGTGACCAATAATATTTAAAGTTACGAATACCTGCTGGCATACTAGCTTTCAACTCTTTGGAATGCAAAATCTTGTTCATAATTGCCGTGTCCTTAATGGCTACGGAGAACAATGAATTTCCATCGTATGGAGGTTGAATAATACTCGATAAATCTGTTTTGTCTGTTTGAATTCCTAAAGATTGCGGATTTAACGTAGAGAAATACGATTGAACTTGAGGATTATTGGCTTCAACTTTCCAGAATTCCAACTTTGCAGTACTCTGTAATAAGTTTTTAATACGCTCTTTGTTTTTCTCACCAGGCATTTCCACCAAGATTCGACCATCTGCATCGCCTCCCAATCGTTGAATGATCGGTTCAACTACACCAAAACGGTTGATACGTGAGGAAATAACCTGAAAAGCGGTACCGATTTTTGCATCGATATCTTTTCGGATTAAATCTTTTACTTTATCGTCTGTAGCGTTGAACTCAATGAAAGCAGCATTGTGACGGTTTCCGAAAATATCTGCCGAAGCGTATTTTAAGTCGGATTGTCCTTTTTCTTGACGCAATCTATCGAATTCATCAAAGAAAATATCCACATAGGCTCTGTTACCTTGGGATCTTTGTTTGATATCTGCCGCATCCAATGCTTCTACAAAGGTTGGATTCTCGCTTTGTTCCGCTAAGTTCTCCAAAAGGTCTCGAACCTGAACTTGAAGAATCACACTGATTCCTCCTTTTAGATCCAAACCTAATTTTAATTCCTTGTTTTTGGCATCACGATAATTATATTTTATGATTCCTAAATTCAGTGTATCATTGGACAAACTGTCCAAAATCAACTGTTCATGGGATTCATCTTTCGCTAAGTTATGCGCCTCGCTCTCTACCTTATTGGTGTACCAAGTATAGCTCAACTGTCTTACGGATAGAATTCCTAAGATAATTGCAATACTTGCTATAAGCCATTTTCCTCTCATAATTCGTGTCTTATTAAGAATTTTTTAACGCGCAAATATAGAAGTATCTATGAACTTAACCAAAATTAAACCCATAGTATATTTTATTTTTTTATCCACCGATTCAATATTGACTAAAGTAAGTCGTTGGCTAAGTTGGCTAATTCACTACGTTCGCCCTTAATTAATTGAATGTGAGAGAATAACTTTTGACCTTCAATTCGATCGACTAAGTAAGAAAGTCCATTGGATTGCTCATCCAAATAGGGTGTGTCGATTTGTTTTATGTCGCCCGTGAAAATAAATTTACTATTTTCCCCAGCACGTGTAATGATTGTTTTTACTTCGTGGGGCGTTAAATTCTGAGCTTCATCCACTATGAAAATAACATCCGACAAACTGCGACCGCGGATATACGCCAAAGGTGTAATCAGTAATTTCTCCTGTTCGACCATAATGTTGATTTGTTTGTATTCCTTGTCATGCTCATCGAACTGATATTGAATAAACTTCAAATTATCCCACAAAGGCTGCATATACGGATCGATCTTCGATTTAATGTCTCCAGGCAAGTAACCCAAATCACGGTTGCTTAGCGGAACGATGGGGCGTGCGAGATAAATTTGTTTGAAATCTCTTCGTTGCGCAATCGCTGCAGCAAGCGCAATCAAAGTTTTTCCTGTTCCTGCAACACCATGCAAGGCCACCAATTTAATTTCCGGCTGCAATATGGAGTGAATCGCAAAAGCTTGTTCCGCATTTCGGGGTTTGATGTTGAAAACCATTTGCTTATTCACGCGCTCCAACTGCATGGCAAAAGGATTGTAATACGCCAATGCCGAAGATTTCTCACCTTGTAAAATATAATATGCATTCGGTGAAATATCCATTTTCCCTTCGATTTGATCAAAGGATATTTTGTGGTCTTTGTATAATAAATCAATGATTTCTTGGTCAAAATTGGAATAAGTATGAATTCCAGTGGATAAATTGTCAACGTTCTGAATCTTTCCCGTTTCATAATCTTCAGCCTGAATTCCTATCGCTTTTGCTTTTAAACGTAAATTCACATCCTTTGTTACCAAAATAACTTGACGTTTTTTTTCTTCCTTGGCAAGGAGCAAACACGAATTCAAAATTCGATTGTCCATGGAATCAGTTCCATACGTTTTTATCGCAGAATCGATCAATCCATTGGTTTCCATTACGATTTTAAACGAACCTTTTTCTTCGCCTGGAAGGGGAATCCAATCTTTGATTAAATGGTCTTTGGAAGTTTTATCCAAAAACCGAATGAATTCTCGCGCTTCAAAATTTTTGGTGTCATTTCCTTTTTTAAAGGTATCCAATTCTTCCAAAACCGTGATGGGCAAAACCACATCATGTTCATCAAAATTCATAATTGAACGGTGATCATATATTATAACCGAAGTGTCGAGTACAAAAATCTTCTTATCCATACAGCCAATTTTCTTTTTCTAAATAGACGAATATTATTTAGGATTTCAAATGAAATTTTGCGGAAAAGACATGAAATTATTAACGAAGAGTTAACAAATAGAATGTTGAGGAAATTAATTTGGAAGTAAGAAGAATTTTAAATTGAGTACGGATTTGAGTTCTACGAACTTATTACTCTACACTTTTTAAATTGATTTGGACTTCCCGATCGTATAAATAATTCGGCTGAAGTCCTGCACGCCGCACTATTAGTTGGCCTTGTTGCGATCCTGCAAAACGTGTGAATCCGCTTCCAATGCCAAATCCAGGTTCACGAACAATGAAATAAATCCCTTTTGCAAAAGGATATCTCAATGCCAAAATGTTTTGAACGGTGGGTTCTCGTACGACATTATTTTCGTCAACAACCGGAAGAATTTTGATTTGTTCTAAGATTTTTTTGACTTTGGGATTATCTTCTTCACTGATTTCATTCATTCCAATCACTCCAATCGCTCCTTTTGATTTTTGAATAAATTCAATAACCGCTTGCGCATTTTCCAACGCAAAAACCGATTTGTCTTTTGGAATTTCAATTCCCAATTCTTGAATAACCGTATTAAAATTCCCCGAATTCCCATTGTCAAAAACGATTTGAGAACTTCCTTCCAAAATTCCGGATCTTAATTGGTCGTAAGTCACCGAGTCGAGCGAGTTGTCAGGCGAGGTGATAAATATAGCTGCGTCATACGCTAAAAGTGTGGAGCGCGCCGTCATATCGGACTTTTGCCGGAGTTGTTCGGTTTGTTGTTCGCTCAAAGGTTGATTGATCAATGCTGCATACGCAACTGTGTCCAATAAATCTTGTAGGATTTGATTTTCAGGTTTATACACAAGCTTGAATTTCACTTTGGGGAATTTCATGGTATAAATTTCCGTCAAAGCTTCAATTAAATTCTTGTTGGATGGATCGACATACATCGTCATTTCACCTTCTCTGTGCGTGACTTCCTCTCTATTTCCACCACAAGAAAATAGGAAAAGAAAAACGCTCACTAGCAAAGTGAATTTAATTCCTGTTGGCACGAATGTCTTTAATTGCTCTGTAGATTCTGAAACTACCATACACTATAAATAATACGCCCAATGCTTGGGCCGCAATTGGACTCAATTCGGTCAAAAACCATTCCTTCATCATCACGAACACACCAATGAAGGCGTATAAAAGTCCCATGACGATATTGATAACATTTTTAATCATTGCTACAAAAGTAAATAAAATTAATGGGGTTGAATGTAAAATAATTTAAATTCCAACTACACCCGAAATAAACGCGATGCGATACCGTCAGATAAAAACAATCCTTTTCGAGTGATTCGTAGCTGATTATTCTCTTTTTCTAACAGTCCATTTTCCATCGGTTCTTGAATTTCTATTTCTAATTTTTTCAAAAAATCCAAAGGAAATAAATCAGAGACTTCTTTTAAATCTAAACCTTCTTTGGTTCGTAGTCGAATCATAATCAACTCATTGAATCGGTCATTGTCCGAAAGCTCTTCTGTTTCCAATGTCAATTCACCTTTTTTCATTTTCTGAATATAGATTGAATTATTCGCCAAGTTCCAGCTTCTATTTTTTCCGTCATACGAATGAGCAGAAGGACCAATTCCCAAATAGGGTTTGCCTTTCCAATAATTGCTGTTGTGTTGGGATTGAAAACCTTCTTTTCCAAAATTCGATATTTCATAATGGATAAAATTGTTCTGAGTCAGCGTTTCAATCATTTCCTTGAATTGACGTTCTTGTTTATCTTCGTCAATGTCTTTGATTTTCTTGGTCTTAATTTGATGATGGAGAATGGTTTTGGGTTCAATGGTCAAAGCGTACGATGAAATATGGGGAACATCTAATTCCAAAGCCATTTCTAAATTTCTTTTCCACATTTCATCCGTCGTTGTTTGTCCTCCGTAAATTAAATCAATGGTGATATTCTCAAAACCTGCTTCTTGCGTAATTTTCACGGAATGAATTGCTTCATCCGCACTATGTGCACGATTCATCAAACGTAAATCTTCATCGAAAAAGGATTGAATTCCAATACTAAACCGATTGATGGCTGTTGTTTTCAGTTGATTCAATTTCTCAACATTCAAATCGTCGGGATTGGCTTCCATGGTGATTTCTGGATTTTCTACAACCGAATAATTCCTGTAAATCTCATTGAAAATTTGATTTAATTCATTGGTGTCGAGCAAGGAAGGAGTTCCTCCTCCTAAATAAATCGTTTCTACTTTCTCGTTGATTTCATGTTTTCGCATTTGCAATTCCATGCAAATTGCATTTACCATTTGATTTTTAGATTTTAAATCTGTGGAAAAATGAAAATTACAATAACTGCATTTTTGTTTGCAAAAGGGGATATGAATATAGATTCCAGCCATGCAACAAAGGTAAAGACAAAAAAAATTGACACGGATATAATTTAGATATCTTTTCCGTTATACTCTTTAAGCTTGAATGGGATTCTAAAATGAAATTCAAAAATATTCATAAAAAACCTATTTTTGCTGGTAGAAACATAAAAAACAGATGAGCTTTAAATCAAGAATCAATGTGTATCGACGAAAAATTACGCATTGGCTAACGTATTCTTTGGGAAAGAAATCCGTAGCTAAAATGCAGAAAAAAGCCGAACATTTCAAAGTGGATCGGGTTTTAATCAGTCGTCCCAATCATCGGTTGGGGAATATGTTGTTGATTACACCTTTGGTTCAAGAGATTTGTGCAACCTATCCCAATTGTACGATTGATTTATTTGTAAAAGGAAAAATTGCTTCCATTGTTTTTCAAAATTATCCGCAAGTCGATCGATTTATTGAACTTCCAAAAAAGCCGTTTGACCATCTTTTGGACTATATAGGTTGTTGGATTTCCCTCAAAAAAGTCAAATATGATTTGATAATCAATGTGGAGAAAGGTTCTTCATCCGGTCGATTGTCGACGATAGTTGCTCGTGGGGATTTTAAATTTTTTGGAGATAGCATTGAAGATTCGGCTGATAAACATGCAGATAATGCGCATTACGCAAAATATCCTGTGTATAACTTTCGTGGTTTTTTGGAATCTTTAAATCAGACCCCTTTAACAGGTGAAGTTCCCACTTTGGATTTGAAATTGAGCGATGAAGAAATCAGCCGAGGAAAAAGGGATTTGGAAGAAGTTACCAAAGATTCTTCCCGAAAAACCATCGCGTTTTTTACGTTTGCAACAGGTGAGAAATGTTATTCGGAGGAATGGTGGTCGGATTTTTATGAACTTTTTAATGCTGAATTCAAAGAGGAATTTAATCTAATTGAAATTCTTCCCGTTGAGAATATTTCCAAATTAAATCATCGATTGCCTGAGTTTTATAGTAAGGACATTCGTGAAATTGGTGCTTTGATGGCGAATTGCGATTTATTATTGGCTGCAGATTCGGGAATGATGCATTTAAGTTGTGCTTCATTATCTCCGACTATCGGTCTGTTTTCCTACACTCCAATTGAAATGTATGGAGCTTATGGAGGAAATAATTCAAGTATTAATACAAAAACGCATTCTCAATCCGATATTATCAAAGAAATGCGTAAAATAGTATCAAAATCCTAAATCAAAACGGTTTAAACTCCATCTAACCCAACTTTTTTAAAAAATAACACTAAGTTTGTGAAATCTAATTCCAAAAATGGACGGACTAAGTGTAACAATTCCAAAAATCGAAAGACAAATTCAAATATAAAAAAGTAGAAAATGAAGAAACTATTCGTAATGTTTGCGAGTATCGCATTTCTTACTGCTCCTTTCCAAAAGGTAAAGGCAGATGAGGGAATGTGGTTCTTGATGTTCATCGGTAAAAACATCGATGAAATGCAGAAAAAAGGTTTGAAACTTACTGCAGAAGATATTTACAGCGTCAACAACAGCAGTTTGAAAGATGCTATTGTGCAATTTGGAGGTGGATGTACCGCTGAAATTATTTCAGAAACCGGTTTGGTTTTGACCAATCACCACTGTGGATACGGTGCGATTGCCGAATTGTCAACTCCCGAAGATGATCATTTAACCAATGGTTTTTGGGCAGCAGATAAATCCAAAGAATTAAAACCGAAAAATCTTTCCGTTCGTTTCTTTGTTCGTATGGACGTAGTTACCGATCGAATCTTGAAACAAGTAAACGACAAAATGTCGGAAGATGAAAGACAAAAAGCAATCAACCAAGAAATTGCGAAAATCGAAAAAGAAAACAACGATGGTGGAAAATATACGGTTTCCGTTCGTCCATTCTTTGAAGGAAATGAATATTACTATTTCGTTTACCAAGATTATCAAGACGTTCGTTTGGTAGGAACTCCTCCCAACTCGATTGGTAAATTTGGAGGGGATACAGACAACTGGGAATGGCCACGCCACACTGGTGATTTCGCGATTTTTAGAGTATACACCGATGCCAACGGAAGTCCAGCTGATTATTCAGTAGATAACGTTCCAATGAAACCAAAATATCATTTACCCATCAGTTTAAAGGGATACCACGAAGGAGATTTCTCCATGATTTTGGGCTATCCAGGAAGAACCAATCGTTGGATGCCAGCCGGTGGTGTAGAGCAAAACGTTTTGTATTCGTACCCAGCTTGGGTTGAAAGTTCGAAGGTGGGAATGGATGTGTTGAAGAAATACATGGACAAAGACCAAAAAGTAAGATTGGACTATGCTTCTAAATATGCAGGAATTGCAAACTACTGGAAAAACCGTCAAGGAATGATTGAAGCTTTGAAGGAACATAAAACCGTAGAATTAAAAAGAGTAAATGAAGCCAAATTCAATAAATGGGCAAATAAAAATAAGAACAAAGCCAAATATGGTGATGTGATTGCAATCATTGATAACTACTATTCAAAAACCAATGAAAAAGCACGTCATTCAAACTATATGGTTGGAATGTTGCGTTCAGCTACTTTTTCGGTAACACCTTTTAGCCTTGGAAACACCTTGGTGCAATATGCCTCTGAGAATGAAGCGAAAAGAGCGGAAATGCGTCCGCGAATTGAAGGGGTAATAGAAAATCTTTTCGACGGTGCCTATATGCCTTTGGAAGAGGATATCTTGGCCGCACAATTGAATTTATATTATGCCAAAGCTGCAAAAGGTGGTTTGGCTCCGTATGCAAAAGAAGTGGGCGATAAAAACAAAGGTGATTTCAAAGCGTATATGAAAAACGCATTTGCTTCCAGTATTTTCACGAAGAAAGATCAGCTAATGAGCTTTTTGGATTCGCCAAAAGCAGAATTAATTTCGAACGATGAATTGTACAAACTTTCAAATGATTTAATGACGCGCTACCGTTTAGAAACGCCGGAAGATAAAGCATTGAATGATTCGTACGCCAAAGCGTTTAGAGTATTGGTAGAAGGTTTGAGAGAATCTAAATTAAGTACCATCGAATACCCCGATGCAAACAGTACACTTCGTTTGACATATGGAACCGTTCGTGATTTACCTTTAGGACCAGGAAAAGTAAATGATGCAAAATACAATTACTACACAACCTTAAAAGGAACCATAGCGAAACATGTTCCGGGCGATGATGAGTTTGAAGCTCCGCAAAAATTAATCGACTTATACAACAAGAAAGATTACGGACAATATGCTGATAAAAACGGTGAATTGTGGGTGAATTTCTTAACCGATCACGACATTACAGGTGGAAATTCAGGTTCTCCCGTATTGAATGGAAACGGAGAATTACTTGGAATTGCTTTTGATGGAAACATTGAAGCCATGGCAGGTGATGTTATTTTCGATCCAAAATTACAAAGAACCATTTCGGTGGATATCCGATATGTATTGTTTGTAGTTGATAAATTTGCAGGTGCAACCAACATCATTGAAGAATTGACTTTGGTAAAATAAGATTTACTAAAATAGAATAAAGAAAAGCTACTTCAGAAATGGAGTAGCTTTTTTGGTATCTGGTACTTGGTATAAAGTATCAAGATGGATTATTATGAATTATAAATGTTGAAGTATAAATTGATTTATTCGTGTCCAAATTAAAACGAACGTGTCATTCGAACGAAGTGAGAAATCTCTTTCTTTGATTTGGCTAAATCCCCAGTTTCCAGTCCCCAGTTTGAAGCCAGTCACTTCGAGAACCTCAGTGAACGCCTACCACTAAGAAACAATTTTCTAGTCTCTAGTTTCTAGTCCCCAGTTTCCAAATTCCCAGTCGCTAAATCTCCTTCCTCAACCTCGCTACTGGAATACTCAGTTGTTCACGGTATTTGGCAATGGTTCGGCGGGCGATGGGATATCCTTTTTCTTTTAGAAGTTCCATTAATTTCTCGTCGGTCAAAGGTTTGCGCTTGTCTTCGGCGATAATGATGTCTTGAAGGATTCGCTTGATTTCACGTGTGGAAACTTCTTCACCATCTTCGTTTGTCAAGCTCTCAGAGAACAAATCCTTGATTAGAAAAGTTCCGTAAGGTGTATTTACATATTTACTGTTTGCAACCCGAGAAACTGTTGAAATATCCATGAGAATTATATCCGCAATGTCTTTCAAAATCATCGGTTTGATTTTGGTTTCATCACCCGTCAGAAAGTATTCTTTTTGAAATTTCATTATAGCTTGCATGGTGAACATCAACGTATTTCTTCGCTGTTCCACCGCATCAATAAACCATTTGGCGGCGTCTAATTTTTGTTTTACAAATAAAACCGCTTCTTTTTGTTGGGTGGATTTATTTTCTGTTTTCTTATACGTATCCAACATTTCTGCGTACGTATTCGAAATTCGTAATTCGGGAACATTTCTACCGTTTAACGATAATTCCAATTCACCTTCCACAATTCGAATGGTAAAATCAGGTGTGATTTGTTCCACGGTTTTATGACTTCCTGAAAAAGATTTCCCGGGTTTGGGATTGAGTTTTTCAATCTCTAAAATGGCATCTTTAAGTTGCTCTTCGGTGATGTCGTATTTTTGAATCAATCGCTTGTAATGCTTTTTGGTAAAGGCATCAAAGGATTTAACTATAATATCTAGCGCGAGTTCTGTCGGCTCATTTAGTGGAGCTTTGTTTTCCAATTGAATCTTCAAACATTCTTTCAAATCTCTGGCTCCAACTCCCACAGGATCTAATTTCTGAATGTAATTCACCAACAAATGTTCTACTTCATTTTTGTCGGTATAGATATTTTGAGTAAACGCCATGTCATCTACAATGGCTTGCAAATCCCGACGAATGTAACCATCGTCGTCCATATTTCCAATGATGAAATTTGCGATTTCAAATTCTTCTTCATCCAATCGAAACATCGAAAGTTGACTTTCTAAATAGTCTAGAAAACTTATTCCTTGCGCATACGGAACCGAACGATCTTCGTCGTCGTCACTGTAATTATTCGCATAGGTTTTATAACTCGGCGTTTCGTCGTCGCTTAAATATTCATCGATGTTGATTTCAGCCGTGTCCACGTCTTGTTGACGATCATCTTCTTCCCATTGTTCAGCTTCGGTCGAAAAATCATCTTCTTCATGGTGTTCTTCCCCTTCTTCAATCGCAGGATTTTCCTCCAACTCTTCTTTGATTCGCTGTTCAAAGGCGAGTGTAGGCAATTGCACCAACTTCATCAATTGAATTTGCTGAGGTGAAAGTTTCTGTTGTAATTTTAAATTGAATTCCTGCTTTAACATGTTTTAAATATAATTAAAATTCTGCACTCTTTGGCGATCGTGGGAAAGGAATTACATCTCTGATGTTTCCCATTCCTGTTACGAACAATACCAATCTCTCTAATCCCAATCCAAATCCACTGTGAGGCACCGTTCCGAATCTTCGGGTGTCGCGGTACCACCATAATTCTTTGGCGTCAATTCCAAATTGCTCTATTTTTTCATCTAAAATTTCTAATCGTTCTTCCCGCTGCGATCCGCCTACAATCTCACCAATTCCTGGAAATAAAATATCCATCGCGCGAACGGTTTTTCCATCTTCATTCAATCGCATATAAAACGCTTTGATTTCGGCTGGATAATCAAATAAAATCACAGGTGTTTTAAAGTGTTTTTCCACCAAATAACGCTCGTGTTCCGATTGTAAATCAGTTCCCCAACCTTCAATTGGATATTTGAACTTTCCTTTTTGATTGTGTTTTGATTTTTGAAGAATGTCAATCGCCTCAGTATAACTTAGACGAATGAAGTTGTTGTTCAATACATAATCTAAACGTTCCATCAAGGATAATTCAGAACGTTCATTGGTCGGTTTCTGACTTTGTTCTTTGTCAAATCTTTGCGCTAAAAATTCCAAATCATCAGGACAGGTATCCAAAGCGTATTTGATGACAAATTTCAACATGTCTTCCGCCAAATCCATGTTCATATCTAGGTTATAGAACGCCATCTCGGGTTCAATCATCCAAAATTCCGCTAGGTGACGGGTTGTGTTTGAATTTTCTGCACGGAAAGTAGGTCCAAACGTGTACACTTTTCCTAACCCCATCGCCGCTGCTTCAGCTTCCAACTGTCCAGAAACAGTTAAATTCGTGTGTTTTCCAAAGAAATCTTGACTGAAATCTACGTTTCCTTCGTCCGTCTTTGGTAATTCTTTTTCTAAATTGAAGTTGGTTACGGTGAACATTTCACCTGCACCTTCCGCATCCGATCCCGTCACAATAGGCGTGTTGATATATACGAAACCTTTTTGGTTGAAATAGGTATGAATTCCAAACATCAAACTATTTCGAACACGCATTATCGCGGAAAATGTATTGGTTCGAAAACGCAAATGGGCTTGTTCACGTAACTTTTCTAAACTATGTTGTTTCGGTTGTAAAATGGTCGATTGAAGTTCATCCGGATTGGCATCTCCCAAAATCGTAATCGAATGTGCAACGACTTCAATGTCTTGTCCTGCGCCTTGACTTTCAACGACCTCTCCTTTTATTTGTAAGGAAGTTGCTGTGTTTATATTTTTTAAAACTTCTTGATCTAATTTTTCGAAATCAACAACGATTTGTATGTTTTTTAAACAAGATCCATCGTTCAATGCAATGAATCGATTGCTTCGAAAAGAACGAACCCAACCGTGAAGTGTAACTTCGTGTAAAATTGCATCTTTTCCTTTATCAAGTAATTCTTTAACTGTATAATTAAGCATAATTTGTTGAATAAGATTACAAAAATAAACATAATTAACAAAGCACAGCTAATAAGGGTATAATATTTGAGGAATTCGGCGCGATAAATTGGAAGATTGTTCAAATTGGTACCAATATAGCTTTAAGTCTGCATCAAAATACCAAGAGGTTTCGTTGTATGTAACATTAATCACAATTTATCAATTCTGAATACCGTAATATTGCAACTTGTTTTCAAAGTAGATCCAAAACGTATTCCTTACAAGTTGGGTCGAAGAAATAAAATATAGAAATTGAAAAAAATAACTTTTTTATTCGTTGCCTTGATATATTTCACAGGATTTGCACAAGTTGAACCCAATTTAAATAGCAAGAAATACACCGCAGGAAATAAAGGAAAGATTTATATCTATTGGGGAGGAAACCGAGATTTTTTCTCGAAATCAGATATTCGTTTTCAAGGAGATGGATATGATTTCACACTTCACGATGTGAAGGCGGAAGATAAACCGAAAGGATGGCATATCGATTACATCAATCCCGCGCGAATGACTATTCCACAGACGAATTTGCGAATTGGTTATTTTATTTCCGATAAATACAATATTTCATTGGGTGTTGATCACATGAAATATGTGATGTACCAAGATAAGAAAGTAAAATATTCTGGCTATTATCCCGATAGAGGTTCGTACGGCGAAGATATCGAGGACGGATTTGTTTTATTGACCGAAGATTTTTTGACCTTTGAACACACCGATGGTTTGAATTACATCAATTTTGAAATCAATCGTTTTGACGATATATCCAAAATTTTCGGCATTCGAGATTCCGATAAAATTCAGGTGAATTTAACTGAAGGAGTCGGAGTGGGCGTTCTTTTTCCGAAATCAAATACAAAGTTATTAGGCAAAGATCGGTACGATGAATTTCATGTTTCTGGATATGGACTATCTGCAAAAGCAGGATTAAATGTTACCTTCTTCAAACATTTCTTTGTTCAAACGGAATTCAAAGGAGGATACATTCACATGCCGGATATCCGCACTACGTTTGACAAAGCAGACAAGGCTTCACAAAGCTTTTACTTTGGGCAAACCATCATTGCATTTGGAGGGATTTTCAGACTGTAATTTTCAGATTTTTTGAATGTCAGAGTTTGAATTAGAACCCGAAGTTTATGCCGAAAGAAACTCTTCCGCCGTCACCACCGTGGAAATAATTGATTTTTCCAGTCAATGTATTGATTCCATTTAACCAAATTCCACCACCGATGGATTGATGCCATTTGTCGGATTTTTCTTCGTCCATCCACACACGACCGTAGTCATAACCCACTATAATTCCATACTTCATCGGTAAAAAATTCTTTTTGGTTTGACCGATTTGAAGTCGTAAATCCGAACTTTGATAAAAAGATTGACGCCCAATAAACCGTCCGATTCGATATGCTCTCACGTCACTATCTCCGCCAATTGCTGCCGCTTGGAAGAACTCGAAATTATTGTTTAAAATCACTTTTCCTTTCACTAAACTACTGAAAGTTAAACTTCCACTGTTTGTAATTCGATGGGTAATTCCAAAACTACCTACGAAATAAGGAAAACTCTTTTTAGCATCGCCCAAATTCGTTAACCAATTCGCTTCTACTTCGAAAATACTTCCCAAAGTCGGTAAAGAAATCACGTCGTAATTGGAAAAAGAATATTTCACACCTGCTGATGCAAAATAGTTATGATTAAACGTTAGATCGTTGATTTCAAAGGAGTTTTCGGTAATTCTTCCCTCATTCCGGCTGACCAAAACATTTTCTATTTCCGCTTTTATATCGATACGTCCATTGCTTCTTCCAATCCAATAAACTGTGGGACTGAAACCGAGCGATTGTATTTTCACGCGGTTGTAATCCATCCCCAATTCCTTTTGGAAATTCTCCGTTTCGTTTCCAAAACCAAAGAAGTTGGTGGTAAAAGTAGGGCTCGTAAATCGGGCTTTCAATTCCAAATTCCATTTGTCAATAAATTTTACGAAAGTGCCGGTATAGGTTAAATCCCAACCTTTTGTTGCAAAGAAATAATTCGCTAAAAGGTTGTGTCTTTGGGTATAAGGACTTCTATCAAAATTATTTACGGTAAATGTTCCCGAAAGTCCCAACTTCAAACCATCATCTGGATTGTATCCACCCGACGGAAGTAAAGAAAAGCGATTGTATTTCGGCTTTTCGTAATTGTATTGATTGATTTCGTAATCATTGGATAAATATACTTTCGCATTCGAAGTTTCTCTGAAATCAAAGCTACGCCTTGGATAATCATAAATTCTAACTCTTCGACCGTTTTCCACTTTGTAGGAATTCAAATCCGTTCCACCAATTAAACGAACTAAAATTGGATTGTGTGGTTTTCCATTGACATAAAATTCATCCGCCTCATTCAAACCATAAATCCAAATGCTTTTTGTTTCTTTTTTGGAGTAGTTTTTTTCGAAATAAAGTTCATCTCCCGACTTTCGGATTCGATACATCTGAATCTGAGTCTCTCCTTTGGGTAAACGATTTACAACGATTTTATCGGTTTTATCGGTCGCATACAAAACCACTGTTCGACTCAAAACTTTGTAGTATTTTTCGGCCCAAGTTTGTAAATGCTGTTTTCTAATTTTCAATAAATTTTTAACCTTCACAACTTCTTCATCTTTCACTTCTTCTGGTAAATTCCGAAAGGAATCGTCGATTTCTGCATCCGTCAAATGATTTTTGATGTAATCCGCTTCTTCCAACCAATCTTTCAATTCAGACTGACGAATCAAAGCCAGATCCAAAGGATAGGCTTCCATATTAAACCACTTCACATTTGAGATATCTTCTTTGAACGACTGCATGTGTCTCAAAGCAGGAATTCGCATAACAAGATTAATTAAAAATCCATCGTATTTTGGGAAAACTTGGTCGCGATCGCGTGGAATCGGTCGATACCTAGTTTTGTTATCTTCTTTGAAAACTCCCCATCGCCATTGGTCTTCATGCCGATCCCAATCGCCAATCAACATATCGAAAAGTCGTGCACGTATCAGCATTTTCTCGTCTATTTCATGTTTTTCATTGGATTGGAGTTTCAACAACATATCGTCTGTACTGATGATGTCATCGGGTTTTCCAAAGCTTTCATGGTCTGTAAATCTTTTCATCGGACGTTCTTCCACCATATACAATTCGTCGCCGTAATTTTCATTGTATTTCCCCAATGCATTCTGTTTGGGAACATAATATAATTTGGGATTGGTGTGATAAATTCCAATGGGATCCGCCAGTTCACCAATTACAAACGGATAATACGGGTTGGTCGTTGTGTAAAAATCCAACAAGAATTCTTCGGTAAAAGTATTTTGAAATTCTTTTTCAACGTATTGATCCTTAAACGCAAACGCTTGAATAAAACGAGTAGCACTTTTTTTAAGTGCGCGCATTACATATTGTTTTCCATCGTCCGTTTCCAAACGCAAAGAGCGAGATTGATGACCACCACCGGACCGAACGGGAATGATACTTTCATCGAAATCTTCTAAATTTAAAGTGGGTGCTTCAATCGGTAAACTGTAATAATGACGGTAATGTTTTCCGAATAAAAACTCATACGATTCACTTTTCTGGGTTAATTCATTCGGATAAATTTGCGCTGATTGCACTTTTGGAAAATATGATTCGTAAAAATAATCTTCATCCAAAACCCGTTTGTCCGTCAATTGATGGTCAAAAACAAGTTTTTCAACGCCTTTGTCGTTGGCATAAAATTTCACATAGGATTGTCCATCTTCAAACACATCCAAAACTGCATATCCCATTCCTCCGTACGAAAATTCATTCGGTCGAATGGCTCTTGCTGCTTCGGATTTTGAACCGGAACCGCTGATGATTTGTTTTAAATTATCGATTTCTATGTATTCCAAATTATGGTCGTGACCCGAAACGAAAATCACATTTTCACGGTCTTCGAGCAATGTTTTTATCCGATTAATTAAACTTCTATAAATAGGATTTTGATTGTCTTGCGGACTGGCTCCGGTCGTTTTTCGCAAAATGTTAATCACACTTGCAATTCCGGGAAGAGGGAGTGAAGATTGAAAAGGAAAAAGTTGTTTCCGAATTGAAGTCTGTCCGCCGTGTGTGCCATTGCTCGCAATGGGATGATGCAAAGCGACCAATGTGATTTTATTTTGATTTTTGTTCAGTAAACTTTCAAATTCCTCAAAAAAATCCTCTCGGGTTTTGATTTCACATTCTGAATTGATGTTTTTATGTTTGTCCCAATCTTCTAAAAACCATTGGCTATCAATTACAATCAATCCTACCGTTTCATTGATTTTTAATTGTTCAATGGAACATCCTTTTCGAGGAAGAAATGATTTTTTGCCTAATTGGTCGGTGATGAACTTTTCTTGTTCTCGCAATCCATCATAGCCGCTATACCAATCGTGATTTCCAGGAATGAAAAAAGTAAATCCCGCAAAGCCAGATTGAATATCGATTTGATTTTGAAGTTTATGTTGGGCATCGATTTGTTTTTCTGAATTCTTCCGGGTCGGCATTCCTTTGGGATAAATATTATCACCCAAGAAAATAAGAGTGGAAGCAGAGTCTGCTACATCCAACCGCTGTTTTAGCAAGTGCAAAGTTTGTTGAGATTCTGGAAGATGTGAATTTCCCACATCGCCAATTAAAAAGAAACGGTGAATGGGTTTTTCAGTCGCTTTTTCTTCGGAATGAATATCGGGAGCCGAAACGTTTTTTCCGTATTGAACTTTATGGGTAGCGCACGAAGTGAGTATGAAAAGAAGAAGTGGAAGACAAAATCTAAAAGGCTTTGAAAAACAACTAATTTCCTTAAATTTACTCAATATTAAATGTATATGGTTGACTTGATTCAAAAGACAGAAGGATTTATTTTTAATTTATTCAAAGATAAGTTAAGTTCAGAATATACCTATCATAATTTTTTGCATACCCAATTTGTGGTTTCCAAATTGAAGGAATTGATTTCGGCTGAAAATTGTTCGGAAGAAGATACTTTTAATTTAATTTTAGCCGGATGGTTCCATGATTCAGGTTATACGTGCTGTAACGGTGGCCACGAAGAAGAAAGCGCAGAAATTGCTGAGACCTTTTTAACTGAAAATGGAGTGGACAATGCAGCAATTCAAAAAATTAAAAAACTAATTTTAGCTACAAAAATTAATCATCAACCCGAAAATCAGCTCGAACGAATGATTAAGGATGCAGACACAGCGCATGTGGGCGATAAATTGTTTGATAAAATCAGTACGCAACTTCGGAATGAATGGGAAGTTGGTGAAAAAAAGGGCATTACGGATGCGGAGTGGAATAAAATGAATTATGAATTTCTCACACATACACATCGCTTTTACACGCCGTATGCGTTGAAGAATTGGCAACCTATAAAATTAGAAAACACGATTCGCGTTTTGGAAACCATCCGAAATAAAGATGAAATCAAAGCGAAAGCAAAAGCGAGAAAACAGAAATTGGCCAAATTGGAAAGACCCGAAAGAGGCGTTGAAACCTTGTATCGAGTTACTTTAAACAACCATACGCGACTCAGTGACATTGCGGATAGCAAAGCGAATATTCTACTTTCAGTGAATGCGATTATCATTTCGATTGCACTTTCAACTTTGCTTCCAAAATTGGCATCTCCCAAAAATGAATACTTGATTTTTCCCACCTTAACTATGTTGTTGGTGAGTGTTTTGTGTATTGTGTTTGCGATTATGGCGACGAAACCCAATATCTCAAAAATTAATTTTACAGCTGCAGATATTCAGAGTCGAAAAGTAAATCTTTTGTTTTTTGGAAATTTCCACAAAATGGAATTGGATCAGTACACTGCAGCCATGCGCGAATTGATTTCCGATCGAACGTATTTATACGATTCGTTAACTCGAGATTTGTATTATTTGGGATTGGTTTTGGAACGGAAATACCGTTTGTTACGAATTACCTATTACATTTTCATGGTAGGAATTATCCTCACGGTTTTCGTTTTCATTCTTGCTTTTTATCAAAATTCAGGTTTCAATTTGTTTGAGGATTGATTTCGGAAATAGGCTAGTGGCTCACTTCTTTTTTTAACTCTTGAATTGAAAAATAAGGTTGATTTTCCTTTGATTTTTCAACTTCAGAAATTTCTACACGCAAAGCTCTAAATCCAGTAATTCCTTGAAAATCTTCGAGCTGTAAAAACTCTATATCCTCTTTTAATAAACCTTTTCCTTGTAGAAACTGGAAATAGCGCAGGTATTCTTTTTCTTCGTTGAATTGAGAATAAACTACCGCCAACTTTCTAGCTTGGGTAAGTCTTTCATCCGTTCCTTTGATAAAGGATTTATCGATCCGTTTTTTTACAACTTCATATTTTGCATTGTAACTTCCATCGACATCAAATCGTTTTTCATCCATTCTAAAACGGATACTTATCGGTTGATTGAACACCAAAATCAAAGAAGTAACTTCGAGTGGAATGGGTAAACTTGACTGAATACGTACATGTTCATTCATCATTTCACAGGTTACTTGCAATTGCCACAAGCGTAAATTCTGAAGGAAAATCGGGTCGTACACTTTATTGGTAGAAATCGAAGAGCCGATATAAATGGTATGATCGACGCCATCCGTTTTAAATCGTTCAAAGAAATGAGGAAAAACTTTCTGAATTTCTTTTTGCCTTTCGTCTAGAATCTGCGTTAAATTCTTGTTGATGCAACTTACAGAATCATCGAAATCCTTTCGGGCATGATAGTATCTTCCGGTATATGGATCCAATTTTTTTAAATAATCCGCAACAATTCCTTCTTCCCCTTGATAGATCGAAGGGTTAGATAAAATGGGATGAATTTCTTTGGAGATATAATGTTGAACTTCTGCTTCTGTACTAGTTTCGAAATTATTCTTTAATTTATCAATCAGTTGCTTCAGCTCAAATTTCTTTTGACTCAACAACTCAATTTTTGTTTTGGCATACAAAGCATCCACTACTTTTGTCAGTAGTTTTACTTGTGCTTCGAAATCAGATTGAATACATTGATTCTGTGTGTCAGACGAACCTTTTATATCGACTTCACCATAAAGAGCAAATACATCTTGAAAAACAATTTCCTTGAAAATATAATCATCTTTCGTACTTTTCAAGTAATTCTCCACTTCTTTTTCGAATTTCCAAGCCACACTGGAATGCAATCGGGTGTATTCTTTTTGGATAATTGAATTTTTTAAATTAGAGAATTCTGTAAATCCTCGCTCCAATCGATCGACTAAAAACGAGTAAATCATGTTGATGCGATAAATCGTCAACGAATTAAAAGCCATTGGTTTTTTAGATACCAATTCAGCCACACCCAAAAAGTTGGAATCTTTTTGCAAAGGAATCAATGCACAACTTTCATAGCCCAATTGATGAATTTGATTCAATGCTTCATCATTTGGATAGCGTTCCAAATAATTCGAAATATTGGAAACAATGAGTGGTTTGTTATTTTCAATATGGGTTTTTAATTTCGAGTTTTCTAAGTAAAGTCCGGTTTTTCTCGAATGGACATTTTCCAATAACAAGCTATTTGTAAGCATGTTATAAAACCCTAAAGTGATTTTATTGGTTTTGAAATCGTAATTAGAAATTCCTGCTTCAATGGATCCTACATTAAAAATTGATTTTAAAAGATCATGTTCAGAATCTGAGTCCACATCTTTTAAAAGGGTGGTATTTGTCAGTCTTTGTTTTAAGTTCGCAAATGCAGTTTCCACGGTATTATCAAACATATTCATAATTCCAAAACCTTTGAGCGTCCATGTATTGGGTGGGATTTTCTCTTTCCATAATTCCACATTGTCTAAATTCTCAAGCAATTCATCGATTTCATCTAAGCTTAATTCTTTGGCATTTTCTGTTGGAATTACTTCTAAAAATTCGGGATTGTAAATAATTCGGTAATGTTTATTGATGCCCTTATCGTCACGGAATTGAAAATAAAGAGGAAATATATCCGAAACAGGTACGTGGTAATGACGATTTAAAATAAAGCTACAACTCGCTATGTAAAAAGAATCCTTGTCAAAAATACCGTTGTTAATACAGAATTCCTTTTTGGATTCGTTGATTAATTCCTGGAATTTGTGGGAAGGATTGATGATGGTATTGCACCACGGGAAAGTAGCGGCCGAAATTTCTGTGTCGGTCAACATTTTTGGAAAAACGCACGAAAGCAATTCAGAAATCAGTTTTTTGTGGGTTTCTAAAATTGAAAAATCACTAAATCCTGTTCTTAATTCAGGGATTTCAGCAACTTTTCCCAAAAGATTTCGACTGAAATTATCATCTGGAAATTGGGCTAACTGATTTTCCCAATCCAAAATCACCGATTCAAAAGATATAATCGGTAAAAACGGAGAATCAACGGTAGAAAATAAATTCATTTATTTTAAGATAAATTTATCCAAATTTACGAATAATATGCACTAATTTTGTAACAAAAGTATCAAACTATAATGAAACCGTTTTTAACATACCTATTCATTCTTCTGATTTTTCAATCATGTTCAGGTCAGGACGGT
>JBAYRQ010000015.1:0-70357 GCA_041676545.1 Weeksellaceae bacterium | reverse complement strand
TGTCTTATAAAATGTATTAAGTAAACGCTAAATGTACGGATAGTTACGGAAGGCTACCGTAGGTTTAGTTCAACAACTAAGCATTCGGCTTGCCGATAGGCTAAAGCTGAGTGATGTGTTGACTAATCCTTTTCAGCGTCACGTTTTCAATACTATGGGGAATACGATGCGTTTTGTGTGGGAAAGCAGTTAAAACACGGTTGGTTTTTTACTTTTTTGTGGACTTACTTTTTGCTTTGCTTGTAATTGTAAAATTTCGAGTCAACCTTTGTCAGATAATTTCAAAGCCATCAACCTGCTTAACAGTCGTTTCTATTCCAGTTTTTGATTTTTTTTAAACATAATTTGAAGTAGTATTGTTAATCTCAACAAGTTCTGCTGTTTTTATCAATAATAGAAAGCTTCCCGCTTTTTGTCGGGATTAGTTCAACAACGGTTTTGTAAGATTGCGTATTTTGTGGTTACATCACATTTCCATTACGCAAGAAATTTTTCTTAGCCGAAAAATCTTAGTTACGAAGTTCGCGACCTCGCAACATGTTGTGCCCAATTAAATCAATAATTCTCTCAGCTATTCAATAACTTACGTAAACTTCTCTCCCTTATTCAACTTCAAATCACTCACAAAGGCTTTGATGGTTTGATCGCGATCCATCGGGCAGATCAAAAGTGCTTTTTTGGTTTCGACTACGATATAATTATCCAATCCATCCACTACAATTGCTTTCTTTTGGGTGGTGTAAATCAGTGAATTGCTGGTGTTGTAGGTAAGAATGTGTTTTCCTTTCTTAACGTTGTTTCCACTTTTTTTATCCAAGTTCTCATACAAGGATTTCCAAGTTCCCAAATCCGACCAACCGAAGGAAGAAGGGATTACATACACATTGTCTGCCTTCTCTAAAATACCGTTATCGATAGAAATTTGTTGAATCAAGGCCCACGATTTTTGAATTTCTTTCTTTCCTTTGCCCGAAGCCAACGGATGTTCTATCTTATCAAATAGCTCATACATATCCGGAAGGTTTTTTTCAAAAGACTTTAAAACCGTCTTTGCATTCCAAATAAATATACCGGCGTTCCACAGAAATTCGCCGGATTTATAAAAAACTTCCGCCAAATCAAGGCCTGGTTTTTCAGTAAATGTTTTTACTTTTTTAATTTGAGAGGTTTCATTCGGGAAGAATTGAATATAGCCATACCCCGTATCTGGACGTGTAGGTTGAATTCCTAAGGTAATTAAAACCTCCTTTTGACTCGCCTCATTCAGTGCGTATTGTAATTTTTCTAGAAAAACAGATTGGTCTAAAATCACATGATCTGAAGGCGCAACGACGATGTTGGCATTGGGATTCACGTCGTAAATTATTTTTGCAGCATACAAATTACTCGCTGCCGTATTCTTTCCACTGTGTTCGCCAATAATCTGATTGTCAGAAAGTTCCGGAAGTTGTTCTTTGCAAATCTCAATGTACTCTTCCAGTGTGACAATGTAAATCTGATCCAGTGGAATCAATTTTGCCAAACGATCAAAGGTCGCTTGTAAAAAAGTTCGTCCTGTTCCTAAAATATCGTGAAATTGTTTGGGGAGATCCACGGTGCTCAGTGGCCAAAATCGAGATCCAACTCCACCAGCCATAATTACACCAAAGTCATTTTTGTTCATTCTTCAATTATTTTGTCAACTACTGCTTGTCCGCTTACCAAATACAATTTTTGGCCAGACAACTCTTTACAAAGATAGCGCGTTTTTCTTTTCTTCCCTTTTTCAAAAATTCTTTTTCCAATTAAAAATTTTTGACCTAAAGTTAAACTTTCGACTAATTTGTCTAAATTTTCTTCTTTTAAAAACATTTTCCGATGAAGATTTCGGTCTGCACCAACACTCGCTTTGGGACGAATGGAATGGTTACGAATATAGGGTCGAACTTCTTCAGAATACACCGATAAACTTTGATTTAACATTTTTCCAAACATCATTTTCCATTCGTTTCCATGGGGTAAGGCACTGCCTTTGTGGCGATTATAAACAAAGAGATGTGCGATTTCATGGGTCAACACAAAGAAAAAAGCTTCGGGCGGTAAACTGTTGTCAATGGTGATTTGATGCTTGTTTTCCGGTCGTAAAAAGCGATAATCTCCCAACTTTGTTTTGCGTGAAGGTTTAATTTTTATGCGGATTGATTCTTTCTCCAACCATCCTTCTACAAAGGGAAAAGCACCGTCAGGTAAATACTTTTTTAAGCCATCTAAATTCATTTGCGAAAGTTAAAGAAGTTGCATGAGAAAAAAAATCATAATTTTGCAACGTATGTTGAAACTGTTAGAGATTATTGGAGCCTATTTTCGGTTCATGGTCAAAGTGTTTAGAAAGCCCCAAGGCTCAAAGGTCTTTCGGAAGCTTATAATGAGGGAAGTTTATGATTTGGGGATGAGTTCCGTCGGGATTGTTGCGTTCATATCTTTGTTTATGGGAGCTGTAACTGCGATTCAAATGGCGCAAAATTTTCAAGGTGCCGACATTCCCGTTCCAAATTATTATGTATCGTATGCGACCAAAGTAGTGTTGATTCTAGAATTCTCACCCACGATTATATCGCTTATTTTAGCGGGGAAAGTGGGTTCTTACATTGCGTCAAGTATTGGAACCATGCGTGTTACCGAGCAAATTGATGCGTTGGATGTGATGGGAATCAATTCCCCTTCCTTCTTGGTGATGCCCAAAGTTATTGCCACTATATTTTTCAATCCTATTTTAATTATGATTAGTATCGCGATGGGGTTATTGGGTGGATATTTAATTGGAGAAGCGACCCAAATGTGGAGTCAATCTGATTATATCACCGGTTTACAAATGCCAATGGCTACACGATTGTTTGTTTATACATTCGTTAAAACTGTCTGTTTTGCCTTTGTGATTGCAACCGTTCCTGCCTATTATGGATACAATGTGAAAGGTGGTTCTTTGGAAGTAGGTCGTTCCAGTACAGCAGCCGTAGTTTGGACATCCGTAATTCTGATTATTTTGAACTTGGTATTAACCCAAACAATTTTGAGCTGATGATTGAAGTTAAGAATTTAAAGAAGCAGTTTGATGATGTCGAAGTTCTAAAAGGAATTTCTACTGTGTTTGAATCGGGTAAAACCAATTTAATCATCGGTCAATCCGGTTCAGGAAAAACCGTGTTTCTAAAATGTATGACCGGATTAATTATTCCCACTTCCGGAGAAATTTTCTTTGACGGACGGGATGTTGTAAAATTCAGTTACGAACAAAGACAACAAATTAGAGGGGAAATTGGGACGGTTTTCCAAGGAAGTGCCTTGTTTGACTCGATGACGGTTTTAGAAAATGTTCGTTTTCCGTTGGAAATGTTTTCGAATGTGTCTTTGAAAGAAATGAATAAACGATCTGAGGAAGTTTTGGAGCGGGTGAACTTAACGCCGGAATCGTTTCATAAATTCCCATCCGAAATTTCAGGGGGAATGCAAAAACGAGTAGCTATTGCACGAGCGATTGTGAATAAACCGAAATATTTATTTGCAGACGAACCCAATTCTGGATTAGATCCAAAAACATCGATGGTCATCGATAAATTATTGCATGAATTAACGGTCGAATACAATACCACAACCATCATCAACACCCATGATATGAACTCGGTAATGGAAATTGGTGAAACCATTGTATTCCTGAAAGATGGATACAAAGAATGGGATGGTGATAAAAATGAAATTTTAACTGCGGACAATGAATCGGTGATTGATTTCGTTTATTCATCTAAGTTGTTCACCAAGTTGCGTGATGTATTATTAAAAGAAAAACAAAATAAATAAACAATTATGAAAAAACTATTTTTAGCAGGTTTCGCACTTTTTTCAATGAGTGCATTTGCACAAAACATTGATTTCGGACTGAAAGCAGGTATGGTTTACAACACCGATAACGGTGTGCTTAAAGCGCTTAACGGTGCTTATCAAGAAAAAGGAAAAGGTTCCATAGGTTTTCAAGCAGGTGGAATGATGCGTATCAAAGCCGTTGGATTCTATGTTCAACCGGAAGTTCTTTATACGTCTTTCAAAAATGAATACGACGGAGGAGATGTAAAGAAAAACCGAATTGACATTCCTGTAAACGTGGGTAAAACCTTCGCTTTGGGATTGGTTCAAGTTCAAACAGGACCGGTTTTCTCTCTAAACTTCAAAGATAAAATTGACGGAGATGTTTATAATAATGTGGAAGCAGATAAAACTGATAATGTAAGTTTGGGATGGCAAATTGGAACCGGAGTGAACATTAAGAAATTAAATATTGATGTTCGTTATGAATTCGGATTGGGTAAAACTTCTTCTGAATTTCTTCAAGGTGCAGCCGGAACGAATTTCAAAACCGAAGACAGAATCAATATGTTGAATATTTCTTTGGGCTATTTCTTATAACAAAACCATTCAATATAAGCAGATTAAACTCCTTGAAAAATGCATTCAAGGAGTTTTTTTTTGGTGTTAAACGATGCATTTCGTTGATTTTTTTGTTTAAATAGAAGAATTGGATAACTATCTTTTTGCTCATGATATTTGAAATTGTCAGTGTAGTGAGTTGACTATCAGCATTTAATTTCGATAAAATTCATAAATAATTAATTGAAAAACATTGAATTAAAGTATAATCGAAACAAAACTTGTAGGAATTATACTTATTTGCTAATTTTGCCCACCTGAAATTCAATCAAGATGGCAAAGAGAAATAAGAAACAAGAATATACTACTGAGAAGGTTATTGATAGCCTAAACGAAACTGCGCATTTGGCAGAAAACTTCTTTGAAAGACATTCCAAAATCATTGTGGGCGCTTTCATCGGTTTGGCATTAATCGGTATCGGTTACTTTGCTTACTTAAAAACGGTATTGGAACCCAAATCTGAAAAAGCATTTATAGAAATGGCTCAGGCTGACGAATACTTCAAACAAGATTCGGTGGTTTTGGCATTGAAAGGAAGTCCAGGAAGTTTCTTAGGCTATGAGCAAATCATAGAAAATTACGGAGGAACAAAAGGAGCAAACATTGCACTTTACAAAGCCGGAGTTTCTTACTATAAATTAGGAGATTACGCATCAGCTGTGAAAAGTTTCGAGAAATTTTCCTCCAAAGACAACATCCTAACCGCTCAGAAAAACGGTATGATTGGAAATGCGTTGGTTGAATCCGGAAAAGAAAAAGAAGCTTTGTCTTATTACGTAAAAGCAGCAGAAGGAACGGATTTGGAAGTTATCCAAACGCTTTACTATATGAAAGCAGGTAAATTAGCGATGGATATGGACATGAACAAAGAAGCCTTGAACTATTTCGAAGCACTTGCTAAGAAATATCCTTTTGCAGGCGAAGGTGAAGTAGATAAATACATTGAAAGACTAAAATACGCTACAAGTGGCAACTGAAAATAAAAATCTATCGGTTTACGATAAAACAAAATTACCCAATGCCGGAGCGTTTCGTTTCGGCATTGTCGTTTCCCAATGGAACAATCACATTACCCATAATCTTCAAAAAGGTGCGATTGATACCCTGATTGACCTAGGAGCCAAAGAAGAGAATATCTCAAACTTTGAAGTTCCCGGAAGTTTTGAATTGATTTATGGCGCAAGCCAATTGTGTAAACAAGATGAATTCGATGCAATCATTGTAATTGGAAGTGTCATCCGGGGAGAAACTGCGCATTTTGACTATGTATGTCAAGGCGTAACCCAAGGAATTAAAGATTTGAATATCCATTCTGATACACCTGTTATTTTCTGTGTTTTAACCGATGACAATGAACAACAGTCTTTGGACCGTTCAGGCGGTGCACATGGAAACAAAGGAGTGGAAGCGGGCGTGACTGCCGTGGTAATGGCCGATTTCAATTATAAGGCACTTTAGTATTCCTGTAATTTTTTGTTGAATTCATTGCGGTTTGAGTCTATTGTTTTATTTTCTTTGATTCATTGAATACTTCGTAAATTTGACAGATAGAAAGAGTTCAACTACTTTTTTAACGAAAAGTAGATGGAATTAAATGAATTGAGATGAGTGAAACTTTAGAAAAGCAACTGGAAGCCCGTAAAATTTCGCCAACTGCCATGCGCTTGTTGGTGTTGAAAATTCTTCAAAACACGGAACATGCCGTAAGTTTGAATGAATTGGAAGCCGAATTTGATCAAGTGGATAAAACGACTTTGTATCGTACACTCAAGCGTTTTGAGAAAAACAAATTAGTCCATAGCATTGACGATGGAAGCGGCTCGGTAAAGTATGCCCTTTGTGAAGATAGTTGCGAATGCCTTCCCGAACAAGCACATATTCATTTTCACTGTACAAATTGCGAGTTGACCTATTGCATGAAAGATTTTATTCTTCCGTCCATTTCCCTTCCGAAAAATTTCAAAGCAGAGGAATTGAGTATGGTTGTTAAAGGACTTTGCGATAAATGCGCAATCAAGTAATTCTTTCCTAGATATCAAATCGGTATCACTACTTTTGTAGGAATTATAATTCAAATACGTTTATGTCCGACTCCAATCCAAAAAAATCCTTGGCAAAATATGCTCAACTCACTGGAATTGCCTTTCAGATGATGGCGGTTATTTTTGTGTTTGTTTGGTTGGGCCGCTGGGGCGATGAACATTATGGATTCGAAAAAAAATACCTGACCGCTTTAGGAAGTTTGGTGGGGTTGGCAGGCTCACTTTATTTGGTGTTAAATCAGTTGAAGCGGATAAAATGAAAGCGTGGACTAAGAATTTCTTGATTTCATTGACTTGCTTATCCACGGCTATTTTCATTCATTTCATCTTGTTTGAATTTATATTAAAAATCCAAAAGAACTATTTCTCATCGATTTACATTTTTATTTTTTGTGTTTTAATTTTAAGTAGTCTATTCATTCAGGTTCTTGAAAGAAGTTTCAAAGAACAATTGGGTTATTTTTTCTTGCTTGTAGTTGCTTTGAAGTTAGTGGCAGCCAAGGTATTTATTGATTCTTTTCCGCAAAAAGACGAAGCTGAATTCAAGTTTTCGTTACTCGTTTTATACCTTGTAAGTTTGATTTTAATCACCTGGTTTACGGCGAAAAAACTACTGAATCAAGAAAGCTGACGAAAAGCAGAGAATAAGGTTTCTTTTATTAGAAAACTTATCTTAATTTTGCACCACGAAAAAAAAACAGGTTAATTATAATTCCTATGCGCCAATTATTTACGTTTTGTTTTGTTTTGGTTTTCCAGATGTTTGTGTTTGCACAAACAGAGACAGCCGCAGCAGACAAACAACTCGGTTTTAAAGAGCAGATGAAGAAAGAGATTAAGGGTGTAATTGAACATCACTTAGTCGATTCTCATGATTTTACATTTTTGTCCGACAAGGAAGGAAACGCTTACGGTTTCCCTTTGCCCGTTATTTTGGTGGACAATGGATTGAAGATTTTCAGTTCATCTAACTTCGAACACGGAACAAAGGTTCACGAAGTAGATGGTACATTCTACAAAGAATACCACGGTCAGATTTACAAAACGGATGCAGCCGGAACCATCAACTACAGTTTAGAAGATGCAAAAGGATCACACGAAGGAGAAATGAAAAAAGGAGTTCCAACGAACGAAAAACCTTTTGACTTATCGATTACAAAAAATGTGATGATGATGCTTTTCACTTCACTTTTGATGTTTTTGATTTTCACGAGTCTATCTAGATCGTATGTGAAATCAGGAGGCGTTCCAAAAGGAGTGGGTCGTTTCTTTGAGCCAGTTGTATTGTATATTAAAGATGAAATTGCAGTTCCAAATATTGGAGAAAAGCATTATAAAAAATACATGCCGTTCTTATTAACGGTGTTTTTCTTTATTTTGTTTTTGAATTTCTTTGGACTAACTCCATTGGGAGTAAACGTAACAGGAAATATTGCAGTAACAACTGCATTGGCAATTATCACGTTTTTAATCACCAATTTCACAGGTAAGAAAACGTATTGGTTGCATGTTTTTGATCCATTGGGAGATTCTATGCCTTGGATTGCAAAAATTCCTTTGTACCTAATTTTGATTCCGATTGAACTTTTAGGTCTTATCATTAAACCATTCTCACTCTTAATACGTCTTTATGCAAACATGGCAGCGGGACACATTGTATTGATGAGTTTGATTGGATTGATTTTCGTATTTCAAAGTTGGATAGGTGGAAGTTTATCTTTCGCTTTGACCTTTGTAATTATTTTGATTAAAGTACTAGTTTGTGTACTTCAGGCGTATATCTTCACCATGTTGTCAGCTCTTTATTTTGGGTTTGCAGCACAGGAGCATGAACCCGAAGAGGCACATTCATAAAACAATAAGAATTAAGTTTAATTAATAAATTTTATATTATGGAAATTCCAGCGATTGTAGGAGCAGGTTTAGTAGTTATCGGAGTGGGTATCGGGATCGGAAAGATCGGAGGTGCTGCCATGGAAGGTATTGCACGTCAGCCTGAGGCTTATGGTAAAATCCAAACAGCGATGTTGATTGCAGCGGCGTTGATTGAAGGTATTGGTTTCGCAGCTTTGTTTGCGGTTTAATCAAAACAAAATAAAAACTCAGCTGCAACGGTTGGTTGTAGCCGAGTTTTTAAATAAAGATTTTAATAAAACGAAACTTAATTAAGATACATATAAAATGGAAAAATTAATCAGTGATTTTTCGTTTGGGTTGTTTTTTTGGCAAACCATTTTGTTCGTCGTGTTGCTATTGTTGTTGAGACAATTTGCATGGAAGCCGATTTTAAATGCAGTGAACGATAGAGAGAAATCCATCGAAGACGCTTTGAATGCAGCAAAGAAAGCACGGGAAGAAATGATGCTTTTGCAGGCTGAAAACGATAAAATTTTGAAAGAAGCAAAAATCGAACGCGATGCAATCTTGAAAGAAGCAAGAGAAATGCGTGAGACTATGATTGCAAAAGCAAAAGAAACGGCGAAAGTTGAGGCCGATAATTTGGTGGAAAATGCACGTGTTGCGATTCAAAATGAAAAAGCAGCCGCTATAACCGATATGAAAAATCAGATTGCACAACTTTCAATTACAGTTGCTCAAAAAGTGTTGAACAAAGAATTGGAAGACAAATCTGCACAAGAAAATTTGGTGGGTGAGTTGATTAACGAAGCAAAATTGAATTAATATCATGGCAGGAGTTAGAGCAGCAAAGCGATATGCTAAAGGTTTGATTCAGTTCGCAAATGAAAGCAATCAAGCGGAACGAATCAATCAAGAAATGATAGATTTGAGGAATTCCATTGATGGCAGTCGGGAGTTAGCTCAATTTTTATCTTCACCTGTTTTGGATTCAAAACGTAAAAATGTAATCGGAGATGAATTGTTCAAAGGTTTCTCTCAAACGACTCAAAACTTCATTCATTTAATCATCAACCAAAAAAGAGGAGATATCTTGAAGGAAATTACAGCGCAATACAATGTGTTGTATAACCTACAAAATAAAATCAGCATTGCCGAAATCGTTTCAGCCGTTCCATTGGATGAAGGTACGACGCAGCAGATTTTAGGATTGGCAAGAGATAAAATGAATGCAGATACTTCATATATCGTCGAAAGCAAAGTAGACCCCCGAATTATTGGAGGATTTATTTTAAGAGTTGGTGACAAGGAAATCGACAGCAGTATTCGAACTCGATTAGCGCGTTTGAAAAAAGAATTTGACAAAAACGAATATGTTCCTAAACTCTAAGTAAAATTAGAACTCGGAATAAATTATAGCGATTGAATCGCGCAATTATAAATTAAATTGATTCATTAAACTTGAAATAAAAGTAAAATGGCAGAGATTAAACCAGCTGAAGTTTCAGCAATATTAAAACAACAACTTTCCAATTTCAACGTCAACGTTGAAATGGCTGAGGTAGGAACTGTTCTAAGTGTTGGGGACGGTATTGCCCGTGTATACGGATTAGATAACGCCCAATATGGTGAGTTGGTAGAATTCGCCAACGGATTGGAAGGAATGGTATTGAACCTTGAAGAAGACAACGTAGGTATCGTACTATTAGGCCCATCAAAAGGAATTAAAGAAGGAGATACCGTAAAAAGAACACGACGAATTACATCCATCCAAGTTGGAGAAGGAATGTTAGGTCGTGTTGTCGATATGTTGGGGAACCCTATCGATGGAAAAGGTCCCATCCAAGGTCAAACGTATGAAATGCCGATCGAGCGTAAAGCGCCAGGTGTTATCTACCGTGAGCCAGTAACGGAACCTTTGCAAACAGGTATCGTTGCGATTGACTCCATGATTCCAATTGGAAGAGGTCAGCGTGAGTTGATTATTGGTGACCGTCAAACCGGTAAAACCGTGGTTGCGATTGATGCTATTTTGAATCAAAAAGAATTTTACGACAGAGGTGAGCCTGTTTTCTGTATTTATGTTGCAATCGGACAAAAAGGTTCGACCGTTGCGCACATTATGAATACATTGGTTGAACACGGTGCTGATAAATATACAGTTATCGTTGCTGCAAACGCATCGGACCCAGCACCTATGCAGGTGTATGCTCCAATGGCAGGTGCTGCAATTGGTGAGTTTTTCCGTGATACAGGTCGTCCCGCTTTGGTGGTTTATGATGACTTGTCAAAACAAGCAGTAGCATACCGTGAGGTTTCCTTGTTACTTCGTCGTCCTCCAGGACGTGAGGCTTATCCAGGAGACGTTTTCTACCTTCACTCTCGTTTATTGGAACGCGCTGCAAAAGTCATCGCCGATGATAAAGTAGCTTCTGAAATGAACGATTTACCAGATTCTTTGAAAGGAATGGTAAAAGGAGGAGGTTCATTGACTGCATTACCGATTATTGAAACCCAAGCAGGAGACGTTTCTGCATATATTCCAACCAACGTAATTTCCATTACAGATGGTCAGATTTTCTTGGAGTCTGATTTATTTAACTCCGGAATTCGTCCTGCAATTAACGTAGGTATTTCGGTATCGCGTGTGGGTGGTAACGCTCAGATTAAATCGATGAAAAAAGTATCGGGAACTTTAAAATTAGACCAAGCTCAATTCCGTGAATTGGAAGCTTTCTCTAAATTCGGTTCTGATCTTGATGCGGCGACTATGTCAGTGATTGGTAAAGGACAAAGAAACGTGGAGTTATTGAAACAAAACGTTCACTCTCCCATGCCGGTTGAAGAACAAGTGGCAATCATTCTTGCGGGAACACAAGGTTTGTTGAGAAACGTGCCGGTTGAGAAAGTGAAAGAATGGCAAGAAGATTTCTTATCCTTGATGAGAAATAAACATGCAGATGTTTTAAGTGATGTTCGTAGTGGTAAATATACCGATGAGATTGTTGAAACAATAAAAACAGCAATCAACGACACCACAGCTAGATATAATTAAATTAAGTATTGTACTAAAAGTGTACATTTAACTTCATAGAATGGCAAATTTAAAAGATATACGAAGCAGAATCACATCGGTGGGCTCAACGATGCAGATAACCAGTGCCATGAAAATGGTATCGGCTGCAAAATTGAAGCGTGCTCAAGATGCGGTGACTCAACTTCGTCCGTATGCAAATAAATTGCGTGAAATCCTTCAGAATATCAGTTCAACTTTAGACAGCAATGTGGGCGGCGATTTAACCGTTCAACGTGAAGTGAAAAAGATTCTTTTGATTGTAGTTACATCCAACCGTGGATTGGCAGGTGCTTTTAATACGAATGTGATTAAACAAGCAACGGCGAAAATCACCGAATCAAAAAATGCGGGAATTGAAGTAGAAGTTTTGTCTATTGGTAAAAAAGGACATGATTTATTGAGAAAACATGTTCCTATTTACAAAAACTATTCATCGATTTGGGATGAAATTAAGTTTGAAGAAGTAGCTGCGATTGCTGAAGAAGTAACGGAAAAGTTCAAAGAAGGAGCCTTTGATGAGGTGCGAATTATTTACAACCAATTCAAAAATGCGGCGACTCAAATTATCATGAATGAAACTTATTTGCCGGTGGAAATCCGACAAGAAGAAGGGGACGTTGCATCTGTTTCTACCGTAGATTACATTTTTGAGCCATCCAAAGAATCAATCGTGACTGATTTGATTCCTCAAACGCTGAAAACACAATTGTACAAAGCAGTTCTGGATTCGAATGCAGCCGAACACGGAGCGCGAATGACAGCGATGCACAAAGCAACTGACAATGCGGATACACTTCGAAAAGAATTGGTGTTGGAATACAACAAAGCACGTCAAGCTGCGATTACCAATGAAATTTTGGAAATTGTGGGTGGTGCAGAAGCTTTGGATTCTTAATAAAAAAAGTTTGAATACATATTGAAAACCGTCTTATTAAAAAATGAGATGGTTTTTTTTTTGGTTAATTTCTTTTTTTTTGAAAACAATAAATTATTATTACGGATATTAGCAGAAATTTTAAAAACAGGATTTAGACAATGATTTGGGTAATCTTTCTTTCAATTATAGCCGTTTTATTAGCACTTGACTTAGGTGTCTTCAACAAAAACGCACACATGATAACCCACAAAGAAGCCGCTAAATGGACGGCGTTTTGGGTAAGTCTTTCCTTGCTTTTTTCCGGAGTTTTGTATTGGTTATTTGCACATCAACATATCGATAATCCACTCGGTTATACTCCAGAAACCGCTTTTTCTAAATATTTACAAGCCTATTTGTTGGAGCTTTCGCTATCGGTCGATAATATTTTTGTAATTGCTGTTATCTTTAAATCTTTCAGCATTCCACAGAAATACCAGCACAGAGTATTGTTTTGGGGGATTATTGGCGCCGTTGTTTTTCGGGCATTGATGATATTCTTCGGAATATGGTTGATTAATAAAGTAGATTGGATCATTTATGTATTTGGTGCATTCTTGATTTTCACAGCGATCAAAATGGCTGTTTCGAAAGAAGAAGGGGAATTTAATCCCAAAGACAGCTTTGTATTTAAATGGGTTCGAAAGATTATGCCGATTACCCAACAAATTCACGGTCAAAAATTGGTTGTAAAGAAAATGGGAATTTGGGCAGGAACTCCTTTGTTATTGGCATTGATTGTCATTGAATTTACAGACATTTTATTTGCATTGGATAGTATCCCCGCGGTTTTGGCGATTACCGAAGATCCATTTATTGTGTTTTCTTCCAACATCATGGCAATTCTTGGCTTGCGTTCCATGTATTTCTTCCTTGCCAATGTAATGGATAAGTTCGCATACATAAAATACAGTTTGGTTGTAATTCTACTCTTTGTTGGGGTCAAAATGTTACTTCATGACTATGTGAAGAACAACGCGATAGATGTTCCAGAATGGTTATCATTGAGTGTAATTCTTGTCTCATTAGCTTCCGGAATTTTGTACTCTTTGTATGATAATTGGAAACAAAAAAGAGTGAATTAAAAAACTTTCTTGAAAAAGAATTGTATTAATGAAGAATAATCGTTAAAATTGAACTAATTTTAGAGTTTAATTTAGCACAAAGAATAATAAACAAATTTGTTTTACTTATGAGAAAACTTTTACTCGTAATTTTCTTCTTTCACTATTTGTTTCAGACAAATGCCCAAAGCATCATAGTTAATGGGGCAAATAATCCTGAGTCAAATTATGGAGCGGAGCAATTACTTACAGATGTTTTGTTGGATGGTGGATTATGTTCCACAGCAACCAACTTTCAATTGAAGGATAATCCATCAGACCCTTTTCCAAGCGCATTACGTAGCTGGGGTTATTTTTCAAAAGCGAATTCTAACTTTCCTTTTGATCGTGGAATTGTATTAACTTCAGGTGCTGCGAAACAAGCAGAAGGTCCTGATAGTGGTATTATGTCCCACGGAGGCTATGATTGGTCAGGTGATCCAGACGCAAGTTTCTTGGCGGGAACGACCACCAACAACGTGACTATTTTTGAATTTGATTTCGTGCCGCAAGGAACAGAAATCTCATTTAATTATATTTTTGCATCCGAGGAATATCCAAATTTTGCGTGTTCAACCTATAACGACATTTTCGCTTTCATCATTAGCGGACCTGGGATTACAGCTGACCCAGGCTTAAGCGGTAAAAACATCGCTTTGCTTCCAAACGGACAGCCGGTTACCATTAATAATGTAAATGATCAGTTCTGTGGAGACGCAACCTATTATGTGCCTGGACCTTTTGCAGATATTCAATACGGAGGTCGTACAGTTCCATTGGTTGCTCAGTCAGCCGTTGTTCCGGGTGAAACCTACCATATTCGTTTATTGGTAGCAGATGCCGGAGATACTTCCTACGATTCAGCTGTTTTCCTTGAAGCCGGATCCTTTAATTTAGGTTCCGTTATTGTAGACGATCAAGGTGTTGACATGCCTGATGAATTTACGATTTGTGGTCAAGAAGAATTTACTTTGCATGTAAATATCACCGACCCAACTTTTACATTACAATGGTATTTCAATGGTAACATCATTCCAGGTGCTACAACAACTACATTGACAGTTACTGAAGCGGGTCTATATAAAGTAGTCGTATCAAATGGGGACTGTACAGCAGAAGACCAAGTGAATATTACGTTTGGTGAACTAGAAACCAACGGTGATACCTTTACATTAACAAAAATAGATTACAACGGCGATGGTTTTGAACTTTTTGATTTGACACTCGTTCAACCCGAAGTAGTAGACAATCCAGCGGATATGACTTTCGTGTATTATGCAACCTTGGCAGAAGCTGAAAGTCAGCAAAATCCAATTGCAAATCCAACTGCATTCAATGCAGCCGATAATACAATTGTGTATGCACGTGTTGCGGACGGTGCAAACTGTTCTAAAATTGTTAAAATAATCTTGAAAGTATTGAAAGATTGTATCAATCCAGAAGCAGCCTGTCCAGGTCCTGAATTTGGTTTGAATATTCCTTTCTTAGGAGACGGTGATATTCCTGTTACAGCACCATCTGGTCCCAACTACGGATGTTTATTCAATCAACCGTATCCACGTTTCTATTTCTTCAAAATTGCTGAAGATGGAGATTTATATTTTGACTTAAATCAATATACACTTCCAGACCAACAAGGAACACCTATCGATGTGGACTTTATTGTTTGGGGACCATTTAGTGATGTGCCTTGTGACTATGAAGATCTACAACAAATAGAAAGCTGTAGTTATTCTGCAAGTGCATTTGAAACGGTCTCTATTGAAGGTGCATTGGCTGGTGAGTATTATGTAATGATGATTACAAACTATGCAGGTACCTACGGACAGTTTGGATATGTGAACTTGATTTTTGATGACATAAATTCAACGGGTTCATTTGACTGTTCCATTGTATCGGGAGAAAAGGAATATGCACAATGTGATGACGACCAAGACGGTCAAGTTATTTTTGACTTGGTTGCAATTGGTGAAGATGTAAAAGATGGAAATACTTCGTTGGAAGTTAAATTCTATTCAACCGAAGTAGATGCGACGGATGATACTCAAAACAATATTATTCCTACCGGTCCTTTTACAGTTACAACTGCGAACTCGCCCGCTGTGATTTATGCTCAAATTAAAGATGCAACCGGTGAAGTAGTGAAAGTAATCAAAGTTACCCTTACGATTTTTGAAGGTGTAACGGGCGCTCAAAATGTGGACTTCTTTGCTTGTGATGTAGGAAGTGATGGAATAGAAATTATTGACTTGACAATAATTCAAGTAATCGATAATCCGACTGCTTACACCATTTCTTATTACGAAAGCGAAGACGATGCAATGGCAGGTAACGCTGCATTCATTCCTACGCCAGCAAGCTATGAAACAGGAAGTGGAATCGTCTATGTTCGAATTGAAAATAGCAACGGTTGTTTTGCAATCGCTGAAATTACTATTGAAGTAGGTGGTTTGGACGTAAGTTTGGGTGAAAGCTTTGCAATGTGTGAAGGTGAGTTCGAAGTTACAGCCACTGGAGATTTCTCAGGATATACCAACGTAACGTATAGCTGGACTAGAAATGGTGTAGCAATTGAGGGTGCAAATGAACAAACTTTAATTATTACGCAGACAGGAACGTATACTGTATTCGTTATGACCGATGAAGGATGTGAAGGAACAGCGTCCGTAGTAGTTACACCAGGTGAAGAGCCCGTGATTACCAATATTACTGTTGGTCCTGACTATGTACTTGTAGAAGCAATGGGAGGTGTGGAGCCGTACAAATACTCTATGACAGGAGTGGTTTGGCAAGACAGTAACCGTTTTAACTATCTACAACCTGGAATCCATACCGTGTATGTGAAATCAGCGGAAGGATGTATTACAACGGCGCAATTTGCAGTATTTAATATCCCAACCATGTTTACACCAAACGGTGACGGTATTAACGATACATGGAACATTCCAGGATTGGAAATTTACGCGGGCTCAGATGTAGTTATTTACGATAGAGATGGACGATTGGTTTACAAAGCAGAATTGACCTCAAATACAATTTGGGACGG
This sequence comes from Weeksellaceae bacterium, assembly GCA_041676545.1. Taxonomy (GTDB): domain Bacteria; phylum Bacteroidota; class Bacteroidia; order Flavobacteriales; family Weeksellaceae; genus Moheibacter. The sequence continues at coordinate 53,858 of JBAYRQ010000015.1, read as the reverse complement.
ATTCTTTATGAACGGTCAAAAAGCTCCAACTACGGATTACTGGTACATTATTAATGTAACAGACGGACGAAAACTATCGGGTCACGTAACTGTGAAAAGTAGAGGTGAGAAAAATTAATAATCCTTATCCCGGGGATTTCCCCGGGGTTTTGATTGATAACAATAAATTTTTAGCAGAATAAATCAATACTACTAAAATGAAGAAACAAAATATATTATTAACAATAGCTTTTAGCTTGTTCTCATTATCTGCATTCGCACAGTCGAGTTTGCCTTTTAATGAGCAGTATTTCTTAATGGATAAATTTCTAGTGAATCCTTCTTTTACAGGAGCTTCCGATGATATTGTTTTAAAAATGTCGCACAGAAGACAATGGGACAACATGCCGGATGCACCGGTTACGACCTTGGCGAGTGCGCATGCCAATATTGTGGACCGTGTAGGTCTGGGAATGTATTTCATGAACGACCATAACGGAAATACCAAAACCAATAGTTTTAACCTTTCTGCAGCTTATCATATTCCATTTGGTGCTGTGAAAAACAACCAACAAGGTCAGTTTTCCTTCGGAACTTCTTTGAGTTTTGCAGGAATGCACTTTAGTGGAATGACTGAAAATCCAAATGATCCGATTTACAACGGTGCTGAAACACGCGTGTATATTCCGTACATTAATTTTGGTGCTTCGGCAACCTACGATGGTTGGATGTTAGGACTTTCTGTTTTAGATGTGCCCTTGAGCTACAATGATCCCATTGTGAATCAATACGAACCGAGTCCGAAGTTTTACTACGGAATGCTTGGGAAAACCATTGACATATCTTCTCAATTTCAGTTGGAACCCATGGTTGCCTATCGCTCGAATTTCGATGAAGACAGCCGTTTGGATGCCAACTTGAGAGCGAAAGTTAAATTCCAAGAGAATGCCGTTTGGTTTGGTGCAAACTACCGTATGGACTTCTTTAATGGCGAGAATCAATCGTTGAGTGTTTCTCCTATGATCGGAGCAGACATTGGACGAATGAATGTAGGATTCTCTTACAACATGGGTCTAGGTGATATGAAAAATGAAGGAAACAATGGATTTACGGCCGTATTAGGGTTTAATGTAGAAAACTTCTTTAAACCAAGTATCGAAGAATAAATTAAAATTGAATAAAATTAGAAAAGACAGTGAAAGCTGTCTTTTTTTGTTTCAACCCCCAACGCATGATATTTATCATAAGAGTGTAAGGTCTTATGCTATTTTATTTAGAGTATCTTTATTTTTAGAAAGGCTTTAGCGCTTTTCATAGATTTAGGTTGGTTAAAATCGTTTCTGAGTTCGATGAATTCAGAAACGATTTTTTTTATAGAACTCTGTACTTCGGAGTTTCGCTAATTGTCGTATTTTTGAAACATGTTTTTAAAATCAATTAAACTTCGGAATTTTAAAAATTTCCCAGAAGCTGAATTCGAATTTTCATCCAAAATAAATGCATTTGTAGGTCAAAACGGAAGGGGTAAAACCAACGCGTTGGATGCCGTTCATTATTTGGCACTGACAAAATCGTATTTGAGCTATTCCGATGTGTTGAGTATTCGTTTTGATGAAGATTTCTTTTCGATTGAAGGGAATTTCGTCAATCAAGAAAATGAAGAAGTTATTTTCTGCGGAGTGCAAAGAGATAAGCCGAAAATATTCAAGAAAAACGCGAAAGTGTACGATCGAATTTCGGACCATATCGGTCAATTCCCTTTGGTGATGATTTCGCCCTATGATTTGGATCTAATCAAGGAAGGAAGTGAAGTCAGACGCAAGTTTATTGACAACATAATTTCTCAATCCAACAAAGAATATTTAAAAAACTTGATGCGGTATAACCGTGTTGTGGTCCAAAGAAATTCACTGTTGAAATATTTCTTTCAAAACAATACATTCAATAAATTATCCTTGGAGATTTATGACCAAGAATTGATTGGTTTAGGAATAGCAATTCACCAAGAAAGAATAAAATTCATCGATGAATTCTTACCGATTTTCAAAGAATATTATAAAATTCTATCCAAGGGAAATGAAGAAGTAGAGATTGAATATACCTCTCAGCTCACTGAAAGCTCGTTTGAAGAATTATTGAAAAATAATTTAGCCAAAGACCGTAAAGCCCAATTTTCAACCCAAGGAATTCATAAAGATGATTTAAATTTGCAAATTCGAGACTATCCCGTAAAAAAAATCGGTTCACAGGGTCAACAGAAAACGTATTTAATCGCTTTAAAATTGGCGCAATTGGAATTAATAAAAAAGCACCTTGGAATTACACCTTTGTTACTTTTGGATGATATTTTTGATAAATTGGATGAGTCCCGCGTAGAACAATTGATTTCGCTAGTAAACGATGATCGCTTCGGCCAGATTTTTATCAGTGATACCCATCCGGAACGAACCGAATCGATCATCAAACGAATTAACTCCGAAAGTAAAATACTCAGATTATGAAAAGGAAAAACAATCAACAGAATTTAGGCGAAGCCATCCGTTCATTCATTTCCGAACTGGGTATTGAAAATAAATTGCTAGCTGCGCAGGCAGAGGAGCTTTTTGAGGAGATGATGGGGAAATACATCATGAATTATGTGGAATTATACTACGTAAAAAACCGAGAATTGTTTGTTCGTATAAAATCGCCGGAGTTGAAAAATGAATTGCAATACGGAAAATCCAAGATTCAAGATCATATCAACGAAGAAATCGGAAAAGAATATATTACCTCAGTTAATTTTTTATAGTGCCTTTAGTTTCAAATTCAAAATACAAATCACCATCCCTCTATTTCAAAAATGGACATATTTCCACCATTTATTGTGGACGATTTATGCAAACAAAACCACCGATTTATCAGCGGGAACGATTGGAATTGGAAGACGGAGATTTTTTAGATGTAGACTTTGTAGAAAACAACAATCAGAAAGCAGTCATACTATGCCATGGTTTGGAAGGTGCTTCGACACGAACGTATAACAATACCAGTGCAGCTTATTTTTTAGAAAATGATTATTCCGTCTTCGCGTGGAACAATCGAAGTTGCAGCGGAGAAATGAATCGTTTGTTGCGAATGTATCATCACGCTTCTGTTGAGGATTTAGATGAAATAGTTCAATTTGTACTTGAAAAAGGATATCAAGAAGTTTATTTGTTGGGATTCTCCATGGGTGCGGCTCAAATTATGAATTATTTTAGCCGAATGAAGGTCAATCCGAAAGTGAAAGCGGGCGTAGCGGTTTCCGTTCCAATCCAAGTCAGAGATAGTGCAGAAAAGCTTAAAATGGGTTTCAATCGGGTGTACTTAAAAAACTTTCTCTATAAAATCAATAAAAAATTAAAACAGAAAGAAGAACAATTTCCCGAAGAATTGAATTGGTCGAAATTGCGGAACAGTAAATCCTTTGATGAGATCGACGATTATTACACCGCTCCTTCCCATGGCTTTTCAGATCGATTTGATTATTATAAAAAAGCATCTCCAGCTTATTCTATGGACGCGATAAAAACGCCCGTTTTGGTTTTGAATGCGCTCGACGATCCTTTTTTGGGAGAGAATTGTTATCCAAAAGATTTCGCAGCCCAACATCCGTATGTCTTTTTAGAAATCAGTGCGTACGGTGGACATTGCGCATTTCCCGATAAAATCAAAGGTTTATCCTACTCAGAAATTAGAGCACTTGAATTCTTTCAGGAAATAAAATAAAAAAGGACTGTCTTTCGTGACAGTCCTTGTATAGGTTGGTGCTCTTTACTTTTAGAGACTGGGTGCAGGTGCTGTTCCGGTTGTTCCATTTTGAAAGTCCAAAACAATCGGTGCATTTTCGGCATTCGTTAAAAGATTCTTTCGGTATATGGATACGTTTAAATATATATCCACTTGACTTTCAAAGACGCGATTATTATTGGGTTGGAATTTTAAATGCCAAGTTCCATTTTGAACAAATGCTCTTGCCGAATAAAGTGGGAAATAATTGTTGGTTCCGTTGGTTGTAGTCGTTCCTTCAATACTAATCGACGTACTACCATCACTTTTAAGAACGATAAATCCACCCACACTTACATAGTATTTACTTGCATCAATTTTTGTGTCATAAGAACTTAAACCTGCTGCTCCGACATTATCAAAGAAATAGCTCGTGAAATAAACGGAAGCAAAATTTGCGGTAGCCGGATCGAATTTTTTAAGCTCATTGGTGTTTATGTCTTTCACCATCAGACTGGAACTTCCCGAAGTCCCTGAATAATAGCCTGGATTTTCTAAATAAATCTTATTATTCTGATGAAGTTTTGTTGTTCCATTCACTTCCAAAGTTTCCGTCGGACTCGTTGTTCCAATTCCTACTTGAGAAAATAAGAAAGAACTTAATAATAATGCGAAGAGATAAATATAATTTTTCATGGTTTTAAGTTTTGTTGGTTAATTAAAGTCCAGCTGGAGTATTTGAAGCAGCGCCATTTTTATTCCCATTTAGATTGTATTGTAAACTTCCTAAATTTTTAAAAAATCTTTTAGGGAATATAATAATATCAAATTTATAGGTATAGGTCCAACTAGTGTTATGACTCAAACTTACATTGGGAGCTTCAATTCGAACATGCCAATTGCTTCCAACTTCTGAAGTCTCAATCACAAAATTACTATATGTAAAGTTTTGGAATGTATTGAAAAATCCTGAAGTATTTCTAGAAACTCTATAAAGTCCTAAGTTTCCACTTGAGGGTATCGCTTCAAAATTAGATAATGAGATTACATATTTATCCGAAGGGATTTGAAGATTTAGGTCTTGGAGTTTATGGTATCTCACGTTTTTAATCTCGTAAGCTTGGATAGTAATGGGCAAGAGTTCTTGATTTCCATAGAATTCAATGAGTTCACCATTCAGAGGCTCTCCTTTGCTTTGGCTGTTTGGGTCGGCCGCTATAATGTGAAAGCCAGTATCATCTCCAGAATAGGAGCCAATACTGTTCATTATATAGAAATCATCTCCCACATAAATGTGTCCACCATCGACTTCAAGCATTTGGGTTGGGTTAGTTACACCGATTCCCACTTGAGAGAATGAAAGCGTAAAAGTTAAAAATAGGGACAGAATTAGAAAATAAGTTTTCATTTATAAATAGGTTTAGGTTATTTTTAGGTAAAAGAAAAGTTTAAAAATGGGTTAGATTTTTTAACTTTTTTATTTAATTCACTATAGGAGTGGTTGCAGAAGCTGTAGTTGCACCATTCATGCTTACTGTAGTCACTCCATTGGTTCCCAATGTTTTCACATAGGTTTTTGGATATACCACACACGATATGGACCAGGTACCATTGGTAGAGCTTGAAACCGCCGAATAATCTGCTTCCAAACGCCAGGTGCCATTTTCAGCTTTCGCTCGTGCCACTGGCATAGCTGGATGGGTTCCTAAAATATTTCGATCAAAAGAAGCGGATAATACGACCAAAGCATATTGAGATGAGCTGATTTTGGTATCGAAATTTTCTACCCAGTCTCCATCCACATTTGTTAGTTTAAAAGTTACTAAAGTGGAAAGAGCCCCAGAATTACTTCCGCCGGCAGATAAGTCTAAATAGCTGACTTGACCATTGTTCTGATCTTGAATTAAATAAACAAAATCGTCATGGACGTTAGGAACTGTAGAAGCGTCTTTTAAAGCAGGCAAGATAATTTCTTCCATTTTAAAAGATCCGTTGATGTCTAAGGCAGCGCCTGTTCGTGGAGTTTCTGTGTTAATCCCAACTTGCGCAAAGCAAAATGTTCCAAATAGAACAAAAGGGATAAAGATTGAAGAGATCTTCATAGGTATTTAGGTTAAATGTTAATTAGGTTGTGCAAATATAAAGTAAAATATTTGTAATTACCAAATCCTAAAATTTAATTCATGAAGTTTTGAGCAACTTTAAGCATTAAGAGTTACGTAATTCCGATATGGTTTTCAGTGGGTTTTCTGAACTGAAAACTGAATTTCCTGCAACAAGCACATCGGCACCTAATTGTGTCAATTGAGCCGCATTGCCAGTAGAAACTCCGCCATCGACTTCAATAAGAGTTGACGCATTTTTTCGGTCGATTAACTCTGTCGCATGCACCAACTTTTCATACGTGTTTTGTATGAATTTTTGTCCGCCAAATCCAGGATTTACACTCATAATTAATAATAAATCAATATCCCGAATCACATCTTCCAACAAATGAACAGGCGTATGTGGGTTTAAAGCCACTCCCGCCTTCATTCCTTCGTTTTTTATTGCTTGAATCGTCCGATGTAAATGGGTGCAAGCTTCGTAATGAACCGTTAATATATCTGCGCCAACTTCTTTAAAATCAACAATATATCGATCCGGATCAACAATCATTAAATGGACATCCAGAATTTTGTCAGTCAATCCATCGACCGCTTTAATAATGGGCATTCCATAGGAAATATTGGGAACGAAAACCCCGTCCATTACATCCAAATGAAACCAATCGGCTTCACTTCGGTTGACCATTTCTATATCTTTTGACAAATTCGCAAAGTCTGCAGCTAAAAGGGAAGGAGCAATGATGGGCATAATCTAATTTTTTACAAATATAAAACTTAATCTTCTTTAACCATTTCCATATGCGGTAAAAGATCTTCTAAATATTCTTCCGAACTTTGAACGAAACCGTATTTCTCATAAAAGCCTTTTAAATAACACTGAGCGCTGATTCGAACGGAAGTGGTTCCATACAAATTTTGAATAATTTGCAACGAATGTCGCATAATTTGATGACCTAATTTCAAATGACGGTGTTTAGGATGACTTGCAATTCGACCGATCGAAGGTTCTTTATATGAAATTCCTGGAGGAACAATTCGACAACTTGCCACGATTTCGCCGTTCAAGGTCGCCCATAATTGCGGACAATCCAAATCCTTCCCATCAACATCGTTGTAAATACATTTCTGTTCGACAACAAACACCTCATTTCGTAATTGTAAAATCGAATACAAATCGCGCGGAGTGAGATCATCGAAGTTTTTAAAGTGCCAAATCACCTTCATTAGCCTATTTTTTACAAATATAAATATAAAATGAATCAATAGATAAAAGCTATGTTTTTTGTTTTCCTACAATGAAAATTTCCGTATTTTTACATAAACCTTTAACGAAAATGAAATATAAAAATAAAACTATGGATGATCAAGAGAAAAAAAAGTTGACATCGGTCTCGGGCAAACCGATTGCCGAAAATCAAAATGTAAAGACGGCTGGAAAAAGAGGACCTATGTTATTGGAGGACTTTTGGTTTTTAGAAAAATTAGCGCATTTTGATCGAGAAGTAATTCCCGAAAGAAGAATGCACGCCAAAGGTTCAGGTGCTTTTGGAAAATTTACAGTGACGCATGATATTACAAAATACACCAAAGCCAAAATCTTCTCAGAAATAGGCAAGGAAACCGATCTTTTTATGCGTTTTTCAACTGTTGCCGGTGAGCGAGGTGCGGCGGATGCTGAACGAGATATTCGTGGATTTGCCATGAAATTCTATACGGAAGAAGGCAATTGGGATTTGGCAGGAAACAATACGCCTGTCTTTTTCCTGCGCGATCCTTACCGTTTCACCGATTTGAATAAAGCAGTCAAAAGAGATCCAAAAACCAACTTAAGAAGTGCGAACCACAACTGGGATTTTTGGACTTTATTGCCCGAAGCTTTGCACCAAGTGACGATTACGATGAGTGACCGTGGAATTCCAAAATCGTACCGTCATATGCACGGATTTGGAAGCCATACCTTCAGTTTAATCAATGACAAAAATGAACGAATTTGGGTGAAATTCCATTTTAAAACCGAACAAGGCATTCAAAATTTAAGCAACCAAGAAGCCGCTGAAATCATTGGTAAAGACCGAGAAAGTCACCAACGTGATTTATTTGACGCCATTGAAAGAGGCGATTTCCCCAAATGGAAAATGAAAATTCAAGTGATGACCGAAGAGCAAGCGAAAGCCTGTCCTTTTAATCCCTTTGATTTGACGAAAGTTTGGCCGCACGGCGATTATCCTTTGATGGATGTGGGCGTTTTGGAATTGAACAGAAATCCTGAAAATTATTTTGCCGATGTTGAACAAGCAGCTTTTAATCCAGCGAATGTAGTTCCTGGGATAGGGTTTTCACCCGATAAAATGTTGCAAGGACGACTGTTTTCTTACGGTGATGCACAGCGTTATCGTTTGGGCGTAAATCATTATCAAATTCCAGTCAACGCACCGAAATGTCCGTTTCACAACCATCACCGAGACGGTGCGATGCGTGTAGATGGTAACGAAGGTTCGACTTTACATTATTTCCCGAACAGTTATGGACAATGGACAGAGCAAAAAGAATTCACTGAGCCCGCTTTGGATATCACAGGTCCTGCCGATCATTATGATTTCAGAGAAGATGACAACGATTATTATTCTCAACCAGGAAATTTATTCAGACTCATGACACCCGAACAGCAAGAAGTATTGTTCAACAATACCGCTGCAGAAGTTGGTGGAGCAGAGAAATTCATCCAAGAAAGACACATTGGAAATTGCTACAAAGCCGATCCAAATTACGGAAAAGGTGTAGCCAACGCATTGGGTATTGATATTTCAACTTTGACATTGGATTAATTCAAATTAAATAAAAATACTAAAGGCTGTTTTCGAAGGGAAGCAGCTTTTTACGTTTCACTATTTAACTACTTTACTATGTATTCAACTTCAAACGGTATTGAATATTCCTCTGAGATAGTAGACCTCAATGTGCCTTTAATTACTTTTTTACCTTTTGAATCGGCTTTTAAATTAATAACTGGCCCAAATTCAGTTATTGGGATTTCCTTATTTAAAATAGTAATATATAAAGGTCTAACTGTATTAATTCCACTATATCCAATTGATATATGAACCTCATCCCCTAAATTATATTCATGCTTATCAGTTAAAACAAAAGGAGAAATGAGATCAAAACGATAAAAAGAGCCTGTTAGTTCACTCAGCATTTCTTGGTATAAAGAATTCTCAATGAGCATTATGTATTTGTATTGATTTGGACTCGAGTTACTGTGTTTTTTTAATAATTCAAAATACGAATCAGGTATATAATAAACACTTTTAAAAGAGGAAACAAACACATCAATTTTAGATTCACCTATCGGAATTCCTCTCCGTAAATCTTCTTTAAAGTTTTTAATTTGAGATAAAGCTGACGAGTTTTCCTTAAAAGTTTCAGGAAGATCTGTTTTTAGAAGTTCATAATTATTTCGGAATAACTTGTTGGTTTTTTCTATTGCTAATATTTCTAATGCTAAGGTCTGATCATCTGTATCTTGGGTTTTGTTTATCTTAGAACAAGATAGAACAGTAAAAAACAGCAGTATGTAAAAATATTTCATAAGTAGAAAGGTGTAAATAATAGTTTTCTTGAAATTCAAATATAACTAATTAGTTTAAATTCATTTAAGAGCCAATTATTTTTTAAGCTATACGTGATTTCTTAAAGTATTCTTTTGCCTTTGCTGTAAATTCAGGATTGTTATTTGGGAAAAGAATAGCGAATTTATCCTTATGAGTTAAAAAAGCGTAGTTTTTTGTCGTTGACATTTTCTTTATTTCTTTCCATTTGAACGATTTCATAGAAGAATTCTTTTCAGAGATATAATAGATTTCATTCTCATTTATTTCTAATGTTCTTTGGCCAAACTTGTTTGGGTCGGCTTTCATGACTTTCATGTTTTTTCTGCTTTTAAAAAATGCAGGAATAAATAAAACACATGAATAAAAAACTGAAAAGAATAAGAAGGAATAGAAAAGGGATTGTACGAATTTAGTAAAGTTGAAATCTTCAAAAGAATATAAAGCGCTTATAATCAGTGATATTATGGCACTAATAGAAAGAATGTATAAATATCCTTTCCTAGAAGCCTCTAAATCTACGCTTTTAATATCCTCTATATCTATAGTGTATTCAATTTTCAATTGCTCAACGGTATTTTCAGTTATTACATTTAAATACAAACCTCTTAATCCAACTTTGAATAATTCGCCAAAAGCTTTTCAAACATACGTTGTCCGATGATTCTCTTTAGTGTAATTGAAAATTTTTGAATCGGTTTTCCAATGTTGTAATGTGGTTTTAAATTGGTTTTGTGAATGAATTTCTCGATGATTGGAATTAATTTTTCTGCTTCCATTCCATTTTTTACTTCTTCATCAATTAGGGGAACTAATTTCTCGTATTTTTTCTTGTAAAAATCCGATACGGTACTTTGAACCCGACTATCTGCAATCGACGTTTTAATGTCCCCAAAATTAAGTGTAGCAATTTCAATTCCTGTATGTTGATTTTCAAGTCGAATGGATTCCGTCAATCGGTCGATGATCGATTTCGAAGCCGAATAAAACCCTCGAAAAGGCAATCCGTGATTACTTGCTATCGACGAAACATTCAGAATATGCCCTGATTTTTGTTTACGCATCAAAGGCAGAACGGCTTGCATCGTATAAATTACCCCGTATACATTTACATCCAAAAGCTTGTCGAAATCTTCTTTGGAAACATCTTCTACCGCGCCCAACATCCCGATTCCTGCATTATTTATCAAAACATCAATTCGTCCCACTTCAGAAATAATTTGTTGAAAGGACTGAAAAACATTGGTCTTATTAGTGACATCCGTTGCAATATGCTTGAATTGGATGGTGTCTTTTCGTGAGCGAGAAAGTCCATAAACGATATGACCTCTTTCCACAAAATGGTTGGCTAATGTTTCTCCGATTCCGGAAGAGCTTCCGGTTATGACGATTACTTTCTGATTCATTTTAGTTTAAAAATAACGATGGTATAATTCTCAAATAGAGCTTTTTGTTTCAGTAAAACTTCTGTCTGTACATCTGCCCATTCGGAATTAAAAAACTTCTCTTTGGTGAGGATCATTCCATCCGGTTTGTTTTCGATGTATTTCAAGACTTCTTCTTTTGTTTCTGCCAAAGGATAGGTGCGTTCAAAATTAAATAAAAATGCCGGATCATAGCCTTTGTATAAAATAACTTGACTGTCTTCGTTGATATGTTCCTTTGCCAAAGTCACTGGACTTTCCGTTAGCAAGCCTGGATAGACGAATTGAAAGAGTTGCAAGCTTAAAAACATGGCACTAAAGCCCAAGGCAAGAAAACTTCGTAAATATCTTTTTTGATGTAAATAAAACAAGGCTAGGATACTTCCAAACGGTAAGATGAAGAGATAAATACTCGAATAACGTTGGCTGTACAATTGAATTTCAACTTTACTTAAAGCGATATATCCTGCAATAGGCAGTAGAAAGGTGATGAAAATTAAAACCCATAGACTGATTTTATATCCTTTAATTGGAATCGATTTATCGAGAATACCATTCAAATACACCGCAATTAAAACAGCAATGAAAGGATAACTCGGCATAGGATAATTGGGTAATTTTGTAATTGAAATACTGAAAAACACGATGAAAACTACAGCAACCAAAAAGGAAAATAAGATATAATCATTGGTTTTTCTTCGTTTCCAAGAATGTACAAAACCTTGAATGATAAAAAATGAAAACGGAAGTAACCCCAACAAGACAAACGCCCAAGTTACAACGGGTAAACCACCATGGCCTTCCATTTCACTACTAAATCGTTGAAGGTTATGTTCTAAAAAGAATCCTTTTGTAAAAGCGCCGTTTGTTGCTTTGTGAACCAAAAAAAACCAAGGTGCAGAAATACTCAAAGTCAATAAACCGCCCAAAAGTGGATTCAGTCTTTTCAAAGTATTCCAGTTGAAATCCTTTTTAAGTAGTAAGAAAATAAAAATAACCAATCCCGGAAGGAGGATCGCCACCGGTCCTTTTGCTAAGATGCCCAATCCAAGAGAAACATACAGCGCCAGCCAATTGCTTTTCTTTGGGTCTTTGTAAAAATCATAAAAATTAAAAAGTCCGAAACTGACAAAGAAAATCAGAAAAGGATCCGGAACCGCCAAATGAAATTCTTGAACAAAGAAAATGGCAGAACAAAGTACGAATGCTGAAATTCCAGCTACTTTTTGACCCAAAAACTTCTTTGTAAAATGAAAAGTGGATACAACAGTTAGAACCCCAAAAAAGGCAGAGAAAAACCGCGCAGAAAAAGCACTTACGCCAAATAGCTTATACGAAATCAACATAAACCAATAATGGAGAGGAGGTTTATCCGTGCGCAATTCTCCATTGAAAGTGGGAATAATCCAATTGTTATTGACAAACATTTCGCGTGCTGCTTCCGCGTTTTTGGCTTCATCCAATATGTAAATCGGATGACCTCCCAAATTGATAAAGCACAGAAATCCGGCAGCTATCAGGATGAGAATATAATAGAAATATTCATTGTGGGAATACGATCTCATTGTTTTTGTACTATCTTCGCTTTAATATTAAGCATTGGCTAAAGTAAGAATAAAAATGATTCATACGTCCGTTTCTGATAAGCTATCTGTGGTTGTGCCGGTTTACAACGAAGAAGAGAATATTGCTCTTTTGGTTGAAAGAATTGAAAGTGCACTTCAAAGTCACTATTATGAAATTATTTTGGTGGACGATGGATCGACCGATTCTACCCAGCAGGAAATTAAAAAACTGAAAAATCCAAGTGTTACTTTGATTGAATTCAAAAAAAATTTTGGTCAAAGTTTGGCATTGGCTGCGGGAATAGATTATGCTTCTGGTGATTATATAATTACAATGGACGGGGATTTACAGAATGATCCAGACGATATATTGAGAATGTATCATAAAGCGAAATCGGAAGATTGGGATGTGGTGACTGGAATTCGTCAAAAACGCAAAGATTCCTTTTTGCGCACTTTTCCATCAAAAATAGCAAATTGGATTATTCGGAAATCAACCAAGTTGGATATCAAAGATCACGGTTGTGCATTGAAAGTTTTTAACCGAGAAACGGCAAAAGATTTGGATCTTTACGGTGAAATGCATCGATACATTACGCTCCTTGCATTTTTAAATGGAGCAAAGGTTTCAGAGGTGAATATAAAGCATCATCCAAGACAATTTGGACAGTCAAAATACGGTTTGGGTAGAACAACGAAGGTTATCAATGACATCATATTGATTCTTTTTCAACGAAAATACCTTCAGAAACCGATTCATTTGTTCGGGAATTTCGGGATGATTTCCTTTTTTATTGGAATACTTCTCCTAATTTATTTGTTGATTGTGAAATTCAGTTTGGGTGAGGATATTGGAAGTCGACCGTTGTTGATAGTGTCTATACTTTTGATGTTTGTGGGCGTGCAGTTCTTCACAACAGGAATTATTTTGGATTTACAGATGCGAACGTATTTTGAATCCCAGCAGAAACGTCCGTATAAAATTAGAAAAATATTTGTAGGTGAAACCGAAGTTGAGAAAACAATTCATCACGGCACTTAAAATTACAATTGGCTTATTTCTAATTGTTTGGGTGCTAAGTAAACTAGATTGGGAGCAGATTCGACACATGCTGCAAAAAGCAAATCCACTGTACTTTGGAGGTGCAATTCTACTTTTTTTACTTTCTCAACTTTTCTCTGTCTTTCGATTCGATGTTTTCATTCGAAATCTAGGAATTAGAATGTCATTTCAGACGAATTCCAAGTTGTATTTACTCGGAATGTTTTACAATTTCTTTCTTCCCGGTGGAGTGGGAGGTGACGCGTACAAAGCGTATTTATTAAGTCAGTCTCACGAGAAATCTTTGAAGAGAGTGGGAAAAATTGTGTTTTTAGAACGTCTTCTAGGAATTGTAGCTATTGGTTTTTCACTTTCAATTCTTTTGCTTTTTCTTGAAACTCCCTTTTCTTTTCTTTGGAACGCAATCATTTCTGTTTTTGGATTAATTGGTGTTTTCATAGTTCTGAAGTTAATTTCACGATGGGCACATGCGCACAAAAAGCGCGTATATATCGGATTCTTTTATTCCATTTGGGTTCAATTCGCACAGATTCTTTGTGTTTTATTCATTCTGAAATCTTTTCAGGTCGAAGGGAATTATATTGCATATTTATTTTTGTTTTTAATTTCAAGCGTTCTATCTGTACTTTCCTTTGCAGGATTAGGAATTCGGGAAGCGGTATTTTATTATGGAGCGATTTGGTTTCAATTTAACCCCGATGTTTCCGCATCCGTTGCATTGTCATTCTCGCTAATAACTGCATTAATATCCTTCAGTGGAATTTTCTTTTTGTTCAAATCTCTACGATTAAGTAATAAAAAGACAAGGCTTTAAAAGCCTTGTCTTTTAGATCTATACAAGCTTTCGAGTGTTTGGTTCATATTTCTAAAAGGGATTTGGCATAGTTACTGCAATTCATATCATTACATAACTAATAAAAAATATTGAAATATGAAAAAATTAGTAATTGCAGCTGCCTTGATTATCGGAGGTATTGGATTTTCAACAGCTCAAAATGTTACATTGCCTGAGCATGAAGCAAATGTTGGAGATTCACCTATCAAAGAAGGAAACTGGATTGTTGGTGGTTCTGTTGGTTCTTTAGGCTATTCATTCGAAGGGAAAACTTTCAACATTAATGTTATGCCAAGTGCAGGATATTTTATTTCTGATGGTGTAGCTATCGGTTTAACAGCAGGTGGAGGATTGCAAACTATTAAAGATAGTGACAATGCATGGCACTATAAAGTAGCACCTTTTGTACGTTACTACTTCCCAGAAGGAGCAAGCCCAACCGGTCGTTTCTTTGGACAAGGTGATGTAGGTATTTCAGGAGCTTCTGTAGGTTCTGAGTCCGATACTTCATTCGCATTTGGTATCAACGCAGGATACGCGCATTTCATTACGCGTAATGTAGCTTTGGAAGCAATGGCAGGATACAACTACTCCAAGTCGAATATCGCAGACGCTAAATCTCAAACGGGATTGGGTGTTTCTGTAGGATTCCAAATTTACATCCCAGGAAAAGGAAATAAATAAAAAAAATAACAATCAGTTAATATACAATCAGGGAGCCCGAATTATCGGGCTTTTTTTATTTTGTTTTAATTCCACGCAACCCTTTTTAAGTCCTAGCGTCTATTAAACAAATAAATGTCCTAATTTAATTGTGGATAATTGTTTTGATTAATTTTTCGCTTTTTGCTACCCTTTATTCAAAGTTGCTCTTCCTAAAGATTGGAGCAACTTTTTTTATTTAGATAAATATTTCGACGGAGATTTAGCCACACTAAAAAGTGAGGAAAATTTCGGTTACTAATTAACGAATTATTCTCACATTTGCGGAATGAAATTTCCGTCGAATAAATGGGTGGTTTTAATCATTTTAGCGCTGACATGGGGCAGTTCTTTTATACTGATTAAACAAAGTATTTTGGTTTATACGCCTTTTCAAGTGGGTGCACTTCGGTTGACTATTGCCGGATTGGCATTGGTCGCATTCGGAATTGGTAGTTTTAAATACATTCCTAAAAAGCTTTTATTTTGGGTGATTCTGGGTGGATGTTTGGGTAATTTTATTCCCATGTTTTTATTTCCCTTGGCGCAACAAAAAGTAAGTAGTTCCATGGCAGGAATTTTGGACTCTTTGGTTCCCATTTTTGTGTTGATTTTTGGATTTCTTCTTTTTGGCATTAAAAGCCGATGGACACAAGTATTTGGAGCCATCATTGGTTTTATCGGCGCCATTGTATTGGTAAGTGACAATGGAAGTGGAAACTCTAATGATGTCTTCTCGTCACTTCTTATCGTCTTTGCAACGCTCCTATATGGATTAAATGGATTAATAATTAGCAAATACCTAAAAGGAATTCCATCTTTTAAACTCTCCGCCGCTGTTTTTACCATTTTGTTGGGTCCTTCCTTCCTTATTTTAGGAGTATCCGGTTTCTTTTCGGAGTTCACTGGTTCTAATGAGCAATTGAAAGGATTGGGATTTGTCGCTATTTTGGGCTTAGTGGGGACTGCAACAGCTATGATTCTCTACTATAAATTAATCCAACAAACTTCCGCCGTTTTCGCTGCATCGGTGACGTATTTAATGCCGATTGTTGCTGTAATTTGGGGCGTATTAGATGGCGAGAATTTAACTTGGTCGCATTTAGTGGGTGGAATTTTGATTTTGGTCGGCGTTTATTTAATTCAAATGCCAGCCCGATTTGAATCCAAACCCATGGATGAAAATGATTTAACCGGATTCCATGAATTGACTCCTTAAAATGAAACTATAAATTTCTGGAATTATTCTTCGTCAAGTTCGATGTCGAAATTGGTGAGCGTTTTAAATACTTCCAAACGGTCATTTAATTCTTCTTCTGTTAATTCATTCAATCGATCCACTCCGAATTTCTCTACGGTGAATGACGCGAGTGCGCTACCGTAAATAATTGCTCTTTTCATATTCTCGAAAGAATAGTTTTTGGTTTTCGCTAAAAATCCAGTAAATCCCCCTGCGAATGTATCTCCTGCTCCGGTTGGATCAAAAACATCTTCCAAAGGCAATGCGGGTGCAAAGAAAACATTGTTTTCATTGAAGAGTAAGGCGCCGTGTTCTCCTTTTTTTATCACCAATGTTTTAGGACCCAGGGTAAGGATTTTTTTCGCTGCCTTCACCAAACTATATTCCTTGCTCATCTGACGTGCTTCTTCGTCGTTGATCGCCAATACATCCACTTTTTTTATTACTTCCATCAAATCATCCCATGATTGATCCATCCAGAAATTCATCGTATCGAGAACGACCATTTTCGGACGATTTTCCAATTGATTCAAAACGGATTGTTGAACCAAAGGATGTAAATTTCCTAACATCAAAACATCCGGGTTTTTCCACGCTTCTGGAACGATGGGTTCAAAGTTTTCCAAAACATTTAGCTCGGTTGCCAAAGTTTCACGGGTATTCATATCGTTTTTATAACGACCCGACCAAAAGAAAGTTTTACCGTCTATCTTATTTTCTATTCCACTTAAATCTAAATGATTGGATTGCATCAATTCCATGTATTCTGCTGGAAAATCTCCTCCAATTACAGAAACAATGCCTGTTTTAACACCTAATTTTGAAGATGCAATACCTATGAAAGTAGCAGCGCCACCCAGAATTTTATCGGTTTTTCCAAATGGAGTTTCAATTTGATCAAAAGCAACGGTTCCTACGACTAATAAGCTCATGTAATAATTTGTTTGAGGTGTATATAAATTTGCGAATTGAATTTACGCAATTCAGTGTTCAAAAATAGTAAATATATTGGGTTTAATTTATGGTTTTCACCACTGCTTTTTCGGCTTCTTTTCGAGAGCCATCAAATCCATCTACTCCAGACACAGTGGTATATTTTAGAATGAATTTTTTTCCAGGATTCAATCGTTCATAGATACTTTGACATGCCATCGTTGCTTCGTGAAATCCACAAAGGATTAATTTAAGTTTTCCAGGATAAATATTGATGTCTCCTACCGCATAAATTCCACTGCGATTGGTTTGATAATCCAAAGCATTGTTTACTTTAATCGCATTTTTTTCTATTTCCAATCCCCAATTCCCAATAGGACCTAATTTTGGAGATAATCCAAACAAAGGAATTAAGAAATCGGTTTCTAAAACTTGTTTTTCACCTTCTTTCTCTATGGTAATGGCTTCTAAGGTGTCTTTTCCATGAAGTTCACGAACTTCTGCAGGCGTGATTAAATTTAACTTCCCCAATAACCGCAATTCTTGTGCTTTTTCTACCGAATCCAAAGCACCACGGAATTCATTTCTTCGGTGAATTAAAGTGACATCCGAAGCGACATCGGCCAAGAAAATACTCCAATCCAATGCGGAATCTCCTCCACCTGCTATCACAACGCGTCTGTCTCTGAACATTTCAGGATCCCGAACAAAATATTCTACGCCATTTTCTTCGTATTTCGCTAAATTCTCTAATTCGGGTTTTCTCGGTTCAAAACTACCCAATCCCCCAGCGATTGCAATCGCTTTTGCATGGTGTTTCGTCCCTCGGTTGGTGGTCACTATAAATGTGCCGTCTTCTTGTTCTTCAACAGTCTCAGCGACTTCGTTCAACGTAAATCCAGGCTCAAACTGTTTGATTTGTTCCATTAAATTATCAATCAATTCTCCCGCTCCAACGGTTGGATAACCGGGAATATCGAAAATTGGTTTTTTCGGATACAATTCGGCAAGTTGTCCACCGGGCTGAGGTAATGCATCGATGATATGGCATCGCATTTTCAATAAACCCGCTTCAAAAACCATGAATAATCCGGTAGGTCCTGCTCCAATAATGAGTATATCTGTTGTAATCATTTTTAATTGAATTTGAATGAATTATAAGAAATTCAAACTACAAAAATACAATGAAATCAATACATTCTGTGTGACATGTATCACACAAAATAGCAATTAATTAAGAAGCTCCTTAATTCTTCGCATAGCTTCATTCAGCGTTTGCTCAGAAGCAGCATACGAAATTCGTAAACAATTTGGATTTCCAAATGCGCTTCCTGAAACCGTTGAGACATGTGCTTCTTCCAATATCAACATCGATAAATCATCTGCATTTTCAATAATTTTTCCATTGATTGTTCGTCCAAAAGTTTCACTTACATCGGGAAAAATATAAAAAGCACCTTTGGGTTCAGATAATTTAAAATCGGGAATTTCTTTTACCCATTGCATCATTAATTCTCTTCGCTTTTTAAAAGCATCGATCATATATTGAATTTCAATTAAATCCCCGTTCAAAGCGGTTATTGCTGCACGCTGTGCAATTGAATTGGCTCCGGATGTAACTTGACTTTGAAGCGTTTCACAGGCTTTTGCAATCCATTCTGGTGCGCCGATGTATCCAATTCTCCAACCAGTCATTGCATACGCTTTGGATAGTCCGTTTATGGTCACCGTTCGGTCGTAAGCTTCATCAAAACTTGCAATACTTCGCGGTTTATCGGTATAAATAATATGCTCGTAAATCTCGTCCGATAAAACAATCAAATCATGCTTTTTAGCAAACTTTGCGATTTCATGAATTTCTTCTGAAGTATATACGGCACCGCTTGGATTGTTAGGCGAACTAAAAATTAGGGCTTTTGAATTTGGAGTGACCGCTTTTTCCAACATTTCTACACTCGCTTTAAAATCCATTTTTACGGTGGTTTCTACATAAACAGGAATCCCTCCACAAAGTAAAACAATGTCTGTATATGTTACCCAATAAGGAGAAGGAATAATCACTTCATCCCCTTTACTAATGATGGATTGAAACACATTAAAAATCGATTGTTTTGCACCGGTTGAAACGACGATTTGAGAAGGTAGGTATTCTATGTTATTTTCTCTTTTGAATTTCTGACAAATCGCTTCCTTTAACTCTGGATAGCCCGCAACAGGCGTGTAATGTGAGTAATTTTCGTCGATCGCTTTTTTGGCAGCCTCTTTTATAAAATCAGGTGTGTCAAAATCGGGTTCACCGATACTTAAGCTAATAACATCTTTACCCTGGCTTTTTAGATCCCGTGCTTTTTGGGTCATCAATATGGTTGCAGGTGGATTTAACTTTTGCAATCTTTTGGAAAGCTGCATAATTTGTAATTTATAAATTTGTTGCAAATGTAAGAAGAAGTATTGAGCTAATGGAGTTTGTTATATAAGACTTATTGATTGCAAACACGATTTTTTTTATATCCATCGACTTTGAAATCCAATTGTTTGGGATTTTAATTCTATTAAATTCAATACGTTATATTTGGGTTTGCAGATTGTAAATGATTGTAATTTTTTTGGAGTGTGAAATTATTTTGATACGATGTTTTTAAAAATATAACTAACTTGCATTCTTAATATTAACACACGCACAAATGAAAACGATCCTTTACATACTACTAATTCTCTTTTCTACGCTCGGTTTTTCACAAGATTTGGTATTGATTAAATTCATGGATAAACCTTCATCTGCAACGTATTTTGCAAATCCAACGTTGATGTTGTCTCAAAAAGCATTGGACCGAAGAGCGAAATATTCGATTGAATTAAATATGCAAGATGTTCCAGTTGAAACTACCTATGTTTCTCAGGTCGAAGCTTTGGGAATTGAGCCACTTGCAGTTTCAAAATGGTTTAACGGTGTTTTTGCATGGTGCACTGACAGTCAAGTCGCGCAGGCAGAAGCTTTGTCATTTGTTTCAGGCGTTGACTCCTTTGTTCGGGATGCCTCAAAAATTAATACGGGAACGCAGTTGCAGGATAAATTTGCAGGTGAAGATCAGCCTCAAACGAATACGTTTAATTTCATGGATTTTAATTACGGTTATACAGAAACCCAAGTTACACAAATCCGTTTGGACTTTTTACACGATTTAGGATTCACCGGAGAAGGAGTAACCATCGCCGTTTTTGACAACGGTTTTCCGGGAGTGAATACCCAAGACGGTTTTGCGTATATCCGCAACAACGGTCAAATAAAAGGAGGATATAATTTTCCTGGAAAAAATGAAAATATTTACGGAAGCGGAAGTCATGGTACTGTAGTGCTTTCAACCATTGGTGGATACATTGAAAATCAATATGTAGGGACTGCGATAGATGCAGATTACTACTTGTATATTACGGAAGATAATACACACGAAATGCCGGATGAAGAGGTTTTTTGGATTGCAGCTGCAGAAATTGCAGATAGTATTGGAGTGGATGTAATCAGCACTTCTTTGGGTTACAATGAGTTTGATGATCCACGTTACAACTACGTTTACGATGATATGGATGGGGAAACCACCTACATTACACGGGGTGCTCAATTTGCTGCAGACCGAGGCATTATGATTGTGGTTTCTGCCGGTAATTCTGGAAATCAACCTTGGCATTACATTACAGCACCTGCTGATGGTGTGGGTGTTTTAACAATTGGAGCTGTTGATTCAAGCAATAATCCTGCAGGATTTTCATCGTATGGACCCACTTCGGATGGTCGAATTAAACCGGATGTTGATGCGCTGGGTTCGTATGCGGCGGTGATTCAGCCCGATGGATCTATAAATTATTCCAGTGGAACTTCATTCTCTGCACCGATTATGGCTGGAGCCATGGCGTGTTTAATTCAAGCTTTTCCGAATTATCATCCCACAGGTTTAATGCAGAAAGTGAGAGAATCCGCGAGTTTGTATGAAAATCCTACTTCTCAAATGGGTTACGGAATTCCTGATTTTAGTGAAGCCTATGAAGCGTGTTTGGGTGTGGTCGATTTTGACCAAAGTTTGGTGAAAGTGTATCCAAATCCTACGTCTGGAATTCTGAATATTGATTCTACAATTCCGGTAAAACAATTGCAGTTGATCTCGATGCCGGGAAAAATTATTCGTAAATACAGCACGCTTTATCAAATGGATATTAGTGATTTGCCAACAGGAATTTATGTGTTGAAAGTTCAATTGGAAAATGGGAAAACCGAAGTTAAAAAGTTGATTAAGAAATAAAACGATAGTTTTCAGCATCCATTTTGTCTTGATTCATTTGAAGAACCAGTTCGTCCAAAGAGTTAAATTTTTGGTCGTTACGAATTTTATGATAGAATTCAATTTTTAAATTTTCATCATAAATGGTACGGTCAAAATCCAAAATGTACACTTCCACTCGCTTTTCATTGGAATTTGTGACAGTAGGACGTGTACCAATGCTGACCAATCCTTTGAATTGCTCATTGTTTAGAAATACTTTGACAATATAAACGCCATTTCCTGGAATCAATTTGTATTTTTCGATCTCTAAATTGGCGGTTGGAAATCCTAGGGTTCTACCCAATTTATCACCATGAATTACTTTTCCATGGATGGAATAATTCCTTCCCAAAGCTTTGTTTGCGAATTCAATCGTTCCTGCCCATAAAGCTTTTCGGATTTGGGTGGAACTGATGTGTTCATTGTCAGATTTTACTTCCTCAATCATCAACGAATTAAAATTCAATTCGTGTGAAATTTGATTGAGAAGTTCGAAATTGCCTTCTCTATTCTTCCCGAAATGATGATCGTAACCCACTATAATTGAGTGAATTCCAATTTCATCGACCAGTAAATTCTTCACAAAATCCACCGAACTCACTTGAGAAAACGCTTTGGTAAACGGATGGAGAATTAAATTTCGCAATCCTGCTTCTTCCAAAAGTTCAATTTTTTCATCGAGCGTAGTTAAAAGCTGCAAATCATCTGCGCCTTTCCCTAAAACGATTCTTGGATGAGGTTCAAAAGTGAGCAACATGCTTTCACCACCTACTTCATCGGCGAGTTGATTTAGCTTATGAATAATATGTTGATGGCCAATATGAACACCGTCAAACATTCCCAAAGTCAGAACGGGATTCTTAATGTTTGTACATTCTTTGATATTTTGAAATATTCTCATCGGCGACAAAGGTAAACATCTAATTTAAAATCTAGATAAAGTTCCGGCTTGGAATGAAAAAGATAAAATAAGAAAAAAGGGAAATTTCGGAAGGATTTATAGAAATTTAATGTTTTGAGAATTAGTAATTAAGGTGAAAATAGCGAAGAAAATCAAATGAATGATAAATATCTTATTATTCATTAGACTTGAGTCAGTTGATTGACTTATATTTGCACGAAATTAAAAAACGCTTAATCTATATCATAATGGCAAACCATAAAGGAAAAATAGCCCAGATTATTGGACCGGTAATTGACGTTGTTTTTGAAAACGCAGAGAGTCTTCCAGAAATTTTTGACGCTTTAGAAATCGCAAGAGAAGGAAAAGAATCTTTGATTCTTGAAGTAGAACAACACATTGGAGAGGACACCGTTCGTTGTATTGCAATGGACGCAACCGATGGTTTACAAAGGGGACAAGAAGTATTAGACTTAGGAGCACCTATCACAATGCCGATTGGAGAAGCTGTCAATGGACGTGTCTTCAACGTTGTTGGTGATGCGATCGATGGTTTAGGAAATATTAGCAAAGTCGGTGGATTACCTATCCACAGACCTGCACCAAGATATGAAGATTTATCAACTTCTTCTGAAATTTTATTTACAGGTATTAAAGTAATTGACTTAATTGAACCTTACGTAAAAGGGGGTAAAATTGGTTTATTCGGTGGTGCTGGAGTAGGTAAAACTGTATTGATTCAGGAGTTGATTAATAATATTGCAAAAGGGCACGGAGGTTTGTCTGTATTTGCTGGAGTGGGTGAAAGAACCCGTGAAGGAAATGACTTACTTCGTGAAATGTTGGAAGCTGGAATTATTCGTTACGGAGATGCATTTATGCAATCAATGGAAGAAGGCGGATGGGATTTATCGAAAGTAGATAAAGAAATAATGAAAGAATCCAAAGCTGCTTTCGTATTCGGCCAGATGAATGAACCTCCAGGTGCACGTGCGCGTGTTGCTTTGTCTGGTTTGACATTGGCTGAATACTACCGTGACGGTGATGGCGATGATTCAGGACAAGGACGTGACGTTCTTTTCTTTATTGACAACATTTTCCGTTTTACACAAGCAGGATCTGAAGTATCTGCACTTCTTGGACGTATGCCATCTGCGGTAGGGTACCAACCTACATTGGCAACTGAGATGGGTGCGATGCAAGAGCGTATTACTTCGACCAAAACCGGATCAATTACATCGGTTCAGGCAGTTTACGTTCCGGCGGATGACTTGACTGACCCGGCACCGGCAACAACGTTTGCTCACTTGGATGCTACTACGGTATTGTCTCGTAAAATTGCTTCTTTGGGTATTTATCCAGCGGTAGATCCATTGGATTCTACTTCCCGAATTTTAACACCTGAAATTGTAGGAGACGAACATTACGATTGTGCACAAAACGTAAAAGAAATTTTACAGCGATACAAAGCACTTCAAGATATTATTGCGATTCTAGGATTGGAAGAACTTTCGGAAGAAGATAAGCTAGCGGTTCACCGTGCAAGACGTGTTCAGCGTTTCTTATCACAGCCGTTCCACGTAGCAGAGCAGTTTACAGGTAACTCAGGAGTTTTGGTTGATATCAAAGACACCATCAAAGGGTTTAATATGATTATGAATGGTGAAGTTGACCAATATCCAGAAGCAGCATTTAACTTGAAAGGTACGATTGAAGATGTAATCGAGCATGGAGAGAAAATGTTAGCGGAAGTTAATGCATAAAAATTAAAGTAAATGCAAGTACATATTATAACACCACAACGCGTAGTTTTCGAAGGAAGTGTAGATTCAGTTACTGTTCCTGGAAAAGGAGGTGAATTCCAAATGTTGGATAATCACGCTGCGATTGTGTCCTCTCTTCAGAAAGGAACCATTAAAATCAAATTTCATTCAAAAAGTACGTTTGACTTTGAAGGACTTTCAGGTGATTTGAAAAAATCTCCAGCCAATGAATTGATTTATCTTTTCGACGTAGAAGGCGGAGTTGTAGAAATGAGCAACAATGTGGTGACTATATTGGCAAGTTAATACGCCATAAAAAATAAATAAAATTTCCCGAAAGTCTAACTTTTGGGATTTTTTTTTGTTTGTACCAAACATACAATTTCTCCACCTCAATCACGTACCCAATTAATCATTCAATCACTCAGCCACTCAATCCATTAGCAAAATCTCGAAGGGATGACATGATTATTAACCTAATTTATCAGCGTAGTTTCCTCCTCTATCGCTTAAACTTTCTATTACTATTAATCCAAAAAAAATTCCTCACCAAAAATTGATGAGGAATTCCTATTTCTATAAAAGTATTTTTTCTAAATTTCTAACTGAGGTTCTCGAAGCCAAGCCCAAGCCTAGTATCTATAATATTCCGGCTTATACGGTCCTTCCACCTTTACACCAATGTATTCCGCTTGTTCCGAAGAAAGCGTTTCCAATTCTACACCCAATTTCGCTAAGTGTAATGCGGCCACTTTTTCATCCAAGTGCTTTGGTAACATATATACTTTATTCTCGTAATTGTCTGTATTAACCCACAATTCTAACTGAGCTAAAACTTGGTTTGTAAATGAGTTCGACATTACGAACGAAGGATGTCCAGTTGCACAACCTAAATTTACCAAACGACCTTCCGCCAATAGGATGATTTCTTTTCCATCGATGGTGTACACATCAACCTGCGGTTTTACTTCGTATTTGGTATCGCCATAGTTCGAATTCAACCATTCCATGTCGATTTCATTATCGAAATGGCCAATGTTACAAACAACGGCTTTGTCTTTCATTTTTTTGAAATGACTTCCTTTAACGATGTTGAAGTTCCCAGTTGTAGTAATAATGATATCTGCGGTTTCAATTACAGTATCCAATTTCTTCACCTCAAATCCTTCCATTGCGGCTTGAAGAGCACAAATTGGATCAATTTCCGTAACAGTTACGATCGAACCTGCACCTCTGAAAGAAGCAGCGGTTCCTTTTCCAACATCACCATATCCACAAACAACCACTCTTTTTCCAGCAAGCATCAAATCGGTAGCACGACGAATTGCATCGACGGCTGATTCTCTACATCCGTACTTATTATCGAATTTCGATTTAGTAACCGAATCATTTACATTAATTGCGGGCATTACCAAAGTTCCATTTTTCATTCGTTCATACAAACGGTGAACGCCTGTAGTCGTTTCTTCGGAAAGACCTTTGATTTCTTTGGTTAATTCAGGAAATTGGTCAAAAACCATATTGGTTAAATCACCTCCATCGTCCAAAATCATATTCAATGGCTTTCTATCTTCACCAAAGAATAAAGTTTGTTCAATACACCAATTAAATTCCTCTTCATTCATTCCTTTCCACGCATATACTGGGATTCCAGCAGCAGCAATTGCAGCCGCAGCATGGTCTTGGGTAGAAAAAATATTACAAGATGACCAGGTTACGTCTGCACCCAATTCCACCAAAGTTTCAATTAAAACTGCGGTTTGAATCGTCATATGCAAACATCCAGCAACACGCGCACCTTTCAAAGGTTTCGATGGCCCAAATTCTTCACGAAGCGACATTAAACCCGGCATTTCTGCCTCAGCCAATTTGATTTCCTTTCTTCCCCAGTCAGCCAGAGAAATATCTTTTACTTTGTAAGGAATGTATTCAACTTGTGTGCTCATAATCTTAATATTTTATCTAATTTTGGAATTCTAATTTTAAAGAATGCAAAGGTACAAACTAATTTTCCAAACATAAAATGCCACTTATCAGTTCTTTATATCAAGATGAATTCACGCGCATCGTCGGTTGGGAAACTACCGAAACCGATGAGGAGTTGTTGGCATACCTAAATCTAAATCCATATCGGATTATGAAATACTTGACTTTACCTCCCAAACAAGCCACGGAATACCTCGGTTTACATGCATGTTTACGGGAATTGAAGTTGGATTTCGATGTATATTACAACGAGATGGGAAAGCCTTATTTGCCCTCAAATAAACAATTGTCGATTACCCATTCTTTTGGACTTGTATGTATTGGATTGAGTAAATACAACATAGGAATTGATATTGAGAAAAGCCGTCCCGAAAAAATTCTGAATATTAAGGATAAATTTGTTCGCTCTTCGGATGAAGCTTTATGGATTCCAAAGGAGAGGGAAGAAGAGTATCTGCATGTGATTTGGGGAATTAAAGAAGGTTTGTATAAATTGAATGGTGGAAATCTGTGGAACTTCTTGCATCATTACAAAGTAGAACCTTTTGAATTGACTGAAAACAAAGCGATTTCTTGTTGGATTGAAGACGAGAAAAGTGCCCGAAAATACCATGCCTATTACCAAATGGTCGAAGATTATTATTTGGTGTGGGTTTTGGACGAACCTTTTTAAAATATTTTTATCTTTAGCAAAATTATGAATCAAATGGAAAATTATACTAACCCAGTTTTAGTTGCTGAATCAACCAATGTTGAGCAAGCTGCGTTTTACAGAAAAACCTATGCCCATGTTGCTGTGGGCGTTTTGGTTTTTGTTTTTATGGAAGCCATCATGTTCCGAATTGAACCTTTGGTGAATTTGATGCTTTCTTTGCAAGGTTATTCTTGGCTTTTATTGTTAGGTGGATTTATGGCTATCACATGGGTTGCTCAAAATATGACCTATAAAAATGCTTCGAAATCTATGCAATATGGTGGATTTCTTTTGTACATATTCGCACAAGCACTAATTTTCGTTCCTATCTTATATATGGCGATGTATTATTCAGGCGGTGCACAAATGGTTATGCAAGCTGCGATCATCACATTGGCAATGTTTGTAGGATTAACCGCTGTGGTAATGCAAACAAGAGCAGATTTCTCCATTTTAAAAACCGGATTAACCGTTGGTTTTTTTATTGCTTTGGGATTGATTGTCGCCGGAACCTTCTTTGGCTTTGACCTTGGATTGTGGTTTTCGGTAGGGATGGTTATTTTAGCTTCGGGTAGTATATTGTATTCGACCCATCAAATTAAAAATGAGTTTGGAACGCATCAATATGTTCCTGCAGCACTTTCTTTATTTGCATCGTTGATGTTGCTTTTCTGGTACATACTTCGAATTTTTATGGCAAGAGATTAATGAACTAAATTATAGTTTGGCTCGGCTCGTCCGGGCCTTTTTTATTGGTTATGAATGAATTTCTTCTTTCCCTCGTTGAACCTTATAAAACCTACGAAATCTACCAAATCGTTTTGGAAATTATCGCTGTGGTTTTAGGCGTCTCAAGTGTGTTTTTCTCGTTAAAACGAAATATTTTGGTTTTCCCAACTGGAATTATTTCTACCGCTATTTATGTGTATATTCTTTTCGTTTTTGGACTACTCGGTGATTGTATGATTAACATCTATTATACCGGAATGAGTGTCTATGGTTGGGTTTTGTGGTCACGAAATTCCACAGACAATGTCCATGTCGAAGTGTCCTGGGCAACCAAAAAAGACTGGATATACGGAAGTGTTCTATTTGTCATAAGTTTGATTGTGGTCGTTTTGGTGTATTACTACAAACCGTGGATGGACAATAGTTTTTCGATGGATGGAGTCGATTTAGGACTATATCATTTGGATTGGGCGAATTGGTTGGATGTTTTAGTGACCTCTATTTTCTTAATCGGAATGTGGTTCATGGCCAAACAACGAATTGAAAACTGGATTTTTTGGATTGTCGGTGATTTGATTTGTATTCCCATGTTCATTTACAAAGGTTTGCTTATTACATCGATTCAATTTATGATTTTCACGGTTTTGGCGATTATTGCTTATTTTGAATGGAAGAAAAGTTATGAAAAGCAGAAATTAAATAAATCTGATAATTTGTAAAACTATGTTTGATTTCCGATTGAAAGTGTTTGATACTGTGGCAAAAAGATTAAGCTTTACCAAGGCTGCTACGGAATTAAATATTACCCAACCCGCGGTGAGTAAGCACATCAAAGAAATTGAACAAAATCTGAATACCCGACTTTTCAACCGAAATGGGACCAAAATTAGCTTAAGTACATCCGGAGAAATCCTATTAAAATACACCGAAAAACTGTTTTGTATTTATCGGGAATTGGATTTTGAAATCAATCAACACAATCAAAAGCAAAAAGGGACGATACGAATTGGCGCCAGCACAACGATTGCACAATATGTTCTTCCGCCTTTACTTGCAGAATTTCACAAGCAGTTTGAAGAAATTCAAGTTCTTTTGACCATCCGAAATACGGAAGCGATTGAAGATCTTTTGCAACATCAAAAAATCGATTTGGGATTGATTGAGGGCCAGTCCAAAAATAAATTATTTCATTATATTCCCTTTATAAAAGATGAAATTGTTTTGGCAGCACGAGTCGAACATCCTTTGGCAAATAAGAATGCATTGGAAATCAAAGATCTCAAAGAAATTCCTCTGTTACTAAGAGAACCGGGTTCAGGTACTTTGGAAAACATTGCATTTGCACTGAAACCACACGGCGTGAAACTAACTGATCTTCATACAGAAATGCAAATTGGAAATACAGAAAGCATCAAATCCTATTTATTCTATTCGGATTGTATGGCCTTTCTTTCTATCCACTCGATTTTGCAAGAATTGAAAAATAAAACGCTCACAGTCATAGATTTAAAAGATGTTACGATCGAACGTTTATTTTACTTCATTCAACCACAAGGTGGAAAATCCGCTATGGCAGATTTGTTTAAAAAGTTCGCGATAGGGTATAACTTTAAGTAATCATAAATTACTTTTTATCATTTCTTTTGGAATATTGATTTGATGAGATTTGTACCCGAATTCATTTCAATCATGAAGTTAATACATTCGATTCAGGAATACTTTACAGCCCATCCAACTTTGCAAAAAGGGACGTACCTTGCTTTTGCTTTTTTTTGTTTAACGCCTTATGTTTCGGCGCCTTTGGCTTTAGTTTTAGGTTTTTTGATGATGCAGTTTGTAGGAAATCCTTTCCAGAATTTGACTCAAGAGTTAACCGCTAAACTTCTTAAAATTTCCGTGGTAGGTTTGGGTTTTGGAATGAATGTAAACAGTGCTCTGAATGCTGGAAAGGAAGGTTTTGTGTTTACAGTTGTCAGTATTTTTTCTTTGCTGATAGTGGGTTATTTATTGACCAAAGTGTTTAAAATTGACCAAATCATTGGCTACCTAATTTCCGCCGGGACGGCCATTTGTGGTGGAAGTGCCATTGCAGCAATTGCTCCGATTGTCAAAGCAAAACCCAACCAAATCTCAATGGCATTGGCCGTCGTTTTCGCCTTGAATTCGATTGCTTTGTTGATTTTCCCTTATGTTGGAAACTTTCTGGATATGTCTCAACATAGTTTCGGTATGTGGTGTGCCATTGCGATTCACGATACGAGTTCCGTGGTCGGTGCTGCAAGTAAATACGGAATGGAAGCTTTGGAAGTTGCGACTACGGTGAAATTAGCTCGGGCATTGTGGATTATTCCGTTGTCGTTTTTATCGGTCGCTTTATTCAAAAACAAAGAAAACAAAGTCAAAATTCCTTGGTTTATCGCTCTTTTTGTATTAGCGATGATTTTGAGTACTTACATTCCGTTTGTACAGAAAATGAGCCCTGCGATTGTAGGATTCTCAAAAGCAGGATTGAACTTAACCTTATTCTTAATCGGCTCTGGTCTTTCGTTTGCAATTCTAAAAACAATTGGAGCAAAACCTATTGTAATGGCCGTTTTGTTGTGGTTGTTTATTTCAATTGGGACATTGATGGTTTTGTTGATGTAGTTATTTTACCTCTGAAAATTAGACTTATAAATCCTCCAAAAATTCCAAAATCGATTCCTCATCCAAACCGATTTCTTTTTCCAATTCATCCACACTTCCATGTTGAATAAATTCATCCGGATAACCTTTTTGGTAAATTTTCCCTTTGTAATTTTGAGTCATTGCAAATTCCAAAACAGCATCTCCAAATCCGCCGTTTAAAACACCGTCTTCAAAAGTTATAACCGTAGTATAATTGCTGAAAATTTCGATTAGAACGCTCTCGTCCAAAGGCTTACAGAATAAAAATTTATAGTGTCCAAATTTTTCTTTATTTGGAATTTTATTTAAAATGGATTGAATTCGACTTCCTAAACTTCCAAAAGTCAAGAGTGCAATTTCATTTCCTTTTTGGATTTCAATTGCTTTTCCAATAGCCAATTT
Source organism: Weeksellaceae bacterium (assembly GCA_041676545.1). GTDB lineage: Bacteria > Bacteroidota > Bacteroidia > Flavobacteriales > Weeksellaceae > Moheibacter. Next base: position 23,193 of record JBAYRQ010000015.1, on the reverse strand, counting down.
CTCCATTGGACGGGAATCGGATTCTATACTTCCTTTTGGAAAGCGAATGGAAAATGGGGATTCTGTAAACTGAGCGGTAAACAATAAATTCTTGAAATCATTTTCGGTATGCGGTGCAGAAACAATCATATTGGGGATGGCACGCAAAAATGAAATATCAAAATATCCGTGATGGGTAGATCCGTCTGTACCCACGATTCCTGCACGATCAATGCAGAAAACAACAGGTAGGTTTTGCAAGGCGACATCATGAATTATCTGATCATACGCCCTTTGTAAAAAAGTCGAATATACCGTACAATACGGAACCATTTCTTGCGTCGCTAATCCAGCGGCCAAAGTCACCAAATGTTGTTCAGCAATTCCTACATCCAAAACGCGATTTGGGAATTCTTTTTTTGCTTGAATTAAATTACTTCCACTCAGCATAGCCGGTGTCAAAGCGACAATTGATTCATTCTTTCGCATTAATTCCGTCATGGTTTCTCCAAAAACCGATTGAAAACTCAATCCATTGTTCGTTTTTACGGAAATCTCACCCGTTTCTTTGTTGAACAATCCCGGTGAATGCCATCGCACTTGATCGGCTTCGGCTTGACGATAGCCTTTTCCTTTGGTTGTTTTTACATGAAGAAGTTTCGGTCCTTTTAGTGTATCCAATTCTTCAAAAGCCGAAAATAATTCATCAAAATTATGGCCGTCGATTACTCCTTTGTAATGAAACCCAAAATCCTTAAAAATTGATTTTTCTTTTCCGTCTTTTAATTTGAAGAAATGTTCTTTCAAAGCGCCTACCGATGGATCAATTCCAATTGAGTTGTCGTTTAGAATGATCAAAACATCCAAATCTGTACTTCCCAAATGATTCAAACCTTCCAACGCCATTCCTGAAACAATCGACGCGTCACCGATGACGGCAATATGTTTGTTATTTTTTTTCTGCAATTGATTGGCCAGAGCCATTCCTGTAATCGCAGAAATTGAAGTGGAAGAATGACCGGTTCCAAACACATCGTATTCACTTTCATCACGACTTGGAAATCCAGAGATTCCCTGAATTTGCCGTAAAGTTGAGAAAACATCCTTTCGACCGGTTAAAATTTTATGAGGATAGGATTGATGTCCCACATCCCAAATCAATAAATCTTCGGGTGTGTTAAAATGATAATGCAAAGCAATCGTTAATTCAACAACGCCTAATCCTGCGCCAAGATGACCGGGTTTTACCGAAAGTGTATCCAAAATAAATTCACGCAATTCCATAGCCAAGGAATCCAATTCACTTCTCTTCAGTTGACGTAAATCGATTGGAAAATTGATTGTTTGTAATAAGGATTTCATTTCACTGCAAAAGTAGGGCAAATCTAAAAGAATATAGGTTTTTGGCTGTGGCTTTTGAGAAAACGGGCTTAAATATGCGTCAGATTCCAAGATAAATAAATAATCCTCTTATCTTTGCGTGTCAATAAAAATACAATTCCTATGTTTCAGATTGGCGATACCTTAATTTCAGAAGAAATTTTATCGGAAGAATTTGTGTGCAATCTTTCCGCATGTAAAGGAGCTTGTTGCGTGGAAGGAGATGCCGGTGCGCCTTTAAATGAAGATGAATTAACCATTCTCGACGATATTTACGAAGACATAAAACCGTTTTTACGTCCCGAAGGAATCCAAACCATTGAAGAACAAGGAAAATATGTAAAAGACACCGACGGCGAATGGGTTACGCCTTTGGTGAAAAAAGGTGCAGCGTGTGCCTATGTGATTTTTGATGAAAGAGGAATTACCAAATGCGGAATTGAAAAAGCCTATGAAGCAGGAGCAACCGATTTCAAAAAACCAATTTCCTGTCATTTATACCCGATTCGACTGAAAGAGTATAAAAAATTCACAGCGGTTAATTATGACGTTTGGAGCATCTGTTCCGACGCCTGTGCTTTGGGAAAAGAACTCAAAGTCAACGTTGCCCATTTCCTGAAAGATGCATTAATTCGTAAATTCGGTCAAGAATGGTACGATGAATTGATGGTAATCGATGCGGAATACAAGGAAAAAGAATCCAAATCCAAAAAGTGGTTTTAATTTGAACCAAGACCTAAATTATTTTTAAATTTTAATTGAAACTGTATGATTAATAACAGATCCAAAGCAAGACAATCTACTTCGGACATTGATAGATTATATGTATCTATGCGTCACTTGTTTAACCGAGGCGTTTATCGTCCAAGTGGCCAATCGGGATTAATGATTAAAAACTTATTGTTGCAACTGAATCCGGAAATTTACGGTTCCATAGCCGATCCAGAAAAAGTGGAATTAAGCGGTTTAATGTATGTTTTGGATCGTTTACCCGATGGAATTACGGAAACTTCGTATATCCATTTCACTTCGAATGAAGGCGTAGATTTCACGAAATTCAGACCGATAATTCCACCCAAAAGAAGAAGAATTTGTTACCGCGTTGATGAAAGTCAAATGAATATTGAAGTTACGCGTGGTCGTTCTGAAGTATATGATACATTGACTCACTTAACTTTTTTGTACAACGAAGCAGATAAAATCAGAGTCAAAGCGTACAACAAGCAAACTCAGAAAATAAACCGTATTTGGCGAAAGATTGAAGAGATAGCGCTAGGTGACCATAAGTTAACAACCCAAGAAAGAGACGTTGCTTTGATGCATTTATCTTCTGTTTTGGGTCGATCTTTTAATGAAACTCAGATTGCATACAAATACTTCAGTACGGAGGATGATAAGAATCGATTTTTTAAAATAATTTATTGGATGGGTCAAACTTCGCAAATGGAGCACAGTGGTGAAAAGCGAAGAGAAATTACGTTTTCTCCTATTTTGAGAGAACGAATTGGACACCATATCATAGGAGAAACCTGGGCAAATACGATTAAGAAAACATTGACTAACAAAGGTTTAATGGGTCGTCCGCTTCATATAATTAGCGCCAATATGCACAGTGTTTCCAATATGCTGTACTCTTTTGATGCTTTGAAAAAGGACTTTGCTACCCTCAATGAATTTGATATTTACAAGGATATTTCATCCATAAAAAGCAGTGAGCTAAGAAATGCGATTTTTGATTTCAGCCAAAAAAATGGATTGACTTTTATTGCGGATTCATCCGGAACGAATATGGATGTTCAAATCATTGATTTGAAGAAGACCAATTTAAAAAACACCGCTTTTTCTGCATTGGAAAAGGATGTAGATGATGTTTTAATTGTCATGGATTATGCCTTTGGTGAACAGGCTTTTGAGGTGATGGATGAATTATTGAAACCGTATAAAACCAAAGATAGTTCGGTTTACATGAATGTAAAGTCGATTTCCATAATGGGGAAAGCGGGAATATTGGATGGAAAAAAAGGAGATATTATGATTCCAAATTCACATATTATTGAAGGACCTACCGATAATTATGTTTTTGAAAATGAGTTGAAAGCAGAGGATTTCAAAGGAAGTCGATTGGGAATTTCAGAAGGACCGATGATTACCGTTTTGGGAACTTCTCTTCAGAATCGCGTTTTATTGGAATATTTCAAAGAATCTTCGTGGAAAGCAATTGGACTCGATATGGAAGGTGGACATTATCAAAAAGCAATTCAAATTGCATCCAAAATCCGAAATCACATTGATCCGGATGTAAAGGTGATGTACGCCTATTATGCGTCGGATAATCCGTTGGAAACCGGAAGTACATTAGCTTCGGGAGGTTTAGGGTTGACGGGAGTAAAACCGACGTATCTCATTACAAAAATGATTCTAAAGAAAATATTAGGCGTTTAAATTATTGATTTTCAAAGTTTATTTATGAAGAATATCTTAAAACTCATTTTGAGTTTATTGTTTTTGAATATAGGTTCAAACGTTTTGGCCTTCGGCGTTACAGGTCACAGAGTAATTGCTGAAATCGCTGAAAATCATCTTTCTGGAAAAGCAAAACGTGAAATTCGAAAAATTATCGGAAATCAATCTTTGGCATATCACTCGAATTGGAGTGATTTTGTAAAATCAAATCCCAGTTATAAACATGCAGACTCTTGGCATTTTATAAATTTCCCAGCTGAACAATCCCGGATTCAGTTTGATGAAATCCTTAAAACTTCCACGACTGAAAATTTATACAAACGAACTTTACTTTTTTGTGAGCAATTAAAAAACCGAAAAGAATTGTCCGAAAAAGAAAAGCAAGAAGCTTTGTATTTTCTCATTCATTTGATTGGTGATGCACATCAACCTTTGCATTTAGGACGTGAAGAGGATTTGGGAGGAAATAAATTGGAAGTAAAATGGTTTAAAAACACCACCAATTTACATTCGGTTTGGGATACGAAAATTGTTGATTTTCAAAAATACAGTTACACCGAATTTGCCGCAGTTTTGGATATTCATTCACGGAAAACGAATCGGGAACTAGCTTCCGAAAGTTTGGAGGATTGGTTGTTTGATTCCTATCAGAAATCCGAACGAATTTATTCAACCGTAAAAGCGGGTGATAATCTTGGATATAAATACGATTATGACAATGTGGATTTGTTGGAAGAACAACTTCTGAAAGGTGGATTACGATTGGCAAAACTCTTAAATGAAGTTTTCAAATAAGTAAGAATTAAAAAAATAAATAGGTTGAATTAGTCCCATTTTCTATCCTATTTTCTTTTTCCGATAATCGCTGTATACCATTGTACAATTCTAGTTTATAATTAACTTTGCCTTCCTATGTTTTTAGAGAATACCATAAACCACAGTAAGCAAAGCGGATGGATTGAAGTTATTTGCGGATCGATGTTTTCGGGAAAAACCGAAGAATTAATTCGTCGAATCAATCGTGCGAAATTTGCTAATCAAAAAGTGGAAATATTTAAACCTGCCGTCGATATTCGTTTTGATGAGGAGGAAGTGGTTTCTCATAACCAAAATGCACTGGAAGCAACGCCCGTAGATTCTGCCTATAATATTTTGATTTTAGCTGGAGAGGCGCAAGTGGTGGGAATTGATGAAGCCCAATTTTTTGACGAAGGAATTGTCGATGTGGCTAATCAATTAGCCAACCAAGGAAAAAGAGTTATCATTGCAGGACTCGATATGGATTTTAAAGGCCGTCCGTTTGGTCCTATGCCTTATCTGATGGCAACGGCGGAGTATGTGACTAAAGTGCATGCAATCTGCGTAAAAACGGGCAACTTGGCCCATTATTCCCATCGAAAAATAAAAAGCGATAAGTTGGTGGAACTCGGTGAAAATGAAGAATATGAACCACTGAGTCGACGTGCTTTTTGGGAAGAGAGAAAAAAGGATTCGAAAGAAAATCCAAGTTCTCCGTCTTGATTCCAAGCGGATTTACTAAATTTAACTCATTAATTTTAAAAACTCAAAATTTTGGATTCGTACAGAATACAGGAACTGGCTGAAATTATTTCGGCCGAACTGATTGGTAATCCGACAGGTGTGGTGGAGGAAATTTATTTCGATTCACGAATGATTTTTCAACCCAATAACGGCGTTTTCTTTGCTTTTGATGATTTTCGTGAAAATGGAAGTCAGTATTTAAGTGATGCGTATGAGAAAGGAATTCGAGTTTTTGTGGTTTCAGAAATCGAACGACCCGAACGAGATGCCGCTTATCTCATCGTTGATTCTTCCTTAAAAGCGTTGCAGATTTGGGCGAAATACCATCGAAAACAATTTCAACTTTCCGTGATTGGAATTACCGGAAGCAACGGAAAAACCATTGTCAAAGAATGGCTGAATCAACTTTTGTGGAAAGATTATTCCATTGTCCGAAGTCCAAAAAGTTACAATTCCCAAATCGGCGTTCCACTTTCAGTTTTACAAATTACGGCCGACCGAAAATTAGGGATTTTTGAAGCCGGAATTTCTCATCCCAATGAAATGGAAGCGTTGGAAGAAATGATTCATCCAAAAATTGGTGTTTTGACGTATATGGGTTCGGCGCATTTGGAGAATTTTAATTCAAAAGAAGAATTAATTCTCGAAAAACTAAAATTATTTAAAAAGTGTGAATCTCTGGTTTTTAATGCGGACAATGAATTGGTAAAAGAGTTGGTCGATAAAAATTGTGCGAATCAAAAGAAAATCAGCTTCGGAAAAGAAAAAGACAACACCATTCAACTTCTTTCAACGGCCACCATTCCAACGGGAAAAGAAGTACGGATTCGTTGGAATTCAAAAGACATAACGTATCAGCTTCCGTTCAGAGACTCGGCTTCCATCGATAATAGTTTGACGGCATTGACTACTATTTCCGCTATGGGATTGGATGTGGAGAATTATATAGAAAAAATAAAAACACTTCTTTCTGTTGAAATGCGATTGGAAATCAAAGAAGCAATTCGAGATAGCATTTTGATTAACGATACCTTCAATTCTGATTTGCATTCCGTAAAAGTGGCATTGGATGTATTGGCGCAACAACCGTTTCCACATAAGAGCTTGGTGCTCACTGATATTTTACAGAGCGATTTAAACAAAGATAGATTGTATCGAAAAGTGGCTGATTTGGTCAATTCCTATCAAATCAACGATTTGGTTTTAATTGGTGATTACATTCCCCGATACCGTGATTTATTCAAAGCCGATGCACGTACTTTCCGTACGACCGATGCGTTTTTCAAGACATTGAGCGTTCAGAACGTAAACAACGAAGCGATCTTACTCAAAGGAGCGCGTCCTTTTCAATTGGAGAAGATTTCGTCTTTTTTAGAAAAGAAATCGCACGATACTTTGTTGGAAGTCAATCTTCAAGCATTGATGCACAACATCAAAGTTTTTAAAAGTAAAATCAAACCCAAAACCAAAATGATGGCAATGATCAAAGCCAACAGTTATGGAACAGGAAGTTTTGAGATTGCCCAAACCTTGGAACATTTTAAAATCGATTATTTGGGTGTTGCGTATGCAGACGAAGGTGTAGAATTACGAAAAGCTGGAATTAATTTACCGATTTTGGTGATGAATCCCGAACAAAGTAGTTATTCTTCCATCGTTGATTTTAAATTGGAACCCGAGATTTACAGCAAACGCGTTTTGGATTTATTCATTCAGAAATTAAAAGAAAAATCGATCAATATTCCCTTTCCTATTCATTTAAAAATGGATTCCGGAATGAATCGGTTGGGTTTTCGGAAAGAAGAATTGGATGAATTGATTGAATTCTTAAAAAATCAAAAATTAGTTCGCGTGAAATCCATTTTCACTCATTTAGCAACAGCAGATGTACCGGAAGAAAGAGATTTTGCTTTGCACCAACTTCAGAATTTCGATGATGCCTATTTAAAAATCACGACTGAACTCAATATAAACCCGATCAAACACGCATTGAATTCTTCAGGAATCGTTCATTTCCCCGAAAATCAGTACGATATGGTTCGTTTGGGAATTGGAATGTATGGGATTTCAGGCGATGAAGAAGTTCAAAGTAAATTGAAATGCGTTGCTACTTTTAAAACTTTAATTTCTCAAATTTCAGAAATCGAAAAAGGAGAAACTGTAAGTTATGGAAGACGCTTTAAGGCAGAACGAAAATCAAAAATCGCTACCATTCCGGTTGGATATGCCGATGGAATTCGTCGCTCATTGGGAAATGGAGTTGGAAAAGTGAATATTCACGGTAATATAGTTCCGATCATAGGAACGGTTTGTATGGATATGTTGATGGTAGATGTGACGGATATTCAGTGCAAAGAAGGAGATGAAGTAATCGTTTTTGGAGAAAATCCAACCGTGATGGAAGTTGCTAAAGAAATGGGAACCATTCCGTATGAAGTGTTGACTTCGATTTCATCGCGTGTGAAACGGATTTATTACAGAGAATAAATGGAGCATAAATCCTTTACGTTTGATGAGATAAAAGAAAAACTCGCCAAATATTGTGCGTATCAAGACCGCTGTCATTGGGAAGTTGAGAATAAGATGCGCGAATATTTATTGATTCCCGAAGCCAAGGACTTAATTTTAATTTACCTCATTGAAAATAAATTTCTGAACGAAGAAAGGTTTGCAAAAAGCTTTGCGCGTGGAAAATTCAATCAAAAAAAGTGGGGGCGAAATAAAATACGTGTCGAATTAAGGAAAAGACAAGTTCCACTCCATTTAATAGAAATCGGCTTGAAAGAAATTGATGACGCGATTTATACGGAAGTTCTAAAGGAATTATTTGAAAAGAAAAAGGAATCCCTCAAACTCGAACGCGATAGTTTTAAGAAAAAAGCGAAAATTCGAAATTATTTAATGCAAAAGGGATACGAAAGTGAATTAATCTATGAATTACTTCGATAATTAGTTAATAATCCCGTGAAAATTTTGAAATAACTCAAAAAAACTTAATTTTATGAAATATTAAGCACAAAACGTATGAGAAATAAAATTGCATTGGGTTTAACGGTCGTTTTTTCGGCCTTTGTATTTCAGTCCTGTGACCCTTGGGAAGATGAAAGTTACCATCCAACAGGAGGTGGAAGTGATGGACCGGAAGTGGAGATGCTTTTAAAAGAGGTTAAAACTCAAACTGGAAGTTTTGAAGGGCTTTCAACCTACACGTATGATGGTCAAAATCGATTAACGAAAATAATTTCACATTCAGATATTACAGATCAAGGAAGTTACGCTGAGATAACGTATCAATATCCATCTGAAGGTAAGGTGAAATTTGTTTCCAAAGGGTATTTAGGAGGCGAGCTTATTACAACCACAAGTGCTGAATTTGAAATAGAAACGCAAACAACGGCAAAACTGTCGATACAAGATGGAATTATAGGAGAAATGACTTCGCAAATCACGTATTCTGCTCCATGTGGAATCAGCAATATGGTAACTACCTTAAATATAGAAGGTTCACCCACATCCACTACTTCCTATACATTTAATGATGCCAATTGTAGTTATACCGAAAATATAGATGGCGAATGGTCTGAAACCGTTTTCAGAGATGATAAATTTTCACCCTATATGGATCCAATGGCTATATTAATGGGAGTGATATCACACAATACACTAAAAGTTGAGGAGTCGGATGGTGCAGTTGAAACAATCTCTTATCTATACAATGAAAATGGATTTCCAACGTCTGCAACACATACTTTCAATGAAATTAGTGGTGAAGACAACTACACAGAAACGTTTGTTTATTATTAATCGTTCTTATAAAGTATAGAATAATGAAAGGATTTGTTGCGGCAAGTCCTTTTTTATTTGCTTTGAATCCTTTTGTATCTTTGCTCAAAATTTTTCATTGATGAAAACATATTATGCAGAAACCAAGGTTCGTTGGTCTGATTTGGATGCAAATATGCATTTGGCAAATTCCTCTTTTATGAATTTCACCAGCTTTGCGCGGGTAGAATTGTTAAGAAAGTGCGGCATTACTTTGATTGATTTCGCGAAATATCAATTTGGTCCGGCGGTTTTACGAGAAGAATTTTCGTTTTTCAAAGAAGCCCATGAAGGACAAGAAATCATGATTTCAGTCGCTGTTTCCGGAAATTCGGAAGACGGTGAAATCTTTGAATTTGAACATAATTTGTACGATAAAAAGACAGGAACTCATTTGGCTTATTCACGCGTATTGGGCGTTTGGTTTTCGACCAAAGAACGGAAAAAGATGGCACCGCCTCAAGAAATGAAAGAAAAACTGGAAGTTTATCTCGATCGAGAAAACATGAAAGTTTTATCGATGAGAGATTTAAAAGAATTGCCCGCCCATCCTCAAAATATAGATCCTAAAAACTTTTAATTATGTTGGACGATAAACAACCATACTTAACTCCGTTGGAGCAAATCGGTGAATTTAAATTGATTGAGCATTTGACTCACTCCTTTGAAATCCACAATGAATCCACCCAAAAAGGAGTAGGTGATGATGCTGCTGTTTTACGATTGGGAGAAAAAGAAACCGTGATTTCGACCGATATGTTGGTCGAAGGGATTCATTTTAATTTGGCGTATGTTCCTTTGAAACATTTGGGTTACAAAGCGGTGGTAACCAATCTGAGCGATATTTATGCAATGAATGCAATACCGTCTCAAATCTTGGTTTCCTTTGCGGTTTCCAATCGTTTTCCGTTGGAAGCATTAGAAGAATTGTATGCCGGAATGCAAATCGCTTGCAAAAAATACAAAGTCGATTTGGTAGGAGGTGACACCACTTCATCAAACAGTGGATTGATTCTTTCCATTACCGCTGTGGGTACGGCCAATAAAGAAGAAATATGCTATAGAGACGGTGCCAATGAAAATGATTTATTAGTCGTGAGTGGTGATTTGGGTGCAGCTTATTTGGGCTTGCAAGTGTTGGAAAGAGAAAATGAAGTTTTCAAAGTAAATCCAAATACCCAACCCGATTTGGCGGGTTACGATTATTTAATTGAGCGTCAGTTGAAACCCGAAGCCCGAGGAGATATTATTGATTTATTGGAAAAGCTGGAAGTAAAACCTTCTTCCATGATTGATGTTTCGGATGGTTTATCGTCTGAAATTCTGCATTTATCCAAACAAAGTGGATATGGATTTAAGATTTACGAAGAGAAAATCCCGCTGGATCCCACGGTGATTAAAACGGCTGAAGAATTCAAAATAAATCCGATTACGTGTGCTTTGAATGGAGGTGAAGATTACGAATTGCTATTTACAATTTCCCAAAATGATTTCTTAAAAATCAAAGGCAATCCAAACTTAACGGTGATTGGTCATACAACCGAACAAAACGGAGAAAATTATTTGATGTTAAGCGGCGATAACTCCGCCATGATTTTAACGGCACAAGGCTGGAATTCATTTGATGAGTAGAATTAGGTTTTGAGAACTGCGCATGTTTTTGAAGAAATAGAGTTTTCTTAAGATAGTTTCTTGGATAGTATGTGAAAATGCAATGTTTTTGATTGAAAAGGAAGATAGGCGTGACTTTTTGTGTGTGTCTAGTTATTATGTGAAAGTTTAAAATTCTGTACTAAATGATATTAACCGAAACTTCTAAAAAAAGGAGTTATTACTATCTATTTTTATCTGGATTATATTTTTAACTGATTTAATGAGTTCCAAAATCTTCTTTCTTGAAAATAACCTTCATGAATTAAATAAAACAGAGTTAATTTTCGGAATACTCAGTATTATTGATCTTATTTTAATTGTGTTTCTGTTCTACTGGAAAAAATGGGCTTTTTGGGCATTAGTTGGATCACGTATAATCACATTAATAATTAATCTGAATATAGGAACTGGAGCAATATCTTATATTGGATTGCTTGGAATCATACTAATTTATCTTTTGTTAGAGCTGAAAAAAGATGGAATTAAAGGGTGGGAAAACTTGGCTTAAAAGCTGTTTACAACAATTATGCAACATTGAAGTCAAGTAAGATTTGTAATTCGGTGTTAACTTCACTTTAAATTGCATAGTCAACTTTAACTCATGAAAACCTGTGTTTTTAAATTTTATACAGTAATTTTAGTGGATTATTTCTGTAATTATAAATCACCTTAATTCACTTGATCAAAGGTTGTTACATCAATTCGCTTTTAGCAATCCAAAACATTTAACACTTTATCTCTCACTATTTTATAGTTTAGCATGGATTTGGTATATACCTAAACAAATTCAATGAATATGAAAACAATTCGATTCTTTTTAGGCGCATTGATGGTGATGGCTACCACGCTCATGGTCGATGCACAAGTTAGAACTTCCAACAACGGAGTTCGAAGCAATTCAGACAAAGCAGTTCGTACAAATACTACGACTCAAGATAATACACGCTCAAATTCTTCCACACAATCCAATTCAATCAATGGAAACCGCGCGAATTCAGGGGTGCGAGGAAATCAAAACACCAATCAACAGCCCACTCGAGGAAATAGTACATCTTCCGTTCGAAATACGTCTGTGAACAATTCGAATACCAATCCGGTGCGTGGGAATCAAGGAAATACACGTACAGGAAATACAAATACAAATCCCCGTCCGAATGAAGGCGTGCGAACGGTTCGTGTTGAAAACCAGCCGCAAGCTCAGAATTTTAGTCGAAATGCTATACGCTATTCACGTCCAGAAGCAGATCGGAATTACTATTACCCAAATTCCAACCCGAATTTTACAACGGTTCGTCATAATAATTACAACTATTATATGGAAGACGGTTATTATTACCAAAATTACAACAACCGTTACCGAAGAGTGGCAGCGCCTTTTGGGATGATGGTTCCTCGTTTGCCGTATGATTATACAAATATTTACATCGGTGGAAATCATTATTACTATTCACACGGAACGTATTATACGTGGGACAGAAACAACTACTATGTTGTACAACCGCCAATTGGCGCCATTGTTTATAGTTTGCCTTCTCATTATGAAAGAGTGCGAATCAACGGTCATAAATATTACGAATATTTCGGCGTATTGTATACAAGAGTGAATTTCCAAGGACACAGAGCCTATCAAGTTGTAGGTTATATATATTAAAAACTCCTCATAGAATTTTTAGCCCGGTTTTGTCCGGGCTTTTTTTTTATTTCTAAGTGTTTTAAACTGAGTTAATTTCTGCTTTTTCCAGTCAAATAAAACATATCTAAAAAATAATGGGTTTGAAATTGGATTATGGTGGAGAATATGTTTAATTTTGCACTCCCAAAATATCCACTTAACACACAATACAGTATGGAACAACAGGCTCTTTTATTTTCAACCCAAGGTAGTCGAGACCTTGCGCTTAAAATTGCTGAATATTACGGTGAGGAATTAGGCAAGCAAAAAATGCTTTATTTTAGTGATGGAGAATTTCAACCAGCCTTTGAACAATCCGTTCGGGGAACAAGGGTTTTTATCATCGGTTCAACGTTTCAGCCTACCGATAATTTAATGGAAATATTGTTGTTATGTGATGCTGCAAAAAGAGCGTCGGCGGATAAAATCACAGTTGTAATTCCGTACTTTGGATATGCAAGACAAGATCGAAAAGATGCACCACGTGTTCCGATAGGCGCAAAATTAGTTGCAAAAATGTTGACAGTAGCAGGAGCAACCCGAGTAATGACTATGGATTTACATGCGGATCAAATTCAAGGATTTTTTGAGATTCCTGTAGATCATTTGTATGCATCCACTGTTTTCATTGATTACATCCAAGGATTGAATTTGGATAATTTAACGATTGCTTCGCCAGATATGGGAGGTGCAAAACGTGCAAACAATTATTCCAAACATTTGGATGCCGAAATCGTTATTTGTCACAAAGAGCGAAAAATCGCCAATCAGGTGGAGAATATGATGTTGATTGGGGAAGTAAAGGACCGAAATGTGATTTTATTGGATGATATGATTGACACCGCAGGAACTTTGGCAAAAGCAGCCGAATTAATCATGGCAAAAGGAGCGAAAAGTGTACGAGCCATTGCTACGCATCCCGTACTATCAGGCAATGCGTATGAACGATTGGAGAACTCCCCTTTGGTTGAAATTGCTGTAACTGATAGTATTCCGTTAAAAAACACATCGGTTTCTAAAATAAAAGTGCTATCTTGCGCGCCACTTTTTGCGGATGTTATGCACATGGTACATAGCAAGAAATCAATTAGTTCGAAATTTATTATTTAATTTATATAACAATTTTATGAAATCTATTACAATTCAAGGTGTAAAAAGAGAAAACGTGGGTAAGAAATCAAGTCGTGCCTTACGTAATGCTGACCAAGTACCTTGTGTTGTGTATGGTGGAAAAGAACCTTTACACTTCTCAACCGAAGAGAAACAATTCAAAGGTTTGGTTTACACACCAGAAGCACACACTGTAAACTTAGAGTTAGCGGATGGAACAAAAGTTCATGCAATTTTGCAAGACATTCAGTTTCACCCTGTGACTGATCGAATTATTCACGCTGACTTCTTTCAATTGGAAGATGATAAACCAGTGGCAATAGATGTTCCAGTTCGTTTGACAGGTCGTGCACGAGGTGTTGTTGCGGGAGGTGTTTTACGTTTTAATATGCGTAAATTGAAAGTAAGAGCGATTCCGGCAAACTTGCCCGATGAGATCGTTGTTGACATTACCCCAATGCGTATTGGTGCAAAGATTTATGTTGAATCAATCCGTACGGATGAATTCACAATTCTTCACCCAGACAACGCGGTGGTTGTAGCCGTTCGCACGTCTCGAACAGCAGTTGCGGATCTCGATGAAGATGATGCAGATGCTGAAGGAGAGGAAACAGCCGAAGGAGAAACTCCAGCAGCTGAAGGTGCAGCAGAATAAAAAAAGTATTTTTTTATAAAAACAAAAACTCCGGATTTTCCGGAGTTTTTGTTTTTACGAAGTTTCAAAAAGTGTTTTCGATAATTTTTACACTTCGAAAGCTGAAAGTTTTAAATTCTTAGTATTTTTATGCGATGGAAGAATTGTATTCAGATGAATATTTTATGCGAAAAGCTTTGGATGAAGCGATGATGGCATTGGAAAAGGAGGAAGTTCCCATTGGAGCCCTAATTGTCTCTAAAAATAAAATCATTGCAAGAGGTCATAACCTGACTGAAACTTTAACCGATGTCACTGCTCATGCTGAAATGCAAGCGATTACTTCCGCCGCCAACTACATCGGTGGGAAATATTTACGTGATTGTACCCTTTATGTAACTCTTGAACCTTGTATGATGTGTGCCGGCGCACTGTATTGGAGCCAAATTGGGCGGGTCGTTTTTGGTGCGAAAGATGAGAAAAGAGGATTTAGAAATGCAGGAATTCAACTTCATCCGAAAACCAAAATGAAAGATTCGGTTCTGGAAAAGGAATGCAGTCAATTGGTGAAAGATTTTTTTAAAAAGAAAAGATAATTTCTCCAGCATTTTAATTTAGCATTAGAAGAATGAACTCATTTAGCATAGCGTTTTATAATACCGAGAACTTTTTTGACATTTACAATGATCCTCAGAAATTAGACAATGAATATGAACCCTACGGAAGTCGAAAGTGGACCCAAAAGCGGTATGACAATAAAGTGTGGAAAATAAGTAGCGTCATTAGTGAATTGGGTTTAAGGGAAACGGGACATCCGCCTCTGATTGTAGGATTGGCAGAAATTGAAAGCGAAAAGGTACTTAAAGACTTGGTGGAATCGGAACATTTAAAAGAATATGCCTATGGTTTCATTCATTTTGTATCACAGGATGAGAGAGGAATGGATACCGCCTTGTTGTATCGAAAGAATTTCGTGGAAATGATTCATTCGGAACCGATTCAAAATAGTTTTTTTAGAGAAGACGGTAGGGAGGATTTTACGCGCGACGTACTTTATACCCAATTCAAAATAGAAGGAAATTTGATTCATTGTTTTACGATTCATCTTCCTTCACGTCGGGACAATGATTTCAACAAAGATTTTCGGAATTTGATTTTGAAAACGATTCGGAAGAAAGCAGATGTTATTTTAGAGGCTAATCCTTTGGCTCAAATTATAGTAATGGGTGATTTCAATGGAAATCCCACGGATGAAAATGCGCGTGAGATTCTGATAACCAGTGAGGAAGAGGGTTTTAAAAATGACGAATTCTACAATCCTATGCTGAAAATGAGGTATGGAAATGGAACGTTGAAACATGAAGGTCGATGGATTCTATTTGATCAAATGTTATTTTCGAAATCATTTTTCACAAACTCCGAAAATTTCATTCAATTTCAATCCGCACATATTTACAAAGACAAATCGATTCAAGATTGGGATCGTCGATTCAAAGGTTCCCCGTTTCGAACATATGCCGGAACAAAATATTTGGGAGGTTATAGCGATCATTTTCCTATTTATGCAATTTTAAATCATTAATTTTGTAAGCTATTAAATTGAGATGTATGGATATTGAAAAATATTTGGATTCAACCTATTTAAAGACACCGCAGCAAAGTGGGCTGTCAGATTCTGATACGTTAAAGAAAGTGCGGGAACTGACCCAAGAAGCGATTGAGCATAGCATCTATGCCGTGATGGTACGTCCTGACTATGTGCGTTCTCTACGAATGTTTATTGACGAGTTGGAGGCCAATGTGAAATTAGGAACGGTGATTGATTTTCCGAATGGAAGAAACTCATTGGACGAGAAAATTTCGGAAGCACAAAGAGCCATTGCTGACGGTGCGGATGAGTTGGATTTTGTGGTGGATTATACTTCTTTTAAAAATGGAAGTTTACAAAAAGTCAAAGAAGAAATTGAATACTGTTCGCGTATTTGTTTGAAATCGAATAAAGTTGTCAAGTGGATTATTGAAACAGCGGCTTTAACAGATGCTGAAATTGTAGCGATTACTAAATTAATTCGAGATATTTCGGTATCCAAGCTAAGTGAATTTCCATTGGAAACTATTTTTGTCAAATCATCGACTGGATTTTATGAAACACCTAATGGCGAACCCAATGGAGCCAATGAAAAAGTTATTCAATTGATGCTAGAAAATGCGGGTCCACTTTCTGTGAAGGCTTCGGGTGGAGTTCGTACCAAAAAAGAGGCAGAAACGATGATTAAAATGGGAGTGAAACGCATTGGAACATCGTCTGCATTAAAAATTGTATCCAATGATATTTCAAAAGATGGGTATTAATACAATAGTTTTCTGTAGATTTCGTTGAATTATTTCAAAGTTTATCTATTTTTATCAAAAAATTAAACATGACTAAATATTTTTTATTTGCTTTTCTGACATTCGGATTATTATGGAGTTGTACCGACGGCGAATTGCAAACCCCCGGAGATGAATATTTAACAGGAGACCAAGACGGTTCATATTCTGTAGATATGAACGGAGTTTTTAAAAACTTCGGCAAAGTCACACAGGCCACCTCTTCGTCTGGCGGAAGTGATATAAGCGGAACTAGTTCTGCGGGAGGATCCATTTCGATTACTCTTCCACAAGTATTAGCAACTGGAAATTATACCGAATTAAATGGCGCCATGATTACGATTATGACCCAAGACGGCGTGTTTACAAACATTGGGATGGACGGCGCTCCTTTGTCTTTTAATCTTTCCATAACTTCGGTAAACAACAGTCAAGGATTTGTAAGTGGGATTTTTTCTGGATCGGTAATGAATTTAACGACGGATGAAATAGTGAATTTAACCAATGGTAAATTTGTGAAAATCCAATTTACACCGGTTGTAAATATCGATCGGGTTTTGGAAGCGAAATTTAACGATGAATTATTTGATTTCAGTACCAACGCAAATGCACAAGGGATTACTACTGGCGCTATTATTTCGGGTGAGAACACCAATCAAGTTCAAACATTGAGTTTGATGATTCCAGGAGGAATTGGTGTTGATACTTTTACAGAAGAAGATTTAGTAGAAATCAAAGTGAATTTAGGAACTACAAACAATCCATCGGATTTCTATTCGAATTACGATCCGGTTTCAGATACTTATTTACCGGTTGTTTTGACCATTACATCCATTGATTTGGGTGAAGGTGACACAACAGGTCGAGTGAAAGGAACATTCAGTGGAACGATTACGAAATTCACAAATGGAGTTCCAGGTGAAGAAATTATAGTGACCGAAGGTAAAATTAATGTGCCGATAGAAATTCCAGAAGGCTAAATAATAAATTACATTACACTAACAGAAGGATGACCTAAAAAGTCATCCTTTCTTTTTTGGGGATTCATCTACTTCGGAGTCGCAACCGCCACAGTCTTTGGGCTGGGATTTCTTCGAAACGATTAGATCCCGTATCATTTTCACGACATAAACCACGGCTACAACTGAGACAAAGGCTATGAAAATATATTGAATGATTGTTTGCATGGTCCAAATTTACAATTAATTAATAAAAGAAAATCTCCGTATTTATTCGGGCGATGGAATTTTTCATAGTTTAGCGGATAAAACTATCTTTACACTAAATTTAAAGAAATGAAACAGTTGGTTTTGTTAGTTGGTACTTTATACGGTGCAACTTCGGTGATTCTAGGTGCGTTTGGTGCGCATGCTTTTAAGAAAATTCTTCCGGCCGAAAAATTACTCAGTTTTGAAACGGGTGTGAAATATCAAATGTATCATGCCTTACTTTTGGTAATCATCGGTTTAACCCTTCAGTTTGGATCGACTTTGGAAAAAAGTGCTGCTTGGAGTTTAATTATTGGAACCTTTGTTTTTTCTGTCAGTATTTATCTTTTGTCTTTTGCCGACCATTGGGGAATTAACCTAAAATGGTTAGGTCCCATCACTCCTTTGGGCGGATTGTTTATGATTGTCGGATGGTTCTTATTGTTCTTTTACTTTTTAAAAACAAAAGGTTTAGGCTAAAGAAGAATTAGAAAACATGAATAAAAAAAGGTTTGAAGATAAAGGCAAAATTGCCAGTGATTTCTCCGATTATCGGATCGTCAATTGCCCGAAATGTTCAAAACCGGTTGATTTTTTTGAAATGAAAATTTCGTGTATTCATTGTGGCTACCACAAAGAATTCAAGAAAGTGGAAGATGGATTTAAACTCGCACCCATTTCCGTAGAATTGAAAGATTATTTAGAAATCCCTTGTTGCGGTGAAATGCTTTGGGCATTGAACTTAGACCATTTGGACTTCCTTGAAAAATATGTAGAAGCAGAGCTGAGAGAACGAATCCCAAATAAGAATAAAAGTATGGCAAGTCGTTTACCTCAATGGATTAAAAGTGCTAAAAACAGAGATGAAATCCTTAAATGTATCCGAAAATTACGAAAGGAATTAAGCGATGAAAGTTATTCGCCAAAAAGGACTTCTACTCAAAAGTAAAATTATTCTTCACTCTCATTTATGATGTCAACAATATTATAAAGGAGCATAAAATCTGTGCCTTCTATTTGGGTAGTCATCGATAAAAAAAGATTAATACCATCAATGATGACAGTGAATTCGTTGTAGGAAGTATCATGGATAATTAAGTCAAAAACAGCCTTTTCATCATTAAACTCCCACGTTTTTATTGTGAAATCATCCGTTACCCCGTTCTCGGTATAAGAAAGGGTTTTCATATCCTCAGCTAATTTAAAAATTGTGGGAACATCATGATCTTTAACAACTTGCCAATCTTTTAACTCTGTGTCAAAGTATAAATCTTGACTTACATCGGTTTTAATGACTAATTGCGCATTTGCAAACAAGCAAAAGGTGAAAAGTAGTGTAGCTAGGATTAGTTTGGTTTTCATACTGTGTTTTTTAGGATTTGAATTTGGAAAAAGTATCTAAAACGGATTTATTCATTTTTGGAGGAGTTCATATTATTCTTCAAACTGTATGTCAACTATGTTGTGACCGGTAACGGATTGTACTCCATTTTTCTCTGTCATGATGGATAACATCATATTAATTCCATCGATTCCAATTATGTGTTCTACATCGTCCTCAAGAGTATTCGCGATAAGGAAATACGTGGATTTTTCATCATCGAATTCCCACTTTGTAACTGTGTACCAACTGACATTTTCTGAGCCTTTTACCGTATGCAATAAAGTAGTCATCTCCATATCCAATTGGAATATAGAAACCTCTTGTTTTTCTGAAATTAAATCCCAATCTTGGGTGTTAGGATTAAGCACGGCTTCTTGATACGAATCGACCGTAACGTACAATTGCGCTTTTAAAATCAAAGAAAATGTGAAAATAAAGGCAGTTAAAATTAGTTTGGTTTTCATAAATAAGTTTTAAGTATATTCAAATATATTGATTTTACTAATACGTTGTTTGAAAATTTTAACATTTTATTAATTTATTTTTTTGATTGTATTGTGTTGTTATCCAATAGTTCATAGGTTTGTGGAGTGAGGTGTTAGGATGGGTGAAATTCTGTAATCCGTATAGAGCCTAGGTTTGTTAAAACAAAGAGCCTGTTCATTTTACAATGAACAGGCTCTAAAATTATAGGTTAACTTACTTATTTCAATAGCTCGAAACTTCGCTTAATGAAATCGGTTAATTCTTTTCCTTTCAATAAATTCTGAGATAATTTTGCTAGATCCAAAGCTTGATTAATCAATTCTGATTTTTCTTCTTCGGATTTTTCCAAAATCTCATTGGCTAAATCACTGTTCGCGTTTACCACCAAATTATACATTTCGGGGAAATTACCCATTCCAAACATTCCGCCACCGCCGTTTTGTTGCATCTCTTTCATTCGACGCATAAACTCGGGCTGTGTAATTACAAACGGAGCATCTGTCAGACTCAAATCTTCCAGTTGAATCGTGTATTTCTTCTTGTCTATCGAACTTTCAATTGCTCCTTTCAAACTCTCTTTTTGTTCGTCTGAAAGTCGAGAAATAACAGTTTCATTCTTTTTAATCAGATTGTTAATGTGATCTGCATCAACACGTGCCAACTGCACTTTCTCATTGGCGTGCTCCAAACGTTGAATAAAATGTGAGGAAATCGGCGAATCAAACAACAAAACTTCATATCCTTTTTCCTTTGCTGACTCTATGTACGCATCTTGACTGTCTTTGTCTGTTGCATACAAAATCACCAAATTCCCATCTTTATCAGTTTGGTTGTCTTTGATTTTATCTTTCAACTCATCCCACGTGAAATAGGTTTCTTCCACCGTTGGGTAAAGCATAAACTTATCTGATTTCTCTGCAAATTTCTCTTCCGAAACAACTCCGTATTCCAAAACTACTTTGATATCGTTCCATTTCTGTTCGAATTCTTCTCGGTTATCTTTCAATAAAGAACTCATTTTATCCGCCACTTTTCGGGTGATGTATTGCGAGATCTTTTTTACTGCACCATCTGCCTGAAGGTATGAACGAGAAACGTTCAGTGGAATATCGGGAGAGTCAATCACACCGCGAAGTAACATCAAAAAGTCAGGAACAATTCCTTTTACTTCATCGGTTACATACACTTGATTTTGATACAATTGGATTTTATCCTTATCGATATTGATGTTATTTCCTAAACGTGGAAAAAATAGAATTCCAGTTAAATTAAACGGATAATCTACATTCAAATGAATCCAGAAAAGAGGCTCTTCGAATTGCATCGGATACATTTCCCGATAGAAGCTCAAATAATCTTCATCCGTTAATTCGGTAGGACTTTTTGTCCAAGCTGGATTGGGATTGTTGATGATATTATCTACTTCTACCGTTTCAGGAACAGCGTCTTCTGCAGCATCTTCGGCAAGAGGTAAATCCTCAGTTTTGATTCCAAATTTAATCGGAATCGGCATGAACTTATTGTATTTCAACAACAATTCACGGATTCGATGTTCCTCCAAAAACTCGGTGGAATCTTCGGCTATATGCAAAACGATTTCTGTTCCTCTGTCTTTTTTGTCTGATTTTTCTAAGGTGAACTCAGGGCTTCCATCACAACTCCATTTTACGGCCGGTTCGTCTTTGTATGACTTCGTAATGATGTCGACGCGTTCTGCAACCATAAATGAAGAATAGAATCCCAATCCGAAATGTCCTATGATTCCTGCATCATTTGCCGAATCTTTGTATTTGTTTAAGAATTCTTCAGCACCTGAAAAAGCGACTTGGTTGATGTATTTTTCCACTTCCTCTGCTGTCATTCCCAAACCTTGGTCGATGATTCGAAGTGTTTTGTCTTCCTTGTTTAATTTTACTTCGATGATTGGATTGCCATATTCAACTTTGGCTTCACCCAAGTTGGTGAGGTGTTTTAATTTGAGTGTGGCATCTGTTGCATTTGAAATTAATTCCCGTAGAAAAATTTCATGATCACTGTATAAAAACTTTTTGATTAGTGGAAAGATATTTTCCACCGAAACATTAATATTTCCCTTTGTCATAGTCATTCTAATTTGGAGTTTCAATGGTCAAATTAAATACCAACTCGCACCCGTCTGACAAAATGTCGTTTTCTGTTAGGTAAAGAATACTTTTTTACTGATTTATTAGGGAGTTGCTTTTTGAATGCGAAGTAAATCAAAAAAGCCAATTAAAATTAGCCAAATTCCAAACGGAAAGCCTAATAAATAAAAGGTGCTTTGCGAATCTTCGGAAACTGTACTTAAATAAATGATTAGTGCCATTCCCGATAAAATCAAAAAGCTTCCAGCAATGGTTTTTAAAAAGTAGAATTTCTTCAAAAAGAAAAAGTCTTGTGAGAGCGTAGCCATTAATAAAAACGCTTCGATTAGTCCAAGCAAATTGACAATTAATTCAGGCGTTTTTAAGTTTCCTTCCCCCAATATGTTTAAAGTACTTAGTAAAAGCATGATAATAAAAATGCTCTTTGAAAGTAACCAAAACCAATAGGATTTAAGATAAAACTTTTTCATGCTCCCTTATTTAAATCTATCCCTACCCAATTAGGTGGGATAAAGAATATGCAATTTATTCAAAATTCAGAAAACGACAAAAAGTGAGGACTCCTAAAAATTTAAACGTTAAACAAAAAGTGCATCACATCGCCGTCTTTTACAATGTATGACTTACCTTCCACGCTTAATTTCCCAGCTTCTCTTGCTTTGGCTTCTGAACCGTAATGAACAAAGTTTTCGTACGAAATAACTTCTGCGCGAATAAAACCTTTCTCAAAATCGGTGTGAATTACTCCTGCCGCTTGTGGTGCTGTAAATCCTTCTTTGATGGTCCATGCACGCACTTCTTTTACGCCGGCTGTAAAATAAGTTTGCAATTCCAACAACGAATAAGCGGAACGAATCAAACGGTTTACACCAGGTTCATCCAATCCCATTTCTTCCAAAAAGATCAAACGCTCTTCGTACGTATCCAATTCTGTAATATCGGCTTCTATTTGTGCTGCCAAAACCAAAACTTCTGCATTTTCATTTTTCACCGCTTCTTTTACCGCATCTACATAGGGGTTGCCGTTTTTTACAGCTTCTTCATCAACATTGCATAAATAAAGTACAGGTTTGAAGGTAATTAATTGCAAGCTATCGATGATTTCCGCATCTTCTTCGCTCAAATCCATTTCACGAAGGTTTCTTCCTTGTTCCAAAAACGCTTTCGCAGAAATTAAAAGATCAGCAATCGCTTTTTCTTCTTTGTTTCCTACTCGTGCCATTTTATTGGCTTTTTCAATTCGTTTTTCAACGGATTCAAGATCCTTTAATTGAAGTTCAATATCAATGGTTTCCTTGTCGCGCACAGGATTAATTGATCCATCGACATGGGTTATGTTTTCATTGTCGAAACAACGTAAAACGTGA
>JBAYRQ010000014.1:0-76913 GCA_041676545.1 Weeksellaceae bacterium | reverse complement strand
TCGTTTTGATAACTCTTGTAGCGTTTCACGCTCCTTTAATGCTTCAATCACTACTTTTGTCTTAAAAGCTACTGTGAATTTTCTCCGTTTATGTTTCATTTCTTTTTAGTTAAAATTAATACTTTTTTTAATCTTTAACTAATGGTCTGAATTCTAGGGAGTATTATACAAAGACAACGCTACACCAAAGTCAGCTAACAACTGGGCGTGAAGCCTAAAATGGCAAAAAATCCAATAGCCAAACAAGCTAAAAAAGTTGGAAGACACCTTACAACCATCGCTTTGCGAATGATACGGAACCTTGAAATAGAATTCTTGTAGCCTATTTTTTCATCTCAAAAAATTCTGCTTTTAGAAAAAACGTTCCAAACTCAAAAAAGAAAATTCCTTTTTTTTAAGGAGCAACTAATTATTATTATTATTATTAACAATAAGTCTATACGCGAGTATCACGCCTAAAGAGTTGGCTATAATATCTAAAATATCGAAAGTTCGTCCCATTCCCATGAGATATTGGATAAGTTCAATACAGATTCCGAGTAGAATTGGAATGCCAAGTAGGTGTATTTTTTTCTTAAAGTAGGTTGTGAAGTAGAGGAGAACAGTAAAAATGAAGAACAAAGTGAAATGAATCACTTTGTCTCCATGTTTAAATGAAAAGTTTGTAAACCAACTTTCTTCTTGGGATTGAATCAAATCGGTAGGCATCAGAGTTACTACCAATAGTAGGATTGCATATGCCCAAAAGATATACTTTACATAAACTTTCTTTTTATTATCCTGTAATTTCGCTATAAGCTGCCGCATCCATTAAGGAATCTAAATCGGAATTATCCGTAAGTTCAATTTTTAAAATCCAACCGTCTGTGTAAGGATCTGAATTCACAGTTTCGGGTGCATCTTCTAGCGCTGCATTGATTTCAACTAATTTCCCTGAAACAGGCATAAACAAATCAGAAACTGTTTTTACAGCTTCAATGGATCCGAAAACCTCACCGGCAGAAATATCATCGCCTTCTTCCACCGAAATGTCAACATAAACAATGTCTCCCAACTGATCTTGTGCAAAATCAGTAATTCCAATAAAAGCGTGATTACCTTCAACTCTGACCCATTCGTGGTCACTACTGTACTTTAATTCTTGTGGAACATTCATAGCATTAAATATTTTTATTTTATATTGTTTTATTAATTCCCAAAGGTAAGGGTTAAACTTAAACCGGCTCGAATGGTGGAAATCGGATAGGCCGTAGAAATTTTATATTCAGACATCATCTGATCCCAGAAGAATCTCAAGTTCAAGTTTTTGCTGAAATCATAATCTGCAGAAAACTGTAAGGATAATAATTTCTGACCTCCTGTAACTTGTGAATCATTGTCCAGAATTCTTCGAATTCGAGTTTCACTATCTCTTAATCGCGCATCCAATCGGAAATTCATATCTCCTTTGATCGTTTTATTTTTTCCTTGGTAACGCATTTTAAATTTCAAGTCTTTGATAATATACCCCATTCCGATTACATACTCGGTTCCGTAATCTTCGGTCAACGTGTAGTTGCTTAAACTCATCGTTAACAAACGATCGCGGTTGTACTGAACACGCATTTGGAAGTTGTTCCTAAAGGTCATATCCACACCCATTAATGGAGAGAATGATTCGATCATATTGACGGTTCCGTAAATATTTTTAGAATACAGGTTATTATCTAAATCTCGTCCCATGGGATCATTGAAATGGTTTGGATTCGACTGAATACCGTTTACGGTGTACGATGATAAGTAGGAATGTGACAATTCAAACGTATTGAAAATTCGGTTAATCATTGGCACATTAATCAATCCAGAATAGGTAACGTTCCAGTTTGGAATTGGAATTTTACGGTTGTAACCCAACGATGATTTGTGAGCATCTCTTCCTTCTACCGCCGCAACGAAAGCGGGAATTAAAACATCGTAATTCGATAATCCGAATCCATCGTAATATCCATCGCCCAAGGGTGACATTCCATTCGCCATTCCCAGTCTTTCTGAAATCACCTGCGTATTGTCCATAAAACTTTGGAACAAAGCATCTGGATTACTAAACGCAGTGGAAATCGCCATATTACTACTATTCAAACTCTGTTGAGTGTCGATAAAGGTACGGATATTCGGATTGTCAAAGGTTCTGAGGTTAAACGCATTTTCTGCACTTCTAAAAGTGGTTGAACGTTTGGCATTCAAGTCAATACGCAAATTCGGGAAAGGTTCAATCATAGAACTCGCCGTGAAGTTGGTTCCTCGGGTTATCTCGTACGGTTCCAATAACTGTTCACTTCGGGTTACCCAATCGTTTCCAGACTCTACCAATCTTCGTTTGATGTCGAACTCTGTTCCGTAAAGGAAAGCAGCTCCAGGACCGCCGCCGTTTTTACCAAATCCAAAGAAATTGGGTTCGGCTAAAATCCCTGGAACGACTGCTCCATTGGTTTGGCTGTAATTAAATTGAACCCGTTTCACACTGGAAACTATCATCCATGCATAATCTTGTCCTCTGAATTTATTTTTGAATTTATACGGTTTTTTAATTCTACGTAAAGCTTTCATGCTTAATCCGTCGTAGGCTCTAGTTAAAGAATCAACTTCTCTCTTTCGTCCACGTTTGATGGAATCCATTTTCCCGTAGCCTTTGAATTCGGTGTATAATTTTGGTAAATCAAAGTTACCAATCATATTGAAGTTGTTTGCATTTTGAGCGATGTTCCCCAAACCTTGTCCATTTGTGTTCGGTGCATTTAAGAATACGGTCGAGCGTGCCATCCAGTTGTAATTGCTGGTTACACCCACTTCCAAACTCGTCCAACTCATGTATGGGAATAAGTGAATTGGTGTTTTCCAATTCAATTGAACTTGATGATCATAATTCACCGGTCGTCCTACTTTGAATAAATTATTCCAAATTAAACCTTTGTCCGCATATTCAAAAGCAGAACCGTCGTTCAATGTTCGGGTCGATGAAGTATAATCCAAACGCAAGGATTTTGTTAAATCAAAACCTACGTTGTACTGCCAAGAGAATAAGAAGTTGTTACTAAATGCAACCGGGAATAAATACGAAGATCCACCAAAGAATTGATTCAAATCACGGTATTGACGTTCTGCATAAATACGGTCAATATCCGTTCGGAAAGACAATCTCGTTGGCAATGGATTCACATTAAATTCTTTTAAGAACTTCAAGTATTTCGCAGATTTCGCCGTATCCTGAACCGCTCTCCAATCTTTCAATGGACGGATGTAATTCGTAGGGAAACTGTAGTTGTAATTTAAAGAAGCTTTCAAATTCTTGGTTAAATTATATGCAGTAAATACATCTCTGTTGTACGCATCCGCATACATAAAGGATAGTGCAAAGTTAGAAGGGTCATAGAATTTCGCCTTGTTGTTGCCTACTTTAATTTTACGAATATTACTAAAAGTAAAGGATTTCTGTTGGGAATACGTTCGTACCACATCTTTCAATTCCTCTTTTCTTGGATCTTCATCAAATAAAATATCATTATCTAATGGATTGTATTTTGGATCTGCAAATTGCTCACTCATGGTGAAGTTAAATGGAATTTCCATTCCCCATTCTTTGGGTAAGAATTTATCCAATTTCAACTGTGCATTTAATGCATAATCTCTGTAATCTTCTTGATTTCTTTGACTGGGTCCTTGATCAATCGCACCAAATCCAGCAGAACTAATACTTCCTGAAACTTGAATTTGTGCAAAATCGCCCAAAGTGAAACCTAAACTCGCCATGGCAGCATATCCACCACTGTTATCGATTTCGCTTAATCGCATCTCATTCACCCAAACCAATACTTCTTTGTTTTGGCTATTGGTTGAACGAAGTCCAATCATAACGGAAGTAACTCCTCCTAGGGACGGACGTCCTTTCACGTAAATAACTTTGGTTGGATCTGCTTCATCCGGAATGAAAGTGAATCGTTCAAGTGCACTAACAAGTCCTTCTTGGTCTCTTAGTTTCTTTGCATCCACAAAGAAGTCTGTACTCAAATCGATACGGTTTTCAATCGGCCAAATTCGTTCTGGATTTGCATCCGGTGTTTTGGCTGTATATTTTAGAGGCATTTCGTATTCGTAGTAGTTGTCCGCATAGTCACTTCCCAAACGAATGAAAAGCTTGGTATCTTCATCAATACTTTGATTGGTAGCGTCCAATAAATCTTCGGCGTGAACAAACATTTCCAATCGTTTGTATTTTCTCAAATCCAAATTGGTATTCTTGTACACTGCTTTGGTCGGGCTTGAACTGCTTAATTTCGCTTTCAAAACCATTGAAGCTTCATTCTGACTTTGGTAACCCGTAGTTCCTTGCATTTCTTCACGTTGAATGCCTGGAGGCAATACATACGGTGGAACGTTGGTGGAATTCTCTTCGATATTTACTTCACCAATTTCTAAGTTCGCCAACATATCATCGGGATCTACTCCTTCTTCGTGACTGGTTGAACCTGGAATTGGGAATAAAGTTTTTGGGAATCTTCTCCAATTGCTTCGTACCAAATCCATCGTTGCAAAACGAAGGGTTGTTTCTTGTGAAAATCCGCGCATTACAATACGCATAAAACGAACGGAAGATAACACACTCTTCGCTGCCGAAAGTTGATCGTCAGTCACAAGGTCATCCGCGCCATCTCCATTGATATCGGTATCAAAGTTATCAACTGGAATTCTCATTTGGTACCATTTAACGGTTTCGGTTTGGCCGTTTGGAAGTTTTACTTCTACTTCTTTTGTCGCTACAATCTGATTGCTCGTGTTATTTATTAAATCTGATGGATTAATTTTCACGGTATATTGATTGTAAAGCTCGGTCTGATCTAAGTTGTAATCCAAGTTAATATCCTCCGCATCGGGCTGCATGCTGTATGAATGCAGTAAATTATCAGTGGAATTATTTCCTTGCGGTCCGTTGTAGTATTTGTATCGGCTGATGATTGATCCGGCTTCGTTGGTTTGTCCCCAACGGTCATCCATGTGGAAAACATAGTTATCCGACGCCGGGTCATTTTCACCCGTTACCGGATTGAAGTTTGAAATTCCGTAAGCGGCTGCTTCTTCGGCATCATTCAATCCATTGTATCCTAAATCCTGTTCTTTTCGAGCACCTCCTTCGGTTTCGTATGCGTAAATAATAGGGTAATTCTGAGGTTGTTTTCCCCAAGTTGAGGTTGTAACGGCTGCTCCATTTCCTGAATGAGGCATTCCGTTTTCATACATCATTTGCCCGTCTTTCAATATATCTTCCGATACATTTCCAAGTTGAATCAATAAGTCACCACTTCCTGCACCACCATCTGCATACGGATCCATCATCCAGAACTCTAAATATTCAACATTGGAATCTATAAAGTTTGTAATTGAAATCGGTCGCATCGCACCACCCCAATTTTGAGTGTCGGTAGCAGCTGGATTAACGTTGTAAGGCCCTGTTAATGACGGATAGAATGAAACGTCAAATGTATTGATGAAGGAAGCCGTTCCTGCCATCACATCACGTTGATCGAATAATTCTTTTAATTCAACCCGTCGAACTTTGTGTTTTGAAAGTTCAGCATCGGTTATTCCAGCCGGTGTATTTCCGCCAATTCCGTAAAAACGAGGGTCAATACTATACCACGACATGAGTTTCCGTCCATTTCCATAGGATAAATCATCATTGGTTGTTCCGTTCGGGAAGAAAGGGTGTGCTGTTCCGGTATATCCAGCGGGTGTTCCAGGAACACTTGCTAATTTCCATGAACCTACATCCATCAAACTAATTCGAGATTGCGAATCATCAAAGTCGTCAATGTAAGATTGTCCACCGGTTGAACTATTTTGTCCAGGCATTAAATAAGCTCCTTCTGCACTAAAGTTAATCTGAGAAATCTGATCGGTTTTTATACCGGGAATCTTATTGGTTAATCGGGTTAAAAGTTCGGATTCACCGGTGTAATTCGTGTGCAATCCAAAGATGGTATTACTCACCGGCTCCGATCCAAATTGTACTTTTCGCGTAATCGGTCGTTCTTGATAATTTACTACCGTTCCTCCAAAAAGGAAGTTTTCTGAGAAATGATGGTCAATATTTAGTCCAATAAATCGTTTTTTCTGCATATTAAATGCAGATTGATTTTCTAAACTAATATTAATCGGAACGCCTGAGTTTTTTAGTTGTTCGTTGAGAATAGTAACTTGACCCAATTGATAATCAACCGTATAGTCAACGCCTTCAATTAATTCCATTCCGTTTGCTGTAACTTTTACGGATCCTTCCGGTACATTGAATGCACCCAATGGAATTCCACCACCCACTTCTCCTTTGTAACGTCCAGCTATGCTATAACGTTGTGCTAATTTCTCGGCGGATAAAGTGTTGGGCAATTGACGGTAAAGTTGTTTAAAAACATATTTCGAGTTTGGATCACCCAATACATTCGCCAAGTGACCACCAAAAGGTTCTACGGTGGTGAATATAATGGTTCCATGATAGGAATCAACGGTTACTCCTTCTATAAAGTCAAAAATTCCATCTCCATATTGACCGTTTCCGCTCATTTGTAAGTTTCCATTCAGATTCAAACGATCCATATTCATAACCTGTAAAAGAGTTTGATCTTGAACAGGTGTGTTGGGTAAATAATTGATCGTTCCCGACGAATTCTCACTGTTGTCTTTGAATTCAACATTCATTATAAAATCCTCGGGCGAAATCGTCAGTGCATTGATGGAGTAAATATTCTTCATCATTAAATCCCACATTGGTGAAGCGGTATTTACTGTGGTATTGGGTTTGATTAATTTGGTGATTAACAATTGATTCTGTTCATCCGACATTTCACCCACTTTGTATATCGTCCCGGGAGTGCTATTTCGGGTATATTGGAAAGAAACAGCCAAAAGATCTTCCCCATCCACCATCGGTTGATTCAATGAGATGTATCCCAAAGAAGGATAGAAGGTATATTCACCTGGGCTTAATTTCTTAACGTTTTCATTGACTAAATAATGCTCTCCTTCTTGGTAAGTTTGACCTCCAAAAGCAAATCCATTCATAATCGATCGTGCCGAACTCGCTTCACGAATTCCACCGGTATTACTCACTTGGTTGTAAAGCGTGCCGTTGCTTGGCGCACTTCCATTGTCTCCCAAATCTCGAATCGCTAGGGTGGCTCTTCTATTTTCTTGATTGGCATTTCCTCTATCAATTCGCCAAACTTCCAATCGCGTGATAACAATATCACTGGAAATCTGTGGATAGTTTGTAAGTGCATTATCATACGAATCCCTGAAAAATTGACCTAAAAAGAAGTGACGGTTGTAGTCGTAATTTTCCGCATATATTTTGTAATCCGTTAAAACTCCTCCTCCTTGAACGGTGATGTTTTTGGATTCCGAACGTTGCTCCGAAAATACAAGCGATACGTCGGTGTTTCCAAAACGCAAATCCGTTCGAACTCCAAATAACGATTGTGCTCCTGTAATCAAAGAAGTATTCAAAGGCATGCTGATGTTTCCCACTTCAATGTTTTGAACGATGTCGTCTTCACCTCCATCCTTCATATTCTTCCACTGAAGTTTCATTTCATTCTCAAAACCAAAACCAGCTTGGGTATCGTAATTAGCTTTTAATTGCAAGTTTTCTCCCACTTTTCCTAAAACACTCATTTGAATACGTTGCTGTAAATCAACGGTTATCGTATTTCTATTTTGTGGTAGTAGTTGCGGATTGTCAATTTTTTGGATAAATAATCCCAAATCAAGTTGAGCCGATCCTTGCGGAATCAGCTGAATTTCATTTCCTCCAAAAATGTTTTCAAAGGTTTTTCCTTTAATTCGTAAACTCGGAAGGATGTTTCCAGACTCTTCTTCCTTATCCCCAAAAGCACTGGAACGATACATTTCGTCATACGCTCTTGATTTTTCTCGGTAATAGGAATCGATGTTTCTTTTTAGAATTATATCCATATAATCCTGACTGGACAGATAGATTGGCTGACCCACTATGATGTCTCCCACTTTTGGATACAAAACATATTGATCTTTTATGGGGTCGTAAATCACCTCATATTGAATCTGATTATCTAAAAACAAACCACCGGTTTGGTTGCCAATTGGATATTTTAAGGTATCTGACTCATCAGGCTCCTGTCCATTAGCTATTCCGAAAGATAGTAGCAATACTATTATCGGTAAAAAGCTTTTCATCTTCTTCATGTATAAATTAAGTTTTCTCAAAAGCTATAGTCTTTTAAGCGTCTCTTTGACCAACACATCTACAGCTGCATCTGGATTGTCTTTTAGGACAATTTCCAGAATTTTTTCTGAGGTTTTAGTTGGTATTCCAAGAACATCCAATGCTGTTAACGCTTCAAATTTAGATTTATTTTTAGAACTATTCGAATTAACATTAAAATAAAATTCCTCTCCTTCTAATTTGTCTTTCAAATCAATGATAATTCGTTGGGCTGTTTTTGTCCCGATCCCTTTTGTTTTTTGAAGTGCCTTCGCATCTGCATTCACAATGGCTTCTATAATCTCTTCCACTTCCATGGAAGAAATCATCATCATTCCCGAAGCAGGACCTACTCCGTTTACCGATATTAATTTCAAAAATATATCTCTTTCTTGTTGCGAATGAAATCCATACAGTATGTGTGCATCTTCGCGAACAATCAAGTGCGTGAAAATATTGATATTTTCTTTTTTCTCAATTTTTGCATAGGAATTTAAGCTGATGTTTACTTTATATCCCACGCCGTTACATTCTATAATCAGGTGAGTTGGGTGTGCTTCAACTAGTTTCCCATTTAGATGTGCAATCATTTTTCTCTTTGTTGAACGTCCAAAACAGCGATTGTAGCTACATTAACTATTTCATCAATCGTGGAACGCATTTGTAAAATATGAATCGGTTTATTCATTCCTAATAAAATCGGGCCGATTACTTTTGAGTTTTCAATTCCTCTTAAAATTTTATAGGAAAGATTTCCGGAGGCCAAGTTAGGGAAAATCAAAACATTGGCTCTTTTTCCATTTAATTTTGAAAAAGGGAAATTACTCGATATTAATTCTTCATTTAATGCAAAGTCAGGTTGAATTTCACCATCCACAACCATATCCGGATGGGATCTATGTAATAACGCAACGGCTTCTTGTACTTTTTTAGAGGTTTCCGTTCGTCCGGAAAAATTCTCATACGAAAGCATTGCAATTTGCGGTCGAATTCCAATTCCACGAACGACATATTCGGTCATTCGGGCAATTTTCGCCAATTCCTTTGCCGTAGGTTCTAAATTAATTGCGGTATCTGCAAAAAACAAAGGTCCTTTTTTGGTCATCACAATCATCATTCCTGCCACCTTAGACACTCCTTTTGCTGGACCTACTGTTTCGAGAATCGGTTTTAGTGAAGTTGCATAACTTCGTGTACTTCCTGTCAAGAAAGCATCGGCATCACCCGCTTCGACCATCATCGATCCAAAGTAATCGCGGTTGGTTAAGAATCGTTTGGCATTGTAAAGCGTCATTCCTTTACGTTTACGCTTTTTCCATAACATTTCTGCCAATTTGTTTACATGTTCTTCAGCCTCTTTGGATTTGGGGTCAATAATCGGAACATCCAACTGGATATCGAATTCCCGCATTACTTCTTTTACTTTCTCTTTATTTCCCAAAAGAATTGGATGTCCAATTCCTTCATCTTTCACAATTTGAGCTGCTTTCAAAACATTGTATTCCGCGGCATTGCTGAAAACAATGGTTTTAGGATCTTGCTTCGCTCTATTCTGCAACATTCGAATCAACTTCTCGTCGTTGTTCATTCGATTCAACAATTCATCTTCATAAACCGCCCAATTATTGATTGGTTTTTTCGCTACACCCGAATCTATTGCTGCTTTTGCAACGGCCATAGAAACACGTGTAATCAAACGATTATCGAATGGTTTGGGAATTATATATTCTTTCCCGAAACTCAAATTGCCAATTTTATAGGCCATATTCACAATTTCGGGAACGGGTTCTTTTGCTAAATCAGCCAACGCACGAACGGCAGCTAATTTCATTTCCTCATTGATCTTCGTCGCCTGAACATCCAAAGCGCCTCTAAAAATAAAAGGGAAACCTAAAACGTTGTTTACTTGATTCGGATAGTCGGAACGACCGGTTGCCATAATGGAATCCGGACGAGTTTCCATTGCCAAATCGTACGCGATTTCTGGATCTGGATTCGCCATTGCGAAAACAATCGGATTTTCATTCATCTCCATCAACATCGCTGGCGTCAAAACGTCCGCTTTCGATAGGCCAATGAAAACATCGCTTCCTTTCATGGCTTCCATCAAAGTGGTGATGTCGGTTTCGCGTACAAATGGAATTTTCTCCGACGTTAAATTTTCTCTTTTATGATGGATTACTCCTTTGCTATCGCACATCAATATCTTTTTGGGATCGGCTCCAAGTGCAATGTATAATTTGGTACAAGCAACGGCAGCAGCTCCAGCTCCATTCACTACAAAGCGAACTTCGTCAATCTTTTTTTCTGCTAATTCCAATGCATTTAATAAGGCAGCGGCGGATATAATAGCGGTTCCGTGTTGATCATCGTGCATGACCGGGATATCCAATTCTTCTTTTAATCTTCTTTCTATCTCAAAAGCTTCAGGTGCTTTGATGTCTTCCAAATTAATTCCTCCAAAGGTAGGCGCAATTGCTTTTACGGTTTGTATGAATTTCTCCGGATCTTTTTCATCGATCTCAATATCAAATACATCAATGTCTGCAAATATTTTGAAAAGCAAACCTTTTCCTTCCATCACAGGTTTCGACGCTTCTGGCCCGATGTCACCCAGTCCTAAAACAGCGGTTCCATTGGTTATAACAGCCACTAAGTTTCCTTTGGCCGTATATTTATAAGCAGCACTTTTATCTTTTTGAATTTCCAAACACGGCGCAGCTACACCCGGAGAATAGGCAAGTGCCAGATCTCTTTGGGTATCATGGGGTTTGGTAGGTACAACTTCGATTTTACCCTTTCTACCGATTTCGTGATAGCGTAGGGCCTCTATACGAAGCTTTTCATCTTTTTCGGTTTTCATGTTTTAATTTTTGCGAGGGACAAAGATAAGTAAGGTCGGTGAGGTATAAAATTAACCGACATTAAAATTTCAGTGCGATCGACAGAAAACTAATCGTTTATCTCGAATTTTGGCTTTGAAAATTCACATTCCAACTCAAAGGGAATGTATTCATCGTCGTGTTCTGTGAAGTTCTGAACGCGTCCTTTCCACTTCAAACAAAGGGTTCCTGCTTCATTTTTGTAAAAGCTGAGCTCATTGTCATCTGCTTCGAAATCTTCTTCTGAAAAATTGACATGGGTGTATAAATAATCATCCAATTCTCCTTCCTCATCCTCGATTTCAACATAACTGGTTGGAATGTCAATGGTTTGACCGACCAATTCGTCCAAGTTTTCAAACGGAACAGGGAAATCATCGATAGTAAGAATAACTTGCGAAAATTCATTTTGCAAGGAATCCTCTTCCACATGATCCAAATCATCGGTAGAATGAACTTCAATAAGTAATTGATGTTGTTGATCCACGTACACTACTTTGCAGAAACATTTCTCTATGTAGTAAGTAAATTTTCCTTCCGGGTGGAAGAATTTAATTGTTTTCATCAGACTAATAAAATCGTAACTTTTTGCGAAGATAATAAGTCTTATCAAATTAGCAATAAACAGATTGAAAATTATTTGAAGTTATTTTTTTTCAGTTTTGAACTATGGTTTTTTAAACCTGTATTTTTAAAATAGAATGAAATAATCCCTAAATTCTACCAAACAGAAACAGTTCTTTTATTCTTCCTTAATTTTTCTATTTTTGTACCAATCAAAAAATCCTAAAATGAACCTATACCCAATTCAAACTGGAAATTTTAAACTAGACGGTGGTGCCATGTTTGGCGTAGTTCCAAAAAGCATTTGGCAGAAAACCAATCCTGCAGACAGTCAAAACAGAATCGATTTAGGTATGCGTGCCTTGTTGATCGAAGATGGAAAACGATTAATTCTAATCGATTGTGGAATTGGAAGTAAGCAATCCGAGAAATTCTTTGGGTTTTATGACTTATGGGGCGATCACGACTTGGAAACTTCGTTGGCATTTTATGGTTTTTCAAAAGAGGATATTACGGATGTGTTTTTGACGCATTTGCATTTTGACCATTGTGGTGGCGCGATTCAGTGGGATGAAAATCAAGGAGGTTATGAATTGGCTTTTAAAAACGCAAAGTATTGGAGCAATGAAGCGCATTGGAAATGGGCAACGGTTCCAAACGCTAGAGAAAAAGCTTCGTTTTTATCCGAAAACTTTGTGCCGATTAAGGAATCTGGCCATTTGAATTTTGTAGATGTACCAGAAAATGGAAATCTTTTGGTGAATTCTCCATTGGGATTCGATGTGATTTTTGTCGATGGTCATACCGATAAGCAGATGTTGCCTGTGATTAAGTACAAAGGAAGAACCATTGTTTTTGCTGCAGATTTAATTGCAACAGCCGGTCATATTCCCTTGCCGTATGTGATGGGGTATGATACCCGTCCTTTGCTTACGTTGGAAGAGAAGAGTGATTTTCTGCAAAAAGCAGCGCGTGAAGAATATGTCTTGTTTTTCGAACACGACTGCTATCATGAGCTTGCTACGGTAAAGGAAACAGAAAAAGGAATTCGATTGGATGCGACGTATTCTTTTGAGGAAGTTTTCGGAAAATAAGAATAACAATAGTTAAACCTATTATTTTTCTATCTTTGTACGTTGGAAATATTACAGATTATGGGTTGTGAAGGTTGTGGAACGACAAGTAATGGTTCAAAGATTAAAGGCTGTGGAAGTAACGGATCATGCGGTCCCGCTTCTGGTTGCGGTAAATTGGATGTATTTGATTGGTTGTCAAACATGCACTTACCAGGCGGGCAGGAGGCTTTCAATTGTGTAGAAATTCGATTTAAAAACGATAGAAAACATTTTTTTAGAAATACAAACAATCTCTCTTTATATATAGGTGACATCGTGGCAGTTGAGTCGCAGAGTGGACATGATATAGGAGTAATTACGCTCACCGGTGAATTGGTGCGAATACAAATGCGTAAAAAAAGAGTAGAAGAAAGTTCTGAAGAAGTTCGTAAAATATACAGAAAAGCCAATGAGAAGGACATAGAAACTTGGCAGTCGTTCCGAGAAAAAGAAGATGAAACCAGAAAAACAGCGCGAAAAATCGCCGCTGAACTAGGTTTAGAAATGAAGATTAGCGATGTGGAGTACCAAGGAGACGGTACGAAAGCTACCTTTTATTATACAGCAGAGGGTCGGGTTGATTTTCGGGAATTGATTAAACATTTCGCGGCGTCATTCAATGTTCGAATTGAAATGAAGCAAATCGGCTATCGACAAGAAGCCGCAAAAATTGGCGGAATTGGATCCTGCGGTCGTGAACTTTGTTGTTCAACGTGGTTAACTGATTTTAGATCGGTGAACACAACGGCAGCGAGGTATCAACAATTGTCAATTAATCCTCAGAAATTAGCGGGGAATTGCGGAAAACTGAAATGCTGTTTAAATTATGAATTGGATTCCTACCTAGACGCTTTGGACGATTTTCCACCCATGGAAAGTACGTTTGAAACCGTAAAAGGAATTGCGAATTGCATGAAGATTGATGTTTTCAAAAAGGAAATGTGGTTCTCATATTCACAAGGAGGAATTAGTTGGTATAAATTCACGGTTGATCAAGCCAAAGGTTTTATTGAAACCACCAAAAAAGGAGCGAAAACAGCTTCTTTGGAAGATTTGGCAAAAGATTTGGTAGAGGTGAAAAAGGAAAATGTAGATTTAATTCAAGAAAACTCTTTGGAGCGTTTTGAAAGAAAAAATCAAAAACCCCGAAGAAAACCGCAAAAACAAGGTCCGAAATCAAATAAACCGGACGCGAAAGTGAGTCCCAAAAAAACACACGCCAAAGGTCCACAAGGGAAAGGTGGCCCACAGGCGAAAGGAGGTTCTCAAGGAAAAAGTCCTCAAACAAAAGGTTCACAAGCAAAAGGTCCAAGTTTTGGAACGGATGAAAACAAAGCGGCAAAACCGAAAACAAATAAACCAAGAAATTTCAAGAAAAAGAATAAACCAAATCCGGGCGATAAACGAAATGAAAATCAGTAAACTCCTTTTAATTTTAGCATCCGCTTTGCTTTTTATACAATGTGATTCACCTCATTATTATCAGCAGCAGAAATCCGTTCATAACAATTGGAGCAAGGATTCTGCGGTTACATTTCAATTTGAAGTGAAAGACACACTCACAAAGTATGATTTCTTTTTATTGAGCAGAAACAACGATGAATTCCCATATAGTAATCTTTATCTTTTTACGGAATTAACAACACCCAAAGGAGAGAGATTCACAGATACTTTACAGTATTATTTAGCGTTTCAAGATGGAGAATGGGTAGGTTCAGGAAATCGATTGAAAGAACTGTACTTACTTTATCGAGAAAATATAGCGTTGAAAGATACAGGTGAATACAAACTTTCAGTTTGGCACGGTATGCGTGAGAATCAATTGGTTGGAATAGAAGATATAAGTTTAATTGTGGACAAAAGCGACTCAGAATGAAAACAGTGAAAAAAATTTCCGCGAAGTCAAAAAAACAATCCAAGCCATTTTCGGTAAAGAGAATGCTTATAACAATTTGGGGATTATTTATAGCTGCTCTTTTGGGTGTGTTTTTACTTTTTTGGGGAACCGCAAATGGACTTTTGGGTGAAATGCCCGATGTTCAGGAATTAGAAAATCCCGATATTTATGTGTCTTCGGAGATCTACTCTTCCGACGGCGTATTGATTGACCGATTTGAAACTGAAAAAAGAATTCCAATAACCTATGCGGATTTACCTCCTCATTTGGTGGATGCACTTTTGGCAAGAGAAGATATTCGATACAATGAACATTCAGGAATTGACGCCCGAAGTACCCTTCGAGCTGTTACATCCGGCGGTTCGTCTGGAGGTGCGAGCACCATTACCCAACAGTTAGCCAAACAGTTGTTTACCGTAAATCGATCCAGTAGTAAATTCGGAAGAGCTACTCAGAAATTAAAGGAATGGGTCGTTGCAGCAGAATTGGAAAAAAGATATACCAAAGAAGAAATCATTGCGATGTACTTGAATAAATTCGATTTTATTTACAGTGCAAATGGAGTGGAATTGGCTTCGAAAGTATATTTTAGTACAACTACCGATAAGTTAACCCTGGATCAATCAGCAATGCTCGTCGCGATGTTGAAAAATCCAGTTTTTTATAACCCGATGAGAGCACCTGAGCGCGCAACTAAAGAAAGAAACATTGTTCTAAATCAAATGGTTAAGTATAATTTTCTAACCAAAGA
The DNA here is from genome assembly GCA_041676545.1 of Weeksellaceae bacterium. Taxonomy (GTDB): domain Bacteria; phylum Bacteroidota; class Bacteroidia; order Flavobacteriales; family Weeksellaceae; genus Moheibacter. The sequence continues at coordinate 61,435 of JBAYRQ010000014.1, read as the reverse complement.
GGAAGCGGAAGTTGCGAAAGCAAAACCCTTGGGGATTAAACACCAAGAAATTAATACCATCAGTGAATCGTACTCAGCGTATTATAAAAATGAATTAAGAAAAGAAATTCAGGAATATCTTAAAGGTTTAGAAAAAGAAACCGGAAAGAAATACAATTTATACAAAGACGGTTTAAAAATATATGTTACCCTGGATTCAAGAATGCAGAAGTTGGCTGAAGATGCAGTGGCCAAACACTTAAAAACCATTCAAAAAACGTTTTTCGAAGAACATAAAAACAATCCAAGAGCGCCATTTTATGGATTGGCGGAAGATAAAAGACAACGGATTTTTGAACGTTCCATGCGTAATACAGATATGTATCGACACTGGAAAGAAATTGGAAAATCAGATGAAGAAATCCTTACTGAATTTAACCGAAAAAGAGACTCTGTGAAAGTATTCACATGGGATGGTGTTGAATTTAGAAAAGACATGTCGTTGATGGATTCCATAAAATACCACAAACATATTTTGCAAGTGGGAATGATGTCTATGGATCCCAAAGACGGTACCATTAAAGCTTGGGTGGGTGGAATTAATTGGGATTATTTCAAATACGATCACGTAAAACAAGCACGAAGACAAGTTGGGTCCACCTTCAAGCCTTTTGTGTATGTAACTGCTATCAATCAAATGAATTATACGCCGTGTAATACCATTTCGAACGATGCATTTCAAATTGGAAATTGGAGACCCAGAAATGCCAACGGGAAATACGGTGGAAGTCAAGATTTGCGAACCGCACTTGCTTTCTCTACCAACGTTATAACCGCACGATTGATTGCGCAAACAGGTGTTGAACCCGTAATTCAAACCGCACGAGATTTAGGTGTGGAAAGTAACATTCCCAAAGATTACACCATCGCCTTGGGTTCTGCTGATTTGACGGTGTATGAAATGGTAGGAGCAATGAGCACCTTTGCCAACGGAGGAATTTATATCAAACCCGAATTAGTCGTTCGAATCGAAGACAAAACCGGTCGAATCATCAAAGACTATCAACCGGAAACACGGGAAGTTATCAATGAATTCGTGGCCTACACCATGATTGATTTGATGAAAGGAGTAACCGACAGAGGAACCGGTAAATGGATACGCACAAAATACGGAATCAACAGTGAAGTAGCTTCCAAAACCGGAACGACCAACGACAACTCAGACGGATGGTTTATAGGACTAACACCTAATTTAGTAACCGGAGTTTGGGTTGGGAACGAAGACCGTTTTGCGCACTTTAGAAGTACCGCACGAGGGCAAGGTGCTGCAACGGCATTACCGATTTGGGCGTATTATATGCAGAACGTTTACAAAGAAGGGAAAAAATTCGGCGTTCTTCCGGATGATAAATTTGATAAACCGGATGATATAGATAGCAAATGGGATTGTTCTTCGTTGACCGGTTTCCATACCTATGGAAGCATGGGCGGAACGTATGATTATGATTATTCAGAAGCGAGAGATTATGTGGATCCTATGCAAAATGTAAATACAAGTCATACCGAAAAAGATACAATTGACTTCAATCAATAAGCTGTTGAAAAGACAGAAATAACACAAAAAAAGGTGAGCCAGAAAAGCTCACTTTTTTTGTGTTGTTTTAATATGTTTATACCTTTTATGTAGGATGAGCGATGCATTCTGAAAATCGGTTCTTTTATTAAGGTGAAAATTTATTATCTTGGTTCTCTCTTAACTAAAATAATTTATCATGAAAAACGAAACGAACCGGCGGAACTTTCTCAAGCAAATCGCCTTGGCAAGTGGATTAATCTGGATTCCGCCTTATCTACAAAGCTGCAACAGTTGTAACAAAGAAGGAGAAGAAACTTCAACCGTCCCTTTGTTAGCAACCGCCGATGTCCCTTTTGGCATTTGGAGGCAAATGATTGAAGTACTTGAAAAAAGTCCCGATCATTTGATTGGAAGACGAAAAGCATTGATTGCGTCCAAAGACCCAATAGCAATGACCGAATTTGTCAGAGACAATTTTCAAGTTCTACCCCAAATCTATTATTTCATGCGATATGCCGAAAACAGCGTGTTGCACGGTGTGGATGGAGCTTTGCGAAGTGGAATGGCCACACCCCGCGAAAAAGCTGAAATCTTAAAAGATATGTTGGTGGAAGCTGGGTTTGAAGCAAGAGTCGTGAATGAATACATTGCGTTTTCTGAAGACGAACTCAAGGACATTGTATTTCGTACCTATCAACCCGAATTTGATCCCAAAATTAGTAAGGAACAAATGAAAAGTTGGCAAAAGAGTTTGGGTGCTGATAGTTCAAATGGTACGGTCAAAGAAATATCGGATTCTCAGAAATTAGCGAGTAGCTTTGAAAATCAATTCATGGCGCATTTGTCCGACTTTGAGTACGAAAGACTTGGAAATGATTTCAGAGCTCCCAGTGGTGGAGTTATACCCTCGGTTGCGTATTTGGTGGATGGAGAAGATCGATATGCGCATGTATTTGACCCATCCATTCCAGCGGGAGAATTGCATACAAAGAATGAGAAGAAGATAGCCAAAGATGCAAGAGAAATAAAGTCGGTAGAGAAAGAAGTGAAAATTCGTCTTGCATATCGATCTGCACATGAATCCCATATTGAAAAAGAACTTCTTGCCGGATCTTGGCAGTTGGAAGATTTAATTGGAAGCACACTTTCGTTGCAATTCCTAAATAATATGGATTTTAAACAACAAGCAACCCAAACAATTTCGCAAATAAAATCCTTTACGCCCAGTTTGAGTCTTCAGAAAATAGGAGCAGATACAGAATTTATGCAAGCGCGTTCGGTAATGGGCGATCCTATTAATTTAAGCGGAAAAGAAATCCTTGAAAAAGAATGGGAAGAAGGAGAAAAAACCGAAAAAAGCTTGCTGCCTGGAAACACAGAAAAAGTTACCGGTTTGAAAATTAATGCAATACCGATGGCGTTTCCTGAAGTTCGACTGGAAATCTTTCCTACCGATGCCGATGGAAATAATGTGGAAGGATTAACAGCAGCGAATTTTCAATTAAAAGACAATAAGAATTTGGTCGTAGGTAGATTGGATAAAAATGTTATTTCACCCAAAGTTATGGTGCTGTATGACACGTCCTTAAGTATGCCGCATGCTTATCGACAAACAGAATACATTGAAAAATTCAAAAACGATTTAGAGGCTTCCATTCGAGAGATTTATCCGGCAGCAGAAATTAAATTGCAAAAAACGGGTTCAGATATTTATACATCCTTATTACGAGCCAAACAAAGTGAATTTGATTTAATTATGTACGCGACGGATGGTGACAACAACGATAAATTCGATGCCAACTATTTGGAAGTGTACAATTCAGGCCAGCCGATGTTAATTCTTGAAGTTGTAAAAAGTAGTTATACCTACGATGAATTAAAGAAAAACATTTCAAACTTAATTAGTATTCCCGCAGTGGATCAAGAAGCTGTCTTAGAGGAGATTAAGAGCATTCTCTCTGAACTCACTTTTCCACCTTATGTGATGACGTATCATTCTTTTGCAGAAAAGGACGAACATACATTGAATGTGAAATTAAATGACAAAGAACTTTCCAATCAAGCTATCTTCAAATTCCCTGAAAGAAATGATGTGTTTTTGGGAGAACGAATCGTTGGATTGTATTTGACCATTGAAAGTAAAGGAGTTAAAGTCCGACGTACATTGGCAGGATGGGATACGGAACTGACAAGTTACAAACATTCACGTGATTTTATTGATGAAGTTCATGAAATGTTTTTGGGCGGCGCTTTGATGGCTTTTGAAGGAGAAGCGCCGAGTTTATCCATTCGTCTTACCGAATATTTAACGGCCATGCTCAGTCATGAGAAGTGGTTCAAAGCATACAGAGAAGGCGATACCGAAAATGCAGTGAAATTTCTGGAAGAAGGAACGCTGAATTATCCGCCTATGTTATTGTCGATGATGCAACCTTTGTATGAAGGTTTTACCAAAGATGCGATCACTTTTCCGAGTGGTTTCCGATCGTGTATTATTAAATTAAAACCGGGATTGTATTCACCAAATTCTACGGTTTCCTTTGATTATTTACCTACATCCAATTACTTTACATTTAGTCGATCGGGCGAAGGGAAAACCAATTTCACGGAAACGATGAAAAAGACCATGCAATTTGCGGTTTTGGAATCGGAAATGTTTCAAGACAGCACATTGACCCAATTGAAAGATAAAAAACTGTTGGAGCTCGTAAAAGCCCGAAAAGATTCTTCCTTTAATAGCAGAGTGCCACGAGATATTGATCCTGTTTTTCCTCGACGCATCTTCAGAGCCGGTGAAATTGTTTTCTTTGATGATTCTTTGACTTCAACCGCTTATTTTAAAATCAACAAAGATTCCGGAGAATTGCATGCAAATCTGCCTGATGGTTCGGGTGGTGGAGGCACTTCGGTTGAGGCACAACTCAAAGAGCTGGGTCGAGTGATCAAAGAATATGAACGAGTGGTTGCGCTTATGCAATTGGGAATCGCAGGTGTGGGAGCTGCAGGTGCTGTAAATCCGATTGGTGGTTTTGCTTTGGGTGTTGTGGCGAATTATGGAGTTACCTTGGTCAAACTTTATGCGGCCGTTTCAGAAACCATCATTCTAATGGATGCCGCCAATTTGGATGATCAAATCGCTCAAGCACTCGCGGAATTGGCATGCAACGTCTATAAGGATATTGTTTATCTTGGATATGGGAAAATGGGCGATGGAATGGCAGGAATTGAAAACTTAATCGGCGCTTTGGGAGGGGAATTCTCTTTTATTAAATGCAGTGTGTAATGAAATAAAACTCCTTGGAGATTAAAGTTATAAAAATAAGCTGTTCATTTTTGGATGGCTTATTTTCTACTTTTTTTAAGAGAAATTATTGAAAAAAGACATTTCAATTCCTTTTGATTATTTGCTAACTTGCTCGGCTCTTAACTAAAAACAGGATAACATGTTAAACGAATTAAAACGGAGGGAATTCCTCAAACAAGCGATTTTGGCAAGTGGATTATTAATGGTTCCCCCTTATCTTCAAAATTGCAAAAGTTCTGATAAAGAAGGTGTACAAAAACTAGCAACTTCCGCAGATGCTCCTTTTGGAATTTGGCGACAAATGATTGAGGCACTCGAAAAAAGTCCGGATCATTATTTAGGTCGACGGAAAGCTTTAATCGCAGCAAAAGATCCAAAAGCAATGACCGAATTCGTGCGGGATTTCATCCAAGTCCTTCCTCAAAAAGGGACTATTTTTGAATATTCACATCGGTATACCATTTTCGGTGCAGAAGGAGCTCTTCGCTGTGGAATGGGTTCACCTCGTGATAAAGCGGAGATCTTAAAAGACATGCTATCTGAGGCGGGATTTGCTGCAAAAGTAGTGTTGGAGCAAATTCAATTTACTCCAGAAGAAATAAAAAACATTGTTTTTCATTCTTATAAAGCAGAATTCAATCCTCCGATAAGTAAGGACCAGATTGAGAAATGGCATTCTGATTTAGGTGCAAGTGATAAAAATGGAACGGTGAAGAAGGTTTCAAAATCAATCCAAGAGTCCGAAGATTTCCTCAAACAATTTGAAAAAGAAATTACCGAAGATGCCTTTCAAAAAGCTGCTCATGCATGGAAAGGTCCTATCGGTGGTGTTCCTTCTATAGTTTATACGGAAAATGGAATAGAAAAATTTGCGCATGTTTTTGATCCAACAATTGCTTTTGGAAGTTTGCATTCAAAAAATCCTTCCAATAACTTTCAAGAAGCAGGTAAGGCCGACGTTTTGGATTCAGAAGTTGAAGTTAAACTTTCCTATAGAAATGCATCCAATCCACGTGATGAAAAGGAATTGCTATCCAAATCGTTTAGCAAAGAGGATTTATTTGGAAGTACCCTTTCTGTTCAATTCTTAAATAATTTAGATTTTAAACAACAAATTACACATACCATTTCGCAAATTAATTCTTTTACGCCTTGCTTTGCTTTTCAAAAAATAGGTAAGAATAAAGAGTTTATGCAAGAAAGATCTCTTGTGGGAAATCCAATTAATTTAAATGCAAAAGAAATTTTTTCTAACGATGTGTATGATGGACTTTCCGAACAAGAAATCGCGAAATTATCAGTCCCCGGAAATACAGCTGATGTAGAAAAAGTTTTAATAAAAGCAGTGCCCAAAGTTTTTCCAGAAGTTAGATTAGAGATTTTTCCAACCGATTCAAGTGGAAAAAATGTGAAAGGTTTAACAGCCTCTAATTTTATAATTAATGATAATGGAAATCCCGTTTACGGACGACTTGAGCAAAATAAAATTTCACCTAAAGTTCGCATTCTATATGACACTTCCATGAGTATGCCTGAAGAATATAGAGAAAGAGAATCCATGCAAGCTTTTTCTAAGGAATTGCAAAATATGGTGCGGGAATTTTATCCAGACGCGCAAATAACGGTTCAGGAAACCGGTTCTGAAATTTATACTTCTCTTTTGAAATCTAAACAGGATGATTTTGATTTAATAATGTACGCCACAGATGGTGATAATGATGATACGTTTGATTCTGATTATTTAGAAGTCTTAAATACAGGTCAGCCTATTTTGATTTTGGAAGTAATTCCTGAACATTATACGTATGCTGAATTAAAGAAAAATATTTCTAATTTAATTAGTTTGCCCGCTACCAATAAGGATTCTTTAAAACAGGAAATCAGCTCTATTCTTTCTAATTTATCTTTTCCTCCTTATTTATTGGTGTATAATTCTTTTGATTTAAAATCTGAACATACGTTAAAAGTAAAAATAAACGACAAAGAAATTGAAGGATCCACAAAATTCAAATTCCCAGTTGAAAAAGATGAATATTTAGGAGACCGAATGATTGGTTTGTATTTAACCTTAAAAATCGGTCATACCGAAATTCGAAGAACACTCGCGGGATGGGACAATCAAATTTATTATTATAAAAACTCCAAAGACTATGTAAATCAAGTGCATGAAATGATGTTGGGTGGAACTGTAATTGCATTTGAGCCCGAAGCGCCTAGTTTATCCATTCAACTTTCAGAATATCTGACATCTTTATTAAGCAATGAAAAGTGGTTTACTTCGCAAAGAGAAGGAGAAATAGAAAAAGCAGTGGACTATTTAGAGAAAGGTACTTTAAGTTATCCGCCTTTGCTTTTAAGTATGATGCAAGCTCCATCTGAAGCGATTAACAAAGAAAGTCTCACTTTTCCTTACGGTTTTAGATCGTGTGTTTTAAAATTCAGGCCTGCGCTTTATTCTCCAAATTCATTGTTTTCTTTTGATTATTTGCCCACTTCAAAATATTCAACTTACAGTAAATCGGGCGATGGGAAATATAATTTCCTAAAAAACATGGAAAAAACCATCCAGTTTGGAGCTTTGGAATCAGAAATGTTTCCAGAAAGCACATTTGCACATCTAAAAGATAAAAAGTTAATGTTGGTTGAAAATGCCAGAAAGGAAGAGCGTTTCCATTACAGTATCTTGGCCGAGAAGGATCCTATATTTTTAGAGAAAATTTTTGCTGAACCTAACTATACTTTTTTTGATGAATCTTTAAAAGCCGGATCGTATTTTAAAGTGGATTACTATACCGGCGAAGTTTACTCTATATTACCCGATGGAACGGGAGGCGGTGGTATTTCAATGAAAGCGCAATTGGATGAAATTGGCCGAGTTTTAAAGGAATATGAAAAGTTAATCGCTCAAATGCAATTGGGAATAGCTGCTTATGGTACAATTAATCCTGTAGGTGGCTTTATGTTAGGGGTTATAGCCAATTATGGAGTGACTTTGGTCAAACTCTATGCTGCGGTTTCAGAAGCCTTAATCATTATGGATACCTCCAACCTAAATGAAGAAATCGCAAAAGCCATGGCTCAGCTTGCTTGCAATGTTTATAAGGACATTCTTTATTTAGGCTACGGAAAAGTGGGAGATGGGATGGCAGGACTTGAAAACCTAATAGGCTCTATGGGTGGAGAATTTTCTTTTGTTTCTTGTCCTGTTTAATATTTTAATACCCAGAGTTTACTTTCGAAATATATAATTTAAAATAAGCCATCCATTTTTGGATGGCTTATTTTGTGTGGGTTGCTGTGAATATGAATACTTAATAAATTTCCATTGTAGCCTTCCCACTTTTGTAGCCTTTCCATATTACGGACTATGTAAAAATATAAAGTTCAAATGATAAATATAAAAATTGTTTTTATTTAAATATGAAGGCCATGGGTGAACCCCTAGCCGAAGCCGAATTGAACAAAGTCAAATACACGAAATCAGCTAAAATTAATTCACCAGCGAATTCTTAAAAAAAATAAGCTGCCCATTTTTGGACAGCTTATTTTTCATTCTATATTTTTTTCTCTATTGAATAAATCACTTCAAAACACCCATGTTATACAAGGTAAATGCAAATTTATCCGAAGTTTCATTGATGATTGCTTCAGTTGATTTTCCTGCTCCATGACCCGCTTTGGTATCAATACGAATCAAAGTAGGGTTTTTACATCCTTGGTTTGCCTGTAGTTCTGCTGCGAATTTATAACTGTGCGCCGGAACTACTCGGTCATCATGGTCACCTGTCGTTACCATCGTGGCGGGATAGCATGTTCCTTTCTTCACATTGTGAACCGGAGAATATGCTTTCAAGTAATCAAACATTTCTTTGTTGTCATCGGCAGTTCCGTAATCATACGCCCATCCTGCACCTGCTGTAAATGTGTGGTATCGCAACATATCCAAAACGCCTACCGCCGGCAAAGCTACTTTTGCAACGTCAGGCTGCATGGTCATGGTTGCTCCAACCAAAAGTCCACCGTTTGAACCTCCAGCTAAGGCTAAATAATCGCTCGAAGTATAATTATTATCTTTTAAATAGTCTGCAGCAGCGATGAAGTCATTGAATACATTCAATTTGTTTAATTTTCTTCCGCCATCGTGCCATTTCTTACCGTATTCTCCACCTCCTCTTAGATTGGGAACGGCATAAATTCCACCATTTTCCATCCAAACTGCATTGGAAACACTGAATGAAGGAGTTAGGCTAATGTTGAATCCGCCGTATCCATAAAGGATGGTTGGATTTTTACCGTCTAACTTGATTCCTTTTTTGTACGAAATCATCATCGGAACTTTGGTTCCGTCTTTCGAAGTGTAAAATACTTGTTTGGACTCGTAATTTTCTGGATTGAATTTAATTGCTGGTTTTTTATAAAGATTCGATTTTCCAGAATCTACATTGTAATCGTAAATCGTTCCAGGCGTCACATAATTACTAAAGGAATAATAGATTAATTTCTCCTCTTTCTTTCCTGAAAAACCACCGGCGGAACCTTGTCCCGGAAGTTGAATATCACGAATCTTTTTTCCGGAATGATCGTATTGTTGAACCAAATCCAAAGCATCTTTCATATAATGGGCAAATAAAAATCCACCTGCCGTTGACATTTGCAGTACATTTTCCGTTTCTGGAATGACATTGACCCAATTCTTAGGTAGTGGATTTTTCACATTTACTTTGACCAATCGATTGTTTGGCGCATTTAAATTCGTTTGTAAATACAAAACATCACCTACATTGTCCACATAGTTTGTTGTGGATTCGAAATTGTCCAGAATTTGAACAATCGGTGCATTCTTTTTGGTTAAATCTTGAATGTATAATTCATTTCCTGTCGTTGAAATGGCAGTCGAAATCACCAAGAAACGTCCATCTTCCGTCACACCTGCGCCAATGTATCTTCGAGGTGTTTTATCTCCTCCAAATACCAATACATCTTTACTTTGCGGTGTATTTAATTGGTGGAAAAACAATTTGTGTTTGTCCGTCATGGTCGAGAGTTCACTTCCTTTGGGTTTGTCGTAGCTTGAATAATAGAAACCTTCATTTCCTTTCCAAGAAATACCACTGAACTTCACATCGCGAAGGGTATCGCCGATTTGTTTTTTATCCAACGCATTGATCACAATCACCTTCCGCCAGTCTGAACCTCCTTCCGAAATTTGGTAGGCGCAGAGTGAACCGTCTTTGCTAAAGTTTACACCTGCCAAAGAAGTCGTTCCATCTTTGGAGAATTTATTGGGATCAATGAAAACTTCTTCTTTTCCACCTTTTGCCTGACGGTATAAAACAGATTGTTGTTGTAAACCGTCGTTTTTATAGAAATAGGTGAATTTTCCTTCTTTAAAAGGAGCAGAGATTTTTTCGTAATTCCATAATTCGGTTAATTGCGCTTTCAATTTATCTCGAAAGGGAATTTGATCCAAGTATTCAAAGGTTACTTTGTTCTGCATTTCCACCCAACTTTTGGTGTCGGTTGATAAATCATCTTCTAACCAACGATACGGGTCGTTGAGTAGGGTTCCGAAGAAATCATCGATCTGGTCTATTTTTTTTGTTTCGGGATAGTTCCCGTTAAAATCCTGTGCGGTTAAATTCATAGCGAAAGCAATGTTTAGAACTATGAGAAAATGTTTTTTCATGTGTGGTTATTTTTTTTCAAATTCAATAATCCTCAAATTTAGAAATTAAAAACTTACTTTTGGGCTATGAAATGGGAGAATATCTGTGGACATGAAATAATTAAGCAAAAACTGCAAGAATCGATTGAAAAAAATCGAATCAGTCACGCGCAATTATTTTCAGGGAAAAACGGCTGGGGAACGTTGGAGTTGGCCATTACGTACGCTTCGGAAATCTTGGTTTCTGAATTGGGCGAAGGCGTAAGATCAAAAATTGAAAAATTACAACATCCGGATATCCATTTTACTTTTCCGGTGAGTCCAACGGATAAATATAAAACACCAACCAGTAATAATTTTCTGAAGGAATTTCGCGAATTTTATTTTCAAAACCCGTACGGAAGTTTGTACGAGTGGCAAGAATTCAACGAAGTAGAAAAAAAGCAAAGTGCCATTAATGTAAATGAGGCAACAGAAATAGGAAAGTTCATTTCGCTGAATAGTTACGAAGGAAGTTACAAGTTTGTAATTATTTGGCTCCCTGAAATGATGAAGCTATGGTCTTCAAATAAGTTGTTGAAAGCCTTGGAAGAACCACCCCAAAAAACCGTTTTTTTATTGATTACCGAACGAGAAGATTTACTTCTACCTACGATTACCTCACGTTGTCAAATTGTCAAAATCAATCGGTTGAGCGATGAAGAAGTTGCTGAATATCTGGTGAAGAATAAACAGCTTAGTCAAGAAAACGCAAAAAAAATCGCACTTTCGGCCAATGGAGATTTGCATCAAGCGCTTCAAAACATCAATTTATCGCGTGAGGAATTTGAATCCTATTTTATCCAGTGGGTTCGTTATGCATTTATGGCCAAAAAGAATCCGGCAGTTTTACGGAACTTAGTGAATTGGTCGAGTGAAATAAGTATTTGGCCGCGTGAGAAACAAAGACAGTTTTTGAGTTATTGTTCTGAAATTTTCAGACAAGCTTTATTAAATAATTACCAAGCGAGTTCGTTGGTTTTTATGAAGTTAAGTGTCGATGGGTTCAATTGGGAAAAGTTTTCAGAATACATTCACGGAGCAAATATAGAAGAGATTTTGGAAGAAATAAATAAAGGGTCTTACCACATCGAACGCAATGCAAATGCAAAAATCGTTCTATTGGATTTATCGATTCTGCTTACCCGTCATTTGCATAAAAAAGCGGTTTAGAAAAAACCTTTAAATTTGTCAAATGAAAATCGGTTTATTTTTTGGCTCGTTTAACCCTATACATATTGGTCATTTGATTATTGCCAATCACATTCAGCAATATTCAGACTTAGATCAGGTTTGGTTGGTGGTGACTCCACAAAATCCATTCAAAGAAAAAGCGACACTTGCCAATGATTACGACCGTCTTCATTTGGTGAATTTGGCGATTGATGATTATCCGGATTTACGGGTTTCCAACGTTGAATTTAGTTTGCCCAAACCTTCGTACACCATTGATACATTAACAGTTTTAAAAGAAAAACATCCCGATTATGATTTTTCTTTGTTGATGGGAATGGATAATTTAAAGTCTTTCCATAAATGGAAAAATCACGAAGCGATTCTCAATCAGTATTCGATTTATGTCTATCCACGAATTGGATCCGATGCTGGAAAATGGGAAAATCATCCAAAAATTCATATAACAGAAGCGCCGATTGTGGAAATTTCTTCAACTTTTATTCGGAAAGCCATCAAAGATAATAAAAACACGTTTCCTTTATTACCCAAAGTTGTGTGGGAATATTTGGAAGGTAGTTCCATGTATAAATAATTATTTTCTAGGAACGATTCTTTTTAAATTAACCAGAATTTCCTCCAGTCCATTGGTTTTTATTTCAAAAAGTGTAGCCAATTGCATTCCTAGTTTTCCTTCTGGGAAACCTTTGGCAGAAAACCATTCCAAATAATAAGTCGGTAAATCACACAACTTCCTGCCTTTGTATTTCCCAAAAGGCATTTCGTTTGTAATCAATTCTTTCAATATATTCGAATTGGGTTGGTTCATTTTAGAAGTGCAAATAAAGATTCATAAAAGTTTAAATTCAGACTAATTAAAGTGCAAATTTAAACTTTAGTTTGTGTAATTTCCTACTTTTCATAGTTATCGTAACCGTCATTTAAATGAACGATGTGCTTAAAACTCATTTTATTCATTTTATTCACCGCTTTAGTACTCCTATTTCCCGATTTACAATACACGTAATAAGTTTTGGAAGGGTCCAATTTTTTGATTTTCGAATCAAAATCCGATGAATTCAAATTGATGTTGATGGAATTTGGCAAATTGCCCGCATTAAATTCTTCTGGGGTGCGCACATCGAGTAAGACATTTTCTCCACTTGTGAAATCCACTTGATCTACATCATTGATTGATTTTGTTTCTCCCACTGGATTACAGCTGGTCAAAAACATTAAAAAACCAATTAAAAAAACCATTGTTTTCATTTTATTATTTTCCGTTAAAGTTATTCATTGTATTGTTTAATCCTGCAAAAATAAACGAAAGAATTGCATCACTTACTGTATCTAATCGTTCAGGTAATTTCTCCACTTCTTCTTCTGTCCAATTTCCCAATACATAATCGATTTGATTTCCCTCTTTAAATTCTCCACTAATTCCAAAACGCAAACGTGGATAATTTGGATTGGCTAATTTATTTTGAATGTCTTTCAAACCATTGTGTCCACCGTCACTTCCTTTTCCTTTCATTCGAATCGTTCCAAAAGGTAAATTCAAATCGTCGGTTACAACCAAAATATTTTCAATGGCGATGTTTTCTTTCTGCATCCAAAATCGCACAGCATCGCCACTAAGATTCATGTAGGTGTTTGGCTTTAAAGCGGTTACTGATTTTCCTTTGTATTTGAATTGAGCAACTTCACCAAAGTTAGAGCCAGAAAAAGCGGCATCCACTTTTTTCAGAAGTTCATCTACTGCCAGAAAACCTATATTGTGACGAGTGTATCGGTATTTCTCTCCAATGTTTCCTAAACCAACTATCAGAAATTTTCGCATGGCACAAAGGTAAAAATTTGTACCTATTTCAAGTTGAAATTCTAAAAAATAAGCACTTAATTTCACGGAATTTCTTTAAGTCTAAAACAAAACAACCGTTTCCACCTATTTTATTTTATATTTGCAGTTGGAATCCATATAAGGAATGAAAGTTAATTGGTCATATTTTGTTTGTAAATTCTTCGTATTAAGTCTATTCGGAATTTTATTTATTTCTTGTGTCTCAAGAGAAAAAATCGTGTATTTTCAAGGTGATTTAGAGTCACTTGAACAGATGACAGCGAAATACTCGCCTAAAATTCAAGCAGATGATTTGTTGATAATTACGGTTTATGGCAGAAATCAAGAAGCAACACGAATTTTTAATCAAGAAAGTAATTTGTCAACTTCTTCAGGTGGAAACTTGGGAAGGCAGCAAACGTATTTGGTCGACGAAGAGGGTTTTATAGAGTTTCCTGTTTTGGGTAAAATTAAATTAGGAGGATTAACCCGAATTGAAGCGATGCAACATATGAAAGAACTTTTGAGTAAGGATATCATCGACCCAGGCGTTTCTTTAATGATTTCAAACTTTCGGATTACGATGTTGGGCGAAATCGGAAAACCAGGAACCTACACTTTGGATAATGAGAAAATGACCCTTTTAGAAGCGATTGGAATGGCGGGAGATTTAACGATCAATGGAGAAAGAGAGAATGTATTGGTAATTAGAGAAGAAGATGGACAACGAAAATTTTATCGAATTGATTTAACTTCCGATCAAATATTTACTTCCCCTGTTTATTATTTATTACAGAATGATATCGTTTATGTAGAGCCGAATCAGAACAAAAGGAATTCATCATCCAGTACATTTCGGGATGTTTCCTTCTTGATTTCTGTTACAAGCTTTGTGATAACCATTGTTGCACTAATTGGCCGTTAAGCACTGAATTTATGGACTACAAGGAGTTAGACGAATCAATTGAATTGTACGCACACGACACTTCACCTTCATTAAGGGAAACACTCGAGCAATACCTCCGTCATTGGATTTGGTTTGTATTGGGACTTTTATTGGCGTGGGGTGCGGCATATACTTATTTGAGATACGCTGAACGATTGTATGTAGCGGAAGCAAAAGTGCTTATTCGGGCCGATGCTTCCAAAGCGAATTCTGAATTAAGCGCTTTAACAGGAAAAGGATTTGGTGGATTTGATAATCAAGCGAGTATTGGTGATCAAATTGAAGTCATGCGTTCAAGACGTTTGGTGAGCAAGGTTGTTACCAATTTACAATTAAATATCCGGTATTTTTCAGAAGGAAGAGTGAAACAACAAGAGTTATTTCAAGAAGCCTCTCCGATTAAAGTAACCGTTTTATCCAAAGATCCTTCATTTTTGAATTTCGAAGTTTTTCCGATTTCTAAGTCGGATTTTAAATTGGTTCACAATGAAAATTCATTGAATTCCTCTTATGGGAAACCCATTCGAATCGGAGGAAATGAATTCACCATTCTTCCGACCGATTTTTCTCGGTTAAATACTGAGAAAAGCATCAAAGTAAGTATTTATCCGATTGCTTCAGCCACCAGTATTTACAAAGGAAAATTGTCGATTTCTCCTTTAAAAGAAGGATCGGTTCTGAGTGTGTCCATGGTAGATAATCTTCCGCAACGCGCAAAAGTCGTTATCGATGAATTGATCAGTCAATACAACGAAGATGCATTGAATGATAAACGAATAGTCGGTGAGAAAACAACCCAATTTATTGAAGATCGATTAGCCAAAGTTTCAGATGACCTTCAAGGAAAAGACCGAGATGTTGAAGTCTTTAAAAAAGAAAACAATGTCATTAATTTGGAAGCTGAAGGTGGAATTAGTCTGAATGAATCTTCATCCAATCACGCGCAATATCTTCAGCAAAGCACCCAATTGAGTTTGGTGGGGTATATGGAAGATTATTTAAAAAACAATAAAAGTGACTTAATTCCGGTGAATATTGGCTTGAATGAAGGAGGAATTAACTCCAATGCACAAAAATACAATGATCTGATTCTTGCTCGAAATGATATGTTAAAGCATTCCACAGAAAACAGTCAAATTGTTCAAAATATTGATGCCCAAATTTCAGAAATTGGAAGTAATCTCACAAAAAGTTTAAATAATTACAAGAAAACCATACAAATTACTTTAGGTAAAACCCAAAGTGAAGGAGGTAATATAAATTCTAAAATTCACTCCTTTCCTACCAAAGAAAAAGAATTCAATCAGATCGCACGTCAACAACAAATTGTAGAGGCGCTTTATTTATTTCTTTTGCAGAAAAGAGAGGAAAATGAAATTACAAATTCAGCGACCTCATCCGCAATAAAAGTAGTTGATTATGCGTATAGTAGTAATTCACCTATTTCGCCAAATAAAAAAACAATTCAACTGGCCGCAACCGCAGCAGGGCTTTTGATTCCTTTTGGGATAATGTACTTACTGTTTCTGATGGATAACAAAGTCCAAGGTCGCAAAGATGTTGAAAAATTAGGAATATCCATTGTGGGAGAAATTCCTACTACCAAGAAAAATGATACTATTATTGAAAATGATCGAAGTGCGCTGGCCGAGTCCTTCCGAATTCTTCGAACAAATATCAGTTATTATTTAGCGAATAAGAAGAACAAGTCAAAAGCAATTTTCATTACTTCAACCATTGGTGGTGAAGGAAAAACCTACTTGACTTCCAACCTTGGAATCATACTTACAGCTTCTAAAAAATACAAGGTCCTAGTCATGGGTGCCGATATTAGAAATCCAAAACTATTGGAGGTTTTAGGAATTGCAGAATACAAAAAACATACAGGATTGACCGAGTTTTTATCGGACCCTGACTTGTCAGTGGATGATATTATAATCACCGACCCAAAACATGGAATCGATATTATTCATTCCGGAGTTCTCGCACCGAATCCTGCTGAGTTATTGATGAACGGACGATTTGGAGAATTAATGGAACAGGCGAGAGAACGATATGATTATATTGTAGTTGACACGGCACCTATGAGTTTAGTTGCAGATACACAGCTTATTTCGAATTATTCAGACTTATTCCTTTACGTAGTTCGTGCAAATTACCTTGACAAACGATTATTAGACGTACCCAAAGAATTGAATCAGAACAAGCGATTGAAAAATATGGCAATCCTACTGAACGATGTGGGCGCAGGTTGGAAAAAAGGCTACGGCTACGGCTACGGCTATGGTTACGGCTACAGAGAGAATGAGCCAAAAGGTTGGAGACGATGGTTACCAAAGAATCTTTTAAGAAAATAATTTCCTTTAAAATTGAACTTTAGTGTGTAAACCATCTGAAATCATTAAAAACCACTAAATTTGCAAATTCGTTTAGAAAAATAAAAATGAATATAAAAATAGCAATTATTGGTTTGGGATATGTCGGATTGCCTTTGGCTCGGCTATTTGCAACCAAATATCCTACCGTTGGTTTTGATATTAATGAGGAAAGAGTTAAAGAATTACGTTCGGGAGTGGATAGCACTTTAGAAATAACTTCAGAACTTCTTCAATCCGTATTAAAATTAAATTCAAATGGCGAAAATGGGCTGTATATTACCAATCAAATGGATGAAATAAGTGATTGTAATTATTATATAGTTACGGTTCCAACGCCGGTAGATAAAAATAATCGTCCTGATTTAATGCCCCTTCGAAAAGCGAGTGAAACCGTCGGAAAGGTCATCCAAAAAGGAGACGTTGTTATTTATGAATCCACCGTTTATCCAGGCGCTACCGAAGAAGAATGTATTCCCATAGTTGAAAAAATATCAGAATTAAAGTTTAACAAAGATTTCTTTGCAGGATATTCACCGGAACGAATTAATCCCGGAGACAAAGAACATACCGTTGAAAAAATATTGAAAGTTACGTCGGGTTCGAATCCTGAAATAGGTGAAAAAGTGAATCAATTGTATGCTTCTGTAATCAAAGCAGGAACGCATTTGGCACCGACTATAAAAGTAGCCGAAGCGGCCAAAGTCATTGAAAATGCACAACGTGATATCAACATTGCTTTTGTAAACGAATTAGCAAAAATATTTAATATTTTAGAAATCGATACCCATGCCGTTTTGGAAGCGGCTTCTACCAAATGGAATTTCCTTCCATTTAAACCCGGATTGGTCGGTGGACATTGTATTGGAGTGGATCCGTATTACCTTGCTCAAAAAGCACAACAACATGGTTATCATCCCGAAATTATTCTTGCGGGAAGAAGGTTGAATGACTCAATGGGTGAATATGTGGCTTCTCAAGTTGTGAAAAACATGATTAAAAGAGGGATCCATGTGAATGGTGCACATGTTTTGATGCTTGGAATAACTTTTAAGGAGAATTGTCCAGATGTCCGCAATACCAAAATTGTGGATGTGATTCATGCTTTGGAAGAATACAGTATCCGCATTACCACGTTTGATCCATGGGCAAATCCAGAAGAAGTGAAATCTGAATACGGAATAATTAGCCAACAAGAACTACCCGAAAATACACAATTCGATGCAATCGTTTTGGGTGTTTCCCATAAGGAATTTAGAGAATTGGATTACGATGCACTCAAAAGCGGGAATTCTATACTTTATGATGTCAAAGGATTCCTAAATGGACAATCCGATTGTAAGTTGTAAACGGAATTTATTTTAAAATTTCTTCTTCTAGTGCATTCAGAAACTTATCGACATAAGCTTTCTTCAAAGTCAGTGGTGGGCTGAGATGAAATGAGTTTTCATTTGAGCTTCCAACAATAATTCGGTGTTTTTCCGCGAGATTTTTCACCATTTCAGCAATTGGAAAATCGAATTCAATTCCAATCAACAATCCACGTCCGCGGATGTCATTGATTTTAGGATAACGATTCAAAGCTCTTGAAATATAAAATCCCATTTCATCTGCATTTTGAATTAAATGCTCATTTTCAATGATTTCTAAAGTCGCTAAAATAGCTGTTTGAGCTAAATGAAGTTCTTTACCATCTATTTTTGAAATTTTATTTTCGAATTCCATTTCCGGAGAAATTAAAATTCCTCCCATCGGAAATCCATTCCCCATTCCTTTGGACATCTTTATCAGATCCGCTTTGATTTTTGAATGCTGATGTGCAAAAAACTTTCCAGTTCGACCAAATCCAGATTCAACTTCATTGGCAATGAAAATCACTTTGTTTTCTGAGCAGACTTCACGCAATTCTCTTACAAACTCATCATTTGGAAGTTTTATTCCCTTTGAAACTTGAATCGGTTCATAGATTACAGCTGCAATCTCTTTTTCAGAAATTATCTTTTTCACTTGGTCTAAATCGTAGTCCAAACACGAAATATTCGACTCGTTATACGATGAACCTTTAAATCCAATAACTTGCTTTTTATTGGTAAGTGAAAAAGCGATTTTTAGTGCAGTTTCCTTTACTTCTTCAGCTGAATTACACAAAAGAAGTTTATAGTCTCTATAATTAGATAATTGATTCAGTTTTTCCTGAATAAGAATTCGTTTTGATTCAGAAGAAATAGCCGTGCTTACGGATGGATAATTCATTAAATTCAAAAAGTGCGGATGCGTATGACCGATTGAAATTTCGCCATATCCGCCGTGTAAATCCAAATATTCTGTTTCATTTTCGTCCCAAAGAATGCAATCTTTCGCCTTGATTATTTTCGTAGAAAGGAATGGATGATTTTCAAAAATTTTCATTTCGTTTGTTTAAAGCATTTATGTTCTGATGGCAAAAATAAGGATTTTCAATGTGTGAACTCAATGGGAATTAATTTGGACTTTTTGAAGTTAAAATAGAAATTAAATCGTATTTCACTTCTATTAAAATGTTTAAAAGCGTAACTTTACGAGAAACACATATATCATGAAGAAATATTTAATACTAACCCTGGTTCTAGTAGCTGGTTTTTTATCCGCTCAAATGTTAACCAATGATCCGTCTCATTCCCGATTGGGATTTGGAGCAACGCACTTGATGATTTCCACAGTGGAAGGAAATTTCACAGACTTTACAGTTAATTTGGCATTTTCTAAAGAGGATATGTCGGATGCGAAATTTACAGTGAAAGCAAAAACAGCATCGATTGATACAGGCGTAGAAGCAAGAAATAAGCATTTGAAATCCGCTGATTTCTTTGATGTTGAGAAATTTCCGGAATTGAAGTTTGTTTCAACATCAATCACTAAAGTAATTGGAAATCAATTCGCTTTGGAAGGAGATTTAACCCTACACGGTGTGACAAAAAAAGTTACGCTGAAAATGATGTACAATGGAAATGTCTTCGATGATAAATCCAAAGAAAGAAGATATGGTTTCACGATTACTGGAAATATCAATAAAAATGATTTTGGTGTAGGAACTAGTTTCCCGGAAGCGGTAGTAGGAAATAAAATAGCAATCGTTTCCAATTTGGAATTTGTGAAAAAGTAAGTATAAGTAAATTTCAAAAAGTGAAGTTTGGTTTTTTCCAAATGTTCACTTTTTAATTTTTATGTATTCCTTTATTGCTTTTCGTAAAGAATCAAAGCCAATTTCTTCTAAATTTATTTCAGACTTTTTGATCCATTGGATGGATTGAATTTCATCTTTTTCCAATTCAATTAGACTGTTTTTAGGAAATGCCGCCGTGAAAATTAAATCCTCGGTTTTGTACGGAATTCCTCGGTAATTGTAATCATTGGGTACCGATTTAAAGTACTGAAAATCTTGGGTTGGAATGTCAATATTCAATTCTTCTTTTAATTCGCGCTGGCAAGTTTCTTCGGCGGATTCGTTGGGGTCGGTAAAACCACCGGGTAAATCCAGCATGCCCATCCGAGGCTCTCGGTTTCGAACGGTAAATAAAATCTTGCCATTTTGTTCAATGATTACTGCAACCGCCGCGGCAACATTGTGAAAATACACCATTCCACAATCAAAACATTCAAACCGACGGACGTTGACGAATTCTATGTTTACAGAACTACAATTGGGACAAAATTTAAATATAGACATAATTCAGAATTTCAAGAAAATGCAAATTTAGATTGCTTTTTTGTTAGGCTAAATTTAAGTAAATTTGTGAGATACGAAATAAATCAGAGAAATGTTAGAAAAAGGAGACAAAGCACCCGATTTCGAAGGTGTGGATCAAGACGGAAATACGGTGAAATCAAGTGATTACAAAGGCAAGAAATATGCTTTATTTTTTTATCCGAAAGCCAGTACACCTGGTTGTACCGCTCAAGTTTGTAATATGCGAGACAATGAAGAAGCATTGCGAGCAAAAGGGTATGAAATTATTGGAGCCAGTGCCGATACCGTGAAAAGACAAAGAAACTTTGCGGCAAAACACGGAGTGAAGTATCCTTTGTTGGCCGATGAAGAAAAAGTAATCATCGATGCTTTTGGCGTTTGGGGAAAAAAGAATTTCATGGGGAAAATATTTGATGGGATTCTGAGAACGACCTTTTTAGTCGATGAAAACGGAGTGATTGAAGACGTAATTGAGAAGGTGAAAACCAAAGAACACGCAAAACAAATATTGGATTTGCAAAATTAATTTTACAGCGACGCGCTCTGTCGTTCAGAAACCTTAATTTTGTCGTAGAAATTAAAACGAAAAATAAATTAATAAACAATCAGTGTAATAATTAGAGATAGCACTGAACAAATAGAGAAAGCTATGAGTGAATCAGAAAGTAAAAATAAAGCATTGCAATTGGTTTTGGACAAGATGGACAAAACCTATGGAAAAGGGACAGTAATGCGAATGGGCGACAGTGCCATTGATATAGAAGTAGGTGTAATTCCGTCGGGATCCTTGGGATTGGACATCGCCTTAGGGATTGGCGGTTATCCGCGTGGTCGTGTTGTTGAGATTTACGGACCAGAATCTTCGGGTAAAACTACCTTGACTCTGCACGCGATTGCAGAAGCTCAAAAAGCAGGAGGTTTGGCAGCATTTATTGATGCAGAACATGCTTTTGACCGTTCATATGCACAAAAATTAGGAATTGATGTAGAGAATTTAATTATCTCTCAGCCGGACAACGGAGAGCAAGCTTTGGAAATTGCAGATAATTTAATTCGTTCAGGAGCGATTGATATCATCGTTATTGACTCGGTTGCCGCTTTGACTCCAAAAGCAGAAATCGAAGGAGAAATGGGTGATTCTAAAATGGGATTGCAAGCAAGATTGATGTCTCAAGCTTTACGTAAATTAACAGGTACAATCAGTAAAACAAAATGTACCGTGATATTCATTAATCAATTGCGTGAGAAAATTGGTATCATGTTTGGAAATCCTGAAACTACAACGGGTGGAAATGCATTAAAGTTCTATTCTTCAGTTCGTTTGGACATTCGCCGTGTTTCTCAGATTAAAACGGCAGATGAAGTTGCCGGGAATCATGTAAGAGTGAAAGTGGTGAAAAACAAAGTAGCTCCTCCTTTCCGACAGGCAGAATTTGATATTATGTTTGGAGAAGGAATTTCAAAAGTAGGTGAAATCCTGGATGTAGGAGTTGAAAAAGGAATTGTTCAAAAAAGCGGTTCTTGGTACAGTTACGGTGATACCAAATTAGGTCAAGGTCGTGATGCTGTAAAAGAATTGCTAAAAGATAATCCAGAACTTTCCGAAGAGTTAGAAGAAAAAATCAAAGAAGCGATTAAAAGCACGTTGTAATACTAGTTTTCATAATACTGTTTTTAGCTTTGTCATACAGAATGTTTGACAAAGCTTTTTTTGTGAATTAATTTTGATTTCCTTTACCTTGCATGCAATTAAAAAATGAAATGATCAATACAGATGTTTTAGTTATAGGTTCAGGGATTTCGGGACTTTCCTATGCAATTAAAATTGCCCAAAAATTACCTGAATCCAAAATCACCATCGTTACCAAATCCGATAGCGAAGAATCAAATACGAAATATGCCCAAGGTGGTGTTGCCGTAGTGACCGATTTTGAGAACGATAGTTTTGAGAAACACATTGAAGATACCCTTCGAGCTGGAGGCGGCTTATGCAAACGAGAAGCGGTGGAAATAGTCGTAAAAGAAGGTCCGCAGCGTTTTCGAGAAATCGTTGCATGGGGTGCACAATTCGATCAAAACGATTGGGGAACGTATGATTTGGGAAGGGAAGGTGGTCATACCGAAAATCGGGTGGTTCATCACAAAGATATTACCGGGTACGAAATTGAAAGAGCTTTGTTGGAAGTGGTGGATAAATCACCGAATATTGAATTGCTATCGCATCATTATGTGATTGATTTAATCACCGAACACCACATTCCGAATGAAGTTTTTGATCCGGAGAATCTGAATTGTTTTGGTGCCTATGTTTTGGATGTGAAAGCACAAAAAATAAAAAAGTTCACGTCAAAAATCACTTTAATGGCGACAGGCGGATGTGGGCATGTGTACAAAAATACGACAAATCCTGTGATTGCGACAGGCGATGGAATTGGGCTTGCGTACCGAGCAAAAGCGGAAATTTCAAATATGCAATTCATTCAATTTCACCCAACTGCATTGTATAGCAATCGTTCGGGTCAATTGTTTTTGATTTCAGAAGCGGTTCGTGGTTTTGGAGCGAAACTTTTGACTAAAGACGGAAAAAAGTTTATGCATAAATACGATGAAAGAGAGGAATTGGCATCGCGAGATATTGTGGCAAGAGCGATTGACAACGAAATGAAATTGTTGGGAGATGATTATGTGTGCTTGGATTGCCGTCATTTGGATAGAGAAAAATTCATGGAGCACTTTCCGAATATTTATGAAAAATGCAAAGAAGAAGGTTTGGATATGTTCAAGGATTTAATTCCGGTCGTTCCCGCCTCGCATTATTTATGCGGAGGAATCGACGTGGATTTGGTGGGACAATCTTCGATAAAAAACATGTTTGCTGTGGGTGAATGTAGCAATACCGGTTTACACGGTGCCAACCGTTTGGCATCGAACTCACTTTTAGAAGCGATGGTTTTCGGCCATAGAGCTGCTTTGAAAACCATTGAATTATTAAAAGAAAATCATTTCCACCAAGAAAAAATCAGTCAAATTCCGGAATGGAAAGATGAAGGATTGCAGTTGACAAAGGAAATGGTTCTTTTGAACTACATGAAAAAGCAATTGCAAATTATGATGAGTGATTTGGTAAGTATTGTACGTACCGATGAACGTTTGAAATTGGCAAAAGAAAAAGAAGAGGAAATTTACAAATCGGTGAAAGAGATTTATAAAATGAATGTAGTTTCACCGCAACTTTCTGAATTGCGAAATTTAGTCAGTGTTTCATGGTTGATTATTACCCAAAGTATGGAACAAAAAGAAAACAGAGGCGCGTTTTTCAACAAGGATTTGGAATAAGAGGTTTAACACAACCTTCAAACTATTTATTATGTTGCAAGAGATTCTGAATGGATTCCCAAAATGTATACAATGAAAAATAGAATCACGATTTTCCTGTTTTTGGTTTTAAGCACTTTTCTTTGGGCGCAGGAGAAATCCTATGGCAATAAATACAATCTTAATTGCAAAGTCACAACAGTTGTTTTTCCAGGTTGTGAGACAATTGATATACATAATAATTTGGAATTGAATAAATGTATGCAAGTTAATTTAAATGAACTTTTAGCCTATCATTTATTAGAATTTCAAGAAAAGATGGAAACAGGCAAAGTAGCGTTAAAACTTCAATTTACTGTTGATGAGAACGGTAAAATAGTTGAAATAAAAACTACGGAAAACACAAACTCTGAATTTAATCAAGCCGTGGAATTAGCCATGCAGAAAATAGCCGATTTAATTGGATATATTGAGCCCGCAAAAAATGCAGGAGATGAGAAAGTAAAACATGTTTTCACTTTACCCGTTCAAATCGAAATGGAGGAGAAAGGGAAATGTGAAATTGAATAATTTTTAAATGATAAAATGAAAAACAACTTAAGTCTATTCCTTATTATAATTTTTGGCAGCCTTCTTTGTGCGCAGGAAAAACCAAAAGCTCCAACAACTGATTATACAGCAAGACAAGTTGAAACTATGGCAATTTATCCAGGTTGTGAGCCGACAGCTAGCAAAGTGGAATTGCAAAAATGTTTACAACAAAACTTGAATGATCTTTTGGCTGACTATTTAGCTGATTTTTCGGATAAAATGAATGAAATGGGAATTGATTTAGCCGTTGCTAAAGTTCAATTTGTGATCGATAAAAACGGAAAAATGATTCAGATTAAATCGATGGAAGGTGGAACTCCTGAATTGGGTGAAGCGGCGGAAATTGCCATGCTTAAAATAGCCACTTCGATTCCACGCATTGAACCTGCTACACTTACTGGAGGTGAGAAGGTGAATATGATTTTCCAAATGCCGATCCGATTCAATTTAGAAAGTTCGACACCTAAGAAAGCAGTAGATTTAGAGTATTCAGAAGTTGTCGTTTCTACTTTAAAAGGCAAAGATGAAATCTATGAAGTTCGGATGAATAAAGATTTAAATCGGGTTCGGGTGTATGAAATTTCAACGGGAAAAGAAATCTTTTTGGGGAATTTTCAATCGCCTGCTGAATTGTTGCATATTGAACCGTATAAAAGTTTGATACTCGCTTTTGGCGACCGGATTATGTTGACAGAAGCTACTTTCGATGGAGTGTTGTATCGTTTTTATACACAGGCGGATCATGATGGAATGATTTACATCTACAAATTTGAGAACGGAAAAGAAGTGCTTGAAACCACCATGAATGAATCTGAGTTTATGAATGTGGATGCTTTTGTAGAATTGATTTTCAAACCTTAACCTCAATTCAATTAGCCAAAAACAGCTGGTTTATTTTTCTTTCTAATTCGGACTCAAAGAAATAAACTTGAAAAATGCTTCATTCTTTTATAAAGCGATTATCTTTGTTATTTATCCTATGAAGCAAATTCTCAGCATATTTATTTTTTTAGTCAGTGGAAGTCTTTTATTTTCACAGCAACAAACTTTGTACAGCATCAAGGAAGTCAAAGAAATGCCTGTTTTTTCCAGCTGTGATGGAATTAAGCCGACTAAAAAGGATAAAATTCAGCATTGTATTTCCAGGGAATTGACACTTCTTCTCTCAAAAAAAATGGCGAATTTCAGTGATTTCATGTTGGAGAATCAAATCACAGAAGCAAAAGCAATTCTTCAATTTGTCGTTTCAAAGGAAGGAATTCTGATGGATATAAATGCAACCAAAGACAGCAATCCTCTTTTGGCAGAAGCTGCCGTTCAATCTCTGAATTTGATTTCGGAAGAAATTCCACCCATTCGCCCTGCCAAGTTGAAATCGGGAGAGTCGGTGAATTTGTTTTATCAGTTTCCTCTTAAGTTTACGACTCATATCGATCCCAATCAAGAACCCAATGTGGAATATCCAGTCGATGAAATTGTGATGTTTACGTTGGTCGATAAAAACTTGAATTACGAAATCCGATTGTTTAAAGAAAGAATTCTTCGGGTTTTTGAATACCATGACGATCAAGAAGTTTTTCTAGGAAAGTTTTTGTCAATGAGGGAATTTGAGAATTCTGAACCTTATAAGTCGTTGATTGAACAAGAGCGTTTTGCAGACAAAACATTAGTAACCTTTGGTTTTATGAACGATGAGAAATACGAGATTTATATTTACAATTTATTTCGGAAAAACAAACCTTCGTATGTAGAAGTTGTCAAAGTGGAAGGTGAAAAAAAATCAATCGTTGCGACTTATGAAAAGGAAATGGATTTCAGTAAATCAGAGTATGCGCATTTGATTTATAGAGAGTAATTATCTTTTTAAACTATCATTTTTAGTTTCCGTAAATTCTGACTATTTTTGTCGCTCAAAAAAAAAGAGAAAATGTCAGGAAAAATTACACTTACAATGATCAAGCCCGATGCGGTTAAAAATGGACACATCGGAAATATCTTGGCTGATATCACCAATGCTGGCTTCAAAATTAATGCAATGAAGTTGACTCAACTTACACGAAGAGACGCGGAAAGCTTTTATGAAGTTCATAAAGAACGTCCTTTCTTCAATGATTTGGTTGAATTCATGACTTCAGGTCCTATTGTTGCAGCCGTTTTGGAAAAAGACAATGCCGTAGAAGATTTCAGAAAATTAATTGGAGCAACTAATCCAAAAGAAGCAACAGAAGGAACTATCCGTCAAAAATATGCGGAATCGATTGAAGCAAATGCAGTGCACGGTTCAGATAGCGATGAAAATGCACAAATCGAAGCGAGTTTTCACTTTTCAGGAAGAGAGTTCTTCTAAAAAGCGCAATTAATTCTATGTATACAATTCAAACCGTCTCGTTTCGCAACAAGACGGTTTTTTCGTTTTTGATTTCACAGAAACGACAAAACGCATTCTCAATTCATTGGTTTTTATTACCTTTCCATTTTTAAAACACAATGGACAAAATTCGGTGTGGCTGGGCAGGAAAAGAAGAGATTTATCAACGGTATCACGATGAGGAATGGGGTGTTCCGGTGAGAGAGGATGCGGGACAATTTGAATTTTTGATTTTAGAAACCTTTCAAGCCGGATTAAGTTGGATTACCATTCTGAAGAAAAGAGAAAACTTCCGGAAAGCTTTTGATAATTTTGATTATAAAAAAATCGCTTTATACAATGAAGACAAGATTCAATCGTTATTAAAAGACGAAGGAATCATCCGGAATCAATTAAAAATAAGGTCGGCTGTTACAAACGCGCTTGCTTTTATGAAAGTTCAACAGGAATTTGGATCCTTCACGAAATATATTTGGGGATTTGTTGATGATAAACCCGTAGTCGGAAAATGGAAATTGTTGGAAGAAGTTCCAGCAACTACTGAATTATCCGATCAAATAAGTAAAGACTTGAAAAAGAGAGGTTTTAAGTTTGTGGGAAGCACCATTGTGTATGCCCATTTGCAAGCCACCGGAATCGTAAATGACCATGTGGTGGATTGTTTTTGTCTTTTAAAAGAGAATTAAATACGCAACTTTTTATATTTTTAGCGTCAAATTGATACAGAAAAGAAAAATCTATATGAAAAAAATGAGTTCAATGAGCATGGTAGCCGTATTGGCGATAGTTATGCTTGGTTTTTATCAGTGTACCAACGATGATCCTTTGTTTTCAGGATTCCCAACGGAGTTGGATTATTTAAACTTACAGGAAGTGCATGATGAATTGAGTGTTTCTGATACCGTTCAGTTAACGATTGCAGATCCTACGATTGAAAACACAATCAATGGGCCCAAAGGAACCAAATTTATTTTCCCAGAAAATTCATTAACAACCCAAGGAGGTGGAGCAGCAGCTGCACCGGTGAAAGTGGAATTAATTGAAATTTACAAACGGGGAGAAATGATTCAAAGAAGAATTCAAACATTTGCCACACAAAATCCATTAGTTTCAGGAGGAATGTTTTGGATCAGAGCCACCGATGCCAATGGTGATGAATTGGTTTTCGATGGAGTAAACGCAATTCTACCTTATAAAACCGATGCTACAGGATTTGAAACAGACATTCAACATTATTTAGGATCCAATCAAA
The DNA here is from genome assembly GCA_041676545.1 of Weeksellaceae bacterium. Lineage (GTDB taxonomy): Bacteria > Bacteroidota > Bacteroidia > Flavobacteriales > Weeksellaceae > Moheibacter. The sequence continues at coordinate 33,285 of JBAYRQ010000014.1, read as the reverse complement.
CCGCACCTTCCGGAAATATTCTTTCGTGGACAGCCGGAACTTTGGTCGTTACTTTTGATGGTGGCGCAGGAGCAAATGGTGAATTTACGGTTGAAAACGTAAAACCGGATTGGAATCACATTGCAGCTTCGTATACCATTCCAGCTGGCGAAGAGACTCAATTTGCGGTGAGCGTTCCCAATTCGCTTGATTTCGCTTTTACAGAAGTCTTCTTTGCATTGGATATCTTTACGGTTGTCGGTGCATTGACCAGTGTGGAAGGGGAGACTTTGACTACGTTTACAGGAAGTGTTCCAACCAATGCAACAGGGAAAATTGTTGCAATCGCTTTGGTAGAAGGGAAATTAAACTTCGCTACCCAAGATGTAATCATTACAGGAGACGATCTATTTGTAGTGAATGTGAGTGAAGGGACTACCGTAGAATTGGCTGCAATATTGAATGCAATGAATTAATTCACCCAACAATAAATAAAAAACGCGCAAATTTTGGTTTGCGCGTTTTTTTATTTTCTAAAAAGAGGAATTAATTTACGTGACCTAATTTCTCTAATTTCTTATGGTCCAGAATTTTAATTCTTCTTCCATCGACTTCAATTAGTTCATCATTTTTAAATTCAGAAATCAATCGAATGGCAGATTCTGTCGCGGTTCCAATTAAATTGGCCATTTCTTCTCGGGTTAATGAGATATTAATGAATCCATCTTTATCAGCTCCCAATTTTTTCTCAAGCAAAACCAAAACTTCAGCCAATCGTTCACGAACGGTTTTCTGGGCCAAGAAAGTAATGGTTTGGGCGGATTCTCCTAAATCCTCAGAAATCCTTCGCAATACATCAAAAGCTAATTTGGGATGAATTTCCAAAACTTTGATAAAGAATTTTTCAGGAATGAAACAAACTTCTACATCCTCCATCGCTGTTGCAGAAGCACCATACGGTTGTTTTGAAAGTATAGAACGATAGCCAATAATGTCACCTGCTTTTGTAAAACGAAGAATTTGTTCTTTTCCGTTAAAACCGAGCTTGAACATTTTAGCTGTACCTTTGTCTAAATAATAAATTCCTTTGGGTGTGGAACCTTCTTCAATGATGCTTTCCCCTTTTTTGTATAAAATGGTTTTTCTTTCATGGCTTAACTCCATCAGCTCATCGCTGGTGAAATGCTTCAGAATCTCTTGATCCTCAAACAGTTCGCAAATGTTTATTGCAATTTCTAATATATCCGACATAGTATATGACTTAAATCACGTCAAATTTAATGAAATCCCTTGAATTAGAAAGTAATTTTGCAAAGAGTATGAAAGAACAATGTTTTCATTGTGGTCAAGATATTGAATTAGAGGAAGTAAAATTCGATGAAAAAAAATTCTGTTGCGCGGGATGTAAGACGGTGTACGAAATCCTCAATACGACAGGTTTGGAAAATTTCTATGAAATGAATTCCGATGCGGGAATTCGTCCCGACTCCAGAGCCAATCATCATTTCGACTTTTTAGACACGCCTGAAATTTTTGATAAAGTCGTAGATTTTTCAGAAGATGGAGTGACCTTGGTTAATTTTCATATTCCTGTAATTCATTGTACGTCTTGCGTTTGGCTTTTAGAAAGTTTGAATACAGTCAACGAGAATATAATTTATTCCCATGTGAGTTTCTCCAAAAAAAACGTTCAGATTTCATTTAGACAGGATAAAATTAAACTAAGCGAAGTTGCGCGTTTGCTGACTCAATTGGGATATAAACCGGCTGTGAGCTTGCATTCGCTCGATAAAAAGGAAGTAAGTGAAAGTCGAATGTTGATGTATAAATTAACAATCGCAGGTTTTTGTTTTGCCAATATTATGATTTTGGCTTTCCCTGAATATACTTTACCTTTTACCGATGCTAGCCCAGAAGTGTGGTTGGATGGGAATAAATGGTTTTTCAGAGGAGGAATGTTTTTACTTTCTTTGCCCGTTATGTTTTTTTCTGCCACGGATTATTTTAAATCAGCATGGCAAGGGCTAAAAAATAGGTATATAAACATTGACCTTCCCATCGCCATTGGTTTTTGGGTTTTGTTCTTGAGGAGTACGTATGATATTGTTTTTGATTTAAGCCCAGGATTCTTTGATACCATTGCAGGGCTGGCTTTCTTTATGTTAATTGGAAAATGGTTTCAACAACGAACCTATAAAACGTTAGCATTCGACCGTGATTATAAATCGTTTTATCCGATTGCAGTTTTGAGAATTAATCAAGGAGTGGAAGAGCCGACTCTACTTTCAGAATTAAAAGTAGGTGATCGAATTTTAATTCGGAATGAAGAAATTATTCCTGCCGACGCGGTTTTGATGAAAGGGGAAGGGATGATTGATAATAGTTTTGTGACGGGAGAATCGCGTTTGATAGAAAAGAAAATGGGCGATAAAATCTTTGCTGGCGGAAAGCAATCCGGTCAAGCGATTGAATTGGAAGTTATCAAAGAAGTAAATCAAAGTTATTTAACCCAACTTTGGAACAAAGAAGCTTTCTCAAAAGAAGATTCGACCTTGAATAAATTAACCAATAGCATCAGCCAATATTTTGTGATGATTATTTTGGCAATTGCGGTAATTTCAGCTGTTTTCTGGTATTTTTATGATTCGACTCAGATTTTGCAAGTTGTAACAGCGATTTTGATTATTACATGTCCGTGTGCTTTGGCCTTGTCTTCACCGTTCATATTGGGGAATACGATGCGGGTTTTTGGTGAAAAAGGATTGTATATAAAAAGTACAGCGACCATTGAGTCGATGGCAAAAGTGGAAAATTTAGTTTTTGATAAGACAGGAACCATCACCGAAAATCAAAGTGCACAGGTAAATTATATCGGAGAGGAACTTTCAGAGGAGGAATTGGCGGCGATTAAATCCGTCATGAAAAATTCCAATCACCCATTGAGTCGAATTATTTACGATAGTTTGCACAAGGTTCAATGGGTTGAAATATCTAATTACCAAGAAATCGTAGGAAAAGGACAATCCGCAAAAGTAGGTTCCAAAGAGATAAAAATAGGTTCCAAGCGTTTTGTTGGAAAAGAAGAGGATTCCGATGTAAATAAAACCTGTGTGTATATTTCAATTGATTCAATCGTAAAAGGGAAGTTTGAAATTAGCAATCAATACAGGAAAGGATTGAAGGAAATGGTAAGTCATTTGGATGGATATTCTTTAGCTATATTGTCGGGGGATAATGATTCAGAGAAAGAAAATTTAAGTCAGATTTTCCCTGATTCCACCCAATTTTATTTCAATCAAAATCCAGAACAAAAATTGGAATACATAGAAAAGGAGCAAGCCAAATATCGGAAGGTGTTGATGTTGGGTGATGGATTAAATGATGCAGGAGCAATTCAACAAAGTGATGTAGGAATGGTTTTGACAGAAGATGTCAATAATTTCTCGCCTTCGTGTGATGCGATTATCAAAGCAGATAGCTTTTTATCATTCCCTGTATTTTTACGATTTTCAAAAATTTCAATTCGATTAATTTGGGCAGCATTTACATTGAGTTTTTTATATAATATTATAGGATTGTCTTTTGCAGTTACGGGGAATTTAGAGCCAGTTGTTGCGGCGATATTGATGCCAATTAGTTCAATTTCAGTTGTTATATTTGCGACGTTAAGTGTACGATTGAGCGCGTTATTGTTGAAATGGAATTTAGAATGATTTTAAATTAGTCAAACTCAATCCTTGACTTGTTAAAATTTGCTTAATTTTCAAGTTGAGGGTCGTACATTTGTCGGCGCTATGGGAATTGTGATGTTAATGATAATGGTAAGTGTGACCTTTGCGGTAGTTTTTTTAGCGTTATTTATACTGGGGGCTAGAGATGGTCAGTTTGATGAAGACGAATCACCCGCAGTGAGAATGCTTATGGATGATAAAAAAGTTAAAGATAAAATAGATACATGATGGAAATGCAAACGTTTAAATACGACAACAAAATTGTAAAGTATTTTCTTTATGCCACAGTCTTCTGGGCGGTTATCGCCTTTTTATTTGGAGTTATAGTGGCTACCCTAAAGTTTTTTCCCGAATTGCCGGATTATATATTTGGATCAGATGACCCAAATATTAATTCCCTTTTCGGAGGAGGTGTTGAAGGTTTAGCCTCAACCAACGGAATGATGGGATTTGGTCGTTTACGAATGATTCATACGACATTTGCGATTTTCGCCTTTGTGGGTAATGGGTTTTTCTTAGGGGCTTATTATTCTATGCAGAGACTTTGTAAGGCTCGTATGGGAAGTGATTTAATTAGCTGGGTTCATTTCTGGACATGGCAATTATTCATTTTACTATCCTTGGTTACCTTTTTATTAGGTATGAACACAACCAAAGAATATGCAGAGCATGAATGGCCGGTGGATATTCTAATCGCAGTTTCTTGGATTTTGTTTGGTGTGAATATGTTGATGACCCTTCACAAACGAAGAGTTCGTCATATCTATGTTGCGATTTGGTTCTATTTAGGTACATGGACAGCAATTACGATTATGCATGTATTTAATAACCTGGAAGTTCCTGTAACTTGGAGTTTAACAACCATGAAGAGTTATTCAGTCTATTCAGGAGTTCAAGATGCTTTGGTTCAATGGTGGTACGGTCACAATGCGGTGGCGTTTTTCTTGACTACACCTATGTTGGGATTGATGTATTACTTTATCCCAAAAGCAGCAAACCGTCCGGTTTTCTCCTATAAATTATCGATTATTCACTTCTGGTCTTTGATTTTCATTTATATGTGGGCAGGACCTCACCACTTATTATATACTGCACTTCCTGCTTGGATTCAAGCTGTAGGAACTGGTTTCTCAATCATGCTTTGGGCACCTTCTTGGGGAGGTATGTTAAACGGGTTGTTAACCTTGCGTGGTGCGTGGGACAAAGTAAGAGAAGATCCTGTTTTGAAATTCTTGGCTGTAGCCGTTACGTGTTATGGTATGGCAACGTTTGAAGGACCAATGTTGGCAACGAAAACGCTAAATAAAATTGCACACTTTACGGACTGGATTCCTGCACACGTTCACGTGGGTACACTTGGATGGAATGGATTCTTAATCTTTGGGGTGATTTATTGGTTAACTCCAACTTTATTTAACACGAAATTAGCTTCTCGTAAACTAGCAAATGCGCATTTCTGGATTGGTACAATGGGAATCTTATTCTGGGTTATTCCTATGTATGTTGCAGGATGGACGCAAGGTCTAATGTGGCAGCAGTTTAACGAAGATGGAACTTTACGATACGGTAACTTCCTTCAGACTGTAACTATTTTGAAAGATTGGTTGTATCCAATGAGAGCCTTTGGTGGAACTTTGTACCTAATTGGTAGCTGTTTGATGGTAGTAAATGTTTGGAAAACCATTAAAAGTGGGCACTATGTTGCAAACGAAGAGGTTCAAGCTCCTGCTTTACCTGAAATGAGTAAAAAACGTCAAAAAGGAGAAACCCGTCACGGTTGGTTGGAAAGAATGCCAAACCTATTGACTGTATTGTCTCTACTTGCTGTTTCTATTGGTGGAATTGTGGAGATTGTACCTATGATTGTAGACAAATCAAGTGTTCCGACCATTGCTTCGGTGAAACCCTATACACCGCTTGAATTGGAAGGACGAGATTTATACATCCGTGAAGCGTGTAACTCATGTCACACCCAAATGGTACGTCCATTCCGTGATGAAGTGAAGCGTTATGGAGAATATTCAAAACCGGGAGAGTTCGTTTATGACCATCCTTTCTTATGGGGATCACAACGTTCAGGACCTGACTTGCACAGACAAGGTGGTAAAAATCCAGATGCATGGCATTACAAACACATGTGGGATCCTAGAGAAACTTCACCAGGTTCCATTATGCCTCGCTATCCGTGGCTGATCTTCAATAAGTTGGATAGAACGTATACAGAGGATAAAATGAAAACTTTGGCGATCATTGGAGTTCCTTACGACGAGAAAGACCTAGAAGGAATGACCGCTTCTATGGACAAGCAAGCAAAACAAATCGAAGAAAGTATTTTTGCGAGTGCAGCTGACTTAAAAGAATTATACGCGAAAGAAGAGAAGGAAAAAGGCGAAGATTTCGTACCTTTAAGAGATAGAGAGATTACAGCATTAATTGCATACTTGCAGCGTTTAGGTACCGATATTTCATTGGAGAAAACAGAAACGACAAGTATTGAATAAGATTTAAATTATGATTAAGTATTTTAAAGACGGTTTTGGCAACTATGATTATGCCATGGTTTTACAAATTTTATCACTGGTTTTGTTTGTGGTATTCTTTGCGGCTTTAATTTACTTTATTTGGAATAGACCAAAAAGTTATTACGATGAAAATGCAAGACTCCCATTGGAGGATGACAGCATTCATTCGGATGATGATGATAATTAAAAATTGTTGAAATAAAGAAAAAATAGATACTATGAGACAACGGACCCCGGGACGCGTACTTATACCCGCTGCTATATTATCCATTATTGGAATTCTAATGATGGTGAATCCGATTGAATTTGAAAGAACTCCAGGCTTTTTTGGGTTTTTTACAGATAGCTTTAAACATTTGTTTAATACACTTACAAATGTGTATGCTGTTGGAATTTTAATTGTTTCTTTCATTATGCTACTTATTGTTAATACGATCAATAAGATTATTGAAAACAACAAATTCAATAAATTAACAGCACAAGAGAAGTTTGAATACACAGAATTAGCCAATCAAAACTACTTCTCTCGTTTGATTCAAAGTTCGAAGGAAAGACAAAGTGAAGAAGAAGAAAAAGAACTTCTTATCGACCATGGATTCGATGGAATTGTGGAGTTAGACAATGCGCTACCAGATTGGTGGGTAGGATTGTTTTACTTTGGAGTTATCTTTTGTTTTGTTTATATCTTAGCCTTTAGCTTTACCGATTTTGCAGATCCGATTGCTGAATATGAATTACACAATTCAGCCGAAGAGATTAAAGTAGCTGAATGGATTGCAAACAATGATATTACCATTGACGAAGCTGTAAACAAATATACCGACGCGCAAGCACTAGAAGCAGGAAAAGAGGTTTTCGAACAGACCTGTGCCACTTGTCATACGGCAAATGGAGGAGGTGGAATAGGACCTAACTTGACAGACGAAAATTGGATCAATCATTCTAAAGAAGATTTATTCAAAAACATCTATGACATGGTGTACAACGGTAGCCCAAATGACCCTACCATGGAAGCATTTGGACAGAAAGGAAAGTTATCGGGATTGTCCATTGAAAAAGTGGCTTCCTATGTATATTACTTAAATCAAGAACTTCCTCCAGTTACAGTTCAAGAGGGAGGTGCCGCTCCACAAGGTGACGTAGTTCCCGCGTGGAAAAGAAAATAAATAGCAAATACTATTTAAATAAAATAAGACTGATTTTTTTATCAGCATTAATAAATTGTTTCTTTCCGTTCAATTTAATTAAAAACGGAAGATACTATGGATCAATCAAAAATTAGTGACACCGACATAGATAAAATCTTTGAAGAAGGTCAAGAATTCAGAAGAACCATTGGAACGATGGATAAAACTGGGAAACGAAAATGGATGTTTCCCAAAAAGCCATCCGGAAAATTTACTTCCTATCGGACTTATGTCAGCTGGGTTTTGCTTGCGCTTTTAATCGTAATTCCCTTTATAAAACTTCCAAATGGAAATCCTATTTTACTTTTTAATGTTCTCAGTGGAGAATTTATAATCGGTGGATTTCCCTTCTTTACATCCGATTTCTTTTTAATTGCAATCGGAATGATAACAAGTATTTTATTTGTTGTCTTATTTACAGTTGTTTATGGACGGATTTTCTGTGGATGGGTTTGTCCACAGACGATTTTTATGGAACACGTTTTTCGGAAAATTGAATACATGATTGAGGGCGATAGACCCAAACAAATCAAATTGGCAAAACAAGAATGGGACAAAGAGAAAATCACAAAGCGACTGATTAAATGGTCTGTTTTTTCAATTTTGTCTTTATTTTTTAGTACGATTCTTTTTACCTACGTCATTGGTTCGGATGAAGTCATTAAATTAATAAAAGAAGGACCGATTAAAAACTGGAGTTCTTTCTTTATTATGTTAATTTTTTCGGGACTTTTTTACTTTGTGTTTGCATGGTTTAGAGAACAAGTTTGTACACTCGTATGTCCTTATGGTCGTTTTCAAAGTGTTTTATCCGATAAGAAGACGATTAATGTTGCCTATGATAATGTTAGAGGAGAGGGAACAGCAGGAAGATCAAGATTCAGAAAAGGGGAAGACAGAGCTGCAGCAGGAAAAGGAGATTGTATCGATTGTAACCAATGTGTAGTTGTTTGTCCAACCGGAATTGATATCCGTAATGGTTCAGGCCAATTGGAATGTATAGGTTGTACAGCTTGTATTGATGCGTGTGATGAAGTAATGTTAAAAGTTGGATTTCCTCCAGGGTTAATTCGTTATGCATCTGAAGAGAATATTCAAGAAGGTAAAAAGTTCAAGTTTACAGGACGTATGTTGGCCTATACACTGGTTCTTATTGGAATGGTGGTTGCGATTAATGTGTTCTTATTCAGTAGAAAAGATGTAGAAGTAAAATTCTTGCACGTTCCGGGAAGAAATTATACCGTTACTGAAAATACGGTTTCCAATATGTACCAATATACTTTGTACAACAAAACGAATCGAGAAATGAATGTAAAACTTTCTTTGAAATCACACAAGGAGGGAACCATTAAAACCATTCAGGGCGTAACTCCTATCATTTTAGGACGTGGTAGTGTGGAGCAAGGCGTAGTGGAAATAGCTATTCCACGGGAAGATCTTAAATCGTATAAGGAGAAAGTGGTGTTAATTGCAGTTGATGAAAACGGAAAGGAATTGGATGATTATGTCACTAGTTTTTCTGCTCCGCATTGATAGAACTATTGTAACTTTGCAGTATGTCAAAATTTAAATTTACTTGGGGGCACGGATTGATGGTCTTTTTAGGCTGTTTTATGATTTTCATTTTATCCTTGGTGCTTATTGCGGGTCAACATGAATCGATGGAATTGAGGGATGAGGATTACTATGAAAGATCCGTAAATTATCAGGGCGATATTGATGCAGCTACACGTGCAAACTCATTGGTCCATAAGCCGGAAATTGTGAAACAGGCAAACGGTTATTTATTTCAGTTTTATGAAAATGTTCCTGAAAAGGGGGAAATTCAGTTTATGAGACTTAATAATAAAAGTCAAGATTTTTCGGTTCCTTTAAAATTGGACGAGAAAAAAGAACAATTGATTCATGCCGTAAAATTGGTGGATGGAAGCTATGAAGTTTCGATTCGATGGAAAGAAAACAACAAAGATTATTTAGTTAAAAAATCAATATTGTGGAAGGATCCTTCCTCATAATAGCTTTAGGACTAGGACTAACTACGAGTTTACACTGTGTGGGAATGTGCGGACCGATTGCTTTTTCGCTGGGAATAAGCCCAAATAGTAAGTTTGGATTTACAACGAAAAACTTAACCTATCAATTCGGACGAGTCACTACCTATTCGACTTTGGGTGCACTTTTGGGTGTAATTGGGTACGGCGTTTCTTTTGCAGGAATGCAACAACCTTTAAGTATTGGTGTTGGGATTCTGATGATTCTAATGGCCATTCTTCCCAAAAATCTAGGATCCGATAATTTGGGTTACAAACCATTCTCGAAATTAATGTTCAAAATTAAAGTGGGATTGGGGAAATTCATGCGTCGAAAAAATTACTCCTCCCTATTTGCTACGGGACTTTTAAATGGATTACTTCCATGTGGAGCTGTGTATGCAGCTTTGACAGGATCTTTGGCAATGGGAAGTGTTGCAGGCGGTGCTACTTTTATGTTCTTTTTTGGATTGGGTACCATTCCACTCATGTTTGCAGCTGTTATTATGGGAAATGTAATTACCGTTCAAACCCGTCAAAAAATCTTGAAGTTTTTACCGATTTTTATGGTAATTCTTGGAATTCTATTTATTCTACGAGGCTTGGATTTGAATATTCCTTTTATTTCTCCTGCGACTGAAAATCTTCAAATCGGAGTGGATGAACATTGTGAATAATTAAATCCAAAGACTAATTTTTCCAATCTTTGGGAATTTCACAAATCGGAATTGGATGAATTTTATGCAAATTCGCTCGATGTCGTTTTTCGTAAATTTCAAACACTTCACGTTCACGACCAGAAAATTCATTCAAATTATGGCCTTTCTCTTTTAATTTCATTGCCCATTCCAACTCATCATAAGTCGCACCAATCTGATCTTCATCACTCCGGTTGTCACCAAATAAACCATCCGTGGGAACTGCATTTTGAATTTCGGGAAGAATATTCAAATGTTTCGCAATTGCGTAAACTTCCGACTTCATTAAATCTCCGATGGGACTAATGTCCACACCACCATCACCGTATTTTGTGAAAAATCCAATGCCGAAATCTTCGATTTTATTTCCCGTTCCTGCAACGATGTAACCATTCAAAGCTGCATAATAATATAAAGTCGTCATTCGAAGACGAGCACGGGTATTGGCAAGCGAAAGTTGATATACATCGTCATTTCCATGTTTTTCAGCGACTTCGACAAATTGATCATAGACCGAAGTGAGATCCACCGTCTGATCATGCACTTTTAAGAAGCTTTCCTTCAGCCAACGGATGTGGTTCTTCGCTCTGTCCACTTGCTTTGTTTCTTGATGAATAGGAAGCTCTAAGCACAAGACAGGAAATCCCGTTTGTGCACAAAGTGTTGAAACTACAGCGGAGTCAATTCCTCCCGAAATCCCAAGAATGAATCCTTTTTGATGGGAATTCTCTAAATAATCGGTCAACCAATTGACAATATGATGAATGATTTTTTCGGTCTGCATTATATGATTAAATTTGTCGCTTAATTAGTCAAAGATAATGAAAACAACACATTGGATTGGCATTGTTTTAATGGTGCTCGTGATTTCTTGCAGAAAAGAGAACCGTTGGGAGAAAGTAGAACTTTCAACCGAAAAAGTGGAATTGAAATTTTCCGATTTGAGTGAAGCGTTTTTTGATTTAAATAATTCGCTGGAAAGTTTACAAGCAGCGTATCCTTTTTTCTTTGATGATGAAACATCCAACGAAGATTGGGAAGCGCAAAGGAGAGACAGTTTAGAATTAGGCGTATTTCATTCTGTTCAAAAAACATTCCCTAATCAGGAGTATAAAAATGAACTTGAAACTGTTTTCGCCTATTATAAACATTATTTTCCCACAGAAATAATTCCCGAAATTTTCACCTATTCGTCGGGTTTACAAAAAGTCGATTTTCCAATTATATTTGGTCGTAATGAAGGTGTGATGTTTATTGCTTTGGATGGATTTTTGGGTGAAAACAGTGATTGGTATAAGATGGAACGCAAATATCCCTACATGACCAAGACGATGAATCCCCAAGATTTGGCGCCAAAAGTTGTGCAAGCCATCGGCCGTGAAATTGTTCCTTTTGATCCACGTCAGCAAGCTTTCATTGATTTAATGATCTATGAAGGAAAGAAAATGATTCTGGCAGACGCTTTACTTCCCAAGACTTCTGATGAATTGAAAATAGGCTATACGCATGAAGAATGGGATTGGGCAAAGGCAAACGAAGGTCAAATTTGGAATTATTTCATCGAACAAAATTTAATTTTCGATACCGATAAATCAAACCGTGAACGCTTTTTGGATCCTTCTCCCTATTCTAAATTCTTAAATGAAATTGAAACCGATTCTCCCGGTAGAATTGGTGTTTGGATTGGATGGCAAATCTGTAAAAAATACATGGATGAAAACTCCGAAGTGAGTCTTGAAGAATTTTTGCAGAGCCCTACGCAACTGATTTTTAAAGAGTCAAAATACAAACCCAAAAAAAGCGATGGTGACTATACACCGCGTCAACAAATGTCAAATGATGAAGTAGATAGTTCGCTGGAATAAATGAAATGTTATAAATAAGAATTAAATAGTACGAATTATAAATAAATGAATGCAATGAAAAAATCACAAATAACTATAAACGTAGAATTGGATGAGAATCATATTCCAGAAAAAATTAACTGGAATGCACCCGATGGAGGAATTGAAAACCAAGAAACCAAAGCCGCTTTTATTTCGGTATGGGACGATAAAACCAAGGAGGTTTTACGCTTGGATTTGTGGACAAAAGATATGACGGTGGACGAAATGAAACTTTTCTTTCATCAAATATTCATTTCCATGTCTGATTCTTACAAAAGAGCGACCAACGAAGATGAAACGGCCACTTCAATCATTGAATTTGCAGAAAATTTCGCGCATAAATCGGGTATTAAGGGTAATAAGTAAGCAATGAACTAAATAGAGTTAAAAATCAAAAACGGCAAATTCAGCCGTTTTTGATTTTTCAACACTTTTCATTTAAATAAATCCGAAAGTTCAAAAGCGCGAATCATTCGTGGAATACCCATTCCTCCTCCAGATCGTGGAAAGAAATCATGGGATAGAAAATCTTCTAATTCTGCTTCTACACGATCCTTTCCAAACAATTCAAATAATTTCTCTGCATATTTCCCTTCTTCAATCGAATAGAAAGAATTGCGTTGGTCTTGCGCCGAACAACTCCTCTCAGCCGATCCAATGGTTTCTACTCCATGCATTAAAACATCTACTTTGTGAGCGTTTTCTCCTGTTCGTTTCATGTTCCAAAAAGGTTGCGTTCTTTCTGGGAAATTTTCCAGAAAGAAAATAGGTCCGTAATCCTCGTAAATTTGAGATTCATGTTCAGCTTCAATTAGAGAAACTTGATACTTGGAAGCCATTTCTTCATAATTTTTATGAATGAATTCCACTGCATTTCCAAAGCCTAAATACTCCAACAATTCAATTTCTAACTCGATCAAGGTATCGATTCCACCGTGAAGTTCAAATTCAAACATCGGGAAAATTCGATGGTGTCTTCCGCGGATGGGATCTTTTTCATTTCGGTAGCTGGTAGAGACACAAAAGTATCCAGGAACATCGGGTTGGGTGAGTAGTTCATATTCCAACCACATTTGTCCCGTTTGAGGCAAAGGCCAAATATTTCCGCAATAATCATACGATGCGATGGAATGAGGATTTTCGCATGCCGCGAGTATGCTCAGTCGATTTTGGGTATGAACTTCGAGGAAACCTTTGGCCAAAAAAAAAGTTCTCATTTTGTTGGTAACAAAAGAGAACTTTTTCGGATCAACGATAGGAACTAATGCCATCTCGTTCGCTTGGGACACGCTGCCCAGCGGATTGCTGATTACTTGTTGCATAATTTGTGTGTTTTTGTGTTTTGCATAAATTGGCGCGAATCTATAGCATTTGGTACTATTGACCAAATTTATTTTTGTCGAAATGCAATAAAAAAACCCAAGAAGCTTAGACAAAGCAACTTGGGTTTCTGATTATTTTAAAATAGGATTATCTTATACCAAAGGGCCACCTTTAAGGATTTCTTCGGTTGCAAAATCTTCGTATTTCTTAAAGTTTTCTTTGAATTTACTCGCCAATAAACGCGCTTTTTCATCGTATTCTTTCAAATCTTTCCAAGAAGATTCCACTTTCAGAATTTCATGGGATGAAACATTCGGACAGCTTTGAGGAATTTCAAAACCAAAGTAAGGATCTTGTTTGTATTCCACATTATCCAACTCACCATCTAAAGCTGCATGGATAACTGCACGCGTATCCTTTAGGTTCATTCGTTTTCCTTCTCCGTTCCAGCCGGTATTTAACAACCAAACATTTACACCGGTTTCAGCTACTTTCTCGCTTAACATTTCTGCATATTTTGTGGGATGCAAAGGCATGAAAGGAGCGCCAAAACAACAAGAGAAAGTGGTTTGTGGTTCGGTTACACCTGCTTCGGTTCCTGCTACTTTCGAAGTATATCCAGAAATAAATAAATACGCAGCTTGTGCGGGATTTAATTTCGCAATTGGAGGCAAAACACCAAAGGCATCAAAGGATAAAAAGAAAATATTTTTTGGATTCTTTCCTAAAGAAGGCACCGCAATATTGTCAATAAAATTAATGGGGTAACTTACCCGTGTATTTTCAGTAATTGATTTATTTTCAAAATCTACTTCGTTGGTTCCGGGTTTAAAAACACAGTTCTCAAGCAAAGCACCTTCTCGGATTGCTCCAAATATTTCGGGTTCTCCTTCGGCAGAAAGGTTGATTGCTTTTGCATAACAACCCCCTTCGAAATTGAAAATCACATTGTCTTCTGTCCATCCATGTTCATCATCACCAATCAATTTTCTGTGTTTGTCTGCAGAAAGTGTTGTTTTCCCCGTTCCGGATAAACCAAAAAACATAGCGGTATCTCCTTTCTCACCAATGTTGGCTGAACAGTGCATAGGAAGTGTGTTTTTGAAAGTAGGTAAAATCATATTTAATGCAGAGAAAATACCTTTTTTGATTTCGCCTGTATAACCTGTACCACCGATTAGAGCAATTCTTCGTGTGAAGTTTAGGATTGCAAAATTCCCTTGTCTTGTTCCGTCCGTTTCGGGATCCGCTTCAAAACTAGGTGCATTTACAATGAGCCAATCCGGCTCACCAAAATTATTTAATTCTTCCTCCGTTGGACGAATAAACATATTATGAACAAATAAATTCGCCCATGATTTTTCATTGATGGCTCTAATTTTTAATTTATATCGATCATCGGCACAAGCAAAGACATCTCTAATAAAAAGTTCTTTTCCGCTTAAATGCGTCATCACTTTGTTATATAGAGCATCGAATTTTTTAGAATCAAAAGGGATATTTACATCGCCCCACCAAATAGTGTTTTCGGTTATTTCATCTTTTACTATAAAACGATCTTTGGGTGAACGTCCAGTAAATTTACCAGTTAGGACGTTGATTGCACCTGAAGAAGCTTTTTCGACTTGTTTCTCATCCAATGCGATTTGAATGAGTTTTTCCGGTGATAAGTTCCAATGAATTTTTTCAGAGGAGATTCCGTAGTTTGAAAGTATTTTATCCATTATAATTAATTGTTGCTTAAGAAATTTAAAAATAAAGCTACAAATTTACATTAAATATGCTTTGAATCCGTTGATTTTTATCATTTTAGGTTAGAAATAAAAAAACCTTATATTTGTAAGGTTTAAATAGAAACGAAGATTGCTTCATATTTATATGAAACATTAGTTAAAGTTTTATATTTTTGCCAAATCAAAACAATTAAAATAAATATTATGTCTGACATTACATCAAGAGTAAAAGCAATTATCGTTGACAAATTAGGAGTTGACGAAAGTGAAGTAACAATAGAAGCAAGCTTTACAAATGATTTGGGTGCTGATTCTTTGGATACAGTGGAATTAATTATGGAATTCGAAAAAGAATTTGATATTCAGATTCCGGACGACCAAGCTGAGAAGATTTCTACAGTTGGACAAGCCGTTCAGTACATCGAAGATTTAAACAAGTAATTTACTCACCCAATTTCCAGTTTCTATGGAATTAAAAAGAGTTGTAGTAACAGGTATAGGTGCGCTCACGCCCATCGGGAATAATTTCCAGGAATTCTGGGAAGGACTGACCCATGGTGTTAGTGGAGCTGCACCCATAACCTTGTTTGATGCTGGATTGTTCAAAACCCAGTTTGCCTGCGAGTTAAAGAATTTTGATCCTGAAGATCACTTTGACCGAAAAGAAGCAAGAAGACTGGACAGATGTGGGCAATTAGGTATTATCGCAGCTCGCGAAGCTGTGAAACATAGTGGAATAATTGAATCCAATGTCAATAAGGAAAGAGTAGGAGTGATTTGGGGTTCTGGAATCGGAGGAATCAATACGTTTGAAGAAGAGGTATCTGCATTCGCAACCGGTAACGGTACACCAAGATTTAATCCCTTCTTTATTCCTAAAATGATTGCGGATATTACAGGAGGACATATTTCGATGGAATTCGGATTTATGGGTCCTAACTATACCACTGTTGCCGCATGTGCTTCCTCAACCAATGCATTAATCGATGCGCTTATGCTGATTCAATTAGGAAAGGCCGACGTTATTGTGAGCGGTGGTTCTGAAGCAGCTGTATCTTTTTCAAGTATTGGAGGATTTAATGCCATGCACGCACTATCTGTAAGAAACGACGACCCAAAAACAGCATCTCGACCTTTTGATAAAGATCGCGATGGTTTTGTGATGGGTGAAGGAGCGGGCTCCATCGTTTTGGAAGAGTATGAGCACGCAAAAGCACGAGGCGCGAAAATTTATGCTGAATTTATTGGCGGTGGAATGTCTGCCGATGCCCATCACCTGACAGCTCCTCATCCTGAAGGATTAGGTGCATATATCGTAATGCGAAATGCAATTAGGGATTCAGGTATTAAGTTGGAAGAGGTTGATCACATTAACATGCACGGAACTTCAACTCCTTTGGGAGATATTGCTGAATCCAAAGCGATTCAGAAATTATTTGGAGAACATGCATATAATCTGCAAATTAATTCGACGAAATCAATGACCGGTCACCTTTTGGGAGCGGCAGGTGTAATTGAAGCGATTTCTGTTATCGGAGCGATTATACACGGAGTTGTACCTCCAACTATCAACCATTTTACGGATGATGAAAATCTAGATCCAAAAATTGACTATACATTTAATAAAGCAGTAAAAAGAGATATAAATGTTGCGATGAGCAATACATTTGGATTTGGTGGGCATAATGCATGCGTTGTGTTCAAGAAAATGTAAATTGTATGTCTTTTTGGAAGAAAATTTCATCAAAATTCAAGCGTGAAAATACGCCGAAGATCTCTGACCAAAATCAGGGATTAGTGAAGTTTTTATATGAAGCCTTAGGTTTTTATCCAGAAAATTTAGAGTTCTACGAACATGCTTTTATTCATCGTTCTGCCCAAGTGAAAGATGAGAAAGGGAATGACATCAATTTTGAACGTCTCGAATTTTTAGGGGATGCCGTTTTGGGCTTAATTATTGCTGTCTATATATTTGAGCAATCGCCTACCGAACAGGAAGGTTATCTGACCAAAATGCGATCAAAAATGGTTTCTCGCCAACAATTAAACGCAATTGGAAGAAGATTAAAATTAATCCAACATCTCCATCCAGGAGGAAACCCAAACTTGGGTGAAGATATAAACGGAAACCTAGTCGAAGCCTTAATCGGAGCTATTTATATGGACAAAGGATTTGACTTTACGGCGGATTTTATATTTAAAACAATTATCGATAAACACATTGACTTAGAAAGATTGGAAAAAGCAGTTTCAAGTTACAAGAGTTTAATTCTTGAATGGGGGCAGAAAACGAAGAATAAGATTAGTTTTAATACCTTTGAAGAAGATAATGCAGAAGATCTAATCGTTTTTGTATCCGTAGTACGTATGAACGAAAAGGTTATTTCCAAAGGAAGAGGAACTTCCAAAAAGAAAGCGGAAGAAAATGCAGCGAGACGTGCTTCCTATTTCTTGCAAAATCAAATGGAAAAACCAGTGTAAATGGCAACGAAAACATATCTGTTGGATCCGGAAGACTTCCTAGACTTTCAACTCTATGGAATGGTTTCTTCTTATTCAGATTCGCCTCAGCTTGTTTTTCATGTCAACCTCAATTTCGAAACCCAATTTTCACGAGTTTCAGATTTGGAACTTGTTATTGAGAATCAGAAATTGTATTTTCCACGGTTTGAGTGGACAGATCAGCAGAATCATATATATTATAACCTAATAAAAAATGTTTCCTATAGCTTAGATGTCCAGGAGAAACCAACAGATTTAACTGCTCTTTTTGAAATGACACCGCATCTAATCAGCCAATTCAAAATGTATAATTACTTTTTGAAAATCACAGCTGAAGAAGATCAAATTGAATTGCCAATAAAAGAAAATTTATTTATTCAAAAAATAAGTAAATTGGATATAAATAAAATAAAAACCATAGACCGTTTGGTCTATTAAATAAAAATTAAATAAACATGTACTTTAACCCAAAATACCTTAAGAAAACAAAAATAGTTGCAACCTTAGGACCTGCGAGTAATTCAGAAGAAGTAATGAAACGAATGATGGAATCTGGAACCGATGTGTTCCGAATTAATTTTTCGCATTCCAATTATGACGATGTACGAAAGAGTGTTTCTATGATTCATGCACTCAACGATAAATATGGATACAATACCGCAATTCTAGCCGATCTTCAAGGACCTAAATTAAGAGTCGGTGAAATGGAAGAGAATGTAGTTCTCGAAGTTGGAGACGTTTTGACTTTTACGAATGAAAATATAATAGGTACCAAGGAGAAAGTCTATATGACCTACGAACAGTTCTCGAACGATGTGAATGTGGGTGAAAATATTTTGATTGATGATGGAAAAATCGTTTTGAAAGTGCTGTCCACAAATAAAAAAGATGAAGTTCAGGCCGAAGTAATTCAAGGAGGGCCCTTACATTCTAAAAAAGGGGTAAACCTACCAAACACCAAAGTTTCACTTCCCGCTTTGACCGAAAAAGATATTAGCGACGCGAAATTTGCTTTGGGATTGGGTGTGGATTGGATGGCACTTTCATTTGTGCGCTCGGTTCAAGATGTACTGGATCTGAAGAAATTAATTGATGAGAATACCGAATACAAAGTTCCAATTATAGCAAAAATTGAAAAACCCGAAGCAATTGCAAATATATCTGAAATCCTAAAAGTGGTGGATGGTTTGATGGTTGCAAGAGGTGATTTGGGTGTGGAAATGCCTTTGGAGGAATTACCCGAACATCAAAAAATGTTAATTGCAAAAGCCAAAGTTCAACGGATTCCTGTAATCGTTGCTACCCAAATGATGGAAAGTATGATTACCAGTTTAACTCCAACGCGTGCCGAAGTAAATGATGTTGCAAACGCAGTGTATGACGGTGCTGATGCAGTGATGTTGAGTGCAGAAACTTCAGTAGGTCAATATCCAGTGGAAGTAATTGAAACCATGACTCGAATCTTGCAAAGAGTGGAAGATTCAACCAGTATCAAAGTTCCAACACTTCGACCTAAAAACAGAAACGAACGATACATTACAAAAATGGTGTGTTACAGTGCTGCAAAAATGGTGAGTTTGACAGGAGCCAAAGCAATTTCTACTCTAACTTATTCAGGATATACCGCATTTCAGATTTCTTCCTATCGTCCCATTGCACATATTTTGGTTTATACCCCAAACAAACACATAGTTCGAAGATTGAATCTTCTGTGGGGAGTGAAAGCCATGTTTTTTGACGCAGGAAATAAGAGCACGGATGAAACTGTGATTCATGTAAATCAAATGGCGGTGGACAACGGTTTTGTTGAATGGGGTGATTATGTAATCAATTTGAATGCAATGCCCGCTTCTGCAAATGGAATGACCAATACAGTACGTTTAACGACTATTTAAATCAAACGAAATACAAATTTAATTTGAAAATGGTTTTCATGACGAAATTTAGCTTGCGTATCCATTGAATAATTTAAATTTGCACTTGTACTAAAAAAGAAGAAAATGATTGAGCAAATCAAAAAATATATCGAAGAAGTTAATCAGTTTACAGCCGAAAACACAACGCAAGTTGAAGAATTCCGGATTAAGTTTTTGGGCAAAAAAGGTATTTTGAACGATTTGTTTACTCAATTCAAATCTGTTCCCAACGAGCAGAAAAAAGAATTTGGACAAGTGGTAAATCAATTGAAAGATTCAGTTGCTGAAAAAGTGAATACTTTGAAAGCTTCTTTTGAGAATTCGAAGGATGTAAAATCCGAACTCGATTTGACCCGACCGGGAGAAATGTTTGAATTGGGTTCGAGACATCCGATAAATAGTGTGAAAAATAGAATTGTCGAGATATTTTCTCGCATTGGATTTACACTTTCAGATGGGCCTGAGATTGAAGATGATTGGCATAATTTTACGGCTTTGAATTTGCCTGAACATCATCCAGCACGAGATATGCAGGATACTTTCTTTATAGAGCAAGATCCAGACATCGTTTTGAGAACCCATACTTCATCGGTTCAAATTCGGTACATGGAAAATAACGAACCGCCGATTCGCATTCTTTCTCCAGGAAGAGTGTATAGAAATGAAGCCATTTCATCCCGGTCACACATGATGTTTCATCAAATCGAAGGATTGTACATTGATAAAAACGTTTCGTTTGCAGATTTAAGACAAACTTTAAGTTATTTCACCGAAGCACTTTTCGGGAAATCAAAAATTCGACTGCGTCCGTCTTACTTTCCATTTACAGAGCCAAGCGCCGAAGTGGATGTATATTGGGGATTGGAAACAGAAACCGATTACCGAATGACCAAAGGAACCGGATGGTTAGAAATCATGGGTTGTGGAATGGTTGACCCCAATGTTTTGGAAAATGTAAACATTAATCCCGAAGAATACAGTGGTTATGCTTTTGGAATGGGAATTGAGCGTATTGCATTGTTATTGTATCAAATTGGTGATATCCGTATGTACACTGAGAATGATATTCGATTCTTGAAGCAATTTGAATCAGAATTGTTTTAAATTAATTTAGACTTCCTCTGTTTTCTCTTCCTCTAATTTTCTATGGCTTGCATGATGAATAGCTGCGTTCATTTCAAATCCAATCATGATCAATAAAACATTGATATAAATAAAAACCATCATAATCATCACCAATCCCACCGATCCGTACAGTAAATCATAGTAATTGAATCGTTTGATATAGTATTGGAATCCAATCAAAGTTATGAAAAATAGCACAGTAGCCATCACAGCACCGGGAGCAATACTGCGAATGCGTTGTTTGATGTTGGTTCCATAATAATAAAGCATCACCAAAGAAGTGAAGTAAAATAAGGAGGCCGAAGTGAAATTCAAAAATTGAATAAGAAGTGGAACCTCCAAAAACACACCGTACTCTTCAATGTAGCGCAACATGAAATTGGTGTAATAAGTGACAATTAATTGCACAATGATAAAGCATACAAAAAACAAGGTTAAGACTATCGAAATTAATCGGTTGTTCACTCCTTTTCTTTGTTTCGCATAACCGAATCGAGACGCGTTAAAACCGTTTATCATCACTGTAATTCCGTTGGATGATAATAAAATAGTCAATACTATGAAAATCCATCCCAAACTTCTTCCACTTCGTCCACCTGCAGTTTGAGATATATAGTCGATTACTTCACTTGTGATTCGATCGGGTAAAATTCGAGGAATAAATTCAGAAAATAATAAAGTTTTTATTTCAGCATAAAGTGGAGCATACGGTAAGATGCTAAACAAGAAAAGTAGAAACGGAAATAGACTAAAGAAAAACGCCCAAGCGACCGCTCCGACTCGAAGAGCGAAGGTTCGGTCAGAGATTCCTTTCATCAAAATTCCGAGCAAAGAATAGAGTGAAGTATCGTTGAGCGATGAAAATGTAATTCGCTTGGTAACCTTCGTAAAAAGATTATCCTTTGAAATAGTTTTCAACTTAGCTCGTTTCGACATACTTTTGTTTTCAAGTTTATGTAACAATTATGAATCTTATTACACTTTGTATAGGAAAGACCGATGAGAAACCGATGGAGGAACTGATTTCTAAATACGAAAAAAGAATTCCTGCGCATTGGAATTACCGACGATTTGATATTCCAGACATCAAAAATCGTAAAAACCTTTCGATAACACAACAAAAAGACAAAGAAGCTGAATTAATTCTTTCAAAAATTAGTCCAGGTGACTATGTTATTTTACTCGATGAAAAGGGGAAACAGCTGAATTCCGTTAAGTTTGCGCATGATTTGCAGGACTTAATGAATCAATCCTTCAAACAAATTGTATTTGTAATCGGTGGACCTTATGGTTTTTCAGACGAAGTATATCAAAGAGCAAATCGCAAACTTTCGTTGTCCGAAATGACCTTTACCCATCAAATGGTACGTTTGTTTTTGACCGAACAACTTTACAGAGCATTTAGTATATTGCAAGGCAAACCGTATCACCATGAATAACCCATCCCCCGATTTTTCTCGGTTTAAATTATCCATTCCCAAAGCACTCGGTGCTGCTTTTATTAGTGTCGTTTGTTTGCAATTGATTGCTTCGGCCATCAATATTCCGTCTTTGTATTGGAAAGAATTCTATCACCTTTCTTTGCCTTTGTCTTTTCTCGTGGGAGGTGGACTGGCGATTTTTGTGCTGATTCATTTCGCACAAACTTCATGGGCATCGATTGTAGATCATATTTGGAAACCAACCAGTATTGCTTTGATTTTTTTAAGCATTATCCTTTATTTATTGATGCTTCCCTTTGCAGAATTTTTAGGATCAATGGTTCCGACGGAAGGAAGTTCTTTCTTAGAAAATCTGTATAAAAACATGACCGAAACTTTTGAAATGATTTTCGATTATAAAATTGCCGGATTTATCACGATTTGTATTTTGGCACCCATTATAGAAGAAATTATTTTTCGCGGAATTGTCCTTCGAGGTCTCCTTCAAAACGGAACTTCTCCTTATGCGGCAATTGTACTAAGTTCTTTGTTCTTTGGATTAGCGCACATGAATCCATGGCAGTTTTTAGGTGCCGGATTTTTAGGTGCTATTTTTGGTTTCGTATATTATCGAACTCAATCCCTGTGGCTGGTTATGTTTTTGCATGCCTTAAACAACACCATTTCTTTTATTTACATGATGAAATATGGAACGATTGAAGAAAGTGTCAGTGATCCCAATGACTTTGTTGGGGTGACTTTGTTTTTTGTAGGTGCCTTATTTGTGGGATGGACAATTTTTAAACTAACTGAAAACCAACAAAAATGGATTTAATATTTGCATCCCATAACGAGAATAAAGTCAGTGAAATTCGCTCGATTCTTCCCAAAGGAATTCACTTATTGTCATTGACAGACATTGATTTTCATACAGAAATTGAAGAAACAGGATCGACTTTGGAAGCCAATGCGAAAATAAAAGCCGAAACCATCTATGAGAAAACAGGAAAAAACGTTTTCGCCGATGATACCGGTTTATTCGTAGAAGCATTGAATGGCGAGCCGGGAATTTATTCTTCACGGTATGCAGGAACAGGAAATTCGACAGACAACATCATCAAATTAGTGGGAGAGTTGAAAGGAAATGAAAACCGAAAAGCATATTTTAAAACGGTGATTTGTTTGATTTGGGAAGGAGAAGTTCATTTTCTATCGGGTGAAGTCCATGGAGAAATCATAGAAGACGAGCGAGGTTTAAGCGGGTTTGGTTATGATCCCATTTTTATTCCTAATGGATATTCACAAACCTTTGCGGAGATGAATTTAGAAGAAAAAAATAGAATCAGCCATCGGTCAAAAGCCGTTGAGAAATTAATTAACTTTGTAGAAAACATTTAAGATTGTCCTTTAAATTAACCATATTGGGTTTTAATTCCGCCGTTCCAAAAAGGAATATTGCACCAACAGCACAGTTGTTGGAAGTTCACAGTCGTTATTTTTTAATTGATTGTGGAGAAGGAACCCAAGTTCAATTACGCAAGGCAAAAACAAAATTCTCCAAAATAAATCACATTTTCATTTCGCATCTGCATGGAGATCATGTATTTGGATTGATTGGGTTAATAAGTACGTTTCAATTGTTGGGAAGAGAAACGCCTCTGCATATTTTTGGTCCCAAAGGAATTCAGGATTTTATTATGAATCAACTGAAACATACCCAAGGTAGATGTGGTTATCCATTGCGATTTACAGAACTTACGCACAAAATTTCGGAAAAAATATACGAAGACGGTAAAGTAGAAGTATTTACCATTCCCCTTGATCACCGAATTTACACCAACGGATATTTATTCAAAGAAAAACCGAGATTACGAAAACTCAATATAGAAGCGGTTAACAACTATCCAGAAATTGAGCAGTGTGATTATGCAAACCTTAAAAACGGACGGGATTTTGAATTGAGTAACGGTGAAATCATTCCCAATTCTAAATTAACTCTTGAACCCGAAAAATCGTTGAGTTATGCATTCTGTTCAGACACACGCTACAAGCCGGATATTGTTCCGATAATTAAAAACGTAGATTTACTTTACCATGAATCCACCTTCCTCAGCGACTTACAGGATATGGCGTATGCAACGGGACATTCTACCGCACGCGAAGCGGCGACCATTGCGAGAGATGCCAATGTGGGTCAATTGATCTTAGGTCATTTCTCCAATCGATACGAAGATTTGACGGTGATGTTGGACGAAGCAAAACCCATTTTTGAAAATACAATTCTACCCGAACCTTTGGGAGTCTATGATCTATATAGCGAAGAAGAAAAAGTGTAATTTTACTTAATTCTCATTTGGATTTAGAATAAACTTTTTTTCATTTCGATAAATTGAGTATTTTGCATGCAATTCTACTAAAAACGAAAATACATGAAAAACTTAATTTACATTTACTCTCTTTTATTTTTACTGATTTCTTGCGAGAAAACAACGACTGCAGATACAGAAGTTAGATTTGCTGAAATGTCTGAACAAGATGATTTGGGATTGGCTTGGCTCCAATCGATTTTTAAATGCCAGGATTCCAACGAGCTTTGTATTCCTCATAATGAAGAAGAAGTTTTTAGCGAACAATATTGGTCCTTTTTATTGCAAGGATGGGAATTGGAACATTCTTATTTAGGAGAAGGTGAAGAAAAAGAAAAAGTTCAAGCGGAAAAACATTTCAAAGAAAAATGGAATGAAATTTATCCAAAATTGGTTGGAAACGGAGAGACCATGCCCTTTGGACGAGGAAATGGTGGAGTTTTGGAATTGACTGATCTGAAAATTGAACCGCTTGGGAATTTAGAATACCAAATTTATACTCAATATCACGAAACGTTTGCCACGAATAATAAAGTACGATTAATTCCGCATGACGGAAGTTTCTTAATCGATTATATTGAAACGGAATATGTAAATGAAAGTGAGGGGATTACTCAAAACAGTACTGATGGATCTTATAATTTTACCCAAGAATGGAAATGGACGTATATAAATAACCATGAAGATGAAATGGAATTCGGACACAAAGGCGATTTTTCTGCTTATTATAATCCGCAAACAAAATATTGGCTATTCACCAAAGACGCGTATGAACGCACAGGAGATATGGTTAATTGGGTATTAGGAAAACCAGATGGCACCTATGTTTTTTCTTTTATGGGAGAATTTCAAGGTGAAGAGCCAACGTATGACGTGATGCAAACAGAAGTTCACCCACAACCCAAAACATTGAATGAGTTTTATAAATCAACAGGAAAATCAGCTATTTTCAACGACAACAATTGGGGATTTGATAAAATAAAAGGCCAAGAATACAAAAGAACTTATATGAAAACGAATGATTTCAATTTGGTTTATTTGGCGGATTTTGACGCAGATTTTACAGCGCTTTATTATTTCAATGAATTGGATTCAGAAACTTATTTCCCTGTTCATTTTGACATTGATTTACCTCGAAATAAGGTGGTTTTATCCGATAAGTCAGTGGTCGGAGGAAAAGAAGTGAAAATGGATTTTGTGGGAATCAAAGCCGTGAATCACTCCATTGAATACACAGGGAATTAAAAAAATAAATGTGCAATTAATTTTAAATTCGAAAATCCTATTCAAATTTAAAGTACATTCGTTATAGTAAATTAGCGGTTATAAAGTGAAAGCTTTTTTGAACTTCTTTTTTTAACGGAAGATTGATAACGAAAACCAAAACCCTATGAATCTAAAAGTTTTAGAAATTCTTCAAAAAACCAAGAAAATAATTTTTTGCTACCCCATCGTATTATTAATGTCGTTGATTATGACAGCAAGTGCGATTTATTTGGTTGATTTAGATTATGAAGACAACAAATATGAATTTATTGCTACGAAAATTTTATTGGTTGCGGGATTAGGAATTTCATTGATGTTTGCACTGAAAATGTTGACACAACGCATCGATAATGCGCTTTTGTGGAATGTTTTGGGTCTACTTTTTTTGGTTGGGTTTTATTTTATATTACCCTCAAACCAAGATGATTTCACAGAAATGTATGTCTATCTATTGGTTCCCGTTTATATATTGGCCCATTTGCTAGTTGCTTTTATCGCTTTTGTAAAAAAGGAAGATTCAGAAAGGAATTTCTGGCAATTCAACAAAAATCTGTTTGTCAATTTCTTTCTTACTTTGATTTTTACTGGAGTTTTGATTGGTGGAATTGAGCTCGCCATTTTAGCGGTGGATAAACTTTTCAATGTAGGCGTATTGGATAAAACTTACTTTCGGACCTTTTTAATCCTCCTGATTTTTGGAAGCACTTTTATTTTCTTGCTATTTAACGAGGCAGGGCTGAAGGTTTTAGAAAAGGACGGAGAATATCCTGTAGTCTTAAAATTCTTCACCCAATTTGTATTGATTCCGCTTTTGTTTCTTTATATAGTAATTCTCTATTTGTATTCAATTAAAATTTTAATCAATTGGGAATTGCCACGCGGATGGGTTTCCTACTTGGTTTTAGCATATTCCGTAGTTGGGATTTTGGCCTTGCTTTTGGTTCATCCGTTGAAAGAAGATACAACGAAATCATGGGTGAGAATATTTAGTAAAGTGTTTTATTACACCTTATTACCTTTACTTGTTTTACTTTTTGTGGCCATTTTTACGCGTATTTTAGCGTATGCATTTACAGAAGCAAGGTATTTTGTATTGGCATTGGCGCTTTGGTTGAGCAGTTTGGTTTTATACTTTATATTCAACAAAAAACCGACGATTAAATTCATTCCCATTTCGTTGTTTTTATTTGGATTCTTTTCACTTACACTTCCCTATTTCAACGCATTTTCCGTAGCAAAGCGCAGTCAGAAAAATGATTTGGAAAGAGTTTTAGCGGATAATAATTTGGTGGTGGATGGAAAAATTGACTTCAATAAAGAAGTGGCAGACAGTGTGGTTCGTGAACTAGAAAGCAAGTTTGAGTTTTTGGATAATAGACATGAAAGAGAATATCTCTTCGGTTTTCTTAGCGAAGAAATGAAGAAAGATCCACCTTCCACGAATTATCGCTATTGGTCTTTGATTTCGAAATTTAAGAATGTTAAAGTAACCAAAAATATTTACTCAGAAAGCTTTTACACCCAATTAACCAATTCCCAAACTTCGTATGATATTTCCAATTATCAATATGCAATCAATCAAACTTATTTGCAGAGTCAAACGTTTCCCGTGGGTGAAGATCGTATTGAAGTGAAATATCAGGCAGATAAAGAGTTTAAATTAATCTTGAATGAGAAAGATTCGGTGGACCTTATGCCTTTGGTTGTGAAGTTGTTTGATAATTCCAATGAAATGACAGAAAATGAGGAAGTCGATGGTTTGTTTATTGAAAGTAAAGTGGGAGATTATTCCGTCAAAGTAATTTTTCAAACTATCAGTCGACAAAATAATGACAAGGAAAAGCCCTACTATTACTTAAATGACGCTTTGTTTTTATTGCGTAAGAATTAATTTAATTCTATACGATAATCAAGGAAAAAAGCACTTCTTTGACAACTTTACATTATCAAAGTAGTGCTTTTTTTTAATGTTTTCTATTTACTGTTTAAATGGTTTTAAGAAGGATCTTCCACCGAAGCATCCCGGGCTAAATCGGCTTCATCCAGATGTGCTTCCAACTCTTTGTCAAAAAACAACAAGGATTCGTCTGTTGCATCCGGTCCGCCTGCGACTTTTAATTTATCCAAAATGTCCATCACCAAGGTTTCTTCTTCAATTTGTTCTTTCACAAACCATTGTGCGAAATTCCAAGTGGCCCAGTCTTTTTCCTCCATGGCTAAATTTACAATTCCGTAAATTGCCGTTGTATTGTCCACTTCATGTTTAAATAGTTTTTCAAAGCAATCTTGAATGTTTTTCGGGTCTTTGGGTGGCGCAGACAAAGCAGAAATCTTGGCTTTTCCACCTCTTTCTTGAATGTATTGGATCACTTTCATCATATGATCCCGCTCTTCGCCCGAATGACGGAATAATAAATTAGCCGTTCCGCCATAGCCCATACTATCTGCCCATATACCGTAGGACAAGAATATTTGAGCTGCTTCTGCTTCTTGTTTTACTTGTGCATTTAAAATGTCTTCTATACTTTTTGAGATTCTTTTTGTGTCCATACTTTTAGATTTAATTTAGACTTAAAATTAGAAATTAAAATTTGAAGTAGAGAATGAGTCGGTGAGAAAGTTATGTTAAAATTCAAATTGTAGGAAAAGTCAAGCGCTTTCTATTGTTATTTTTTAATTTGAGCCAAAATTTCCTTTCTTTTTAATTTCCCCGATTCGGTTCTCGGAAAACGATTGAGGTAAAATATCTCTTTTGGAATTTCATATTTTGAAAGTTCGAGACTCGCAAAATCCACATCGATGGGTTCTGGGTTTTCTAGTATTAGAATTAGTTTTTCGCCTAATGTAGCATCCGGAAAAGAACTTAAAATAAATTCGTGGGAGATGATTGTTTTTAATTTCTGCTCAATTTGTTCAGGAATTAATTTTATTCCACCGGAATTAATGATGGAATCAAAGCGTCCCAACCATTTAAACTGATTTTCTCCTTTCATTTCCACCAAGTCATTGGTTGTAATTTCCTCCTCAAAATAAGGGGTTTGTATCACCAAACAACCGCGTTCATCTTTTCGAATTTTCACCTTTTTTAAGGTTCGAAAATAATCTTCGGTAATTTCTTTCAGACCAATATGGGTAATGGTTTCCGTCATTCCATACGATTCAAAAACGCGCGTATTTGTTTCCAATAATCGGGAACGAAGTTCGTCCGAAAGCGGAGCGCCGCCAATAAGTAAAGTTTTAATCTTTCCTAAACTCGCCATCGACTTTTCGACTTGCATCGGCGTCATCGGCACAAAATCTAATTCGGGGAAATCATGTAAGTTTATTTCACTTTTGGGTTCGGTACAATACAATTTCAATCCCAATTCTTGTGCGCGAACAACCATCATTTTTCCAGCAATAAAACCCATCGGTAAACATAGCAAGGCAGAGTTTCCATTTTTCAATCCAAAGAATTCACCGGTCATCTGCGCACTCATTCGCATGGCAGATTTTGCTAATTTTATTTCTTTGGGTAAACCGGTTGAACCCGAAGTCTTTGCAAGAACAAAATCAGAATCTGAATTCCATTGGTCTAAAAAAACGGAGATTTCTCGTTCCCATTCATTTTCTAAATGGAGGGAATCAAATTTCTGGTTTGAAAAATCAAGTACTATCATGGAGTGTAACTTACACCAGCTCTTATTTGCGTTTCTAAAAAATTATTGGCAGGCGGAATGGGACAATTGTAATGAGAACTATACGCACAGTACGGATTATACGCTTGATTGAAGTCAACCCAGACTTTTTGGTTTTTGATATCCGAAATTTCTAAATCGAGATAGCGACCGCCGCCGTAGGTGGTTTCTCCATTGGTTTCGTCCATAAAAGGAAGAAATAAAGAAGTTTCATATCCTTCTATTGGTGGATCGGATTGATACAGGGTTAATTCAAAAGATTTAGAATGAAGGATGAAATGAATTTTCCCATACTCTTTGTAGTATTTTATTTTGTTGGCAGAAGTGGGAAAAGGATGGGTTTTCCCTTCGAGAATTGGAATGAAATCAGCCTGTACGCGGTAATTTAAATCGACCGGAAAAAAATGAATTCCTTGAAAATTATCTTTTTCTTCCGCTTTCAGTGGAGTTTTTTCGGGATCGTTCCACTCATCTACCAATACCTTTTGAAAAATTAAGATTTCAGAATTAGCTTTTTCTTTTTCATAACGTGGATTCAATGAATTCTGCGTAGAACATGAAAAGCTAAGGAGTAGAATGAATATGTAACCGAGTTTTTCCATTCTCCAAAATTACAGAAAAAAGAGATTGTCTCCTACAACTTTTAATCGGGATTCAAAATTATTGGTAAAAAGTCCACCCGTTCCCAATCCTTGAGGCATGGAGTTGTTCAATCCAAACGTCCATTGTGCAATCGCATTGAGTCCAAGATTGCTTTCCAAAGCGGAAGTAATCCACCAATTGACAGATTGGCTTTTTGCCGCTTCAATCCATTCTTCACTTCCTTTCCATCCGCCTACCAAACTAGGTTTTAAGATAATGTATTGCGGTTTGATTTTGCGAAGAAGTTCATACTTATCCTTTTCATAAAAAACACCGATTAGTTCTTCGTCCAATGCAATGGGAGTAGGTGTCTGCGCGCAGAGTTCAGCCATTTCATCAGTTTGTCTTGATTTGATCGGTTGTTCTATGGAATGAACATATAAATCGGCCAATTCGTGAAGAACTGCTTTTGCATCTTCAAATGAAAAAGCACCGTTTGCATCCACACGAAGTTCCAACTCATCTTTTGAAAATTCTTTTCGAAGGTTTTTTAGAATTTCTTTTTCTTCTACCCAATTCACGCCGATTTTGAGTTTAATGCATTGAAAATTCTGATCTAATTTCTCTTTGATTTGGGACTTCATAAAATCAATATTTCCCATCCAAATCAAACCATTGATCGGAATTCCTTTTTCGCCTTTTGTGAAATCCGAAGGAAATAAAATGGGATTGTAGGGATCATTTGAGGGATGAATTTTAGAAATCTCATGGGCCTTTCGAATTTGTTCCAGTCCAAATTGAATCGAAGGGTATTCTCTTAATTCTTGCCACCAATTTTTCGCCTCGAACTCAAAATTCTGACAAACTTCGGTTAATTTTCGCTTAAAATTCGGTCGGTCTTCTGCGCTTAAACCTTTAAATAAATTGCATTCCCCTAAAAATGTTTGGTTTTGATTGTCTTGGAGGTGTAAAATATAGGTTTCTTTTTCGGTCAAAACTCCTCTTGAAGTTCCACTGGGAGATTTAAAAATAAGTCGATGGGAAGTGTGATTTAGTTTCATACAGCGCAAATATATGGAAACAAATCATTTTAAATGAGTTATCTCAAGTTTTAAAGGTGAAAGTTAAAAGGATCGTAAAGAAAAGTTAATATTAATTTTTTTATAATGAAAATAGAGCTATTTTAGTTGACAATTAATTAATTATTTAAAACATGAGAAACAATTTATTGACATGCAGATGGCTATTTTTAGCCGCGTCTGTGATTTTGGTGATGAGTTCACCCCTGAAAGCCGTTCCTTGGCTTTCAACGGAAATGAACTCGAAAATGAACAACACTCAGACTACATTCAGTAGTTTGCAAAAGAATGATTCGCAACAGGCGAATTCTTGGGATACTTTTAAAGTATTTGACGACCAATTTAAAGTGAATTTTGCGTTTTTGGGACCGCAAGATGTTTGTGATCCTGCTTCACTTCCTTATTTTTTGGATTTTGAAGATGAAGATGAATACACATGCTTAACTGCTTGGAAACAAGGCGGAGGAAACCATTGGGGTTTGCTTTATGGATTAGAAACATTTGGATTCACGGGAACTGCAGCTGTTTATCAATATTCGAGTAACTTCGATGCGAATGCTTGGATTATGACCAAAGCAATTGCTTTAGAAGCAGGTAAGCAATATAGCATTTCTTATAAATATGGATCTGCTGGATACGAAGAGAAAATGAAAGTGGCTTATGGTACAGATAGTACGATTGAAGCGATGACCAATGTTATTGCCGATCATCCACTAATTGAAGACTCTCCTTTAAACAATACAGTTTTATTTACTGTAGATGTTTCAGATAATTATTTTTTTGGATTTAATGCGTATTCTTCAAATGATCAATGGTTATTGATATTAGACGAAATTCTTATTGAAGAAGTTGAAGACGAAGGAGGAACCACTGGCGATGCTTGTTTTGAAGATGGTTTTGATGGATTAGCTGGTGGAAACACTTCCAGTTCTGGCCCAGGCGCTCCTTTAGGGACAGATTGGACAGGGAATGCAAATTTCCCAACAACTTTAAAAGCGTATGAGGCAGGTGATGCAGTGAAGTTAGGAACAGGAAGTCTTGTTGGTTCAGTTGAATCAAAAGTATTGGATGACGTTTCAGGTGATGTTTCTGTAAATATTAGGGTGAAAGGATGGACAAATGTAGAAGGAGACTTGAAAGTTAGTATTGATGGGCAAGAGCAAATACTTACTTATACTGCAAAAATGGCGGATGATTTTGAAGAGGTAAATGCAACTTTTTCAGGAGTAATTGCTGGTTCTAAATTGAAAGTTGAAACAACTGCAAAAAGAGCTTTTATTGACAGTGTAGAAATTATCTGTGAAGAAGATACTGCACCAAACGTTGAGTATTGTATACCGACAGCAACCAATAGTGCACGTTATATCAACAACTTCTCAACTACAGGAGGTGTTCAAAATATCAGTAATTTAGCTACTGGTTTTTCAACAGGTGGATATGGTGATTTCTCCGCTACTCACACAGTTGAACAAATCGCAGGTACAATGGTTAACTTTAGCGCAGATATTGTTGGAGGGACGGCTGGATTTAGAATCTGGGTGGATTGGAACCAAGATGGTGTTTTTAGCGTTACAGAAGAGGTAGCTTACCATTCAACAGGTTATAAAGCGGATCATACAGGATCCTTTGTAGTTCCCGCAAATGCACTCGTTGGAGCTACACGAATGCGAATTGTAAGTCATTGGTTAGATAACCAAGGACTTGTAGACCCATGTATTGTAGGATTCACCAATGGTGAATTTGAAGACTATACATTTGTAGTTACTGCTTTAGAAGATTGTGCAGGTACCCCAGAAGGCGGATCTGTAACTGTAGCTCCATCAACTGGAAATCCAGGGGCAACGTATTTAGTTTCATCCGAAAACTACACCGTTGGAATTGGATTGTCTTACCAATGGCAATCTAATACAGACGGAGATGGATGGGTAAATGAAGGAACAGCGTCTGAAAATTATTCTGCATATACCGCCACTGCACCCGCTGGAATTGGTGTGGAAGTAGAGTGGAGATTGGAAGTAACTTGTACATTTTCAACGGAATCTGCTTTTTCTAATACAGCTACATTTACTACAGCTTTGACGTATTGTAATCCAACGATTTCAAGTACAGTAGAGCCAATTACCCGTGTAATTTTTGCTGATATCGATAACTCATCCCCTGTAAATAGTACAATTAAGCATGAGAACTTCACTTCTGTCGAAGGAAATGTTGAATTGGGTGAAACGTATGACATAGCTCTTGAAGGATTTACTGGAGGGAACT
>JBAYRQ010000013.1:0-80947 GCA_041676545.1 Weeksellaceae bacterium | reverse complement strand
GTAAGGTTTCATCCTTCATTTTCTAATTTTTAATTCTTTAATACATCTTGAATAACAACTGCCTGACTCAATTCGGGACTTTTCGCAGCATACAGTAAAGTGACATTTTGTGTTTTCAAAATCGATTGAATATGTGCTAATTCCGTCGACTTTTCTTTCAATTCTTTCTTGTAACGATCTGCAAATTCATCGGCACGCTCGGCTTGATGGTCAAACCATTTACGTAATTCGGTAGAAGGTGCAATGTCTTTGAGCCATTCATCCAATTTTGCTTTTTCTTTGGAAACTCCTCTGGGCCAAATTCGATCGACTAATATTCGATAACCATCGTCTTCGGAAGCTTCCTCATAAATCCGTTTAATTCTCAGCGTTTTCATGCCAACTCTTTTTCCAACGCAATCGATTTCGGGAATAAAATATTGTTTTCTAAATGAATGTGTTGATGCAAATCATCTTCGAATTCATTCAACATCGCAAATGTCACTTTATACGTAGCACAGCCATCTTCGGGTACCGTATAATTCTGACTCAATGTTCGAATTCTTTGAAAACGCTCTCCTTCTTCGTTGTGATCATCCTTCATTATATCAATTGGACTTTCAACTGAACCAAATTTAGGTGCAGTCAAAGCTTCCCCTGTACTTTTTACTTTTGTCATTTTACGGATAAATGGAAATAAAATCAATTCTTCCTTTTTCATGTGAACCGACATTTTTCCCGCCGTTTCTTTAAACAATTCATTGATTTCAATTAATTCAGGATGCTGTTCTCCGTGCGCTTTGGTTATTTTTTCCAAATAAGGTTTGATCTCATTTATCTTCCTTTCACAATACCGATGATGCGTTTTCTCTATGTAATCTGCCAACAAATCCAACGGCCAATGATTGAAACCAACTGCTTTTTCTGAAGTGTCATTTAAAACTTCATTCAATTCATTAATAAGCTGTTGACTATCTATATTTTCACTTTTACAAGCCTCATCTATACTTCGATTTCCATTGCAACAAAAGTCAATGGAATGGTTTTTAAAAACAGTAGCTGTACGGTAATCGTTTGCCACTACCTCACCTATGTATTTTTTTTCTGTAATATTCATGACTTTCAATTTTTACCTTTATTTTGGATTTAAAACCATTGAATTATTCTCAGATTAATTAAATTCCAATACATACTCAAATAACTTCATGATTTTAAGTGAATTCTTTTAATTCGTATTCTAACACTCCTAACCTAATCTTGGTTTATAACCCAAGTTTTGGGTTTCTATGTACCCCGAATATAAACTTCATTCACCGTTGATTTTATTTAGACTAATTTAATATAATTTATTAAACAAAACAAATCCACTTTGAAAAGGATTTAACTTTTCAATTAAGTTCAAAGATGAATTTCTACATCAGTGGAGTTTGTTGTTGATTTTCTCTAAAATAATTGATTTTCAAAAGGAACATTTCGGCCATTCGTTTTCCTTGGAGTTTGGCTGTTATTGCTTTTTGACCGGAATAAAGTTCATCCACCGTTTCTGAAAATAAAAACAACCACCGATCAAAATGTTTTTGCTCCACCGGTAAATTCATGTGTGGAACAAAAGGTCGACCTGAATAGGTACGCTCTTCCAATAAAATCGTTTGCCAGAAGCTGTACATTTTCTCTAAATGTTCTGGCCAGCGGTCTTGAATGATATTTTCAAAGATAGGTCCAAGCAATTCATCTTTCCGGATTTTCCCATAGAATTCATCCACCATCACTTTTACATCTTCTAAAACTTGTATGTCTTTCAACTCACTCATTTGTACTTTTCTCTAAAAAAATTTCACGTATTAAAACCGATTCACCTGTTTTCAATTTCATGGCTAAATCATAAATCGATGTGGTTTCCAACATGTATTTCAACTCCGCACGGATTTTCACGAAATAATGATGCATAGGACATGGATTCTTGGCGTCACATTGCTTTAGTCCCAGTCCACATCCGTTAAAAACCGAATCTCCATCCATCAATTGAATAATTTCACTCAATTTGATTTTATTGACTTTATCAATTTCGACAAAAAATCCACCATTGGGACCGGTTTGCGAATGAATAAGATCTGCTTTGGAAAGGATTCCTAATAATTTAGCGGTAAAAGCTTTGGGTAATTCTGAGTTTTCAGCCACCTCTCCTACTTTCACTCGATTTCCATCCAAAGACTGATTTGCTATGTAAACCATTGCTTTTATAGCGTATTTGCACGATTTTGAAAACACTTCTCTCTATTTTCTTCAAATGTAAGCTGAATTCTTATTAAGGACAAACTTCTCTTAATTTAATTCAAAGAATTCCTCAAAGTATGGATGAAATCTTAAAAAACAGTTTTAAAGATATAGTTCAGATCCGAAATAAAAGACCAATTTCGAATGTATTCCTTATTGATTTCAACCTTTTGTGGCCAGAGCACCTCGTTGTTGTATTTTAAAGGATCTTCTTGTTGGTTCAGGACTTCTTCTTCGTTTTTAAAAGCCAGTTGAGCAGGGCCTGTTATACCAGGTTTTACGCTTAGAACAATTCGGTCATCTCCTTCCAATAAATCGGCATAGCCTGGAACATCAGGCCGTGGACCCACAAAACTCATTTGACCTAAAATTAGATTTAGAATTTGAGGAAGTTCATCGAGCTTTGACTTTCTAAGAAATCGACCGATTGGTGTAATATTATGGCTATTTTCGGTAGTTACGTCAGATTCACACTTCCCTTTCATGGTTCGAATTTTATAAATCGAAAAAGGTTTGGCATTTTTCCCAATTCGAATTTGAGTAAACAATCCAAATTCTCCCGTATCGAAAGTTGCTACAAGAATTAGAATGAGTAAAACTGGCAACAAAAAAGGAAAAAGGAGAAGAGCTACTAGGAAATCAAACCACGCTTTCACTTTCATTATTTTCTGCTGATGAAGTTAGTATTTTTGATTAATCTCTTAATTTTACCTACAATACTTGGGTCGTAGTTTGCATCTTCTTCAAAATATCCATACCCGTAACCATAGCCGTACCCATAACCATAGCCATAACTTCCTTTCGTTTGGAAGTCGTTCAATATAATTCCTATATTTTTAACTTCGCCTTCGTCGTATTTATCGGAAATTCCTCTTAAAAATGCTCTGTAAGTATAATCGAAACGGGTCACATACAAATTAGCATCTGCAAAATCCATCAAATCATAAGCATCGGCAACCAATCCAACGGGAGGAGTATCCAAAATGATGAAATCATATTTTGTTTTCAAATCTGCTATCATTTCTACTAACTTATCTGAAAGCAATAATTCCGAAGGATTGGGTGGAATGGGTCCTCCCGTAATAATATCGAGAGTTTCCACTTTCGTTTTTTGGATAACTTCATCCAACGAAGCATTCCCAGACAAATAATTGGATAGTCCTTTTATATTGGTCAGTTCAAATTCGTTAAAAATCTTAGGTTTACGTAAATCCATTCCAATGAGGATTGTTTTTTTATCACTGATCGCTAAAGCGGTGGCAATATTCATTGACACAAAGGTTTTTCCTTCGCCACCAATGGATGAAGTAACTAGAATCGTTCGATTGCTTTCACTTTTATTTGTTTTATATAAAAACTGAAGATTACTTCTTATTGCTCTAAAGGATTCAGCAATAGAAGACTTGGGTCGATCCAAAACAATAACAGGATTATCGTCGGCATTATTTCCAATTGTTCCTAAAAAGGGAATATGTGTTATTTTAACTATATCCGGAATTCCTTTTATTTTCGTATCCAATACTTCTCTTCCCAGTAAAAACAAGGTAGGAAGTATTAGCGCCAATCCCAGAGCTATGACCATATTTGTTCTTTTATCCGGCGAAATGGGCCTTTGTCCCATCAATTTGGCGTAGTCAATAATAGTTATATCTGAAACATTGGAAGCAATAGATAATTCAGCTTGACTGTAACGAGCTAATAGTTGGTTGTAAAGCGCATCATTTATTTCATACCCTCTTGCTGCATCAAAGAATTTCTTTTCTTTTTCGGGCAATTTATATGCTTTACTTTCATATCGACCCAATTGTGAATTTATATTCCCTAATTCTTTGTTCACTTTGGATCGGCTGGTTCCGATTAGATGTTGAATATTTGATTTGGTATTGTTTATTCTCGCATCCAATTCCTTGATTTCTCTAGATCCTTCTTTGTAAAGCAGGCGCAAATTATCGCGTTCAAGCTCCATTTGTCTTAAATTATTTACTTCGCTCGAAAAGTTACCTTCATCCAAACCGACAATTTGAAGATCAATCATTCCCTTGGAACCGGCTTGATAAATATTATTACTGACAGAATTAAGTGCATTTATTTTTTCTTGATATTCTATTCGTTGTTTTTCAAGCATTTTTACATTGGCCAAAATTTCTCCTTTTTCACCTGAGAAATCATAGATTTTCTCATCCTTTTGTAAATTTTGGTATTCAATGGAAGCACTATCTACTTTCGCTTTTATAATTCCCAATTGGTCTCCCAAATATTCCAAAGTTCGTTTTGCAATTTGGTTCTTCTCTTCCAATTCATTGTCGATAAGAATTTCTAAAGAATGATTGACTACATCAATTGCTTCTTGTTGTGAAAATCCTGTTTTCGAAAATTTAATAATGGAACTTCCTTTGGTTATGGGAGATACAATGATTCCACTCTTCACACGGTTGGTGGCTACATCTAAATTTGTCAAAACAAAGGAATATTTATCTTGATTTCTATAATTAGTAGATCCTCTCTCAATTTTAAAGCGATACTCATCTGCTGAAATCCATTCGCCATATTTTCCAGTTTGAGGGAGTTTCAACTTTGCATTTCTTCCAACAACGGAATCTTTTGAATACAAATATAGCTGATTAATTGACGTAGGAGAAATAGGTGCAATTTCATAAGAGTCTTTATCCTTGTTCCTAATTTCAAGCTCAACGCCCAAAACTTGAGTATGGGTCGTATCCACTACGACTACAAAAGGAGAAACATCCCGGTGAGAATTTGATTTTTTTATCGTTCCTTCTTCTTTGTACGCAATATAGGCTTTGATTCGTTTTGCTACTTTTAAAGAATGTGTTCTGGATTCTATAATCTTGGTTAAAATATCGATTTTCCCTCCACTTCCTCCCCAAATGAAGTTGATGGAATTACTTCCAAAATCTGGGTTTCCTGTAGATCTTGATGAAACATTAAAAGTAGACTCGGCTAAATATACTTTATCTAAATAGTAGGTACTGATGTAGTAAGACAAGAAAAAAGCAAAGACAAGGGAGGCAACATACAGAATCCAATTTCTTAAAACTCTTGAAATAAAACGTTCTATTTCAAAGAAAAAGACATTGCTTTTCTTAGATTTTTCGCTAGGGGTTGATTGCTCTTTATTCATTTTAAAAATAACTTAGTTATAGGCTTTTAAAAAAGAAGTAAATCCCGACTACGGAAGCTATTCCTCCAAAAATGGTTCCTACTGTTTGCAGCGGATTGATTCCAATTCCCCACTGTTTTTGACGTCTTGGATTCACTATAATTATATCGTTTGGTTGCAACCAAAAATATTCTGAATTCATGACGGATTCTTTCGTAATATCCACTACGGCTCTTTGAGTTCCTTCGGGAGTAGTTCTTAAAATTTGAATATGATTCCGATCTGCAACGGGCGTCAAATCTCCAGCCATAGCAAAAGCTTCCAATAAATTGAATTCATATTGGGGTACTTGGTAATTTCCCGAACCGGCCTCACCTACAATTGTAAAGTTAATTCCAGGCATATTTATCTCAATGTATGCAGCTGTTTCTTCAAAGATCTTATAGAATTCCGTTTCAACCTTTTCTCTTGCTTCATTTAAAGTGAGTCCCAAAAGGTGAATTTTTCCTATTCGTGGAAGTTCAATATAACCGTTTTCATGAATTCGAACCCCTTTCCCAGTGGTTGGATTTTGTGAACCTCCAATAGAAGTCGTAGAGGTGAAATCTTTTAATTCATCTAAATCCAAACCTTTACGCGTTGAAATACGTATATTAATTATATCATTTACTTGCAAATGATATTGTGGTCGATTGAATTCAATCATTCCGTATTCATTCAACTTTAAATTCTCATCGGGTTGAATGTATTTCACATCTTTTAATGGAATACAAGATGTGATTAATCCCATTAAAAGGAAGGAAAGGATATAGAGATAAGTCGGTTTCAATAGTTCATAAATTTAAGTTGACAAATATACTACTTTTCGGTTAAGTACTTTTTTGATTTCGTAGGATTCTTTTTTTATTAAATACCTCTACCAATACCAAAGGTAAGTAAGACAGGAATAAGGCTGCACACACCACCAATCCAAACATTAACGTTGGATTTAAGTGACGAATTAAATACGCAAATACAATGATAAAAACATTGGCTGAACAAATAATTAATGTGGTTTGAAAGTGATTAAAGCCTAATCTTAATATTCTGTGATGAATATGGTTTCGGTCTGCCTTCAAAGGGGATTCCTTCTTCATGAGACGGATGATAATTACGCTCAATGTATCGATTAAAGGAACAATTAAAATTGCGATGGCCAATACGGCTCCACTTTTAATCATCACCCAAGACATCGACGATAGGTTTATAAATTTAATCGCCATAAAAGCAATGAGATATCCAACGACCATAGACCCCGTATCACCCATGAAGATTTTATATTGACTCGACAAATTAAAATATAAAAACGCCAAAAGCGAAGCCATAATAGCGATGGCTAAATACCCCATGGCATAGTCATACAATCGGAAAAAGATAAAGACAAAACAAAGAGAAATAATAATTCCTACGCCCGCTGCCAATCCGTCAATTCCATCAATTAAATTATAGGAATTTATAATCAATATAATCGTAAAGACCGTAAATAAAACACTGATCCAATATGACAATTCATAAATCCCAAACAAACCAAAGAAACTTTCAATTCTAATATTTGCTCCCACAACTATCATAAGTGCACTGATCAATTGAGTGATTAACTTTTTCCGTGGCGCCACAACCAATAAATCATCCATTAATCCAATGAAAAATAACATGACCAAAGCGGCAGAGAAAAAAGTGACTTGAAAAAGCATTTCAGAACTAAAAATTCCGGTAACAACAA
The DNA here is from genome assembly GCA_041676545.1 of Weeksellaceae bacterium. Taxonomy (GTDB): domain Bacteria; phylum Bacteroidota; class Bacteroidia; order Flavobacteriales; family Weeksellaceae; genus Moheibacter. Next base: position 73,811 of record JBAYRQ010000013.1, on the reverse strand, counting down.
CAATTGCGAAGTAAATAGCTACTCCGCCTAGTCGAGGTACTTTTTGGGTATGCGAACTTCTATTTCCAGGCACGTCCATCAATTGTTTTCGATAGGAAACGCGGATGATTTTGGGAATGGTAATAAAAGTCAAAGAAAATGAAATTAGAAAAGACAAAATCACCTTCAAATAAAGACTTGAATAGCCTAAAAAGTTAGCGATTTGTTCTAAATGTAAGTTTTTCATATTTCTTCATTCCATTTAAAGCCCAATGAAGGGTGTAATATATTGATTTTAACAATGATAAATTTAAGAAATTATAATAAACTAAAAATTGTTTTTTAAGAATTACTCCTTTATTTCTTGAATACGAGGTTTCTCTGATTCTATAAATCGCTAAAGGCTCTACGATGGCTCTTGCTTTCGGGATTTTTTTCAAAATTTCAATCCACATCGCATAATCTTCACGCATATCTACTTCGGGTATTTCAATTTTCCCAATTCGTTGCGTATCATACATGGAAGTCAACATCGGTATCGGACAATTGTATAAAATTCGATTGTACGTAATGTTGTCTTCCGCAATAAAATCAGCCAAAAGAGGTTTCATTTCTTCGTCAAAACGTTTATACGATGCGTAAACCAATTCCTCCTTATTTTCAATTAAAAAATAAACCGTGGTTTCTAAAAAAGGTTTTAACCAAACATCGTCACTATCAATAAATGTCAAAAAACGACCCTTAGCATTTCGAATTCCCACATTCCTCGCTTCGGCAGCTCCCACATTTTTTTCTAATGCAATCAAATGAATCCGTGGATCTTGGATTGACTGAATCAAATCAACCGAATTATCACTTGAACCATCGTCCACAATCCACCATTCCCAATTCTGATAGGTTTGATTTAAAACAGATTGCATCGTTTCGGAAATATGATTTCCCGAATTGTAACAAGGTGTGATAATGGAAACTAAGGGAGTCAAATTTTATTTTTATTTAAAGTTAATTTCTAAAAAAACCATATACAGCTTCTTTATTAAATACCGTTCTATAATTCCCAAATCCAGATTTATCTCCCCAAACACTGTAAAAGTGCAAATAAAGTGAAATCGTATAGACGATAAATAAAGTATATACAAGATTTTTTAAAAAAGGGCTATCTCTCAAAGCCATCACCATTCTTGGAATTACAAAAATGATATAAACCGTATAGAAACCAGGTAATCGTGCTGCGAAAATTCCATTTCCAAAGAAAAAGAAAATGACAACCCCAAAGAGATAAATATTTCGGAAGTAAGCAAATAAATCGTCTTTTGCTACCACACGGTTGTTGAACAGTAAAATTGCAACCACGGTCAAGACTTTTACAATATCCCCCAGCACACTTTTTTCACTAAACTCGTTCGCGTAATCACTGTAAGATTCTCCAACTCCAAAGGGTAAAAATCGCATAAGACCGTCAATCGCTTCACTTAATCCCATTAGGTTAGCTACTACAGATGCAACTACTAGAAATATAATCATCACATTATTGAATCGAATCTTTACAATCCAATAGGCAAATAAAAAGGCCACAACCGCTTTATGAAAGAAAAACGCAATCACAAAACACAGCAGAAACTTCCATAATTTTCGTTCAATGATAAATCGAACAGAATACAACATGATCCCATTTGCAATTCCTTGTCGAACGTGAATATGGTCTTCAAAAAAGTAAATGGGAATCGTGTACATCAATAAAGCCATAAAAACATAGCCACCGTATCGATAAATTGCCATTGATTTTAAGGTTAATGCAATAGCTGCAATAAGCAAAGTAAAAGTAGCATATCCAAAGCCGAACATACTCACTATCTTGTTTAAATACATGTATCCCACTTCCATATCCATGTATTCTGCCCACTCTTTTACTTCGCCAAAAGAACTATCGATGGTTCCCTCAAATGCCGTCCAATACGCCACCCAATCGGGACTCAAACCATAAGTTATTCCTGCTGTCAAGATCATTAATCCAATAATCGTTTTATACCATCCTTTATTTGGCGCACTATTCGTACTCACCTCATAAATCGATGATATCAATATCAAAGCAACAATCAGGTTGTAGATAAAACTCATGAGATCAACTCAGTTGGATTAATTTTAAGTTAATTAGGCTTAGCAAATAAAAGACTTGCTTTTTGATAGGCAAAGAAAACAAATAATTTTGATCAAAACGCTTATATCTAAGGATTTTCGCTTTTGAGATTCCATAAAAACTCATTTCAGAACGTAAACTGTCCAACAATTCTCGTTTAACTTCTTTGTCTTTAACATATCCAACATACGCCAAATAGGAATAATAAGCTTGAAGAATGACAAAGCGTTCCATTTCATTTTTAAAGTTTCGATATTGGCTTTTCTCAAATGCATCCTTTACATTTCGAATCGCTGAAAACATTTCTAAACCTTTTAGAGTATGGGTTTTAGTGATTGAATCTTGTCGTTCAAAGTAATTGTAAAACGGTTTATTAATTTTCGAAATGATTTTTGAATACAAAACCAATTGAGGAATTAATTCTATATCTTCAAAATGAATCCCCTTTTTAAATCGATGGTTTTTAAATAATTCAGCTTTAAATAATTTATTGCAAGCGAAACAACTCATTTCACCAAAGATTGTGAAATCATCTTTCAATACAATTTTCTCTGGCAATTGAGGTGACTGTGGCAAACCGCGGAAGGCTTCTCCCCTTTCATTGACTTTTTGCAAATCACAGATCACAATGTCTGAATCGTGTTCTTGTGCCTTCGTATACATTTCTTCGAACATTTCCAGCGCTACGGCATCATCACTATCCACAAATCCAATGTATGCACCACTTGCTCTTTCTATCCCAAAATTTCGGGCATCACTCAATCCCCCATTTTCTTTGGTGAATGCTTTAATTTGCGGATGTTTTAAAGAAAAATCATCGATTATTCTTTGGGAATTATCAGGCGAACCGTCGTTCACCACAATGATTTCCAGTGCATCCAAGCTTTGGTTGACCAAAGAGTACAAACACTTTTCCAAATACTTTTCCGTATTGTAAACAGGAACGATAACTGAAACCTTCATTGCATTTCATTTAAATCACTTAAAACTTCTTCGTATTTATGGACAATACGTTCTTTTGAAAAACGAGAAGCGATACTTTCCTGAATAGAGGCTTCATCAAAATTGATTCCCACCAATATTTTTATTTTTTCTGCGAATTTTTCTACCTCATCAATCGAACAAATTTCGCCATTTAGGGATTCTTGAATAATCTCATCAATTCCTCCTGGACAATCATTCACAAGCGCATACGTCCCACAAGCGCCTGCTTCCAACAAAACGTTTGGAAAACCTTCGTATCTCGAGGATAGAATAAATAGATTCGCTTGATTTAGATAAGGAAACGGATTTTTCTTATTTCCCAAAAACTCCACATTTTCCAAACCCAATTCTTCTTTTTGAGCCATTAATTTCTCACGATCTGCGCCTTCACCTAAAATATAAAGTTTTATGGGTTCGTCTTTTAGCTTTTCAAAAACATTCAACAACAAATCAAATCCTTTGCGATAGGTCAAATTCCCAATCGAAATCACATTTTTAAATTCGTTCGAATACAAAATTTCGTCTGATTTCATTTGGGATTGAATTTCCTTTACATCGACCGGATTGTTAATTTTCACAATTTTATGGGCTTGAATCTTCCAATTTTCAATCAAGTCATTCCGCATATCATTGGACTGAGCAATGATTTTATGGAAATTATTGTAAAAACGGTAGAAAAACTGGATTTCTTTTCGAGTTACATGCGCCGACACCACATTGGTTTCTCTAGCTACGAATTTTGTTTTCTTGAAGAAAGGAACCAAGGGTGATAGAAACGCACTAACTTCTCCCCAACCTCCAAAAACAATGTCAGGTTTATCTTTTCGAATTAATTTTACAACGGAAAAAATCGCATACCGAATGCGCGAGATTTTTAAATCAATGACAATCACATCCGATTTCAAAAACTCCACAGGAACTCCTTCTTTATTGAATATTACCAAAGTCGGCTCAAACTTCGAACGATCCAGATTATTACACAAGGTAAATATTACACGTTCAGCTCCGCCAAATCCCAATCCAGGTAAAAGAAAATATATTTTTTTCATTTTTCGACATTCAGTCATCATTCAATGCAAAACCACACTTGGGTTTGGACTGTATTTATACGCTATTGTTAATATATCCTTCCACTGCATTTTCACTTTCTTTGGTGCTCATGGGATTTCCAACGACAATGGAATTGGATGCAACACTTCGGTTTACATACGAATTAGGAGCAATCATTACATTGTTGCCAATGGTAATTCCACCCACAATGACGGCATTGGCTCCAATCCAAACATTATCTCCAATTACAGGAACGCCAGCGCTTTCCCCTCGATTGGTTTGACCTATAGTCACGCCTTGCGCCAAATTGCAGTTTTTACCGATTTTTGCTTTGGGATTAATTACAATGGCTCCCCAATGACCTAAGTACAATCCGCCACCAATTTGCGTACGTGCAGAAATCTGAAATCCATATCGGATTTGATATCTACGAAGCACCAATCGATAAAAAATTCCCAATGGACTTTGGGCGGAATGGTTTTGTGCTCTTCGAAAACAGAGTAAAAAAAGCAATCCCGGATCGTAAAATACATCCCAAAGGAATACTTTTTTATATATCCCATGTTTACGAAAATAATCTTGTTGGAGTAAGGTTGGCATTAAAATCAATATTTTAAAACTACTTTACAAAACTAAACATTTTCTTCGGAATCGCCTATGCTTAGCCTAACTGTTTGAAATTTAATCCGTTTATTTTTAATTGAAACTTTTGTACTTTTGATACTTCTCTAATTCTTCAAAGTAAAAAAACAAACCATGGCCGAAATATTTAATGATAAATCCATTTTCAGCTTATATGAAGTTACAAAAAGTATCCAAAAAACACTAACTGCGCGATACGGTAGTTCTTTTTGGATAAAGGCAGAGATGAATAAGTTAAATCATTACAAACATTCTGGGCATTGTTACCCTGAATTGGTGGAGAAAAGAGACGGAAAAGTTATCGCCCAAATCCGTTCCCACCTCTGGCGTGCCGATTTTGAGCGAATTAGTAAGAATTTTCTATACACACTCAAAGAACCGTTGAAGGACGGAATCAAAATTTTATTTGAAGCCCGAATTACCTTTGATCCAGTTCATGGATTGTCTCTTTGGATTTTAGACATCGATCCCAGTTTTACGTTGGGTGATTTGGAAAAAGAAAAACATGAAAGCATTCAGAGACTGAAGGCGGAAGGGAATTACGACAGAAATAAAAAGTTAAAACTTCCACTCCTTCCCCAGCGAATTGCGATTATTTCAGTGGAAACCAGTAAAGGATATGCGGATTTTTTAGATGTCATCGATGAAAATCCTTGGAAGTATAAATTTTTTCACTTTCTGTTTCCTTCCTTACTTCAAGGTGACAAAGCTGCGGTAGCGATCATTGGCCAATTGAGAAAAATAGAGAAAGTAAAACATCATTTCGATTTGGTAGTAATCATTCGGGGTGGCGGTGGTGATATTGGTCTTTCGTGTTACAACGATTATCATTTAGCCAAAGAAATTGCGGAATTTCCTTTGCCTGTTTTGACTGGGATTGGTCATGCAACCAATGAAACGGTGAGTGAAATGATTGCCTTTGCTAATGCAATTACACCCACAAAATTGGCGGAATATCTTCTTCAAAAATTCCATGATTTTTCCATGCCTGTTCAAAAAGCGGAAGAAACAATTACAAATCGAACGCGGCAAATCCTTTCAGATGAAAATTCAAAATTGAATTCTGAAATCAAATTATTTCGGACGTTGACAGAAAATGCGTTGATGAAAAATAAAAATGAGTTGAATCAATTTGCTGTTTTAATTAAAAAAGACACGTTGGCACAAATTGAACATCAAGAATTTCAACTCAATCAAAAAATAAAACAAATTCAAAGTTTTTCTGATCGTTTCTTTCTTTACCAAAACAATCAAACCTATTTATTGGCTGAGAAATTAACAAGTAGAGCAAAACTTTTTTTGAAAACACAATGCGTAGAAATCGAAAGTATTGAGAAGAATGTAGAGAATATGAGTCCTACCAAAGTCCTAAAACGAGGATATACACTTACACTTCTCAACGGAAAATCGATTAAAAGTCTGAACGATCTGAAAGAAAACGATGCATTAGAAACCGTATTTTTGGACGGAAAAGTAATCAGTAGCGTAAAATCAATTCATAAAATAAAAAAATCATGAGCGAAAAAATAAACTATACCCAAGCCTTTGAGGAATTGCAACAAATAGTCATTGAAATCGAGGAAGGAGAAATTTCGGTGGATGAATTATCTGAAAAAGTAAAAAGAGCAACTCAACTCATTAAAATCTGTAAAACAAAATTAACAACGACCGAAGAAGATGTAAACCAAATTCTGAAGGAGTTGGAAGAAGGAAGTGCCGAATAAGATTTAAATGAAAAAGAAAATTCCGTATTTAGCTTTTATTGTTATAGTTCTTAGTTTCATATATTTCAACACAAGCCTTTTCGATTTTTCGACAAAGTCCGAAACGGTTCATGTAGAAGAAACAAAACGCGTTGCCAAAGTCATTCGAATCATCGACGGCGATACGTTGGAAGTTTTGTACAATGAAAAGCCTATTAAAATTCGGTTGGCGCATATTGATTGTCCTGAAAATAACAAAGGACAAGCTTTTGGGAAAGCCGCGAAAAAAGCACTTTCCGATTTATGTTTTGGCCAAGAAATACAATTGGAATGGGGCGAGAAAATCGATAAATACGGTCGATATATTGCGGTTCTTTACACAAAAGAAGGTGAAAACATCAACAAAGAAATGGTGCGAAAAGGAATGGCTTGGCATTACAAAAAATATTCAGCCGATTCTTCGTATTCCGAACTTGAAAAAGAAGCGCGTGATAATAAAATTGGACTTTGGCAGGATTCAGATCCTATTCCACCTTGGAATTGGCGTAAAAAGAAGGAGAAATTACCGGATAAATCCATTCAACGTCCGAAAAACAAACCAGAATTATCCACAAATAATTAAAAAAATCGACCGAATTTCCTTGTAGATTAAAAAATTCTAAATACTTTAACCGATTAAAATATTACACATCTAATTCATGGGAAGTTTCTCCGAGATTTTTAAATATACAGTTGACTTATTAAATTCCATTATTTGGAGCAATGCCTTAATTATTTTATGTATTCTCGGTGGATTGTATTTTTCAGTTCGAACTCGATTTGTTCAGGTTCGATTGGTAAAAACCATGGTCAAACTTTTATTCAAAGGAAAACTTTCCGCCAAAGGAGTGAGTTCTTTTCAGGCTTTTGCTTTGGCTATATCCGGTAGAATTGGAACCGGAAATATTGCAGGTGTAGCCACCGCCATTGCCATAGGCGGTCCAGGAGCTATTTTTTGGATGTGGGTTGTTGCGTTTATGGGCGCATCTACGGCGTATGTAGAAGCTACATTGGGGCAGATATATAAAGAAGTACGCGGTGGAGAATACCGTGGAGGACCTGCTTATTACATTCGAAAAGGGTTGGGAATCAAATGGTATGCAACTTTATTTGCTGTAATTACAATTATAAGTTGTGCCTTTTTTCTACCGGGCGTTCAGAGTAATAGTTCTGCAGTGGCAATGAATATGGCGTTTAACATTGATCCTTTGTATTCCGGAATTGGAACAGCGATTTTATTGGGATTAATTATTTTTGGAGGAATTAAACGAATTGCTTTAGCCGCAGAATGGATTGTTCCTTTTATGGCAGTAAGTTATATCGTGATGGCTGTCGTTATCATTGGAATGAATGTTCAATTAATCCCTGAAACCTTCAAATTGATTTTCAGTAGTGCTTTTGGTGTACATTCCACCTTTGGAGGAATTGTAGGTTCTGCCATTGCAATGGGTGTAAAACGTGGTTTATACTCCAACGAAGCTGGTCAGGGTACAGCTCCTCATGCTGCAGCAGCTGCAGAAGTAGATCATCCGGCTCAACAAGGTTTGGTGCAAGCTTTTTCGATCTATGTAGACACATTTTTTGTGTGTACCGCAACCGCTTTTATGATTCTATTTTCAGGACTATATAACGTTCAGGATGGTCAAGGCGGTCATTTATTCAATGCGCTTCCAGGCGTTGATTCAGGTCCGGAATTTACCCAGCATGCCATCAACAGCTTTTTTCCGAGTATGGGAACTTCCTTTGTAGCCATTTCGCTATTCTTCTTTGTATTTACGACTTTGATGGCCTATTATTATATGGCAGAAACGAATTTGAACTATATGTTTAAGGATAAAATAAATCCAATTGCGTTATTCAGTTTGCGAATACTTCTTTTAGTAACGGTGGTATTTGGTTCCATAAATACGTCTGCGGGAGCGTGGGATTTGGGAGATATTGGAGTAGGAATGATGGCTTGGTTAAACTTTATAGCTATACTTTTATTGCAAAAGCCAGCGATTCGAGCATTGCGAGATTTTGAACGGCAGAAAAAGCTTAAAAAAGATATTACCTTCAATCCAACAGAATTGGGTATTAAAAATGCCGATGCATGGATCGATAAAGAAGAAAATGGTTCTCCAAAAGAATAAATCGATTGAAATAAAACTCTAAAAAAAAGCTATCTACTTTTAAAGGAGATAGCTATGTATATTTAATCGGTATATAAATTAAATTTTAACAAATCGAGCGAGGCTTATTCCTCTCCACGAAACATTACAACATTTCCTTCCTTGTCGGTCAATTTTCCGGATATTTTATCTAACATTTCCCATGTAGAATTTCCATCTGAAAAAACAAGCCCACCTGTATCACTTGTTCCACGCGCTTCAAATACTCTTTCTTCACCATACATGGTAATTTTAATAGCCACTTTTTCACCTTTCGCAAAATAAACAACGGTAGCTTCCTCACCTTGGCTGTTTTTCATAAGAATGGGTGCTTGTGCCAAATCATTGTCGTCTGCAGCTTTTTGTTCGGTCGCTATGGATGAACTTTCTGTTTTCTCACACGAAAGTGAAAGTGTAAGCAAGAAAAGAATAACGATACTTTTATATACTAATTTCATTTTTTTATTTTCTGTAAATATACACTATTGTCTGTTTCCAAAACATGAAATAACAACATCAAATGGAGATTGTTAAATAGGAAACTCATTGGTCTTCGAGAACCTCAGTCAACATTGAGAACCTCGGCAACGTCACAAGACTAGAACTGGGTCGATGTGTGAGCGTTCACGTTAATAATTTCTTTTTAAAATAAAAAAATCCAATCCCTCCTTAAGAGAGATTGAATTAATTTATCACAATCTGTAAAGATTGCATGTATTTGGTTTTTATATTCTTTGTTTCTAAAACGTACATCTTTCGATGGGAATTAAAAGCGAAGAACTAAAAATTTTACCAGCTTGCCTTTTTCACGCCTGGGATCAAACCTTCGTTTGCCATTTCACGGAATGTAACCCGTGAAAGACCAAAGATTCTCATGTATCCTTTTGGACGTCCGGTCAATTTGCAACGATTGTGTAAACGTACAGGAGAAGCATTTTTAGGTAACTTCTGAAGTCCTTCTTGATCACCTGCTTCTTTTAACGCTTTACGTCTTTCGGCATATTTAGCAACCATTCTCTGTCTTTTGCGCTCACGCGCTTTCATAGATTCTTTTGCCATAATTTTACTTCTTATCTTTTTTAAACGGTAAACCGAATTTTTCTAACAAAGCTTTCGCTTCTTTATCTGTGTTTGCACTTGTCACAAAGGTAATGTCCATCCCTTGGATTTTTTTCACGCGATCAATATTGATCTCTGGGAAAATAATCTGTTCCGTTACACCTAAGTTATAGTTTCCTCTTCCGTCGAATCCTTTTGCACTAATTCCGTTGAAGTCACGAATACGTGGCAATGCAGACGAAACAAGACGATCTAGAAATTCATACATCTGAGTTCCTCTAAGCGTTACTTTTGCACCGATTGGCATTCCTTTACGTAATTTAAAGGCAGCCTCATCTTTCTTAGAAATAGTTCCTACTGCTTTTTGACCTGCAATAAGTGTCATTTCTTCGATTGCATAATCGACAATTTTCTTGTCTGCAGTTGCTCCACCCAAACCTTGGCTTAAAACAATTTTCTGCAATTTTGGTACTTGCATTACCGAAGTGTATGAAAACTCTTCTTTTAATGCAGGAACGATTTCCTCTTTGTATTTAACTTGCGGACGTGGTTTATATGTACTTGTACTCATTCTTAAATTTCTTTTCCGTTTGATTTAGCTACTCTAACCTTCGTTCCATCTTTCATTTGGTATCCAACGCGTGTTGGTTTTCCATCTGAATCCATAAGTGCTAATTTATTTAAATAGATAGGCGCTTCGGTTTCAACAATTCCTCCCTGTGGGTTTTCTGCATTTGGTTTGGTGTGTTTTTTAATCATGTTCACACCTTCAACAATCGCTTTTGACTTGTCAGCCATTACTTTCAAAACCGAACCTTTGTTCCCTTTTGAAGATCCTGACAAAACAATTACTTTGTCTCCTTTTTTAATTTTCAACTTTGCCATTGTTCTTTAATTTATAAAACCTCGGGGGCCAATGATACAATTTTCATATAATCCTTGTCACGAAGTTCTCTCGCAACAGGACCAAAAACACGAGTTCCTCTCATTTCTCCTTGTGCATTAAGTAATACACATGCATTATCATCAAAGCGGATATAAGATCCATCTTTTCTTCTGACTTCCTTCTTGGTACGAATAACTACTGCTTTGGAAACGGTTCCTTTTTTCGCATTTCCTGTAGGTGTAGATTCTTTAATAGAAACTACAATTTTGTCTCCTACTGAAGCATAACGTCTTTTAGTACCACCTAAAACACGGATAACCAGGGCTTCACGAGCTCCTGTATTATCTGCTACTTTCAATCTTGATTCTTGCTGTAACATATTACTTCGCTCTTTCTATGATTTCAATTACTCTCCAACGTTTACTCTTACTCAACGGACGTGTCTCCATAATGCGAACTTTGTCGCCTTCATTGCACGCGTTTTCTTCGTCGTGTGCAGTGTACTTCTTGGTTCTCTTCACAAACTTCCCGTAAAAAGGGTGTTTCTGTTTGTGTGTTTCCTTCACAACGATGGTTTTATCCATCTTGCTACTTGAAACAATACCTATTCTTTCTTTTCTTACTTTTCTTTCTTCCATCATTAGACAGTTTTTGGTTGTTGAGCTAATTTCTGGTTCAACACAGTTTCCAATCTTGCAATATGTTTGCGCGACTTACGAATTGACAAAGGGTCTTCTAACAAAGATACTTTGTGACTGATTTTCAGTTTTGTGTAGTTTGTCTTAGCTTCTGCTAAGGTTCCTTTTAAATCTTCTACACTTAAATCTCTAATATCTGCTACTTTCATACGAATTCAATTTTAGGCTGAATAATCACGTGCCACAATTAATTTTGTTTTTACTGGTAACTTCTGAGCTGCTAAACGCAAAGCTTCAGTTGCTACACTCAAAGGTACTCCTCCCACTTCGAATAAAATTCTTCCAGGTTGAACCGGTGCTACCCAATATTCAGGAGCTCCTTTTCCTTTCCCCATTCGAACCTCTGCAGGTTTTTTGGTGATCGGCTTATCTGGAAATATTTTAATCCATAATTGTCCCTCACGTTTCATGAAACGTGTGGCAGCAATACGTGCTGCTTCAATTTGACGCGCAGTAACAAATGACTCGTCTAATGACTTGATACCGAATGTCCCATAGGCAAGTTCTGCACCTCTTTTGGTGTTCCCTTTCATTTTGCCTTTCTGGGTTTTTCTATATTTTACTCTTCTCGGTGATAACATTTCTTTTAATCTTTAATCAATTAAACTTAATTAACGTGCGGGTCTTTTTCTACCTCCACTTTCTCCTTTTCTTTTGGCTTGCTTCTTCTGCAATCCTACCAAAGGGGATAATTCACGTTTTCCATAAACTTCTCCTTTCATGATCCAAACTTTGATCCCCATACGGCCATAGGTAGTATGTGCCTCGCCACAATAGTAATCAATGTCTGCACGGAAGGTTGACAAAGGAATTCGTCCATCTTTGTAAGACTCTGAACGTGCCATTTCCGCACCATTTAAACGTCCTGAAATCTGAATTTTAATTCCTTCTGCATTCATCCTCATAGTAGCTGCAATCGCCATCTTAATCGCTCGTCTGTATGAAATACGACTTTCGATTTGACGCGCAATGCTGTCTGCTACTAATACCGCATCCAATTCAGGTCGTTTAATTTCAAAGATATTGATTTGAATTTCCTTTCCAGTAATTTTCTTCAATTCTTCTTTTAATTTGTCAACTTCCTGACCGCCTTTCCCGATAATAATACCTGGTCGAGCTGTTGTTATGGTAACAGTAATCAATTTCAAAGTACGTTCGATATAGATTCGAGATACGCCTGCTTTTGAAAGACGTGCTTTCAAATACTGACGGATTTTCGCATCTTCTTCAATTTTATCGCCGTAGTTATTTCCACCGTACCAGTTAGAATCCCATCCTCTGATGATTCCTAAACGATTTCCGATTGGATTAGTCTTCTGTCCCATATTATTTATTGTCTGCGTTAAGTTTATCTTCTTTGCTTCCCAAAACGATTGTTACGTGATTGGAGCGCTTTCTGATTCTGTGTGCTCTTCCTTGAGGAGCGGTACGAATTCTTTTTAATTGACGACCACTATCCACTGTTACCGTTTTCACGTAAAGGTTTGCTTCTTCCACATCAGCCTCTTCGTTTTTAACCTGCCAGTTTGCAATTGCACTCAACAAAAGTTTCTCCAAACTTTCAGAAGCATGTTGTTTAGAGAATTTTAAAATCCCTAATGCTTTCTGTACTTCTTCTCCACGAATGATGTCTGCCACCAAACGCATTTTTCGAGGTGAAGTAGGACAATTGTTCAACTTCGCAAAAGCAATATTTCTTTTTGCTTCTCGAATATTTTCGTTGCTTATTCTTTTTCTAGATCCCATTGCCTACTATCTTTTACCTTTATTTTTTGCACCTGCGTGCCCTCTAAATGTACGTGTTGGAGAGAATTCCCCCAATTTGTGTCCTACCATATTTTCAGTTACATAAACCGGAATAAATTGTTTTCCGTTATGAACTGCAAAAGTCTGTCCTACAAATTCAGGTGAAATCATCGAAGCTCTTGACCAAGTTTTGATCACATTTTTCTTTCCTGATTCTACGTTAACCTGAACTTTTTTCTCTAATTTATAATGGATATAAGGTCCTTTCTTTAATGAACGTGCCATAGCTTATTTCTTTCTTCTTTCAACGATATACTTATTCGACGCTTTCTTTTTGGATCTCGTTTTATATCCTTTCGCTGGGATACCATTTTTAGAACGAGGAATTCCACCAGTAGCACGGCCTTCACCACCACCCATTGGGTGATCCACTGGATTTTTGGCCATTGCTCGTGTTGCTGAGCGGCGTCCTTGCCAACGGGTTCTACCTGCTTTTCCAGAAACTTCTAATTGGTGATCCGAATTCGAAACTACACCAATTGTCGCTTTACACTCCGTTAAAATCAAACGGCTTTCTCCACTAGGCAATTTGAGGGTTGCGTACTTTCCATCTCTCGCAACTAATTGCGCATGAGATCCAGCACTTCTCGCCATCAAAGCTCCTTGACCAGGTCGTAACTCAATACATGAAACAACCGTACCCAAAGGCATGTCTTTCAATTTCATTGTGTTTCCGACTTCAGGAGCAGCTCCTTCACCGGCAACAATCGTTTGACCTTTTTTTACTCCATTCTGAGCAATCACATATCGTTTTTCACCGTCTTCATAGGAAATCAATGCGATAAAAGCCGTTCTGTTTGGGTCATATTGTATTGACTCAACAGTTGCAGCTCCATCACGATCTCTTTTGAAATCGATTATACGATAGCTTTGCTTGTGTCCACCCCCTATGCAGCGCATGGTCATCTTACCTGAATGGTTTCGACCGCCGCTTTTTTTCTTTCCGACCGTGAGAGATTTCTCCGGTTTCACTGACTCTACGCCTGCAAAATTGTTAACAATTCTGAAACGCTGAGCGGGAGTGATAGGTTTTAATTTTCTAACTGACATTTATGATAAATTATTTTAACTAAACAAATCTATTTCTTGTCCCAATGCTAAATGAATAATAGCTTTTTTCAACTTCTTCGTTTTCCCGATTTGAAGACCTGTCTTTGTCTGACGGCTTTTCACTTTGGGAGCAGAAATCATTGTGCTTACTCCTATTACATCTACACCATAAGCCTTTTGAATGGCTTCCTTAATCTGTACTTTATTCGCTTTAGGATCAACATAAAACGAATATTGTCCCAATACTTCACTTGTATTTGTTGCCTTTTCTGAAATTACAGGTCTAATTAATACTGACATATCTATTTCGTTTTATTATTTTCTTAAATTTTCTTGAACATGCTCCAAAGAACCTTCTAAGAATATTAATTCAGATGAATTGATCATATCAAAGATGTTCAATTCTGAATTCATAACTACTTTGGTTCCATGTAGATTTCTTGATGATAAATATACATTATTGTTGGCTTCACCTAAAACAAAAACTGATTTTTTGTTTTCAAGGCCTAAAGCTTTCAATACTTCAATGAAACTTTTTGTTTTGGGTGCATCAAAATTGAAGTCTTCCAATACTTTGATTTCATTGTCTTTCATTTTCTGGCTCAAAACAGATTTTTTAGCCAATTTCTTTTGAGATTTATTCAATTTGAAGTCGTAGCTTCTTGGTCTTGGACCAAAAACTCTACCTCCACCTCTAAAGATAGGAGATTTAATTGAACCTGCACGTGCAGTACCTGTACCTTTCTGTTTCTTGATCTTACGGGTACTTCCTTTAATCTCAGCTCTTTCTTTGGACTTGTGAGTTCCTTGACGCTGTGCTGCCAAGTACTGTTTCACTTCCAAATAAACGGTATGTTCACTTGGCTCAATTCCAAAAATTGATTCGTCTAAAGAAACTTTCTTCCCAGTTTCTTTTCCTTGTATGTTAAGTACTGTTAATTCCATTTTCTAATAATTACGTATGAATTTTTTGGACCCGGAACTGCTCCCCTAACAATCAGAAGGTTTTGTTCTGTATCAACTTTAACTACATTCAAATTCTGAACGGTTACTTTTTTACCTCCCATTCTTCCTCCCATTCGCATTCCTTTGAATACACGTGATGGATCCGATCCAGCTCCAATAGAACCTGGCGCTCTCAATCGGTTTTTCTGACCGTGGGTAGATTGACCCACACCGCCGAAACCGTGTCTCTTTACAACTCCTTGGAATCCTTTTCCTTTTGAAATTCCGGTTACGTCTACGTACTCACCTTCGTGAAAAGCGTCCACCTTTACCTCATTCCCTAATTCTAATTCCTCTGCAAAGTCTCCATAAAATTCTACCAATTTACGTTTTGGTGTCGTACCTGCTTTCTTGAAATGACCTTTCATTGCTGCAGTAGTGTTCTTCTCTTTTGCGTCATCGAAACCTAATTGAACAGATTTGTATCCGTCCTTCTCTTCGGTTCTGACCTGGGTCACGACGCAAGGACCTGCCTGGATGATCGTACACGGAATGTTCTTTCCGTTCTCATCGAACAAGCTAGTCATCGCAATCTTTTTACCAATAATTCCTGACATTGTTTACTATTAATTTATAATTAAATTTCCCTTATTTAGTCAATCGGCGCACTATCTAATTGTCTACTAGGCATAATTCGCCCCTAAAAAAGAGTGTGCAAATGTAGGGATTTATTTATATAACACAAATTATATATAACTATTTTTTTAGGAAGATTCGACTGGTTTTCTTAAAGAATTGCAACGGTTCGGCAACATAATGACTTTCAGGCAATTACCAACTAGCTAAGTTTAATGCATCCATGAATAATTTATTGAACCCGACGGTTATATGTGCATCATTACTTCTTAACAGTAAAGTTCAGCAGAAAGCTAAGTAGGAAATCTATAGGGTCGAGTCAAAAGTTTAATTATTTAGCTTTTTTGTGCAAGATGAGATCCTATTTATTTTTGAAACTTATCCATAGTTAAATTCATAACCTTATTTAATTAATTCTTCTAAAGATTATCTCTTAATTTCTTCTCTTTTTATTTTAGATAGTTAATAAAGTTTGTTTTCATTTTGAATATCCAACCCAAGCATTGGATCATTTCTAAAGATCGTTCCAATGAGAAGTGCGAATTCGTGATTCAACGAACGTTCCCCTTTTATGAGTATACTCAAATTCGATAGCTTAACTCCAATATAGTGAGCAAACTTATTTTGCCTAATCTCAAAGACATTTAAATAGACGTAGAGGAAGTGTCCAACCTGTTTTGAATGTGTGTGTGTGTGTGTGTGTGTGTGGGTGGGTGGGTGTCTTTAGAATTTAAAGAGTCTTCCTTTTGCAATTTAAGAGCCATTTACTCTATCATTTTTTTCCGTTTGTTGGAATGTTCTTTGGTTTTGTTTAAAAGAATAGCTTGAAATTCTTTAAACTATCATTTTCCAACATTCATCCTATTCCATCAAACTAACTCTTCTTTCACTAGGAATCCAAAAGAAAAAAACCACTCACTTACTTTATAAGTTTCTTGAAGGAAAATTCAGAGAAACGCACCTTACTACAAACAAAAAAGAAAGTGTCTCAATACTACAATTGACCTTCTGAGATTTCGGTATTTAACACCACTTCTCAGATGGGAGTCCAGGAGAAAACTATAAAAAAAGCCGTTTCATATTGTTATGAGACGGCTTCTTTTATTTTAGAAAAGTGTAGTACTTACACTTTAATTTCTACTTCAACTCCACTAGGAAGTTCCAATTTCATCAAAGCATCCACTGTTTTTGATGATGAACTATAAATGTCCAACAATCTTTTGTGAGCGTTCAATTGAAATTGCTCGCGCGCTTTTTTGTTAACGTGCGGTGATCTCAATACTGTAAAGATTCTTTTGTGAGTAGGCAAAGGAATAGGTCCATTGACTACGGCACCGGTTGATTTTACAGTTTTCACGATTTTCTCAGCAGATTTATCTACCAAATTGTGATCGTATGATTTTAATTTTATTCTAATTTTTTGACTCATCTTTCAAGATTTAAACAGTTGCACCTTTTGCTTTTGCGATTACTTCCTCAGAAACACTTTGAGGCGCTGGTTCGTAATGATCGAACTCCATAGTTGAAGTTGCACGACCCGAAGTTAATGTACGTAAAGACGTTACATATCCAAACATTTCAGATAGGGGAACAAAAGCTTTTACAACTTTAGAACCTGCTCTATCGTCCATTCCAGTTACGGTTCCTCTACGACGATTCAAGTCTCCTACAACATCTCCCATGTTCTCTTCCGGTGTCAATACTTCCAATTTCATGATTGGCTCTAGAATTACTGCTTTGGCAGCTCGAGCGGCTTCACGGTATCCTAATTTAGCGGCCAATTCAAATGATAATTGGTCAGAGTCAACAGGGTGAAAAGATCCATCTGTCAAAGTAACTTTCATAGAGTCCATTTCATATCCGGCCAAAGGACCGTTTTTCATAGCTGCTTTGAAACCTTTTTCAATCGATGGGATGTATTCTCTTGGTACGTTTCCTCCTTTAATTTCAGAAACGAATTCCAATCCTGGTTTGTCGTCATCTGCAGGTCCAATTGTAAATACAATATCAGCAAATTTACCACGACCACCCGTTTGTTTCTTATACGTTTCACGGTGATTAGCTGCGACAGTAAATGCCTCTTTGTACTCAACCTGAGGTTGTCCTTGGTTCACTTCTACTTTGAATTCACGTCTCATACGGTCAATGATGATGTCCAAGTGGAGCTCACCCATTCCTGAGATAATTGTTTGTCCTGAAGCTTGATCACTTCGAACTTGGAAGGTTGGATCTTCTTCTGCCAATTTTGACAAAGCAGTACCCATTTTATCCATATCGGCTTTGGTCTTAGGCTCTACAGCAATACCAATTACCGGGTCAGGGAAGTTCATAGATTCCAAAACAATCGGGTGCTTTTCATCACAAAGCGTATCTCCTGTTTTGATGTCTTTAAATCCTACAGCTGCTCCAATATCTCCTGCCTCAATGTAAGGAACGGGTTCTTGTTTGTTGGAGTGCATCTGAAAGATACGAGAAATTCGCTCTTTGTTACCTGAACGGGTATTCAAAACATATGAACCTGCGTCCAAGTGTCCTGAATAGGTTCTAAAGAATGCCAAACGACCTACGAATGGATCCGTAGCAATCTTAAATGCCAAAGCTGCGAAAGGCTCTTCAACCGAAGGTTTTCTTAATTCTGATTCTTCTGTATCTGGATTTATTCCTACGATTCCTTCTTTATCCATTGGAGATGGAAGGTAACGACATACGCCGTCAATCATGAACTGAACTCCTTTATTTTTGAACGATGAACCACAAGTCATAGGGATGATACTCATATCCAAAGTAGCCGCACGTAATGCAACGTGAATTTCTTCTTCGGTTAGTGAATCTTCATCTTCCATGTACTTTTCAAGTAAAGTTTCGTCGTAAGCTGCAATTTCTTCAATCAATTGACCACGGTATTTTTTCACATCCGCTTTCATTGATTCAGGAATGTCAACTACGTCAAACGTACTTCCATAGTTTTCATCGTGCCATACAATTGCACGGTTTTTAATCAAATCCACAACTCCTTTAAAGTCTGCTTCTTCACCAATTGGCAATACGATAGGAACCGCATTGGATCCTAACATATCTTTCACTTGTTGACAAACTTTCAAAAAGTCAGAACCTTGACGGTCCATTTTGTTCACAAATCCCATACGTGGAACTTTGTAGTTGTCAGCCAATCGCCAGTTGGTTTCAGACTGAGGCTCTACACCGTCTACTGCGGAGAACAAAAATACCAATCCGTCCAATACTCTCAACGAACGATTCACCTCAACCGTAAAGTCAACGTGTCCCGGAGTGTCAATAATATTGAAGTGGTAATCTTTTGTTTCTGCGGTAGGTTCTCCTTGTTTTGTTGGGAATTGCCATTTACAAGTCGTAGCTGCAGATTGAATCGTAATTCCTCTTTCTGCTTCTTGATCCATCCAATCCATAGTAGAAGACCCTTCGTGAGTTTCTCCCATTTTATGGTTCTTCCCTGTATAGAACAAAATACGCTCTGTAGTTGTTGTCTTACCGGCATCAATATGCGCGGCGATACCTATATTTCTTGTGTATTTTAAGTCTCTTGCCATCTTACTTAGATTCTAAAGTGTGAGAATGCTTTGTTTGCTTCTGCCATTTTATGGGTATCCTGACGTTTTTTAACGGCAGCTCCTTCCTCTTTTGCAGCAGCAATAATTTCGCCGGCTAATTTCTGAGCCATTGATTTTTCATTACGCTTTCTCGAATAATTAATCAACCACTTCATAGCGGTAGCAATTTTACGATCCGGACGGATCTCAATTGGAATTTGGAAGGTAGAACCTCCAACACGACGAGAACGAACCTCTACGTGTGGCATAACATTCGTCAATGCCTCTTTCCAAATATCCAATGATGTCTTCTCAGCATCTTCTTTTCTTTGATCTACAATGTCCATTGCTTCATAAAAAATATGAAAAGCAACACTCTTCTTACCATCGTACATCATGTTGTTCACAAAACGGGTTACCAATTGATCATTAAACCTTGGATCTGGAAGTAACGGTCTTTTTCTAGCTTTTGTCTTTCTCATTTCTCAAAGTTTTTTTTTATTTTTTAACGTCTTTTGGTCGTTTCGTACCATACTTACTTCTACGTTGAGTTCTTTTACTAACTCCAGCCGTATCCAACGCACCACGAACGATGTGGTAACGTACACCAGGTAAATCTTTTACCCTTCCTCCTCTAACCAATACTATCGAGTGCTCTTGCAAATTGTGTCCTTCTCCACCGATGTAAGCATTGACTTCTTTACCGTTTGATAATCTAACACGCGCTACTTTACGCATCGCTGAGTTAGGTTTCTTAGGTGTAGTCGTGTACACACGTGTACATACTCCACGACGTTGAGGACAAGATTCCAAAGCAGCCGATTTACTCTTCTTGGCTAGTTTTACTCTTCCTAATCTTACTAATTGTTGTATTGTTGGCATACTATAAAAATATGTTTAAACCCCATTTTTTGGGATTGCAAAAGTACAATTAATTTATTATCCAACAAACGTTTGTGTGTTTTTTTTTGAAGATGAGACGGTAACTCGTTTTTGAGTCGGAAATGAAAACAGCAAATTCGATGAATTTATTTGCCTAAAACTTCTTTCCCTATCTCGTCAATCTCATTCTTATTTCCAATTCCTTTTGGATTTTCACCATACCTGTTGTCGCCATGCTCACTATCTGCAAATAGCATCCAAAATATGTAAAATGGAATAAGCTGAAACCATCCGCTGTTCCCGCGATCATGACACCGCTTGGCTCCTTGTGCAAATAAAAACCATAATAAAGGAATATATAGAATAAATAGTATATAACTCATATTTTCGTTTAATTCTCCCGCAAAAGTTGCGCCTATAATTAGTGCATAATAAATTATATAGCTAAGTCCAAACTCTGTTCGTCGAATTCTTCCCTTAAATGAAAATGGTGTTAAACATTGAAGTTTATTTTTTCAGAAATTTCTTAAAGTTAAAAACTCTACCCAATTATCTCAACAAAGCACTAAACGTATCACTTTGGTTTATATCTCCGGATTGGTAACCTTTCATAAACCATTGCATTCGTTGTTTGGATGAACCGTGGGTAAATGCTTCTTGATTTACATGTCCTTGCGTTCGTTTCTGAATGTTATCATCGCCCACCGCTGCGGCAGCTTCCATGGCACTTTCTATATCACCGGGTTCCAAAATTCCTGCACGATTATCGGTATAATGCGCCCACAATCCAGCATAGAAATCCGCTTGCAACTCGGTCGCTACGGAAATTTGATTCATTTGTTCTTGACTGTATCGACCACTTCGTCTGAGTTGTTCGGTTTTTTGAAGAGTTCCTAAAACATTTTGAACATGATGACCCATTTCGTGTGCCAAAACATAGGCGACCGTAAATTCGGTAACTTTCGCTCCAAACCTACTTTGAAGTTCATTGAAAAAACTCATATCCATATAAATTTTCTCGTCAGCTGGACAATAAAAAGGTCCCATCGCGGCTTGTGCTGTTCCACAGGCAGATTGCGTGGTTTGTTCAAACAAAACAACGGTTGCAGGTCTATACGGAAGGTTGTTTTCTCTAAATATGGTTTTCCAAGTCGTTTCATTTTCGCTGGTCAACATGCTAATGAATTCGCGAATCTGAACTTCACCTTCGCTCAATTGACGTTCCGTCTGTTGAGTCGTTCCTCCGCCCATATCAAGATTCTGCAACATCGCAGGATCACCTCCTAAAAAGTAAATCAAGGCAGCAATGAGCAAAGTTCCAACTCCACCGCCTAAAATTGCTCCTTTAGACCCCTTCCCTCTACGGTCATCAACATTACCACTTCTATTTTTCGTCCATTTCATCGGTTCAAATTTTGCTTAAAAATACAAATTTTAGCATTTCTTTTCTCTTTTCCTGTATAATTTTCGGTGTTTATTTGAAAATCACACGAAAAACAAGGTTTACACGCTCTTTAAATAGAAATCAAAAAATCATTTATAATTGAAATTAAAGTGAAATATAGCCTCGAATCTGTATATTTGTTTTTTACTTATTTAGATAGAATATGCCCGGATTTGAAGTATTTGGAAAAGAAGAGTCAAAACACATTCAGGATGTTTTGGATACAGGAATTTTAATGCGTTACAATTTTGATTCACTTCGAAACAAGCATTGGAAAGCCAAAGAATTGGAAGAAGCGATTCAATCCAAACTTACCATAAAACATGCGCACTTAACCAGCAGTGGAACGTCAGCCTTGATTACCGCCATTCGTTCTTTGGGAATCGGTGCAGGCGATGAAATCATTATGCCAACTTTCACCTTTGTGGCGAGTTTTGAAGCAATTTTATTTTCAGGAGCCATTCCAGTTTTCGCGGATGTGGACGATACATTAACACTTTCACCCGAATCAGTCGAAAAAGCAATCACGCCGCGAACCAAAGCAATTATGCCCGTTCACATGTGTGGTTCTATGGCGGATATGGATGCACTGATGGCGATTGCAAAAAAATACAATCTCTTCTTAATCGAAGATGCATGCCAAGCGACAGGTGCTACGTACAAAGGAAATTATTTAGGAACGATTGGCGATATCGGTTGTTTGTCTTTTGATTTTGTGAAAACCGTTACGTGTGGCGAAGGAGGTGCAGTTCTTACAAACAGTGATTCAGCCTATGCGATTTCTCATCAATATTCCGATCACGGTCATGATCACATTGGAAACGATCGTGGTGCAGAAGGCCATCCGATTATAGGAATGAATTTCCGGATTTCTGAATTAAATGCTGCCATTGGATTGGCACAATGGGGAAAATTAGATGAAATTTTACAACGTCAAAAAGAAATAAAATCATTGTTTAAATCGATTCTCTCTCAAAGTGAGAAAGTTACATTCCGACGAATTCCTGACGAAAAGGGAGACAATGCATCTTTTCTTTCTTTCTTTTTAGAAAATGAAAATACTGCTCGCGAAGTTGCGGTAAAAATGAAAGAAAAAGGAATTCCGTGTGCATATTGGTTCGATAACCATTGGCATTATGTGAAAAAATGGGATCATTTTAAAAATGTAAAATCAGATCCAACGCTTTACAAAGAACAACGGGAATTGCTTCCGGATTATTCGAATCAAGACTTCTCTGCTTCCGATGAAGTAATAGGAAAAGTAATTTCCATTCCGTTTTCACTCAAATGGACGGATGAGAATATCAAAGAAATGGCAAATAACCTACTTAAAATAGTTACTATTTCTTAAATAGATTTTGACATGAAAAAATTAATTTTATTCAGACACGGAAAAAGTCTTTGGGACACAGGAGTTAGTGATTTTGACCGAGACTTGAGTTTTATAGGCATTGAGCGTACCCACAAATCAGCCAAGGAATTGGTAGACAGAATTGATTTCGACATCGACGTTTGGTACAGCAGTCCCGCACTTAGAGCGAAGCGAACTGCGGATTTAGCGTCAGAACATTTTACGAAAAAACCAAAAATCATTTTGGATGAAATACTCTATACTTTCTCGTTTTTTGATTTATTGAAATTCATTAAAAACTTAGATAATTCCATAAATTCTGCAATGTTTTTTGGTCACAATGAAGCTTATACCGAATTTGTAAATCGAATGGGAGATAAATATTTGAAAAATTTACCCACGTCGGGTGTGGCCGTTTTGGAGTTTGATGTAGAGAATTGGAATGAGATTGAAAAAGGAAGATTGATTGAATTAGTAAAACCCAAAGAGCTGTGAGTCAACCTATTTATGTTAACCGGGAAATCAGCTGGTTGCGATTTAACGCACGTGTGCTGCAGGAAGTAAAGGATCCGACTGTTCCGCTTATTCAGCGTTTGCGGTTTTTGGGAATTTATTCCAACAATTTGGATGAGTTTTATTCCGTGCGCTACTCCACCCTACTTCGGTCTATCCAACTGGAAAGTCGAGTGTATAGAAATATAATTGAAAATCAATCCGACATTGATTTGATTGAAGAAATTAATACCATTGTAGCCGAACAGCGCGATGAGTACGATTTGTATTACGATAAAATTCTATTGGAATTGAAAGAAAATGACATCGTTTTCGTCGACGATACCGATATTCCTGAAGAATATATTCCTTTTATAAATCACTATTTTAATTCTGAACTCAGCCATTCATTGGGAGTTTATATTTTAGACAAAGGTTTAAATGCTCCTGCGATTAGGGATGGAGCTTTTTATTTGGCTGTGAAATTTATCGAAGAAAACAGTTCGAAATATGCTCTGATCGATGTTCCAACGCAGATGTTTCCTCGTTTTGTTTTGTTACCCAAAATTGGGAAGAAACAATACGTGATGTATTTGGAAGATATTATTCGGTATCATTTGGATGAGATTTTCAAGGTTTTCAAATATGATTCCATTGAAGCCCATTCCATAAAAGTAACGAGAGATGCGGAATTGGATATTGACAATGATCTAGAAGACAGTATCTTAGACAAGATAACAAAAAGTTTAGAAGGTCGAAAAAAGGGACAACCCGTTCGAATTGTATACGACAGAGAATTAGCCAATGACACTTTAAAATTTCTGATGAAAAAATTGCATATCGATGATTATGACAGCATCAATCCTGGCGGAAAATACCACAACAAACGCGATTTGATGAAATTTCCAAGTTTGGGAAGAAAGGATTTGGTGTATGAAAACATTGAACCAATCGTTCCGCATACGTTTGAAAATTACCGCACCTATTTTGAAGCGATTTCAGCAGAAGATCATATGTTGGTTGCGCCCTACCACGATTACTCCATTTTTCTGCGCTTTTTAAGAGAAGCTGCCATTGATCCCAAAGTAACAAAAATCAGAATCACTGTTTATCGTGTTTCTAGGGATTCTCAGGTGATGAGTGCACTTATTAATGCTGCTCGAAATGGAAAAGAAGTAACTGCCGTTTTGGAATTGAGAGCGCGTTTTGATGAAGCAAACAACGTCAAATGGTCCAAACAACTGAAAGATGCAGGCGTAAAAGTTATTTTTGGTGTTCCTGGCTTAAAAGTCCATTCCAAAGTGGGACATATTGAACGCCTACCCGACGGAGATATGGCTACTTCCTATGCATTTATTAGTACAGGAAACTTCCATGCGGGAACCGCTCGACTTTATACCGATTATACACTCCTAACTTCACAATCTGAAATTGTAGATGAAATCAGTCAAGTTTTTAAATTCTTGAATGCGAATTATTTGACACAATCCTACAAACATTTGTTGGTTTCACCGATGAAGAATCGCAAGAAGTTAATGAAATTCATTAAAAAAGAAATTAAAAATCACAACAAAGGATTGCCTTCCGGAATTAATTTCAAACTCAACAGTTTGAGCGACAAAGAAACCATAGACATGCTTTATGAAGCTTCCAAAGCTGGCGTGAAAATCCGATTGGTGGTCCGAGGAATTCATTGTTTGATACCCGGGATTCCAGGCGTTTCTGAAAATATAGAATCTGTAAGTGTGATTGATAAATTCTTGGAACATCCGCGTGTTTATTGGTTTAAAAATGGAGGTGAAGATCGGGTCTTTATTTCGTCCGCCGATATGATGGAGCGAAACTTGGATGCACGGGTAGAAGTCGCTTCTCCTATCTATGACCCATCGATTAAGAAATTAGTTATGGACACCTTTGATTTGAGTTTCAACGACAATGTAAAAGCACGTTATCACGATGCAGATGAAAGTTTAACCTACAAAAGAAATAACCTTCCCAAACTACGTTCACAGTTTGAAACCTACAATTATTTAAAGAAATTGAACGAAGAGCAAAAAGAGATATCAAACGAATTAAAAGAAACAAATTAGAAGAATGAACATCCGTAAATTAGCTGCCATTGACATCGGATCCAATGCGATGCGCCTACTTATTAATTACATTTATGAAGTTCCAGGCGAAGCTGCCGTTTTTAATAAAACCTGTATTCTCCGCATGCCTATTCGATTGGGTGAAGATGTATTTATTGAGAAAAACATTTCCGAAAAAAATACAAACCGAATGATTTCTGCGATGACTGCTTTCAAATTGACAATGGATGTTTATGGTGTGGAATCCTATTTGGCGTATGCGACTTCGGCTATGCGTGAGGCAGAAAACTCCAAAGAAATTATTAAAAAAATCAAAAAAAAATCGGGGATTAAAATTCAAGTCATCGATGGAAAAACAGAAGCAGAATTAATTTTCGCATCTGAATTACAGAAATTTATTCAAGACGAAAACAGCTATCTCTATGTGGATGTGGGTGGTGGAAGTACAGAGTTGACTTTAATAGCGCACGGAAAGGTGCAGTTATCCAAATCTTTTCCCATCGGGACCGTTCGATTGTTGGAAGGAAAAGTAGGAAAATCGGTGTACGAAGAAATGAAAAAGTGGATCGAAGAAAATATTCGGAAATACGAAGTCGATTTAATTGGATCGGGTGGAAATATCAACCACATTTATAAATATTCAGGAATAAAATTAGGGAAACCTATGCCCGGTGCATATTTACGAAGTCGTTACAAAGTCGTTCGGACACTGAGTTATGAAGATAGACTACGTGAATTTAATATGAAACCTGACCGTGCGGATGTGGTGGAATTTGCTTTGGAAATTTACACCAAAGTAATGAAATGGTCGCGCGCAAAACGAATTCATGTTCCAAAAATTGGGATTTCGGATGGAATGATACGAACCTTGCATGAAGAGGAGTTGGAGAAGTAGAAGAGGAAAAATTATTACTTTTCACTTTCCAACGCATTTAAAATCGTTCCTGATTTTAATTCGGTTTCTTTCCATTCTTTTTCGGGATGACTGTCGGCTGTAATTCCTCCGCCAACATAGATCCAAATTGTATCTTTAAAAATTTGTGCCGAACGAAGATTCACGAAATATTCTTTCTTTTCTGGATTTTCGATTCCAATATATCCGGAATAAAACTGCCGGGAATATCCTTCATTTTCTACGATATAATCAAACGCTTCTTTTTTAGGCATTCCACAAAGAGCTGGTGTCGGATGAAGTTTTCTCAAGAGATTTTTCATGGAATAATTCGAAGGAATTTCACCCGAAATATAGGATTTCAAATGTTGAAATTTTCCAGCCTGAACGGTTTTCGGACCTTTAACTTCTACATTTTGAACATCAGAAAAACAGTTTAAAATAAAATCAGTTACAATTTGTTGTTCATCGTATTCTTTCGCTGACCACTCATTTTCTGGCAATTTAGTCGAAGCCAAAGAAACGGTTTTCACTTCCGTATTCTCTTGACTTAAAAGCAATTCAGGCGTTGCGCCCATCCAGGTTTCTTGGTTGGGATTGTGCCAAAGAAAAACCAAAGCAGATGGATGTTGATTTACTAAATTTTTATAAGATTTCAATACATTAAAATCTGAGTTTTCGATTACTTTTTTTCGACTCATCACCACTTTACGAATCAAATCCGATTGAATGGCGTCAATGGTATTTTGAATTAAATCTTGGTATTCTTGTTGGCGCAACGGCTTAAAGTTTGGAGAATTCTTTAAATTTAACTCAAAGTCAAAATGAAATTCATCCACAGAAATTTTATGAGGGTTTTCATCAGAAATAACTTTCTCAATCTTGGAATCAAACGAATGAAATAAAAATCGTTTCGCCAGTGAAGAATTATCTTGCACATACAGATTCACTTCACTCTCATTCGGTTTTCGGAAAAGGGCGAAAGGAAGATTGGAATCGAGGGCCGTTTTTAATTTATCTGAAAAAGATTTCATTGATTTAAAATAAATTCATGCTGAAACTAAACATAATCCACACTCACAATTGACGTAGTCAACTGACAATAAGTAATCAACTGCTCGTTTTCATCTTTGATTTCGATTTTCAAAAGATGAACGGTTCTTCCTTTTCGAATGAATTCTGCACGTGCTGTGACGATTCCTTCTTTCTTGGGTCGAATGTGATTGGCGTTCATTTGAAGTCCCACTGCTTTGAATTTGGTATGATCCACAGAAATTACCGACAAAACACTTCCCACAGTTTCTGCCAACGCAATACTTGCTCCACCGTGTAGAATTCCATACGGCTGATGAACTCTGGGATTCACAGGCATGGTTGCCTCTATAAAATCTTCACCCACATCTGTAAAATGAATGTCCAAAGTTTGCATCAACGTATTTTCGTTCTTTTGATTCAGTTTTTTAAGTAGTTCATTTTTGTCCATTAGAATATTTTTGGATTGTAATTTTCAGGGAATTTACCTTTGATAGGTTTATAGAATTCTTCGATTTCAGTTAGAACTTCTTCTCTTGTTTGATTTTTTAAATAAATTACTTTTCCGATTCCTGAAATTTTCTTTTCATAATCACAATACGAAAGTAAGATAGGTACATCTGCTTTTTTAGCGATGTAATAAAAACCCGTTTTCCATTTTTCAGCTCTAGAGCGTGATCCTTCGGGAGTGTTGAGAATATAAAGATGATTGCTTTTCTGTAGAAGATCCACCGCAAAATCGGTCATATTTGCACGTTGTGAACGGTCTATCCCGTAACCACCTAAAGCTGAGAATAAGAATCCATACCAAGGTTTGGTCCAGCTGTCTTTGATGAAAAATTTAAAAGGAATGGCCATATACCAAAATGCAAAAACCGCATAGAAAAAATCCCAATTTGTGGTATGAGGTGCAGCGATTAAAACGCTTTTAGGTATATCATTTACAGGAACTGAAATATCAAATTTCCAACCCATGAGTTTAAAAAATAGTTTTCCAATTCCTTTTTTCATACTTTAAATTTAACAAACAAAGATAAGATTTCCTTTTATAAAAAAAGCCGGAATTGAACATCCGGCCCTTATTTTACACTTTCGTGAAGTAAGTTCAAAATTAATTATCCGATAAATGAAATAACCCAATCAATTACCAGAGAAGTCAATATTAATAGAATCTGTACCATCTGAAATTTTTATTTTCTTTTTATTAATTATGATTTTGTCGTCACCGTCTTGAATTCGAATACCCTCTTTTGTAATTTTCACTTTCGAACTATCGGATTCAAAGATTGAAGTTGTTTCTTCATCCGTCGAATCTTGGGTTGTACAATTCAGACATTCTAAATTATCATCCACAAATTTATAAAATTTATTGGTTCCATCTTGGTAATTCTTATTATTTAATGAAGGATTATAGAAAACTAAATCATCTATATTCTCCGAATAAATCACTTTTCCTTTGGGAACGTACACTACAATTGAAACCGATTGATTTCTATATTTTGGTTTCCCATTCAAAGTCAAGTAGTTGTTAAACACCAATTCTGATTTTGAATTCATTGCGTATTTATAATTGATGGATTCAGCATTATTACGCGCATCGTCCGCATTGGATCCTCTGGAGCTGTAAACGATTTCAACCATCAACTGATCATTGGGTGATTGCCTCACTTCGATATCGTCTTCGATCATTCGTTGCAATTTTCCATCAAATTCAACAAATCCATCCATATCATCTTTGAACCTCCAATTAACGGTCGAATTTCCTATAATTTTATATTCATCAAACGAGATTTTAATCGTGTCACTGGTTAGGGAATAATTTTTCCTTTCAGAGAATTCAATATCTCGGTTAAAATTACTTCCCAAACTCACCGCCAATACAGAAGCACCAATCACAGCGATAAACCAAAGTGCAATACTACTGAATACGAATAGTTTATTGATTTTAACTCGACTCGACATTAAACGTGCACCGAATAAAATAGAAAGTATAGCTGGAATCAGAAGTAAAATCATTACCAATCCTTTCGCCGCCCATTCTTGCCATTCATAATCCACCACATAGCTAAAGAATTTGAAAGGAATTCCGCTGGAATAACTAAACAAAGTTGCCACTGCACCAATTAAAAATCCAATTCCTGTACCAATGAAAATAAGTCCAATAAATATCAAAGCGATTTTCGCGAAAACCCGAAGTATCTCACCCAAAGTACCCGAGGTACCTTTTGCCATGCGTTTCACGTCATGTGTGGTTTTGTTTATATTCGTTTTAATTGATTCAATATCACCCGCTTCTCCATACATTTCGTATTTCTGAGTCGCTGTTTCTGCTTTGGGAAGAATAATCAATAAAACAATGTATGCCACAATGGTAAAAGATGCTCCTGTAAACGGAAGATCTACAAAAAACAAGACGATCCAAAGTACACGTGTAATCCAGGTCTCAATCCCTAAATAATGAGCCAAACCAGACAAAACACCGCCCAAAACTTTGTCATCTGGATCACGGTATAATCTCTTCTTTTTCTTTTCGCCACTTTTTGACGAATATGATTTGTGGGTATTAGAATCCTCATATGCATCCTCATCTACATATTGTTCAGGGCGACCCATGATGGAAATAACATTGTCCACGTCCGATTCATTGACCACTTCGCGAACGCCCAATCTTTCTCTGAAAAGTTCTGCAATACGAATTTCCACATCTGAGATGACTTCTTCAATTCCTTCCATTCCACTGAGAGAACGTCGGATTTCATCCAAATAGTTTTTTAATTTACTGTAGGCTCCATCATCGACTATGAATGAGAATCCGCCTATACTGATTGATATTGTCTTGTCCATCTTAATGTGTTTCTTTGGTTATTCTATTTACTGCATTTTGTAATTGCGTCCAGGTAACTGACAATTCTTGTATAAAGGAATTGCCGTCGTCAGTAAGTGTAAAATACTTCCTTGGTGGACCGGATGTTGATTCTTCCCAACGGTAAGCCAATAACTCATCGTTTTTAAGTCGTGTCAACAAAGGATAAAGTGTTCCTTCCACCACAATCATCTCCGATTTCTTTAATTCCTCGAGTATGTCGGACGCATACGCATCACCATTTTTTTTGATGATGCAGAGGATGCAATACTCGAGTATGCCCTTCCTCATTTGCGTTTTTGTTTTTTCTATATCCATTGTACCTTATGTTTGGTACTGCAAATATATGGACATTGGACAGTATTATGCAAAACAAAGTACTATAATTTTAAAATATTTTTGCCGATATTTAACTAAAACTCTAAATATCAATAAATTAAAATAGAAAACAATTTTATTTTAATTCAATAAATTTTTTAACATTGCGATTTTTTTAGTGTTTTCACTAAAAACGGACACCAAAAAAACCGTCATTTCGTTCAGTAATGAATTAATTTTCTTGGCTAATTTGATTTAATTCCGAAATAAACCGATCGCCCAAAGCGTCTGCTTTTTCTTGGGTTGGTGCTTCAGTATAAATTCGAATAATCGGTTCTGTATTTGATTTTCGCAAATGAACCCATTCGTTTTCAAAATCGATTTTCACGCCATCAATGGTTGAGATATCGTATTCATTGTACTTCTCCTCGATTTGGCTGAGAAGTTTGTCCACATTGATTTCAGGTGTTAATTCAATTTTCTTTTTTCCCATAAAATATGATGGATAGGAAGCTCTCAGTTCACTTACCTTCCTATCCATTTCCGCCAAATGACTTAAAAATAAAGCGATTCCCACCAAAGAATCTCGACCGTAATGCAGTTCGGGATAGATAATTCCACCGTTTCCTTCGCCTCCTATTTTGGCACCGACTTCTTTCATTTTATCGACTACATTCACTTCACCCACTGCAGAAGCATAATAAGTTTGATTGTATTTAGAGGTAATATCTCGCAAAGCTCTCGACGAAGAAAGATTGGACACGGCTGCAGAAGGTGTTTTAGACAACACATAGTCAGCAACGGCAACCAAGGTGTATTCTTCGCCAAACATTTCTCCATCCTCAGAAATCAACGCCAAGCGGTCCACATCGGGATCGACTACGATTCCAAAATCCGCATTCACTTCGACTACTTTATTCGAAATATCGGTTAAATGTTCTTTCAAAGGTTCGGGATTGTGTGGGAAATGGCCGGTTGGATCACAATATAATTTCTCATAGTCTACACCCAATTGGTCCAATAACATAGGAATAGCGATTCCACCTGTTGAATTAACCGCATCAATCGCTACTTTAAAATTTCGATCTTTAATCGCTTGGATGTTTACCAAAGGCAATGCAAGGATTTTGTCGATGTGAATTTTCATTCCTTCGTCGTTGGATTCATAGCCTCCTAACTCATCTACTTCTGCAAAGATATAATCATCGTTTTCTGCGATTTCTAAAATTTTCGCTCCTTCGGCTCCGGATATAAATTCACCTTTCGCATTCAATAATTTCAACGCATTCCATTCTTTTGGGTTGTGGCTTGCGGTTAAAATAATTCCACCATCTGCATTTAAATGAGTAACCATTACTTCGACCGTAGGTGTTGTTGATAAACCCAAATCAATCACATCTATTCCCAAACCAATCAAGGTAGAACTCACCAATTGTGAAATCATAGATCCCGAAATACGTGCATCTCTACCAATGACAACTTTTAGTTTTTTATCTTCTGAACTTACAGAAGTCAACCACGTTCCATACGCTGCCGCGAATTTCACAGTGTCAATCGGTGTTAAATTCTCATTGATTCGACCGCCAATGGTTCCTCGGATTCCTGAAATAGATTTTATAAGTGACATGTGGATTATTTTGAATGATTAATATTGAATGGTGAAATCGATCGATTTCTAGTATTAAATCAAACCGACATTGGAAAAAAAATCCCAATGTCGGTTTGATGGTATTTTATTTTAAATTCAATTCTTACGAATGAATTGGTCTTTTCTCTGTTGCATCCATTGCAGCTTCTTTGATTGCCTCTGCATAGGTCGGATGGGCATGACTCATGCGAGCGATATCTTCAGCCGAAGCTCTGTATTCCATAGCGACAACAGCTTCTGCGATTAGATCCGCAGCACGGGCTCCAATGATGTGAATTCCCAATACTTCGTCAGTCGCTTCGTCAGCAAGGATTTTAACAAAACCATCCAAGTCCATACTCGCACGTGCTCTTCCCAATGCGCGGAATGGGAAACTTCCTACTTTATATTTCACACCAGCTTCTTTCAACTGTTCTTCGGTTTTTCCTACCGCCGCTACTTCGGGCCATGTATAAATAACACCTGGAATCAAGTTGTAATCGATATGTGGTTTTTGTCCAGCTAATTTCTCTGCAACCAAAACTCCTTCGTCTTCGGCTTTATGCGCAAGCATAGCACCTGCAACAACGTCACCAATTGCGTAAACATTTGCTACGTTGGTTTGTAAGTGTTCATTGGTTTTAACTCTACCTCTTTCGTCGGTTTCAATTCCTGCATTTTCTAATCCCAAACCTTCTGTATATGGACTTCTTCCCACAGCAACCAAAACATAATCTCCTTCCAGATTTAATTCTTCACCTTTTTTATCTTCTGCTTTTAGGCTAACGTTGTCTCCGTTGTTGGTTACTTCCGTCACTTTGGTTGAAGTATGGAATTTCATACCTTGTTTTCTCAATACTTTTGCCAATTCTCTTGACAAAGCACTATCCATGGTTGGCGTAATTCGGTCCATGTATTCGAATACGGTTACTTCTGAACCTAAACGTTTATAAACAGAACCCAATTCCAAACCGATGACACCACCACCAATAATCAACAAATGTTTGGGGATTTCTTTCAATTCCAAAGCTTCGGTTGAAGTGATGATTCTCTTTTTATCGGTTTTCGCAAAGGGCAATTCCGTCGAATAAGAACCGGTTGCAATGATAATGTATTTGGATTCTATTTCTTCGGTACTACCGTCTTCTTTGGTTACCATCACATGGGTTGCATCTTTGAAAGAACCTGTACCTTTAAAAACTTCTACTTTATTTTTATTCATTAAATAATCGATTCCTTTTACGTTGGTATCAACTACTTCTTTTTTACGTTCAATCATTTTCGCAAAATCCACTTTTGGCTTTTCGATTTCAATTCCATGCGCTGCGAAATTGGAAATTGCGTTATGATAATGTTCCGATGAGTCCAACAAGGCTTTGGAAGGGATACATCCTACATTTAAACATGTACCTCCCAATTCTGATTTTTCAATAATTGCTGTTTTGAAACCTAATTGTGCGCAACGAATTGCTGCAACATAACCGCCGGGACCTGAACCAATAATGGTTACATCAAATGAACTCATAGTTTGTTTTTATTTTAAAAAATTTTGAATGACAAAATTAAGGATTTAATCTGATTTTAATTAAACTATCGCCAAAAAATCAATTCTTAACGCAACCTTTCTAAAAAATTACCGTCATTTGTACACTTAATAATAATGAAAAAAGAAAAAAAAGTGAAAAATTTAAAATTAGTTGGTATTTTAGTTGCGTTGAGTGCGGTGGTGTTCTCTTGTTTAAACTCTGACGACAATGGGTTTGGAAATATAGAGGATACATCTTGGTTAGCATTTGTTAATGCTTCACCCGGTTCAGAAAGTCTGAAATATTACAAAAACGGTAATGAATTAAACACGCCTATCCTTAATTATGGAGGTTTCTATGGGTATTTAAGTCAAAAATCCGAACCTACAATGTATACCGTTCGAACAGGAACTTCAAATGATTTGGATACATTGAATTTAGATTTAGGTCAAAATGTTTATTACAGTATATTTTCTGTAAATACGCCTGATCATATTGAGTTGATCTCTTATATTGACAACCACGAGAATGCTCCTTCTGGAAAATCAGCGATTCGATTTATCCAGCTTTCGCCGGATTCACCTCCTTTAAAATTGTTGGTTGAAGGTGAGGATGCTGATTTGGGAATTTTTCCATTCAAACAAGCATCAACTTTTAAACATGTAAATCATGGAGTTGATAAAAAATTATTTTTAATTAATTCCGAAACCGAGGAAATTCTTGCTACCAAAAGTATTAGTTTAGGAAGTGGAAAATCTTATTCCGTCTTCAGTAAAGGTCTGCTTAACACAACCGATGAAAACAAGAAATTAGATCTTCAAATTATTCCTCTTCAATAACTTAATTTCTAGTAAATTAGACAATTGAATAGAAGTTAAACATTTTTTTAGTTTATTACATTTATTTACAAAAAGAAATCCCCGTGAAAGAAGTACTTCCACGGGGATTTTGATTTTATAGGATTGTTTGTATTAATATTCTGTGTAATCCAAGTCCACTTTGTCAGCTTCTTTTTTATAAAAACCTGAATCCAATTTCTCACGAATTGCTGAGAAAGCTTCCAATGTAAACTCAATGTCTTCATCTGTATGAACGGCCGTAGGAATAATTCTAAATATAATTGTTCCTTTTGGAATCACAGGATAAACCACAACGGAAACAAAAACTCCGTGGTTTTCTCTTAGGTCTCTTGCCATAATCATCGCTTCCAAAGGTGTTCCTTGAAGAATAATGGGCGTTACAGGTGTATTTGAGTTTCCAAGGTTAAATTTTTTCGCCTTCAATCCGGATTGGATTTTATTCACATTCTCCCACAACTTATCTTTTAATTCGGGATGATTTCTTAGAAGTTCCAAACGCTTCAATCCTCCAATTACCATTGGCATTGGAAGTGATTTCGCAAAAATTTGTGAACGTAAATTATACTGCAAATATCGAATTACTTCTTTATTTCCAGCAAAGAAACCACCGATTCCGGCCATTGATTTTGCAAATGTTGAGAAATACACATCGATTTCATCTTGAATTCCTTGTTCTTCTCCAGCTCCAGCTCCCGTTTTACCTAAAGTTCCGAAACCATGTGCATCGTCCACCAAAAGTCGGAAGTTGAATTCTTTTTTCATTTCAACAATTTCTTTCAGCTTTCCTTGTTCCGCCATCATTCCAAAAACCCCTTCAGTTACCACTAAGATTCCTCCACCGGTTTGTTCGGTAATTTTGGTTGCACGTTCCAAGTTCTTTCTCAAACTCTCCATGTTGTTGTGTTGATAGGTAAATCGTTTTCCAAAGTGCAAACGAACTCCATCGACAATACAAGCATGACTTTCCATGTCGTAAACAATTACATCATTTTTTGAAACCAAAGCATCAATAGCAGATACCATTCCTGGATATCCATAATTTACCAAATAAGCAGCTTCTTTATCCACAAATTCAGCCAATTCTCGTTCCAATTGAGCATGATATTTAGTTTGACCGGTCATAGCTCTTGCTCCCATTGGGTAAGCCATTCCGTATTTTGCCGCTGCATCTGCATCTGCTTTTCGTACTTCAGGATGGTTGGCAAGTCCTAAATAATTATTTAAACTCCAAACAACGACTTCTTTCCCATTGAATGTCATTCTGGGGCCCAATTCTCCTTCTAATTCAGGAAATATAAAATATCCTTCAGCATATTCAGCAAATTGCCCCAAAGGACCAGGATTCGTTTTAATTCTATCAAATATATCCATGCTATTTTTTATTTTGTATTCTATATGTATGCAAAATGCTCCTCAATTCGAGAACTGGGAGCACTTTGATTATTTTTCAGATTTTAAATCATCTTTTCAATGCTTTGAACAGTAGCGCTCGATTCCAATCCGTTTAATCGGCTATTGGTAAATCCTTGCTCTGCCATCCATTCGTCACTGAATACCTTGGTAATATATCTCGATCCGTGGTCTGGAAAAATCAAAACCACACAATCATCTTCTTTAAAATCAGCAGCTAATTGAATGTAGCCTTGAGATACGGCACCACTGGTATATCCAGCCATGATTCCTTCTTTCAAGGCAATTTCTCTTGTTCGGTATGCGCTTTCTTCATCGGCAACTTTTACAAACTTATCGATGATGTCAAAATCTGTTGCGGATGGAACCAAATTCTTTCCTAAGCCCTCGATTCGATACGGATAAATTTCATCTTTATCTACTTCTCTCGTTTCGTGGTACTTTTTTAGAATAGAACCATAGGCATCGACACCAATAATCTGGATATTCGGATTTTTCTCTTTTAGATAACGTGCTGAACCAGAAAGTGTCCCTCCCGTTCCACAGCATGCAATTAAATGCGTAATCTTTCCTTTTGTTTGTTCCCAAATCTCAGGACCCGTCGTCAAATAATGTGCTTCAACATTTTTTTGATTAAAATATTGATTGATATAGATTGAGTTCGGAGTTTCTGCTGCGATTCTTTTGGCGACTTCATAATACGATCTTGGATCGTCTGCCGGCACATTGGCTGGACAAATGAATACTTTTGCTCCCAATGCTTTTAAATAAGCAATCTTTTCGCCTTTGGTTTTATCTGAAACAGCTAAAATACATTTATATCCCTTGATGATACTTACCATCGCCACACTGAATCCAGTGTTACCTGATGTAGTTTCAACAATAGTTGCTCCTGGTTTTAAGCGTCCATCTTTTTCTGCTTCTTCAATAATATGTAGCGCAATACGATCTTTGGTCGAGTGTCCGGGGTTGTGACTTTCTAACTTAGCGTAAACCTCACCTGGAATTCCTTGGCCTATTTTGTTTAACTTAACTAATGGGGTATTCCCAATTAGTTCTAAAACGTTATTATAAGTTCCAGTCATTACATTTAGTTCTTTACTTACAGTTCGCAAATTTAAGAATTTTTATGAATTAACCCATCTTTCAACGAATGATTATTAACAAGGCTATAAGATTTCAAGTTATTCATGTTCTTTTTTACAATTTGTAAAGGGTTAATACTCCGATATTTCTGAAAAAATATGCTTCAAAATTTCTTTGTCTAAATCGGTTAATATCTTTTTTCTTCTTTCCATCATTTTAGATGCTGCATCGTAACTTCTCTCCAAATCAAATCGTTCGGAGTTTTCTTCTCCGCCCCAACTGAATGAGGGAATAAATTTAGGTGGAAACCCATCTAAAAACACGTTTGCAGATACTCCAACTACCGTTCCTGTGTTAAAACGAGTCGCAATGGCCGACTTTGAAAAGTCTCCCATCATCAACCCACAGAACTGCAATCCGGTGTCAAGGTAAGATTTTGTAGGATAATTCCATATTTTTATTCCCGAATAATTGTTTTTTAAATTTGAATTGTTGGTGTCTGCACCTAAATTACACCATTCTCCAATCACAGAATTCCCCAAAAAGCCTTCGTGCCCTTTGTTGGAATATCCCATTAGAATCGAATTATTCACCTCTCCTCCTACTTTACAATGCGGGCCAATCGTCGTTCCTGAATAGATTTTAGCGCCCATTGACAGTTTTGCTCCTTCGCACAAAGCCAAACTTCCACGAACCATACACCCTTCCATCACTTCTGCGTTCTTACCGATGTAAATCGGTCCTTCTTTTGCATTCAAAATGGAATATTCAACTTCAGCTCCTTCTTCTATAAAAATATTTTTCGCATTAAAAACTCCATTGGTTGGCGAGATCCGTTGTGAAGCTCTTCCTTCAATCAATTTGTCAAAATCAACTTTCAATGCATATGGATTGTAGGTAAATAAATCCCATAAATGACGAATTCGAATGATTCCTCCTTCGAATTCATGTCTTTTTTGATGTTTTTCTGATTTCTGAAAATCCTCAAAACTGAATTTCCCTGCAATCAATGATCCATGCTGCCAAAGACTTTCACCTTCTTTTAATCTTAAAATCGTTGTTGTCAATAATCCATTGGGAAAGTAAGCAGGATTTAAAAATAAATTGATTTTTTCGGTTTGAAGCGAAAACTTTTCGCTGAGATAGTCCGCAGTTAGGTAGGAATAATTTCCTGGAATCAGTTTTTCCCAACGTTCTTTAAATGTAAAAATCCCCATACGTAATTCGGCTAAGGGTTTATTCAGTGTTAGAGGTCGAAGGTTTTCTGCCTCTACTCCATCGAAAAAAATTACATTCATCTAAAACGGTTTTATTACAAATTTATAATTAATTTTTAGAGTTCTTCTAAAATCACCAAAGAATAGCTTCTTTTAAAATCAAAATAAACAATTCAACCTTATTAATGACCATAAAATCTTATAACTTTGCTGTATGAAACAAACGCCTGTTTATTTTGAAACTGATTTTCAGAGCCTAAATAAATTTATAAATGAAGGTTCTTATCAGCCCCTATTTATTTTGGTGGATGAAAATACGCATCAACATTGTTTGCCCTTATTTTTAGCCGATTTAGAAATGGATGTCCAAATGGAAATCATTGAAATTCCATCGGGTGAAGAAAGTAAAACGATTGAAATTGCGAAGGAGCTTTGGGAAGCGATGACAGCGCTGAATGCAACACGAAAGAGTTTGTTGATTAATTTGGGAGGTGGAATGATTACTGATATGGGTGGATTTGTTGCTTCTACATTCAAAAGAGGGATTGATTTTATCAATGTTCCTACGTCACTTCTGGGAATGGTGGATGCTGCGATTGGTGGAAAAACAGGCGTGGATTTAAATGGAATTAAAAATGTGATTGGAAGTTTCGCTTTACCCAAATCGACCTTTGTTCATACCGATTTCTTGAAGACTTTACCGCAACGTGAATTTCGGTCAGGAATGGCTGAAATGCTAAAACATGGATTGATTCAAAATAAAAACCATTGGAATAAACTCATTCATTTAAAAAATCCTGAAGTTAAAATAAGTGCAGAACTTATCCAAGAATCAATGGAGATAAAGATGGATGTGATCGCAAACGATCCGTTCGAAAAAGGAATTCGAAAGATTTTAAATTTTGGACATACCTTTGGACATGCGGTTGAAAGTGAGTTTTTGGAAACAGAAGATCCGTATTTACACGGAGAGGCCATTGCAATAGGAATGTTGATTGAATCGATTTTGAGTTATGAAAACGAAATGATTTCGAAAACTGAATTGGATGAAATATTTTCATCGATCATTCATTTCTTTGGCGTTCATCCGATTGACGAAAGTCTATTTCCCAGCTTAAACAAATGGATGAAACACGATAAAAAGAATCAGAAAAATCAAATTCTATTCAGTTTATTGGATGGGATTGGGGATTGCAAGTTCGATATAAATCAGACGGATGAGCAGATTTTAGAAGCTTTAAATTCCTATAACCGTAAATTGGAGAGTTTTTCGTAAATTGTTGGTTCTATTTTTGATGTAATTAACATAAATAAAACGATGAACAAAATACTATATATAGTTGCAATTTTACTGATTGCTTCTTGTTCAAAACAACCCTTAAAAGAAAATAAAATGAATTCCAAAGAACAAACCAATTTCAGCATTCAAAAAACGGACGAAGAATGGAAAGCCGAATTAAGTCCCGAGCAATATCGAATTTTACGTGAAGCTGGAACCGAACGGCCACATACTGGTGAATACAATATGCACTTCGAAAAAGGAATGTACAGTTGCGGTGCTTGTGGAAATGAGTTATTTACATCGGAGTCAAAATTCGATGCACATTGCGGTTGGCCCAGTTTTGACCGAGAAGTTGAGAATGGAAAAATCGTTGAAAAAGTAGATAAATCTCTGGGCATGGAACGCACGGAAATTCTTTGTGGGAATTGCGGCAGCCATTTAGGCCATGTCTTTAACGACGGACCTACTGAAACGGGACTTCGTTACTGTGTGAATTCTCTTTCCTTAAAATTTGAAGAGAAATAAAATCAAGAAGTTTTAGTTCAATTGATTTAAATGTCCAAAAAGAATAATTAAATCACGCTCTTCATTCAGAGATATTTTATTCTTTTTGATGAAGTTATCTACGGATTTCACTTCACTCTCATTAAGAAATTCTAGAAATTTCCTTTTCGATCTTGGAATAGCAATTAGTTCTCCCTCTTTTGACTGGATAAAAAACTCATTTTTTTCTTGTTTATAGGTAGCTGGAGTTGGGATATCAAAGCTGGTTTTTGCTTCCGTTGCTTCTTTAAAAACAATGTGTTCTTTTTTATACAAGGAATAATTTTTACCGTCAACAAGTTCTATAAAAAAGAGTTTATTTCCTTTGTAATTCTTAGCGACATACTTTTTTTGAATTTCTTTAAAATTCACAATGTCATGTTGTTCTCTGTCTAAATTATATAATACGCCATCTATCTCGTATTCCATCTCATCCAAATAAACATTGTAACGCATTCGATAAGGTTTGGGAGAATTTGAAATATCCGCATAAATGAAATCTGATAGGTAGTACGGAGAACCTTTGATTTCCTTAGTATCATCCACTTCAATTGAAAGCGTTCCTAATACAACAGAAGTAATCGTACCACCTTGTACCAACTCTTGCTGAGCAAAACCTTTCAGCATAAAGAAGGACATTAAAACAACCAATATTAATCGCATAAATTAATTTTAAATTCAAAGGTAAGAATTATTTTCGGTACTCTATAAATTCACTCAAAATTAACGCGGTAATAAAAGAAATTGGACGAAAATGAAAGTTCTTTTTATAAAGTGAATGACTTGATGTTACATTTCACTTCCTCCCAAAAATGAACGAAATATGATCACAACCCACTTAATATTATTTCCTTAAAACTTCCCGATTTTTCTTTTATTCCATATCTAATTTCCTTTGTACCTTTGCGGACTGTAAAAAAACAAAAAAATGCAATTATCAGAACAAGAAATCATTCGTCGTGAAAAATTGGTACAGCTTCAGGAAATGGGAATTGAACCCTATCCCGCTGCTCAGTTTGAATTAACTTCCACTGCTGAAGAAATCCATAAGAACTTTGAGGATGGAAAACAGGTGAAGTTGGCAGGAAGAATTATGTCAGTTCGTCAAATGGGAAAAGCTTCCTTTGCGGAATTGCAGGACAGTACAGGAAGGGTTCAGATTTACATCGCACGCGATTCTATCTCGACCGATGAGGAAGCGACGGCTTACAATGTACTGTTCAAAAGACTTTTAGACATTGGTGATTTCATTGGCATCGAAGGATTTCAATTCAAAACCAAAGTAGGTGAAATTTCGGTTCATGTAACCAAGTT
Organism: Weeksellaceae bacterium; assembly: GCA_041676545.1. Taxonomy (GTDB): domain Bacteria; phylum Bacteroidota; class Bacteroidia; order Flavobacteriales; family Weeksellaceae; genus Moheibacter. Next base: position 32,252 of record JBAYRQ010000013.1, on the reverse strand, counting down.
GACCTTACTTTCCAAAGCTTTACGTCCTCTTCCCATCGTTAAAATCGATGAGGATGGTAAAACGCACGATGCTTTTGTAGATCCCGAAATGAGATACCGAATGCGTTATGTCGATTTGGTTGTCAATCCGCACGTCAAAGATATTTTTGTTAAGCGAACAAAATTATTCAGTTCCATGCGAAACTTTTTCAACAATCAAGGATATTTAGAAGTTGAAACCCCGATTTTACAACCCATTCCAGGGGGAGCTGCAGCACGTCCTTTTGTGACCCATCACAATGCGCTTGATATTCCTTTGTATATGCGAATTGCCAATGAATTGTATTTGAAACGATTGATTGTAGGTGGATTTGATGGCGTCTATGAATTTGCAAAGAACTTCCGAAACGAAGGGATGGATCGAACCCACAACCCAGAATTTACGGTTATGGAAATTTATGTCGCTTACACCGATTACAATTGGATGATGAACTTTACAGAGAAGTTGTTGGAACACTGTGCCATTTCAGTAAATGGAAATACTATCAGTCAATTTGGTGAACACGAAATCAATTGGAAAGCACCGTATCCTCGTATTTCCATGCGAGATGCAATTTTGAAATTCACTGATTTTGACATCAAAGGGAAATCCGAAGTAGAACTTCGTCTAGCCGCTGCATCCATGGGTGTGGAAGTGGATGAAACAATGGGAAAAGGAAAATTAATCGATGAGATTTTTGGTGAAAAATGTGAAGGAAACTTCATTCAACCCACTTTTATCACCGATTATCCGATTGAAATGTCACCTTTGACCAAAAAACACCGTAGCGAGGAAGGTTTGACCGAACGTTTTGAATTGATGGTTTGTGGAAAAGAAATCGCGAATGCGTATTCGGAATTGAATGACCCCATCGACCAAAGAGAACGTTTTGAAGAGCAAATGCGTTTGTCAGAAAAAGGCGATGACGAAGCGATGTTTATCGACCAAGATTTCTTGAGAGCATTGGAATTTGGAATGCCCCCGACTTCGGGTTTAGGGATTGGAATGGATCGTTTGTTGATGTTTTTGACCAATACGCCTTCGATTCAAGAAGTTTTATTCTTTCCTCAAATGCGACCTGAGAAAAAACAAGTTGAAGTTTCAGAGAGCGCGAAAGCCGTTTTGGATTTATTGACTCAATTGGAGAAAACCGATTTGAATGCGTTAAAAGAACAATCGGGACTATCCGGTAAGAAATGGGACAAAGCCATTAAAGAATTAACGGCTAATAAATTGGCTAAGGTTGAGAAAACGGAGGAAGGTTTGCTTGTAGAAATCGTCTAATTGTTATTTTGACGACGATAGGTCTAGGCGCAATTCTTACTATTGATTTAATTTCATGTATCTGTTTTTCACACGGAATTCACACAAGAAGAATCGCTTAGAATACGCACAGTATTTTTCTAAAATAGACTATAATTCGACTTTATAAATAAAAAATAGGCATTCTTTTAGAGGAATGCCTATTTACTATTTGAGTTGTTTTATTTCGATTCCTGTTTCGGCAAGAAAACCTCAGCCATCATGCATCGTGCACTTCCACCACCTAAAGTTTCAATGGTATGAATGTCCACAGTTAGAATGGGGTTGAATTTTTCGATTTGTGCAATTTGTTCTTGAGTCAGAGATTCAAAAGCAGTTTGTGACATCACTAAGTATTTTGATGCCCCCATTCCTCCTACCTGCAACATATTTCCAGCGAATTTATGCATTTGCTCTTCGGTAATATCGATGATTTCTTTTCCGGATTTCTTCAAATGATCGACCACATTTTTCTTATCGACTTTGTCGTCCAAAGTTGATAAACAAATCACCGCGTATTCATCTCCTACGCACATCATTACATTGGTATGATAAATCTGCATACGTTCTCCATTCACGGTTTGCATAGCTTCAAAAATTACAGGACTGTATTCAAAGTCTTCACAGAATTCTATGAATAATTCTTCGTCCGTACGAGGAGAAATAGCGGCATACGCAATTTTATTTACGCGATCCAAAATGATACTTCCGGTTCCTTCCAAATAGATTTCATCTTCTTCGGCGGAACTGTAATCCATAATTTCATCGGCTTCAAACCCTTTTTCCATCAAAAGTTCAAGAACTTCATCCTCTCTTCTTTCCACTCTTCGGTTTTCGGCAAACATAGGATAAAGTGCAATCATTTTATTTTCATGGAAAGAAATCCAGTTATTAGGAAAAATGGAATCCGGCGTATGGGGCGTCAAAGTATCTTGAAGAACAACGACATTTACTCCGTGTTCACGAAGTTTAGAAACCATTCCTTTGAATTCTTTTAAAGCATTTTCTTGGGCGGCTGCCTCTACTTCTTCCACTTTGGATTGAAAGTAGTTATTGACTGCAGTTTGGGTATTGAAACGGAAATCTACCGGCTCAACCATCAAAATCGTATGGGTGTATTGTTTGTTCATTTTAGTATGTATAAAAATATTCTAATTTAATATCGGATCAAAGGCATGGTTGAGCATCGCAACAATCCACCCATTTTTGAAACATTGCTGTACGGGATTTCTTCCACGGTCATTCCCCATTCTTCTCGCATGTGGTTATTCAAACGTGTGAAATTCTTTTCAGAAACCACCACATCGGGTGAAATTGAAAATACATTGGGACACATTAAATACATTTCTTCTTGGGTTACTTCAAAAATATTGTCACGACCGAAAAGTGAATTCAAAATATCATAATGCATCGGATTCAAAAACCCGTCTTTGTAGATAATGGCTTTGTTGTGTCCAACCGGTTGAAATGTACAGTCCAAATGCAAAATACCGTTGTATGGATCAAAATCATCTTTCTTCAATTCCATATCAATGACCCATTTATTTGGAAATAAATCCTTGAAAAACTGAACGGCTTCAAAGTTCGTTCGTGCGGTTTTATATTGACTGTAATCGTCTTGTTTGTAACATCCAACAAACATGAATTCATTCCATAAAATTACATCTCCACCTTCCACATGCACACTTTCAGGAACATGAATTACTTTATTTTCCGCAATGGAACTAATGATTCTTTCGTAGGCTTCCTGTTCATCGGCACGGTCAGGAATAATATTTGCAATTACGAATTTATCGTCAATCGCTATTCCCACATCACGTGCAAAAACTTGGTTGCAATTTTCCAAAACCCACGGTCGAAATACCTGAACATCGTGTTTTTTCAAAACTTCTTCAAAAGCATTCATTTCAAAGCTCACTTGATCGATGGTCGGATAGTCGTTATTTTTTACACTTTCATAGGATTTGGCATCGTACGTATCTTCCAATTTAGGCGTAGGCCCCATTGAGGTAGGAATTCCTAAAACAACGGCCTCCAGTTTGGAAGTTTCATTTTTTACGTTAAGAATCATAAATTAATCTATTTAAATCAAATAGAGACAGATAAATTCATCTGTCTCTATGGGTAAGTCATATTGTAAATATACAATTATTTTTCTATTCCAAGAACTTTTAGTCCGTTTACCGTCGCAATATTTGCCAATTGCTCAACGTCGTAAAAGTGACAAGATTCCAACATCACCCGAAGTTCTGTCCACAAATCTCCGTCTGAGAAAGGTTTGTAAATATCATTGATATTATCTGTCCCAAAGGCAACATTAATTCCTGCTGGAACCATTTCGTCCACGGGAGTCATTGAGTTGTGGCTCGGTGCCAAACGTTCGGTGCGGTTGTGATCAATCCAAGCGGTTGGACAAGAAATCACGTGCATATCGGCTTCCTTAATCAACTTATACAATTCCATTCTGTATTTCTTTGGATGCGCTGCAACCGAGATGGAGTGAACGGCTGTTACTTTTCCTTGCATTCCGTGTTCAATGGTTTTGCGTGCCAATTGTTCGGTTTCCTTTTCTTCATCTGTATTGAATTGATCCACGTGAACGTGAACCAATTTTCCTTTTGCTTTGGCAGTTCCCAATAAGATATCCAAATGTTCGTCTTCACGTCCAAAATCTTTGGCAGGTAATCCTCCAATAATATCTACAAAATCAACGGACATATCAAACCACTCACGTGCTTTTGGGTCGATTACACCTTTCAATACTTGATTGGCAAATCGGATTTCAATGTCTTTTCCGTAATTATCGATTAATCTTTGTGCTGCAATCATGCTTCGGTCTTCAATTACTTCATCTACATCGATGAATGTTCCAACAGCTTGCGCGCCTTGCTCCAAAAAGTGATTGATCGCACGTTCCATCCGTGCATAAATATCGTCAACGGTAGAATTTCTCTTCATATCGTCCACCAAATGCCACTTTTCTTTTAAATAAGAATTGGTGAATGAGAAAGTTTCATTGGTCAATGAATAAGCTCGATCCAAATGAGCGTGTGTGTTTACCCATCCTCCTTTTTCTTTGATTCTTTGAAGTACGGCTTCCTTGGGATTCATATTGTTGTGCATAAGAGAAATTTTTGTGCAAAAATAAGAATTTTAAAGGGAATTCTAAAATGGAAAGTACCAATTTTCATAATAGAATTTCTTTTTACTACAGAAAAAAGAATGCGAAGCGAAAAGAATGATGGTTCATTCTGTCCCTAATCCGTTTTTCTTTTTGGTTTAATTTTTAAAGCATTCCTTTTTATTTGGTTTTATTGTCTCAAAATGATTTCTATATTTGTGCGAATAAAATTCTAAAAACAATGGAATCAAACATTTTGTGGACTGTAGTTATCGCACTTTTACCGGGTATTTTAATAGCTGGAATCGTATATCTGCTGGTTGAGAAGTTCTTACGAAACGATACGTTACGTCGAGAAATTGAAGTTCGTAGAATTAATTCTTCGCAAACCATTCCCCAACGTTTGGGAGCGTATGAACGAATGGCTCTTTTCTTGGAACGGATCAAACCCACGGCTCTGGCTCGTCGGATTTCTGCTCAATCCACGGCGAAAAATTATGAGGTTTTACTGATTCAAGCCATCCAAAGTGAATGGGAACATAACTTAAGTCAGCAAATTTATATAAATCCAGATACGTGGAAAATAATTTATTCTGCCAAAAATGCTACACAGAATTTCATTAGAGAATGTGTAATGGATGTAGGACCTGATGCTACGGCACAAGAACTTCAAGAACAAATTATTCAAAAATCAATTTCAGAAAATGTTCCTTCAAATGGTGCTTTGTTGAAATTGCAAGTTGATATCCAAGGAAATCTTTAACTACAAACTCAATCCTTCAAACGAAGGGTTTTAATCAATAAAAAAATCGTGCTTCCAAGTAGAAAGCACGATTTTTTTTGTTGATTTCGAATTCATATTATCTCCGTTCTTTTGCTCCTTCGTCCGCTAAACTTTGACGCACTGAACCCTCTTTATTTTGCTGAGATTTAGGTTTCCCAGGTGATCCCATGGAAGAGTTTTGAGTGGCTTGCTTTCTTTTCTCCTCTTCTTTCATCTCCATTTCCTCTTTCTTCTTGGCATCTAAGTCAGCAGGTACCTCTATGTTTTTTTCTCCTGTTCCTGCTTTTTGTCTGTTATTCAACATATCCAAAATTTCCTGTGCTTTTTTGGCTTCGTCGGTATTTTGATAGGCAACCGTAATCAATTCTAAATTGGAAATAAAATCTTCTCTACCTTCGGTTTTCCCCACGGCCAGAGCATTTAACAGTGCAAATTTGGCAATGATGATTTCGGATGGATACAATTCGATAGCGGTCGCTACATTTTGTTTTACTTCTTTGTACTTTTCGTTTTTATACAAATCATAGGTTTCTTCATACAACGCCAATGCATCTTTGGTTGTGGGTGTTGTGTAATCTACTTCTGGATTCAAAATATACATGGCATAAATTGAATTGGGATATTTCGTCAAAATTATATTTTTGTACTCTTCTGCTTTGCTTAAATCTTCCACTTTTGAATTGATTCGATACAATTGATAAAGAGCTTGTGCTTCGGTAGATTGTTCTTTGGGTGGAGTGGATATCAAATGGTCCAAAGTTGAATTCGCCATTTTTGAGTTTTTAAATAAATCAAAATACCCAATTCCTAAAGACAATTCGGTGGTATCTCGCTCTATTTTTAATTTTGCTAACTCACTTTGTTTGGTTGGAATTTGTTCAATGTAAAATTCCAATTCATATCGTCTTGGATTTTGCGTGTCACCTTGACCCAATAATTCGGCTTCTTTTTCTTCCAAACTCATAGACCCACCTACGGAACTTCTCCAGTTATCTGCCAGTCGTATATTTCCCCAAACCCTTTTGAATTCATTTTGACCGGATGATTTTGCATTTGTATTGTAAAAGTAAAAAGAACTTCCACCGGTTTCACCAAAACTCGTATTAAAACCTCCTCCTTTACTTTGGGTTTGGAAAATCGTCGCCTCTTCTTCTATTACCTTTTTCAGTTTTTCATCTTCGATCTTTAATTTCGCAATGTAATTCCCAAAAAACACTTCTTGTTCAGGCAGACTCATTCCTGCTAATTTCAAAATACTATCATTTCGTTTGACCAAATAGTGTTTTTCCATTAATAATTTTAAAGATGAATTTCGTTCAGTAATTCGAACGATGTCTTTATCGTACGGCGCAACTACCAATGCACTGTCGTAATACGCTGATGCGTGTACATAATTCCCATCGTCGAACTCCAAGTCCGCATAACGCTCATAGGCTCTTCCTCGAATGTAAGGGTCAGACGCTGGACCTTCAAAACTTTCTTTCAAATACTTTCTTGCTTCGTCTTTTTTATCCGCCTTAATTGCTATATCGCCAATTGCATACAACAACTCGTTTTTTCTGGAAATATAATTCCCTTTTTTCGCCACATCCAAAAGATGGTCTCTGTACGAAGAATATCTATTTTTTTCCGGATCAAAATTGGCTGCAATTCCCAATTGAGATTTCACTTCCATTTCAAATCCAGGCTTCATTTTATATACGCGTGCATACGCTTCCCCCGCTTCATTTTGCATTCCCAATTGAGAAAACAATTGCCCCTCTATGAAATAATAACGTGCTTTTCGTTTTTTATTTTTAGTATTCGCAATGGTTTGATCCAATACATTCAAAGCGTCTTCGTATTCTTCATTTTTAATCAACAATTGGGCATAATTCTTTCCAATGTTTTCTTTGAATCCTTTTTTATAGCCATCGTCTTTGTAAAGGGTTTCAAGTGTTCGTTGACCGTCAAAAACATTTCCTACTTGAATGTTTGCCAAAGCCGTATAAAGTCGAGCTTCGGGTGTGTATTTTTTATGGTACGGCAATTTGGTTTGAAGGTAATTCAGTGCTTCCAAAGCATCAAATCCTTTTCCTTTGTTGTAACGCGCTTTTCCCAACACCAAATAAGCATGTGTCATTGTTTTATTCTTTTCCACACCGTTGATGAGCATGGAATGACTTTCAATCGCTTTCAGTGCCTTTTTCTCCACCAAATCAAAACCATCTACTGCTTTTGCATCATTTCCTTTTCTTCCTGGACTTAATCCCGCCGCCATTTCATCGATGTAATCGTCGGATAAGGAAAAATCGGTAACCTCAGGCCGCGGATCCACAGGAAGGATTTCAGAATAATTATCCGTATAGCTAAATTCAAGTTCATCAATTTTCTTATCCATTTCCTTTTCGGCATTGAATAAGGTGTTGAACCACGCAGTCGTATTATGGAAAGCTCTATTTTTAAATGTATCTTTCTTTGTTGAACAGGATGTTAACATTCCCAAACAGACCAAAACTATTATTTTCTTTCTCATAGATATTTGAAGTAGGGCAAAATTACAATAAAAACGCATGAATTAAAAAAATCTTGTATGTTAGAAATAAAACTATTCGGATATTTGCATGAATTCCTATGATACAGAAAAAGAAAAACATATTTCGAAAGCTTTTTCAGAAGCACACTTTGATTATTCTCAATGAAGAATCGCATGAAGAACAATTCTCATTTCGTTTGAATCGAATGAATGTGTTGGTGATGATTGCTTTGATGACTTTTTTCATCATTGGCTGTACCACTTTAACCGTGCTATACACCCCTTTACGCGACTATTTGGTACCTTCTGAAAAACATTTGGAAGTGAATGATAAGGAAGATATCATCCAATTAGTCAATCAAATTGAGGATTTGGAAGCCCAAGTTAGTGCCAATGATTTGTATATTAATAATCTACGGGCCATCTTATCGGGTGAAGTTCCGATGCCAGAAATCTCGGTTCAAGGAGAAGAAATTACGACGTCCATTGATCTAAGAAAAGTGGATTTAAAACCGAAAAAAGAAGATTTAGAACTGAGAAAAACGGTAGAACAAGAAGAAATGTTCAGTGTAAAGTCAAATCAAGACAGTCAAGAAACGGGAAATCTATTGTTTACACCCGTAAAAGGGATTATAACTTGGCCTTATAGTACGGAAGATAATCACCTTGCAATTGACATTGCGGCACAACAAGGAGAAGCGATAAAATCAGTAGCGATGGGAACGGTTATTTTCTCGGGATGGACACCTGACACTGGTTTTGTAGTCATTTTACAACATCAGTTAGGAATGATTTCTGTATACAAACATGCTTTGACTGTATATAAAAAAATGGGAGAAGTCGTAAAAAAAGGAGAAGTAATTGCTGCCGTTGGAAATACGGGTGAATTAACTACGGGTCCTCATTTGCATTTTGAACTTTGGATAGACGGAAGTCCCGTTGACCCCCAACAATATATTGTCTTTTAATCCATGGGAATTAAATCACAACTCGCAAAACTATTTGCCGGAATCAATTCTAAACGCGAACAAAGTTGGATTCAAAATCCAATCGATTCGCAACAAAGAATATTTCGGAAATTAATTTCTACCGCGAAACATACCCAATTTGGTAAAGACCATCGATTTGAATCGATACAAACGTACCAAGATTTCAAAGCAAATGTTCCTGTACGAGATTACGAAGAACTTCGTCCGTACATCGAATTAATTCAAGAAGGAAAATCGGATGTTTTGTGGAAAGGGAAGCCCACTTATTTCGCAAAAACTTCGGGAACTACTTCGGGCACAAAATTTATTCCTATCACCAAAGAATCAATGCCTTATCATATTCAATCCGCTAGAGATTCATTGTTGGATTACATTCAAGAAAGTGGAAATGCTGATTTCGTTTCGGGAAAAATGATTTTTTTACAAGGAAATCCAGAATTGGAAGAAGTAAATGGAATTCATGTCGGTCGTCTTTCAGGAATTGTGGCGCATTATGTTCCCAAATACCTTCAAAAAAACCGAATGCCTACGTGGGAAACCAATTGCATCGAGGATTGGGAAACCAAAGTCGATAAAATAGTCGAGGAAACGTTGGTAGAAGATATGACCTTAATTAGTGGAATTCCGCCATGGTTGGTGATGTATTTCGAACGGTTAATTCTGAAATCAGGCAAGAAAAATATTTTAGAGATTTTTCCAAATTTACGTTTAATGGTCACAGGCGGTGTCAATTACAATCCGTATCGTGAAAAAATGATTGAACTCATAGGTCGGGATTTGGACGTAATTCAGACCTATCCTTCATCCGAGGGATTTATTGCGTATCAAAACTCGATTCATTCCAACGATCTTTTACTTCTAGTGAATCACGGAATTTTTTATGAATTTATTTTGGTCGATGAATTCTTCGATGAAAATCCAACACGTATATCATTGAAAGATGTAGAGTTAGACAAAGATTATGTGTTAATTCTTAATACAAATGCGGGACTTTGGAGTTACAACATTGGAGATACCGTTCGTTTTACCAGTTTGAAACCGTACAAAATCATTGTTTCCGGACGAATTAAACATTTCACTTCCGCTTTTGGTGAACACGTGATTGCCCATGAAGTGGAACAAGCCATTCAAAAAACCACTGAAAAACTTCCCGCCAAAGTTTCGGAATTTACAGTTGCTCCTCAAATCAATCCGAACGAAGGTTTGCCATACCACGAATGGTTGATTGAATTTTCTCAAAATCCAAATGATTTGGATGAATTTATCGATGAATTAGACTCAAATCTCCGAAAACTAAATTCATATTACGAGGATTTACGAAAAGGAAACACATTAAAAGTTCTGAAGATCTCACTTGTCAAACCCAATGGATTCAATACGTACATGAAATCACAAGGAAAGTTAGGCGGACAAAATAAAGTGCCTAGATTATCCAACGATCGAAAAATTGCGGACACTTTTTATGAATTAGATTTAATAGAGAATAAATAAATTAATCATGCGTAATTTTCACTTTTCCTTCGTTTTACTTTTGATTTTCAGTCTTCATGCGAAAGCACAAACTTCGGAACAGCTCATCCATAATTTACTCGACAATTGGCATCATTCCGCCGCTGTTGCAGATGCTGACACCTTTTTTGGGTCGATGACAGAAACCGCACATTACATTGGAACCGATGAAAACGAAGATTGGTTACGCGATGAAATGAAAGAATGGACAAAAGAGATTTTCAAACGCGACACCGCTTGGGATTTCAAAACGAAAACACGGAATATATACCTTCATCAAGACAGAAAACTCGCTTGGTTTGACGAAACTTTGGATACATGGATGGGTGTCTGTCGGGGTTCGGGAGTAGTAATTTTGACTGATGAAGGTTGGAAAATTCAACAGTATATTTTATCCGTCGCCGTTCCAAACGATAAAATCGATGACTATCTAAAAATTCTAAACGATTAATTCTAGGTACTTGCTTGATTCAAGCGATCCAATGCATCTTTTGTCAAATTCATACCTACAGCTTCTTTGAACGCTTTTAAATGTTCCACACGAGTGGCACTTGCAATCGGCGCAACAAGGGTTGGCTGATGAATTAACCACGCCAATGAAACAGCGGTGGGTGTTGTGTCAAATTCCTGAGCAACTTCATCCAAGGTCTTTAGAATTCGAAAGCCTTTATCGGTCAAGTATTTTTTAACATCCTTTCCACGTTGACTGATTCCCAAATCCTCTTCACTTCGGTATTTACCAGTTAGAAATCCACTTGCCAACGAATAATAACTCAAAACCGCTAAATTGTATTGTTTAGCAATCGACTGATAGTTCGACTCAAAACTTTCTCTTTCATACAAATTATACAAAGGTTGAAGCGTTTGGTATTTGGGTAGATTGCGTTTTTCCGCTACCTCCAAAGACTGTTTCAAACGTTCTGGCGAAATATTGGAAGCGCCAATCCAGCGAATTTTTCCTTGCTGGATTAATTCCTGAAAAGCACTTAATGTTTCTTCCACATCGGTTTCTTCATCGTCATAATGAAGTTGATACAAATCAATGTAATCGGTTTTTAAGCGCAATAAAGATTGATCCACTTCTTCCAAAATATGTTTACGCGTGTTGTTGGGATTGGACCGATTTTCTCCACGTCCACCTACTTTGGTTGCAATCACAACCTCGTGTCGTTTTTTGGATTTCTTCAGCCAATCTCCAATAATTCGTTCGGATTCACCGCCGTCATTTCCTTTTACCCAATACGAATAATTGTTCGCAGTATCAATTAAATTAAAATCTTCACCAATGAAATTATCCAAGATTTCAAATGACTTTTTTGAATCAATCGTCCATCCAAAAACATTTCCACCAAAGGCAAGAGGTGCTACTTCTAAATCTGTATTTGCTATTTTTTTTGTCTGCATTTTCTATTTTTCACTAAAATACAAAACACTTTCGTAGGAAGAGAATTTAAGGCTTATAATTGAGGTAAAAAAAAAATTCCTTCTTAAAAAGCTAAGAAGGAATTTATCGGTTAAGGTAGGTAAAGGTTAGGTTAAATTAATTGGATATTAATTAAAAGCAAATGTAATGTCTCTTTCATTTTTAAACAAGGGGGAAAACCCCTTTTTTTAGTATAAGCTAAGACACCTATCTTTTCGATAATTCAATGACCTCTAAATTTTCAATTTTACCCGCATTAATTTCAAAACGAAGCATAGTCCGAACTTGATGAAAACCATATTTACCACAGGCTCCAGGATTCATGTGAAGTAAGTTTAAATTTTTATCTGGCATCACTTTTAAAATATGCGAATGACCACAAATAAATAATTTTGGCGGACGAGATTGAATTTCAGAACGAATTGCAGAACTGTATTTTCCCGGATAACCACCAATATGCGTAATCCATACATCGACTCCTTCCACTTCAAACCGTTGATTCAAAGGAAATTCTTTTCTGATTTCTGAACTGTCAATATTTCCGTAAACCGCTCTAAGAACGCCGACATTTTTCAATGCATCCGTTACTTTTAAATCACCAATATCTCCGGCATGCCAGATTTCATCGGCTTGGGAAGCATAGTCAAGAATACGTTCGTCAATGTAACTATGGGTGTCAGAAAGCAATAGGATTTTCATTTGAGTTTTCTTTTAGGTAGCATCGAATTCATCGATAAATTCTATATTTGGAGTGCTAAATTAATAGGAATAATGGGAAAACTACTCATTTTAATTGGACTATTCACGCTTATTATTGGTTTATTGATTGAATTTACTGCATTCAACTTGGATTGGTTTGGAAAAATTCCAGGTGATATTCGGATAGAGAAACCGGGATTTTCACTCTACATTCCACTGGTTTCTATGCTTTTGGTTTCGGTTTTATTCTCACTGATTTTATGGATTGTTAGAAAAATAAATTTCTAAACCTAACCCTTTGTTTTTAAAAAAGTTAGCTATGTTATTTCATACGTTTTCACTATCTAAATTCACGAATTTCAACAGCACAATTTTTATAATTAAAAAAGAATAAAATATATTTGATCCAATTAAATAAAAAAACACACCCAATGAAAAAAGATTTTATTTTTGGAGTTTTCATCTTATTTATTTCAATGGGAATACAAGCTCAAACTTTTGAATACAAAAATTCGGGTACGGATTATATCTTGATGGCTATGTCCACACCTTCTGCAGATAACAACAGCGTTGCTTTTGCGGGTGGATCGAAGTTTACGACGGATAATGCACCTGGAATAATAATTAAAACCGAAGATGCCGGCGAAACTTGGGAAACCGTTTATGAAGGGGACAACATACAGACTCTTTCGTTTGCAACATCCATGATTGGTTTTGCAGCAGGTTATTCACCCACGATGAAGAAAACCATCGATGGCGGTGTTAGTTGGGAAGAAGTTACCATTGGTAGCGATGTCTATGCGTATATGATTGTGAAATTCCACAATGAAAACATAGGGATGACACTTTATATCACCCAAGATTATGAACTTGAAGTTCGTACAACAACGGATGGTGGAGAGACATGGAATTTAAGTACAACTCCACCTCAACATGGAATTCTGAAAGTAGCGTATGGGGATAAAAACACTTTGTATGCCGTGGGATACAATCAAACTGTTTACAAATCTACGGATGGTGGAGCTACTTGGAATATTATCCAACAAGGTGGAACAGACATCAACTTAAGTGTTGCTTTTAGAGATGCAGAAAATGGAGTATATGTTGGAGAAGAGGGCGATTTGTATGTTACGCATGATGGTGGAGACACTTGGTCAAATCCGTTAAACACAGGTTATCACCACTTTTATGGATTGCTTTACAAAGATAATTACATACTGGCATCGGGAACGGATGAAGCGGTTTATATTTCGAATGATAATGGTGAAAGTTTCGAAATGGTTCCTGATTTAAATGGTCCTGATTCTATGTACGAAATTGTTTTATTTGATGACCATACAGGACTCATTTGTGGTTCCGGCGGAACGATGATTAAATTCTCTAATGTATTATTAGCAACCGAAAATGTTGTGAAAAATTCAATTTCAATTTATCCCAATCCAACTTCGAATACGATTCAAATTTCAACCATTCATAAAATAGATCAAATCGAAATAGTTGATTTTTCCGGAAAAAAAATTTTCTCGGAAAAAGGAAATGATTTGAAAAACACTATCGACTTAACCACCTATTCAAAAGGCATTTACATTTTAAATGTAAATTCCGGAGGCGTAATTTCAACACACAGGATTATTAAAAAATAATCTGAAATTGTCCAAATGCAAAAAGGATTTATCGTTTGATAAGTCCTTTTTTTTTCAATTAAGGATAGATAACCAAACTCTGAATCTGATCCGAAATGGGAAGTAATTTTTCACGGGCGTTTAAGAACCCTAATTCTGCAATAAAACTAAATTGAACAGGAATTCCACCGCATTTTTTAATCAATTCAGACGTTGCTACTGCCGTTCCTCCGGTTGCTAAAACATCGTCATGAATCAAAAAACGTTCACCTTTGGTAATGTATCCCGGCTGCACTTCAATGGTTGCATTTCCATATTCTAAGTCATAGGTTTCTGAAAAAGTAGGTGGTGGTAATTTTCCTTGTTTCCGAACCAGGACAAAGGGAAGGTTTAATTTCTGAGCAATTAAAATTCCAAATAAAAATCCTCGACTTTCAATTCCACAAACCGCATCTACTTTTCCACGACTGTATGCTGCGAAAGCATCGACCATTTCTGCACACAATTCAGGATGCTGAAAGAGGGAAGTAATATCTTTGAACTGTATTCCGGGTTTAGGGAAATCAGCTACTCTTGCAATGTTATCGTCAATTTTTTGGGCGAAAGGATTCATAGTTAATTCCAATTAATTTTCATTTAAAACGTCGAGTAGAATAGTACATCCTTCGCGTATTTCCTCTTTAGAAATAGTTAAAGGCGGTGTAATCCTCAGATTTTGAATACTATACATTAACCAAAAAACAATTAAACCTTTGTCCATACATTTAGAAGCTACTTCCAAAGCATATTCTTCCGACTCCAATTCGGGAGCCAACATCAGACCTCGACCCGCAATTCGTTTAATTTTTGGATGAACCAACAATTCTCTAAATAAATCTTCTTTTTCCTGAATGTGTGCCATCCAATCTCCTTCCAAAAGTTCATCCAAAGTTGCCAATGCTGAAGCTGCCACCAAAGGATTTCCTCCAAAAGTAGTGATGTGTCCTATGCTGGGATTGTGGGACAAACAGTCCATAATTTCTGCGCTTGCTGTAAAAGCGCCAATCGGCATTCCACCAGCCATTCCTTTTCCCATCACCAAAACATCGGGTACAAAGTCGTAATGCTCAAAAGCAAACAACTTACCCGTTCGTCCAAATCCAGGTTGAATTTCATCGAGTATTAACAAAGCTCCTACTTCTTCGCAACGTGCTTTTAATTTCTTTAAATACTGATTTTCGGGAAGTCGAAAACCGGATGCACCTTGAATGGTTTCAATGACCACGCCTGCTGTTTTTGAAGTGATTTTGGATAAATCTTCTTCGGAATTAAATCGAATAAAATGGATGTGAGGTAAAAGCGGACGAAAAGCGCGTTTCTTTTCTTCCCTTCCGGCCAAACTCAGTGAACCTTGTGTGTTTCCATGATACGCGTCGGTACACGCAATAATTTCTTCGCGACCTGTATATCTTTTGGCCAACTTCATGGAGGCTTCAATCGCCTCCGTTCCTGAATTCACCAAATAGGTTGTGTCCAAAAAACTCGGTAAATTCTCAGCCAATCTTTTGCAAAGTTCGACCGGCTTTTCTTGTGCATATTCACCATAAACCATCACATGCAGATATTTATCAGCTTGTGTTTTTATCGCTTCAACAATTCGAGGAAACGAATGCCCCAAGGTATTAGCAGATACACCGGCTGCAAAGTCTAGATAGGCTTTTCCGTCTTTTCCATAGATGTAACTTCCTTTTGCATAATCGACTTCAAAGCCGGATGCAAATTGGGTAGTTTTGGCTTGGTATTTAAAAAAATCTTGTTTTAAATTTTCTGTATTCATTAGAGTAAAAACAATAGAATAGCTGCACCTACGCCTACATACGATCCAACTGTGAAAATATCTGAATACGATTTAGAAAATCTACGTTCCAAAAGTTCTTCTTCATCGATTTGATTTTCATGAAAGCGCAATACCTTTTTTGGTTGCCTTAAAATATGCGAAACCAGTGTATCTCCTTCCCATTGATCCGCCTGAATTTTGTATTGTTTTTCAGCCACTGAAATTTTATAGTATTTGTTGGCTTTGATTTTTTCTTTGAGACTCAGTTCTTTTAATTCACTCTGACCACTTGGTTTTGACTGATTTTTTGGAGTAACCAAATTCTTACCTTCTTCCGGTTTTCCAACAATCTTTCCATTCGCTTCCGCTCTTTTCTCAGCCGCTTCCATTTCCTTCAGTTTCTGTTCTTCAATCTCTCTATTTTTCGCAGCTAAATCAGGATTATCGGTTTGATCTTCTATTTTCAAATCGCCCGTAACGACTGACTTCCCTGGACCTTCAGGTCCTTTCTGTCGGCTGGTTGGGATTTCACGGTCTGACAAGGAAATACCTTTTGTACTTCTCATGGAACTAGACTTATTATTTGTGTCGACTTCTATTCCCGTATACGGCTTGTAAACATAACAACTCGTCAATCCAAATAAGAGAAGTAAAAAGAGTGCTTTCATCGGGTTTAGTTTTATAATCATTTTCATGCTGCTTTCAATAAATTATTTTATAACGAAGTGATAATGAAATCACTTACTGAAATGTCTTGTCTTTTATTTGAATTAATTTCAATCATTTAAAACGTAAAAATACAAATCTTTGTATTAATTCTGATTTTCATTTTCTTCTTCTTCCGAATTTAACAATTCATCTAAATTAATTTTTTCGGTTTCTGACGGAGTTTCTACTTGACTTTCTGGCACTTCTTTTATTTTAATTTCAATGTAATCCGGATCATCTCCAAATATATCTTGCCATTTCAACATCTTTTCATCACCACGCCATTTGAAATCTTTTAAATATTTCATTTCGGGTGGTAATTTGGATTCAGGGTATAATTTGGAGGCGGCTTGAATTCGGCACGCCAAAACTTCCACATTGTTCCCATCGATTTCAGCTTCAATAATTCCACAATTCGATAAATTAATTCCAAGTCGCTCTTTGGGTTTATTCTCTTTTTCATCCGCCTCTTCATCGACATAAGTGACCGATTGAGCATTTTCATGGACTTCGACTAAATTCAACTTATTATTTAAAAAATAACCGGTCATGAATTTTCCTTTCACTTGATTGAAGTCTTTGTCATTCAATGAGTCTACTTTTGAAATCGCAAAGGAATTATTGAAAACATAGACGGAATCCATTACTTCTTTTACGGGATTGTTGTACGCATAAATCGTATCTCCTGTAATTTGTTGGTCGTCTGACCACATAATCGGATCTCTGAAAAACTGCATTACGCCTTTGGTTTCGTTGTAAAAAATAGAATCTGATTTTCCTTGCGCATTGCTCTTAAAGTATTTTGCATTGAAATACGCTTTCAGAACGGTGGTTGAATCCGCACGCTTCACAACCATAATGGTATCGGCATGAAAGTATAGGGAATCCAACTCAAAAGCTTTTACCGCATAGGCTCTACCTGTTACAAAGGCGGAATCCACATCTCTATGAACTTCAGCGTATTCTCCACGAATGAACCGTTTTTCGTCGGGATCGTTGATAAATACATCTCCTTTGGACCATCCATATCCGGTCTTGTCATTAAAGTACGTCTCATCGCCCCATAATTCTTTTCCGTCCCGATAAATTGTCGATCTTTTTTTCAAAATGGCCTCGCCTGTTCGTTTGTTAAAAGTTCCACCGCCTGTGGGCATCACTATATAATTTCGGGGATTTTTCTTGTCGGTAATCGTGGTTCTTTCGAGGAAAGTGGTAATGTCTGTCATTTGATTCATCACCATTTTATCGGAAACAATTCGATAATCCGGTGTTTCAATCATAGTATTTCGATCGAAATTAATTTCTTTGGTATTGGCATTGTACACCAAGATTTGGGTATGAGTCACGGTACCATCACTTCCCCGAATGATAGCTCCCGCATCGGTTCGGGCGATTCCTGTTTTTCGATCATAGGTCATATACGGCGTTTCAATTCGCTGACTGGGATCAATCATCACTACATTTCCAGAAGCAATCGCCACATCGGTTTCGCGGTTGTATTCCACATAATCTGCAAAGAGTTCGGACTTTTTATCCTTCATGTGTACGCGATTGAATGCTTTGACCATTTTGGTGTTTCCGTCGTATTCCAAACTATCGGACGTCATGCTTACGGTATCGTTGATCATTCGCACATTGGACCAAGCGCGAAAGAAGTTTTCTTTCTGATAAAAAACGGCGCTATCACTGTATAATTTGGTGGTTTCATGCGCAAAAACGACACTTCCATAAGCGAAAGGATTTCCTTCAAACCGCAAAGGATCCACTCTCAAAACATCGGAATGGATGTGTTTTATTTTTTTGGGAGGATCCTTTTTCTGATTAGGCTGCGTCTGTCCCACAACCAAAGAAGCCATCAAAAAAACAATGAAAATCGATAGAAAACGCAAGGGATTACTTTTCATTCCTTTTCCCATAAAAATAAAGTGAATGACTGTCAACTTTTATATCAAATATCTCTTCTATCGTCGCTTTGATGGACTGAATACGTGGATCACAAAATTCAATTACTTCGCCCGTGTCCGACAAAATGATGTGATCATGCTGTTTGTCAAAATACGATTTTTCATAATGCGCTTGTTGTTCCCCAAACTGATGACGGCGCACCAATTTGGCTTCCATAAGAAGTTCAATGGTATTGTACAAAGTGGCACGACTCACACGGTATTTTTTATCTTTCATCATGATGTACAATCGATCCACGTCGAAATGTTCATCTGTAAAATAAATTTCCTCCAAAATTGCATAGCGCTCAGGGGTTTTCCTATGGCCTTGCTCTTCCAGAAATTCGGTGAAAACTTGTTTAACTATTTCGTAATTTCTTTGCTTAACTTCCTCACTGTTCATTCGTCAATACTTTGTGTAAAGATAATCTATAATTTGAAAATGCGAAAGTTTCAATTGTTTTAATCCGTAATGGACTTTCAAATTGCTGAATAGTAGGAATTCTGAGGATGAAAAATAGTAAAGTCTTGAATAGCTAGTCCTTATCATAGATAGTAGAATTCATAAAATCACTGATTTTCCATGTGAATCTCTTCGATAGGTTGAAGTCGAAAAAACGCGAAACGGAAATGAAAGATTAGAATGGTCTATTTTATTTTAACTTTGTAACTAAAATACAAATCAGAAATGAAGAATCCACTTTTAGAAGAATTCAAAACTCCCTTTGAAAGTTTACCCTTTTCAAAAATAAAAAACGAAGATTTCCAACCCGCATTTGTAACAGCCATGGAAATCGCACGGAAGGAAATTCAAGAAATTTGTACCCATCCCGAGGAGCCTAATTTCGAAAACACACTCGTTGCTCTTGAAATTAGCGGTGAGCGCTTGGGAATTGTTTCTTCCTGCTTCTTTAATCTTTTGCATTCCGAAACCAATGAAATCTTGCAAGAAGTTGCACAAGTCGTTTCTCCGTTGTTGTCTGAATTCTCAAACGACATTCGACTAAACCCCGTATTGTTTGAACGAATTAAATCGGTGTACGAAAGAAGAAACGAATCGAATTTAAATCCGGAACAATACCGACTTCTCGATAAAAAATACAAGAATTTCTCTCGAAACGGTGCCAATTTAGACGACGAGAAAAAACAAAGATTACGCGAAATCGATAAGCAACTTTCAAAATTAGGTTTGGACTTTGGAAACCATGTTTTGGCTGAAACCAATTCGTATGAACTTCATTTAACCGATGAAAATGACCTAAAAGGTTTGCCTGAATTTGCAATCGATGAAGCGAAAAATGAAGCCAAAACACGCGAAAAAGAAGGTTGGATTTTCACACTTCACGCACCCAGTTATTTACCATTTGTAACCTATGCAGATAATCGGGAGATTCGAAAAGAAATCAGTTTAGCTTACGGAAAGCGTGCTTTTAAGGCCAATGAATTCAACAACGAGGAAATTGTAAAAGAAATCGTTCAACTTCGTTTAGAACGTGCGAATCTATTGGGATATCAAACACACGCAGATTTTGTTTTGGAAGAAAGAATGGCAAATTCTCCCAAAATCGTGAAAGATTTCTTGCAGGAATTATTAGAGAACTCGATCAGTTTTGGAGCACGTGATATAGATGAATTGCGCGCTTTCGCCTTGGAAACCGATGGCATTCAAGAACTTCAACGATGGGATCACGCCTATTATTCCGAAAAATTAAAACAAAAGAAATTTGAGATTTCTCAAGAAGAATTAAAACCGTATTTCCAACTCGAAAAAGTAATTGACGGTGCTTTTGAAATAGCGGGTAAATTGTATGGATTAAAATTCGAACCGAGAAGCGATATTGAAAAATACCACAAAGATGTGCAGGTTTTTGATGTTTTGGATTCCAACAACGCGCATTTGGCATTATTTTACGCAGATTTCTTTCCACGAAAAGGAAAGAAAGCTGGCGCATGGATGACCGAATTTAGAGGACAATCCAAAGTCAATGGAAAAAACAAACGACCGCATATTTCCATTGTTTGTAATTTCACAAAACCCACCGAGAAAACACCGTCATTATTGACATTTACTGAAGTCACAACCTTGTTCCACGAATTTGGTCATGCTCTTCATGGAATGTTGGCAAACACCACCTACGAAAGCCTTTCAGGAACGAATGTATATTATGATTTTGTAGAATTACCTTCGCAATTCATGGAAAACTTCTGTTTTGAACCTGAAGCTTTGGAATTATTTGCCCAACATTATGAAACGGGAGAAACCATTCCACAGGATTTAATCGACAAAGTGAAGAAATCTTCGAACTTTATGGAAGGATATCAAACCGTTCGTCAATTGAGTTTTGGAATTTTGGATATGGCATGGCATGCTGAAAACCCGTTGAAAATCACTTCGGTTTCTGACTATGAACAAAAAGCTTTTGCACCCACAGAATTGTATCCTTTCAACTCAGAAACCAATATGAGTGTTGCTTTTTCGCATTTGTTCCAAGGCGGTTATTCATCAGGATATTATTCCTACAAATGGTCGGAAGTGTTGGATGCAGATGCGTTTGCATATTTCAAAGAAAACGGGATTTTCAATCCCGAGATCGCACAAAAATTCAAACATCTTTTGGAAAGTGGTGGAAGTGTGGATCCCATGGAATTGTATGTAGAATTCAGAGGTCATAAACCGAATAATGAAGCTTTGTTGGAAAGAGCAGGATTTGTAGAAAAAGATTAAATTAAATCAATTCTCTAGACCCACCCATTCTAGAAATCTCGAATTTTAAGATCAAAAAGTTCGAAAACCCGAGGAGTACAATGAGGTGACGAAACGATCCTTGGGTTATGAATATGAAATTGAAGACATGATCAAAAGTTTATTGATTCTCTCTGGTTTAGAGAAATTGGATTCATTTCAAGAAAGTCTTCGGGTAGATGAATTGGTGTGGCGTGTGATTAAAAAATTGACCTTGAATTATCCGAAAGCCCTTCAACGAATTCAATTTGATATTCGAGTGGAGAATCCCAATCTTTTGCAACAAAAAGCAAGCATAGAACAATTGGAAATTGCGATTTATAATTTAATCGAAAATGCATTGAAATATTCCAATGAAAAGCCAATTCAGATTGCGTTTTCAGAAGTAGAAAGTCGACTTCAGTCAGAAATCAATAATGGAAGCACTATTCAATTAACATTTTAGAATTTAATTTATTCTTATATTTCAAAAAGACTTTGCTAATTTGATTCATTATTACAAACCCACCGTATGAAAGCAGTTTCTGTAGTTACTATTAAAAAAGAGTTGCAACACCGTTCCCCTGCTGAGCTTATGGAACTTTGTTTGCGTTTGTCAAAGTTTAAAAAAGAAAATAAGGAACTCCTCACCTATTTACTTTTCGAATCGCACGATGAAGAAAATTACATAGAAACGGTGAAAATGCAATTGGAGGAACAGTTTGAAACCATCAACACCCACAGTTTTTTTTACATCAAAAAAAGTGTTCGAAAGATTTTAAGAAACTTAAAAAAGTATGCGCGCTATTCCACCAAAAAAGAAACCGAGGTGGAACTCCTACTCTATTTCTGTCATCGATTAAAAGATTTTAAACCGTCGATTCATCGAGACAAAGTGCTACTCAATATGTATGAAAGACAGGTTTTAAGTATAAAAAAGCTGATTTCAACCTTTCACGAAGATTTGCAATACGATTACAATTTGAAGTTGGAAGAATTGGGGGAATGAAGATTTCCATCTTCAAAACTCAATATATGGACCAAGTCATGAATTTGTTGGGAATTAAAACGCGAATTATAGGCATGAGAAACCTCTGATTGCAACGATAGAATTTGATTAAAATTGATTTAAAAATTAGTCCCTTTCCAATCTATAAAAAAGCAAACATAAATCCTAATATTTTCTTTAATTTTGAAACCAATTTCATTTTGAGATCAATTCGTTCATCCAAGTAGTAAACTATGCACAAATATTTATTTTTTATCCTTTTTATTTTCTCGGCATTTTTAATGGGACAAACCAAAATCACGGTGTTGGATGGTTTTATGGGGAATGTTCCGATGGAAGAAGTGGTGGTGCTTACCGATGAGCGAAAAGAATTGGGAGTTACCGATTCAAACGGAAACTTCACCGTTCCGCGAGGAATTAATCGAGTGATTCTTTTTCACCAAGGTTATCAAGAACGAACTTTGGTTTTGTATGGAAAAGATATTGAAATTCAATTAAAACCCATCACTGTAGAATTGGGCGTAAGTCAAATTACCAGCAATGATACGGAAGCTCGAAACCTCATTCGACAAGTTATTCAAAACAAACGAAAAAATAGTATTGAAAATTTGAAATCCTATGAATACAAGAGTTATTCGAAATTTCTACTCACCGCTTCCACCGATTCGATGCCCTATATTCTTTTTCCGAAAAATGAAAGAGATTCAAGCTACAACGATGTCAGAAAACTTTTGGACAAAAGTCATTTGATGTTGGGAGAAAGAGCGATGGAACATAAATTCTCAAGCCAATACGGATCCAAAAACACGGTCAAAGCATCCCGAATTTCGGGAACCAAAATGCCGATGTATGAATTTGTGGCAATGCAACCGATTTCTCATAATTTCGACGACGAGAAAATCAATTTCTTTTTTAGACAATATACCAATCCCGTTTCCAATACAGGACTTCGTGAATATAGATTTAGAATTTCGGACGAAGAAACCTGGGAAGGAGAAAAAATGATTGTGATTTCATTTTATCCGCAAAAACAAATCGCAAGTCAGCAACAAATCAAAGGATATCTTTGGATCGACAAAGAATCCAAAGCACTTACCCGATTCTATGCGGAAAATCTATCCGACAAAAATGTGGCTGAATTGGAAATGGATTGGACGAATTACCAAAATTATTGGTTTCCCAAACAACAACGTTTCCGAATGGATGGAGGCGGAATTTCCTATCCAACGGTAAAAGACACCGTTCTAGCGGATGGTCAAGTTCGACTAGATACCATCAAAAAGAAAGAAAAAGTATGGTTGCATTTGAGCACTTCATTCAAGGACGTTGAATCTCCCAAAGAGTTTACTGCGAAAGAGTTTAAAGGATATACCAACGAAATTGATTTGAAATCAATGGATAATCCTGAAGTGGCTTTGGAAGAATTTAGAGATGAACCTTTGACAGAAATGGAAAAGAACACCTATGTGAAAATTGATTCCATTGGTGATAAGTACAAAATGGATCGGAACATTCGATTGCTGCGGGTGATTTCTTCCGGTGGAAAATATTCAATTGGAAAATATGATTTCGACATTACGAAACTTTTTAATTACAACAATTACGAAGGTTTCCGATTGGGAATGGGTGGAAATACAAATTACAAATTCAATGACAACTTTTCCTTAAACGGATATGCTGCATATGGATTCAAAGATGAGAAATTTAAGTTTGGTGGAGGAATTGATTGGTTTGTAAACAAACCGTATTCTGGGAAAGTTTTTGCTTCCTATGCCCAAGATGTGGAACCTGCAGGAAGAAATCCCATGGAATTACAAAACAATTACATTTCTTTTTTACGTTCCAATTTATCGAATATTTACAACGATAATTTCTACAGTTACCGTCGTGTGAAAGTAGGTTATCAACAAGATTTCCTTCAGAATATAACTTTGCTAATCGGTGGAGTTTACAATGAAAAAACGGCGGAGTTTGACTATCAATACCAAGACAATCGTCCGAATGAAAAATTCCTATCCTTTGATACCCAATTATCCCTTCGTTGGGCACCGAAAGATCAAAATGTACGTACTCCGTATGGGAAAGTGACCATCAGTAGTGGTTTGCCTGTTTTCTACCTGACGTTGACGCAAGGTTGGAATGTATTCAATGCGGATTATACGCCAACAAAAATGAATTTCAGTTACATCGATAATTATTCAACTTTCTTGGGGCGAACTGATTTCCAATTTCACACCGGAATTGTCTTTGGTGATACACCCATTTTAAATTTATTTGAAGGAATGGGGAATGCGAAATCGGGCGATAAAATATTCAAACACTTTGGTGTAGCAGGATTAAATAATTTCGAAACCATGCGTCCGGGCGAATTCTATTCCGACAAATATGCGATGTTCAATTTATCCCACAAAATCGCTGGTTTCAAATTCATGAAAAGAGAAATATTCCCAGAATTCATTTACCGAGGATTAATTGGAGATTTAAAAAATCCGGAAGACCATGTAAACCTCACTTTCCAGACGCCGAATAAATATTACCAAGAAGTAGGTTTGGAAATGAATCAATTGCTATACGGTATGTTTGGGATCGGTGCTTACTATCGTTTGGGTGATTATGCCTACGATACATTTGACCAAAACTTCTTTTTAAAGCTTACATTGAAGATGACCTTCTTCTAATAAAAAAAGCGGCTTTGGATACTGAAATACAAAGCCGCTTATAATATATAAATCAAAAGAAGGATTAAGCCTCCACCGATCGGGATAATCTCTTTCTATCTTCTTCTCTAAGAACCGTCTTTCTCAAACGAATGTAATGCGGAGTAACTTCGATACATTCATCTTCTTGGATGTATTCCATACATTCTTCCAAAGACATTTCAATTTTAGGAGCTATTGTTGCGGAATCATCTTTTCCAGCTGCACGAATGTTATTCAACTTTTTGGCTTCTACAATGTTTACCACCAAATCATTGTTACGTGAATGTTCACCCACAATCATTCCTGCATACACCTCTTCACCTGGAGAGATAAAGAATTTTCCTCTGTCTTGCAATTTATCAATCGAATACGGCGTAGAAACTCCTTGATCCTTACTGATTAAAACACCCGCAGAACGTCCTGGAATATTTCCTTTGAAAGGTTTGTATTCTGTGAAACGGTGAGCCATTACTGCTTCTCCTGCGGTTGCAGTTAGCATCAATGAACGCAATCCGATCAAACCTCTTGATGGAATTTCAAATTCCATGTGTTGATTTTCACCTTTTGCTTCCATCACCAATAAATCTCCTTTTCTTTGGGTAACCAAATCAATGGCCTTACTCGAATATTCTTGGGGAATGTCGATAACCAAACTTTCATACGGTTCACATTTCACACCATCGATTTCCTTGATAATAACTTGCGGTTGTCCTACCGTTAACTCATACCCTTCACGACGCATGGTTTCAATCAATACAGACAAGTGCATAATTCCACGACCGTACACCAAATAACTGTTTGAATCTGTCGTTGCTTCGACACGTAGTGCAAGATTTTTTTCCAATTCCGATTCCAAACGCTCAATCAAGTGACGGCTGGTTACAAATTTTCCATCTTTACCAAAGAAAGGTGAATTGTTAATTCCAAACGACATATTCATGGTTGGCTCATCAATCTCAATTCCTGGCAAAGCTTCCGGATGATCTGCATCGGCTATGGTATCTCCAATTTGGAATTTATCCATACCTACTACCGCACAGATATCTCCAGCTTTTACTTCCGTCGTTTTCTTTTTAGCTAATCCTTGGAAAACATACAGTTCTTTTACTTTTTGTTTGGTAAATGTTCCGTCTGCTTTGGCTAGGCTCACCCATTGACCTTCTTTGATCGATCCTCGTGTGATTTTCCCTACTGCAATTCTTCCTAAGAAAGAAGAATAGTCCAAGGTTGTAATTTGCATTTGCAAAGGTCCCTCAGCCGTTTCGGGCGCAGGAACATATTGAATAATTCCATCCAAAAGTGGAGAAATATCATCGGTTTGAACATTTTCAGTATTGAACCATCCTTGTTTTGACGAACCGTAAAAAATTGGGAATTCCAACTGCTCTTCGGTAGCATCAAGGTTAAAAAACAAATCAAATACAGCTTCATATACTTCCTCGGGACGACAGTTGGGTTTGTCCACTTTATTTACAATAACCATTGGTTTTAGTCCTAATTGCAAAGCTTTATGCAAAACAAAACGGGTTTGAGGCATCGGTCCTTCAAAAGAATCGACCAACAACACTACTCCGTCTGCCATTTTTAATACTCGTTCCACTTCACCTCCAAAATCCGCGTGACCCGGTGTATCAATCACATTAATCTTTGTCCCGTTGTATTCAACGGCAGCATTCTTAGAGAAAATAGTAATTCCTCTTTCTCGTTCCAAATCATTATTATCCATAATCAATCCTTCAGAACTTGAGCTCTCTGCGAAGGTGTTGGTATAATGTAAAATTTTGTCAACCAAGGTCGTTTTCCCGTGGTCAACGTGTGCGATAATCGCAATGTTGCGTATGTTTTGCATATTAAAATTTGAGGGTGCAAAATTAGTGAAAAAATATGAGAATCTAGTACTTTGAGTGTTAATTAATTGTAGTGCTTTTTTGACGGTTTTTCAAATAGAAATTCCAGTGATAATCTAAGCCTAAAATCGGGTCAGTATTCCGAAGTGTATTTTTGAGTTTTTAAAGTCAAACCCTGTATCTGACTGACTTCCTACAGCATAACTCATATTGAAAATCCCCAATTGGGTTAAAAACGATAATCCAATCCCCGTTCCAATCAAGTTTTCACTGATTCCCGTTGATTTATTTTCAAGGAAACCAAAATCTCCAAAAGCGGAAATGTAAAAATCATCATTTGGTAAAAAACGGTATTCCAAACTTCCAATTCCGTAGGCCGAGGCCAAAATACTTTCTTCATTAAATCCTCGAATGCTGTTGAATCCACCCAATCGATACAACTCGTTGAGCGAGTAATAATCATCATCGCCAAACAATCCATAGCCTTCCACTCTTGCTTTGATTAAATGCTGCGGATGAATTTCAAACAAATGAAAAGCGGACAATCCCACTTCATATTGTTGGGTTTTCTCGTCACTGATTTCAAAACTGACTGGATCGGTCAATTGTCGTTTTCGATTCAAGGTCCGACCAATTAGAAATACTTTGGTTTTCCCTTCCAGCAATCGATTTTGAGTCGGTTGAATCCATTCGTAATTTACTCCCAAACCGGTTTTACTGAAGTCATCATAAAGCGCAGCCAATTCCGGATAATCTTCCAAAACGAAACTTGAATTCTCAAAACTCACATTCAATCCCACATTGGAATTCATGGTTATTTGATAGAAAAACTGTTGATTTAATTTGGTACTGACAAAGACACTGTCTTTACGATACATATTCAACTGAGTCTGGGTACCAATGGGCGAACGGAATAAATAGGGAACACGCACATTTAAATCCAAGGACGTACTTTTATCGGGCGTAGCAATCCAATTCAATCGAATTTTCTCCATACCATTGAAGTTATTATTCAGCTCGATTTTCACATTTCCATTCAGTCTGAATTCTCCGTCTTGGTCATTTCCGAAACCTAAAATTCCGTCAAAAAGATTGGATTTCACTTTCTCAACGTACAAATAAATCGTTGTGGAATCCGTATTAAAAAGAGTTTGCGGCGGACGAACTTCATTCAAAAATGGACTGTAACTCATTCGATCCGATATCTTTGTCAAGTCTGATTCATTGTAAACCGTTCCCGACTTTAATCCCAAACCGTGTCGAATATATCCTTTCGATAATTTCTCATAACCCTGAACCTGAACACCATCCACACTTCGAGCTGCAAACAATTTGGTTTCCAATGCAATTTGTGCTTCACCGTCTTTGAATCCCAAAGGATGAATTTTAATTTCAACAAACGGATATCCTTTCTTGGCATACGATTTATTCACGGTTTGAACCAAGGAATCCAAGTTCTGAATGGCAAACCAATCTTGTTTTTTATTAAAAACCGAATCGTTTTTCACCCAAATCTTCTTGTACATTTCCCCTTTGTTCAAATAAACATTTTTATTGTTTAAAGAATCCAAAGTCAAGGTGTAAAACCCAATAGTTTTCAAAGAATCCAACGTTTGAAGTAAGGTGGAGTCGTTTTTAATTGGTTTCTGAAAATCCAACTCATACTTTTTGGATGCTATTTTATAATCGTAAAATTTCAAAACTGTATCCTTTCTCTCTTGTGCACACACAATAGAAAAGAAGGAAAGGATAAATATGAACAATGAAAACTTCACTTTTTTGAAACGCTAAGTAACGCAACAAATTATAAAAACAAGGCATTGAATTTGAAAATCCGTTTGATTTTGGCCAAGAATAGCTCAATTGTCTTTGTCATCTCGTAAATTTGTGAAAATAAGTAAACATATTCACAATGTCTTCAAATTCTTCCGTTTTCAACTTCGATCCCACTTACCTGGAATTACCTTCCAAATTTTACAGTAAAATTCAATTGGAATCGGCTCCTCATCCGGAGTTTGTGTATCTAAATCAAGAAGTAAAACGCGAATTAGGAATTGAATCGGTGGAAGATGCTAATCTTTTGGAAATCCTATCTTCCAAAAGGTTGGATGAAAATTCCATTCCAATTGCGCAAGCCTATGCCGGCCATCAATTCGGGCATTTCACAATGTTGGGCGACGGTCGTGCGGCGATTTTGGGTGAACATATAAATCCAAATGGCGAACGGTTTGACATTGGCCTCAAAGGAAGTGGCCCTACGCCTTATTCCCGTCGTGGTGATGGAAAATCC
Source organism: Weeksellaceae bacterium (assembly GCA_041676545.1). Taxonomy (GTDB): domain Bacteria; phylum Bacteroidota; class Bacteroidia; order Flavobacteriales; family Weeksellaceae; genus Moheibacter. The sequence continues at coordinate 3,235 of JBAYRQ010000013.1, read as the reverse complement.
ACTTTGAAGTCGGCCTTGAAAGAATATGTGATGAGTGAAGCATTGCATTATTTAGGAATTCCCACCTCTCGAAGTTTGGCCGTTCTAAAAACCGGCGAATCGGTGTACCGAGAAAATCGACAAGAAGGTGCCGTGTTAGCGCGTGTGATGACGAGCTACCTTCGGGTAGGAACCTTTGAATTTGCCCGTTATTACGGCGATCAAAATGATTTAAGAACACTTTTCGACTATACAATTCATCGTCATTTCCCGACGTTGGGACAAGCGGATAATACAGCAGTTGCTTTGTTAAAGAAATTAATAGACAGCCAAATCGATTTGATTTTGAATTGGTTACGTGTTGGATTTATTCACGGTGTAATGAATACTGACAATGTTTCCATTTTCGGAGAAACCTTTGATTACGGTCCGTGCGCCTTTATGGGCGTGTATCATCCAGATACCGTTTTTAGTTCCATTGATGAACAAGGTCGTTATTCGTTTGACAATCAATCGAAAATCTTGAAATGGAATTTGGCAAGGTTTGCCGAAACCATTCTTCCGTTTTTTGATTCGGATGAAAAGAAATCCATTGAAATTGCTACAGAAGTCCTGAATGAATTTGATTCGATTTTCAATCAAAGATGGTATGAGATGATGTTTATGAAAATGGGCATTGAAAATCCCGAAGAAGGCGATTCGGATTTAGTCAATGAATTTTTAGAATTACTGAAAACCCATAAAAAAGATTACAACCATAGTTTTACATTTTTACGACTGCCCGATTTATTTAAAGAATCTAATTTCTCCTTAGGAATTGATTTTGAAGAATGGATAGCAAAATGGAGAAATAGAATTCAAAAAGATGAGGGTCGCGCTTTATCGATTATGGAAAAATACAATCCGATTTTTATTCCTCGAAATTTCTTTGTGGAAGAAGCTTTGAATCAAGCCGTAGAAGGAGATTTCTTAAAAATGAATTTGCTTTTAGATAATTTAAAATACCCGTACACCTACAAACAAGAAATGAATGAAAGTCTGTTCACACCGGATTCTTTCGATGAAAAAAACTTCCTAACCTTTTGTGGAACCTAAGTTGAAATTTTGTGCATCGAGGTTTAAGGTGTAAATTTGGCCTGTCTTTTAGTAGAACAAATTAGAATTAAAAATTTATGAAACCATTTCGTCTTCGACTTCTTATTCTACTCCTTCTTTTTGGAGTAAACTTCGCATTAGCCCAACAAAAAAATAACAATGACCGACCCAAACTTGTCGTTGGAATTGTGGTGGATCAAATGCGTTGGGATTATTTGTATAAATACTATGACCGTTATGGAAACGACGGTTTCAAACGAATGTTGAACGAAGGATTCACAGCTGAAAACACCCAAATTAACTATGTTCCCACCTATACCGCCATTGGTCATTCCACGATTTATACCGGAAGTGTTCCTGCGATTCACGGTATTGCTGGAAATGACTTTTATATGCGTGACACTCAAACCCGAATGTATTGTTCGCAAGATGACAGTGTCATAGGCGTGGGACTGGATCCGGAGAAAAAAGCAGGAAAAATGTCGCCCAAGAATTTATTGACTTCGACCGTTACTGACGAGTTGAAATTAGCCACTGATTTTAAATCCAAAGTTTTTGGCGTTGCGATGAAAGATCGAGGTGCCATTTTACCCGCCGGCCATTTTGCAGATGCTGCCTATTGGATGGAAGATGGAAATTGGATAAGCAGTAGTTTTTATATGGATGAATTGCCCAAATACGTTCAGAATTTCAACAAAAAAGATTACACTCAAAAATATTTAAACCAAGACTGGAAACCGCTTTATCCGCTTAACACGTATTTTGATCGCGTAAAAGATGACAATCCGTACGAAGGGAAATATGGAAATGAAGAAAACACTCAATTCCCCATCAAATTAAAAGAAATTTCAAAAAAAGAAGGTCGAGATGTTATCAAAGCCACTCCTTTTGGAAATACACTTACGTTTCAATTTGCAAAAGAAATTATTGATCAAGAAAATTTAGGAAATAATCTTTTCAACGTTCCCGATTTCTTGGCGGTAAGTTTGTCTTCTCCGGACTACATAGGCCATCAATTTGCAATTAATTCTGCCAAAATTGAAGATACCTTTTTACGATTGGATAAAGATTTCGCAGACTTCTTTACGTATTTGGATCAAAAAGTAGGCAAAGGAAATTACACCGTCTTTTTATCCGCCGATCACGGTGCTGCACACAATCCTAAATACATTCAAGATGAAAAAGGAAATGCAGGTTTTTTCTACAAAAGCGACGTTTTAAAAGGAATTAATTCCATTTTAACCTCCGAATATGGTCATGAGAAACTGATTTACACGATGAGTAACAATCAAGTTTTCTTAAATTACAAACTCATTGATGCCGAGAAGTTAGACGATGAGAAAATCAAGAAAACCATCATTGATTATTTAAAGAAACAAGACGGAATTTCATTTGCGGTGGATATGGAAAAGTTGAGTGTTTCCAGTCTTCCCGAACCTTTAAAAACCCGTGCCATCAACGGATACAACTTCAAACGAAGTGGTGACATTCAAGTATTCTTAGAACCGCAGTGGTTTGGATTCTACAGCGATTTCACCGGGACCACACACGGTGCTTGGAATCCGTACGACAGTCATATTCCGTTGGTTTTTATGGGCTGGGGAATTAAACAAGGAAAAACACATGCACCCACTTATATGACCGATATTGCCCCTACCCTTTCCGCCTTGCTTCATATTCAAGAGCCGAATGGAAATATAGGACAACCGATTGTTGATTTATTGGATAAGTAGAAGAAAAAATCGGCTGAAAGAGCGGATTTAGCGAAGAAAGTTTAGAATTAGTGAATGAATGGGGAGTTTTAAAATTGAAAAAAAAGTCTATAAAACTGTAAGAATTATCGACTTAGGCATTTCATAAATTTCCACGTTCAAAACAAGGGCACTTTTTTGCGAAAGTCCTATTGTTAATTGATAAAAAGTTTTATATTTGCACCCGCATTCAAGGAATACTTGATGAGATACGCAAAGGAGAAATGGCAGAGCGGTCGAATGCGGCAGTCTTGAAAACTGTTGAGGGTCACACCTCCGGGGGTTCGAATCCCTCTTTCTCCGCAATAAACACTGATACTTAATCAGTTAAAGCATAAACACCCAATTTTACACCCAAAAATGTAAAGTTGGGTTTTTTAATTTAGGTTACAAAAAATCTAATGGACTTG
>JBAYRQ010000012.1:0-81371 GCA_041676545.1 Weeksellaceae bacterium | reverse complement strand
GTTTAAAGCTGGAGCGAATAGTTTGCAGGCTTTTTCAATGAAGGGATTGGCCGAGGTTTATACTCTTGAAGCAAACTATGATAAAGCCATAGAAAATTTGGAGTCAGCCCAGGGACTTGCCAAAGATGTTGGCGACCTGGTTTTAAATCGAGGAATTTACAAAGGACTGTCAGATAGTTATTTAGCATTAAACGATTGGTCGAATTTTCAAAAGTACGATGAAGAATATATCCTCACCAATAGTCAGCTTAAAAGTAGCGAAAGATCGACCATCAACACGGTTTTGGCCAGTTATGGTCAAGAAATTAAGGAAAAAGAGAAATCCTTGTATACACTCTATGGCATAGGAATTTTGGTTGGCCTTATCTTGTTTATACTTTTACTGTTTTGGATTGTAAAAGGAGAAATGAAATTCAAGAAAGAGATTAATCTTCTAAAATCTCAGATTAAATTTTAAAGGACAAAGCGATTAGTGTATTTTAAACAAATTTTCTTTTGTTTTACTCAATCTTTTTCAATTATTTTCTATGCTTCTTATTGTGAGTTAGTTATGTGAGGCTGTAATTATTAAAATTCGTGAATTTAGGAAGACAAAAACATAGATTTTCACAAACCTAGTTTGTCAAATACGTATATTTGAATATAAATTTTAACTTAATTTAAAAACTATGAAGAAAATTTTAATTTTTAAAAGTAAAGGATTATTATTGGGGGGAGCCTTAATGGTAGGAGGATTAGTATCTGCACAGGTTCAAGTAAATCAATTGGATGGTTTTGGAACTGCAATATATGATATAAACAGCCAAGGTAGGGCGGTACATGGAAATGGCTACTATGATTTTGCTACCAACACCTCTACCAGTACGGAAACAGAAGTTGGTCAAACAGTGGCAATCACAAACTCAGACATTGTTTTAGGAATGATTATGAATGCCAATGAAGATTATGTTCCAGCCTCTAGAGTAGATGGAACGTGGGCAGCATATCCAGAAAGCGCATTTAATCCAAGTGAAGAATACACAATTTATGATATTTCTGAGAATGGAATGTATGTGGTAGGTCAAACAGGTTGGACGCCACAAAATGGAGCTTGGGGTTTTATTTACAATACAGAAACTGAAGTTTATACTCTTTTATCAAGTGACTTGTATGAATACGGAGCCGCCTATGCAGTAAACAATGATGGAATCGCTGTAGGATGGGTTGATGATTTAGAGCCAGGAACTTTAAGAATGGCGGCTTATTTTACCGAAGCAGGTGAAATTACATTGATTAATGAAGAGTATGGAGAAGCGCAAGGTATTAACAATAACAACGTAATTGTGGGTCAGTATAGTGGGAAAGCATTTATTTATAATATTGATTCAGAAGAATTAATGAGTTTTGACGCGCCTGTTGGTTTTGAATCAATTTTCTTTTCTGACATCTCAGATAACAATGTTGTAGTTGGATTTGCAGAATACTTTGACCCTTTGGATGGCTTTGTGAGAAATCCTTATATCTATCATACCGACTTAGATGCACAACCTGTTGCAATATCAGCTTTATTGAATGATTTAGAAGTAGATTACGATGAAACTATATTTGATGGTCAAGCCTATAAAATCTCTATAGACGGAAAATATATTGGTGGATGGGGCAATGGACCTGCTTTCATGGCAATGGGTTGGGCTATTTATTTAGACGATTTGTTTGAAGACGACACCATTGAATACTGTGAACCAGCATTGAACTGTACGGATGGTGATGTGATTTTGAATGTTACATTCCAAGAAATTAATAACGATACTACATGCAGTCCAAACGGTTACGGTGATTACTCAGATATGGTAGCAAGTGTTGAAGCAGGTGGAACATACACAATGTCAGTTACAGTAGGTGACGGTTGGTTTGAAAGAGTTTCCTTGTGGATTGACTTTGACGGAAATGGTTTAGATGAAGGTGATTTCATTGGTGAAATTGGTGATGGTGGACAAGGCGAAACCTTGACAAGCGAAATTACTATTCCTGCTGATGTTGCTACAGGTGAATATAGAATGAGAATTTTGGCTATGGCAACTGGATCAGACAATCCCGCAGAAACCGATCCATGCATCAATGATCTAGATAATTATGGTGAATACGAAGATTATACAGTAAACGTAGGTGAATTAGGAGTGAGTGATTTGACTTCATTTGACTTTGCATACTATCCAAACCCTGTGAAAGATGTATTGAACATCAACTCACAGAAAGCAGTGAAATCCGTAGAGGCATTTAATTTGACAGGACAAAAAGTAATTTCATCTACCAAAGTGAACGACAGTCAAATCAATGTGAGTTCATTAGCGGTTGGAACCTATGTGTTTAAAGTTACCCTGGAAGGTGGACAAATTGAAACCTTTAAGATTGTGAAAAGATAATTTGTTTTCACAGTAAACAAATTTGAAATAGTAAAAAAGGCACGGATTCGTGCCTTTTTTGTTTTTTAATAAAGCCGTTTTTAGTATTAAATTTTAGCAAGGAAGACTCGCATTCAATTTATTGATAATCAATAAATTGAATGGCGATTTGTTCTTTTCAAATTCACGAATTTAGAAAGAGCAAAACTAAAAAAGGTTTGTTTTTCACTTTTAACTCTCCTACTTTTGAAAAGTCAAATTGATAGCGTTTAAAAATTCAAGTTGACGAAAATTTTAAATAAGAACTTAATTAAGTTTTAGCGAGGTAATAGATAATAATACACAAGGTTTTAGGTATTAGTTAGAGTTAGTTTTAGAAAGGATGCTGAGGAGCATCCTTCTTTATTTTGTAAAAGCTTGATCTGGATTGCTAGAAATTAGAATATATTTTATTCTAAACAACCCTTAAATATTACTCGACTAACTTTTTCAAAGTCGCAATCATTTCTTTATCGTTCGCATGAACGGCGTAATAATGGGCGATATTTCCGTCTTGGTCAATTAAAAGATACCGCGGAATCCAATTTAATTCCAAATAATTTGTGAAATCATTCTTCCAATCTGTATTGAACCAATAATGCTCTCCTTCCATTTCAAATTTCTTAATCGTCGATTTCCATACTTCCTCTTTTCCAATTCTATCCAAGGAGAAAAATAGGTAAACTACGTCTGGATATTGCTTTTGTATCGCTTTTAATTCAGGAAGTCCTTTGATGCAATCTGCACACCAAGACGCCCAAACATCCAATAAAATCACTTTTCCTTTATGATTTTCAAAGATTTCTTTTACGGTGGTTTCATTTCCTTCCAAGTCCAAAATAGTTTGACTTAAAGAAAGGCTATCAAATTCCGTTTTCACAGCTTCAGGCGCTTTTTGTGCGTTGACCCATCCAAAACTAACAGCCAAAAGGCCAATTAAGACTATATTTTTCATTTTTCTTTCGATTTTCGAGTGACCAAATTACAAAAACTTAGCCAAAATTGTTTTCTAAATTTTTATCTACAAGTTTCAAACTTGCTATCTTCGCATAAAATTTCATGAAATGTCTGAAGTAAGAGTTCGATTTGCACCCAGCCCAACGGGACCATTACACATTGGAGGAGTTCGTACGGCTTTGTATAACTATCTTTTTGCAAAACACCACAACGGTAAATTTCTTTTGAGAATTGAAGATACCGACCAAAATAGATATGTCGAAGGTGCCGAAGATTACATCATAGAATCGCTAAAATGGCTCGGAATTACACCCGATGAAGGTGTTGGTTTTGGTGGCGAATTGGGACCGTACAGACAATCCGATCGAAAGGATATTTATACGAGTTATGCCCAAGAATTAATCGATTCAGGAAATGCGTATTATTCCTTCGATACCGCGGAGGAATTGGATGCAATGCGTACAGAAGCAGAAAAATCAGGACAAACCTTTATTTACAATTCTCAAAATCGGAATCAGTTAAATAATTCTTTGAGTTTATCTGCAGAAGAAGTTCAATCCAAATTAAATGCGGATATTCCCTACGTTATTCGATTTAAAATTCCTGAAAATCAAATCGTAGAATTGGAGGATTTAATTCGAGGGAAAATTACAATCGACTCCAACACATTGGACGATAAGGTTTTATTTAAATCCGACGGTATGCCAACCTATCATTTGGCGAATATTGTCGATGATCATTTGATGCAGATTTCTCATGTAATTCGAGGAGAAGAATGGTTGCCTTCCTTGCCTTTGCACGAATTGTTGTACAAAGCATTCGGATGGACCGCTCCCAATTTCGCACATTTGCCACTGATTATGAAGCCAGAAGGAAAAGGAAAATTAAGCAAAAGAGACGGTGACAAACACGGATTTCCGGTATTTCCTTTGGAATGGAAGACGGAAGAAGGAACTGCGAAAGGATACAGAGAAGAAGGGTATTTGCCTCAAGCACTGATAAATATGTTGGCTTTATTGGGATGGAATCCTGGAACTGAACAAGAAATTTTCAACTTGGACGAATTGGTAACTGCGTTCTCCTTAGAAAAAGTAAGTAAATCCGGTGCGCGTTTCAATCCTGAAAAAACAAAATGGTTTAACCATCAATACATTCAAAAATTAGATGCCAATGAAATTCTAGAGGATTACAAAAAGATTCTTGAAAAAGAAGGCGTATCAGCGTCTGATGTATTTAATTTGAAACTAATTGACCTTTTGAAAGAAAGAGCAAATTTCATCCATGATATTTATACCCAAGGAAAATTCTTCTATTCAAAACCCGATTCTTATGACGAAAAAGCAGTGAGCAAGTCATGGAAGGAGGATTCTAAGGATTTATTGATCGAATTTTCAGAAAAATTAAAAGCACTTTCAACCTTTGATTCGAATTCTATTCACGAAGAAATCAAAACATTTGTAGCGGAAAAAGAAATCGGTTTCGGAAAATTAATGATGCCGGTTCGATTGGCTATGGTTGGAAGTTTACAAGGACCGGATGTTCCAGTGATTATGGAATTAATTGGCAAAGAAGAAGTTTTAAATCGGTTGAATTTAATCTGTTCAAAGCTTTAAGTGACTCGTTTTTACGAAAATAAATTAATTCACTTCCCATGAAGAAAATGTTCAAAGTAGTGAAAAATCTTTCTGCGGGATTGACTTGGAAAATGTTTCGTGCCTTGATGTCAAAACCTTTGTTGTTAATTCCAACCGTTTGGGCAACGGTAGAATCCGTTGTTTTTTCGGAATTAAACTTCTCGGAAGCGCATGGGGGACAAGGAGTTGCCAACGCATTTCGACATGCTGCTTGGAATTTACTGATTGCGAAAAACTGTGCCTTGTTTACTTCGCATGAAAAAGCAGTGGATTGGGCAAAGTTCACCACCGATTTGCACGAAGAATATTTCCCAAATGAGCCTTTTGATAACCAAATGGATTTGCATAACAATCATATCGGTCGGTCGATTTACTTGGAACTGATACAGAAGAATGTCAAATCAAAAAATGAAATGATTGCGTTTCTGAAGAAGAAAACCAAAACAGCAGTAGGTTTGGAAGATGAAAAAGAATTCCAAAATTATCCCCTTGAATTGGTATTTCTAAAAAGTTACCGTTCCTAAATGTAAAGTGAAAACCCTATCATTCATTCTCATTCTTAAAGTGGAAGAAAAAGCGAAATTTCATCTTTCTGAATAAGTTTTCGATTCCGCGCAGGGATTTTTATAACTTTACGACAATTCTCGATTGAGAAAAATATACAGTATGCAGATTTTCGAAACGATTTCCATTGGTTTATACATGGCGCTGATGATTGGTATTGGAATTTATTCCTTCCGAAAATCAACAGCGACATCGGATGAGTTTTTAATTGGCGGTCGTAAATTGGGCCCCGCCGTAACTGCACTTTCTGCCGGTGCTTCAGACATGAGCGGATGGCTTTTGATGGGTTTACCTGGAGCGATGTACTTTAACGGCTTATCAAGTGCCTGGATTGCAATTGGATTGACAATAGGCGCTTATTTCAACTATGTTTTAGTCGCACCGCGACTTCGAATTTATACTGAAATTGCACAAAACGCAATTACACTTCCTGTTTTTTTTGAAAACCGATACAAGGATAAACAACATCTGTTAAAAATCACATCTTCGATTATTATTTTGATCTTTTTCACATTATACACATCCGCAGGAATGGTTTCGGGCGGAAAATTATTTGAATCCGCATTTGGATTGGATTATTTGATAGGTGTTTGGGCAACAAGTTTAGTCGTTGTTCTCTATACTTTTTTAGGTGGATTTTTAGCTGTTAGTTTAACTGATTTTATACAAGGAACCATCATGGTTTTGGCATTGGTCATTGTTCCCTCTGTGGCTATATTTCAAATTGGGGGCGTTGAAGACACGATTTCCATCATTCAAAGCAAAGGCAGTCATTATTTAAGTCTTTTTTCAGGCACTACTACAGTGGGCATACTTTCTCTGTTGGCGTGGGGACTGGGTTATTTTGGTCAACCTCATATTTTGGTTCGTTTTATGGCGATTGACAATGTTCGGGATTTAGTCAAGGCCAAGAAAATTGGAATTTCATGGATGATTTTAACGGTTTTTGGCGCTCTGAGTATTGGTTTGGTTGGAATTGCCTATTTAATCAAATTCGATACCACGACGATGCAGATTTTCGATAATTCAAACCGAGAAGCAGAAACGATATTTATTTACCTTGCCCGCAGTTTATTTCATCCTTTGGTGGGTGGATTTCTGCTGTCAGCCATTTTAGCCGCCGTAATGAGCACAATCTCCTCCCAGCTTTTGGTGACTTCCAGTTCATTGACGGAAGATATTTACAAAGCATTTATAAAGCCCACAGCGTCTCCCAAAGAATTATTGACCGCAAGTCGTTTGTCTGTTTTGGTAGTTGCCATCGTTGCTCTTTCGTTGTCTTTGCAACCGAGAGAAAGTATTTTGAATTTAGTCGGAAATGCTTGGGCCGGATTTGGAGCGGCTTTTGGACCGCTGATTTTACTTTCATTGATGTATAAAAAATCGAGTCGGGAAGGTGCATTTTCGGGCATGTTAGTCGGTGGGTTGACGGTATTGATTTGGATTTATTTTGATCACCCCTTCAAAGATTGGTACGAATTGATTCCGGGATTTATTTTGTCATTCATCACCCATGTCATGGTTTCAAATTTTACATACAAACCTGATCCAATCATTGATAAGGAATTCAAAGAGGTTGAAATTTTGACTAAGGAAGCGATGAAATGATGGAAGGATACATAATTTTATGATTACAACTTCTGCTTTTTTCCTTTTCATCCTGAGAGATGAAATCTTTAATTTTCTTATCGTGTAGATAATTCCGGATTTCTTCTATGCCTTTTTGGGTCATTTCTATTTTCTTAAAAGTAACCGATTTCAATGGTTTTTGGGTCGTGCATTTCCAAGGTTAATGCAGTGGAATCATTTCCATCAAAAACGGGGAAATCGATTTTTTCCCGTCTCCCATTACAAATAGTTTTTTCGCATTTTCGTGGTATAGGCGTTGGTAGGTGAGAAGTAGATTTTTAGTTTGAGATTCATTATTAAAGCCATAGACATACAAATTTTCATGTAAATCGTTATTGGTGTCCAAGGTCAAAAAATGGTCATTAGTGAAGTTATATTTACTAAATATTTCCAAATCCACATTTCCAAAGGTCGCAAAAGCATAAAATTCTTGGCATTCTAAAAGATACATTTCTGAACTTACTTGAAAGGAAGACATATTGTAAAATCCTTCCGCCCTTTTGAACTTTTCTTATACATAACCCATACTGTAAGTACTGCAAATTAAAGCAAGTTATAAGGCGTTTTACTTTTGGTTTTCATCAATTTTCTTTAAACGTATGTAAATTTGGTACTATCCAAAATCGTTTCTCCATCGAAACTATAAGCGACTAAGTGACCTCCTTTTGCGACACTATAGTCCAAGCAGCAAACATTGTTTTTATACAACATAGGCGCTCCATTTAACCAATAATGACCAAAGAAAACAGGTTTGTCATCGGCTTCGTAATACGCCGTGTTTTCTAAAAGTGAAACATCAATGCGATCGTTTGGAAGTTCTGTCGTAGGAAGAACACTTATTTCTTGATAGGTTACCTCGAGTGGATTTTCCCACCATTTGATTCGAAAGTCTGTACGCTCTGTACCGTCTTTATCAAGGAATGACATCCCTTTGGGCATTTTCATTTCTTTCCCTTTCAAGGTTTCATCTATGGCATCGTTAAATTCCGTTCCTCTTTTTACGGATTCATAAATTAAGGCATCCGTAAGACAATTGTTGTTTAAATGTTTCTTTAAATAGTCAATATTCTTCTGATTCCAACACGCATGAACGGCTCTGAACTGATCGGATTCATAAAATAAGGGTAAAGTCATAAACCACTCCAGGTAGTCTTCGTACTCTTTTTGTCGGTTTTGAAATTGTTTAAGCGTATCGTAATGTTGAATGATGTTTTTAATCAAATGCTTTCGTAAATGACCGCCTTCGGTTTCTTGAATATGAAAGCAAAGAGCGTTGTATTCGTGATTTCCCATTAAGGCAATAGCGCTACCGTTATCCACCATGTTTTTAACGATTTCCAAGGTTTCTCTAATTTTCGGACCGCGATCGATGTAATCGCCCACAAAAAGGACTTTTCGTTCGGGATGCGAATAAAAATTATTTTGTTTTGAATACCCTAGTTTTTGAAGTAATTCTTCGAGTTTATCCGCATGTCCGTGAATATCTCCAATTAGATCCCTCATCAGTTTAAAGAATTTATAGTTACAACAAAGCAAGCTAATTGAAAAAACTGTAATTAGCTACAATATTTTAAATGAATTTTAATTCTACACGGTTCAATTTGAATATTTAACATGAAAACTTAAAATTAAAGCAAGAAAAAAAGGCTGCTTCTCAGAGAGAAACAGCCTTTTGAATAAAACATTAAACCCTTATATATTATTGATATGTAGGATTCTGAACCATTAACGGATTTGTATTCATCTCATTCAAAGGAATAGGGAATACGCGTCTGTAATCGCTGAACGGCATAAAGCTGTTCACAGTGCTGTTTGCACCTCTTTGGATATCTAATTGATATCTATTCATGTCGAAGTATCTATGACCTTCAAAAGCCAATTCGATTCTTCTTTGCAATAAAATTTCATCCAACAAAGCTTGCCCAGTTCCACTGAAAGTGTACGCAGGATCTCTGTTTGTTTGAACCCAATCAACCAATAGGGTTGAAGCTTGCGCTGGGTTTGTGAAATACATCGCTTCAATTTTGTTCAAAAGAACTTCAGTTGCTCTAACAACAACCACATCGTTGTCAACTCCACCAAATTTCAATACACCGTAAGGAGATGGATTATCTGTCGTATTCCACTCTTGGTATAAATCTTTACGAATGTCAGTATCTGAAATTAAGTTATAAAATTCGCTGGTTGCAGCGGTATCTTCATAACGACCGATTGACCACGTTGCATACAAGGCATCATTTGCACCTGGATTATCCAAAGCGTCAAATCCAATTCCAAAAAGAGTTTCTCCTGAGCTCATTGAATTTAAGTAATAATTTACCAAATCTGTATTTCCCAATAAATCTGCTCCTGCCAATGCTAAATCAGCAAATTGAATGGCTTTTGGATAATCTTTTTTGTATAAATACACTCGAGATAAAATACCGTACGCTGCTTCTTTGGTCATTCTCGCTTTATTACCTGCTGTAGCTGAAGGTAAATTTGCGGCAGCCAACTCCAATTGGGTGGTGATTTCATCGTACACATCGGAAACAGAACTACGCTCAATGGCAGTGCCTGATTCAAAGTTCTTTGGGATTGGAATTCCTAGATCTTGGTTCACAGTTCCATAAGGACGTGCATAATAATTCACCAAGTTAAACAGTTCCAAAGCGCGAATTGCTCTGGCTTCTGCAAAACTTTGATCTACTGATTCTCCTTCAATCATTCCATCAAACCCTAATACAAAGTTTGCTCTGGCAATTACTCGGTATCCTATGGTCCACATATTTGCAATGGATCCTCCAGAAGAGATTGCATGTTGGTAACGGTAAAAATCTGTAAATCGATTCGAGTTATCAAACAATACAAACCCGTTGTCACTTAGTATTTCTTGTGCAGTGATGTAGTAATTACCATACGCAAAATTGCTTTGAAGGCCATCATAAATTCCCAATACAGCTGTTTCCAACTGTCCTTCGTTTTCAATGGCTCCGTTTACTTCTACCGAACTACTTGGATCGTATTCCATAAAGTCATCTTGACACGAGGTCAATCCCACCAATCCGATTATACTTAAACTTATTATTAATTTTTTCATTTTTCTTTCAATTTTTGAATTAGAAGTCCAATCTTACACCGAACATAAATTGTCTTAGGTTAGGCTGGGTCATGTTGTACAATCCCATTTGCTCCAATCCTAAATAATCTGCGTCACTTGAAGAAGTTTCTGGATCAAACCATAGGTCGTCATCAAATGTCCAAACCATCAAGTTGTATCCTTTCAAATAAACATATACTCCGTCTAATCCAGTTCTATCTCCTAAGAAATCTTTTCCAAAACGGTATCCTATTTCAGCGGATCTCCATCTGATGTGGTCAGCATCATACAAATAACGAGTTGAACCAACGTTACTTTGCATATTTCCACCGTAAACAACTTGAGGTAAAGAAGCGTTTCCAGCATTTTCTGGTGTCCATGCTCCTTCAGCCCACGGCTCTCTTACGTTCAAATTTGCATACGCTCCATCACTGTTGTAAACAAATCCCCACTGATCGTATACCGAATGACCTCCTGCATACGTAAACATAGAACTCAATACAAATCCTTTGTAGTTAAGAGATGTTCCCAAACCAGCTGTGTGAACCGGTAATGCTTGCTTCCCTGTAAATACTTGAGATGCTTCAGCAGCATTACTTGTTGTAGTTGTTCTTGTTTCGTCTGTGTACCAAAGAGGGTTTCCATTTGCTTGGTCAACTCCTGCCCAAAGTCTTGTGTAGAATTCTGTTGGATTGTGTCCATTTTCCCACGCTTTTACTCCGTTTCTAATTGCAATGTTTCCACCGTTGATGTCCACAATTTTAGAATCGTTGTATGCATAGTTTGCATAAACACTCCATTCGAAATTATCAGTTTTGACAGGTACTACAGTCAAAGAAGCTTCTATACCTTTACTTTCCATTTCTCCATCGTTTGTCCAATACGTTGTAAAACCTGAAGAAGATGCATTGGTAGGAATTCTATACAATAAATCATCTACTTTTTTCTCGTAATAATCAACGGAACCTCTTAATCGGTTTTGGAAGAATCCAAAATCAATACCTACGTTTAACTGTTTAGTTGTTTCCCATTTCAAGTTGGAATCACCCAATTGCGTAATCGCACCTGCTGCACCTCCTAAATAAGAACCATTTGCTGCACGGTACAAGCTCTTAGAAGCATAGTTTCCAATCTCCGCGTTACCTACTGTACCGTATGAACCTCTTACTTTTAAATCATTCACATTTGAATTCATAATGAATCGGTTCACGTTGATTGCTGCACCTACACCCCAGAAAGTTCCCCATCGGTTGTCTGAACCGAAACGTGAAGAACCGTCTCTACGAATGTTTCCAGTAACAGAAAATTTTCCATCAAAATCATACGCTGCACGTCCAAAGTAACTAACAAAAGAGTAATCTGCTCCGCTTGAACCACCATCTGAGATATTGGCCGCATTGTCCAAAGTTGGTTTGGTATTTCCTGCTGGATATCCTCTTCTTTCTGCAAAATTAATGCTTTGTGCATATTTAATCGCTTCTGAACCAGCCGTCAATGTCACGTTGTGAAGATCTGCAATTCGTTTGTTGTAACGTAAAGCATTACTCCAGTTCCATGTATTGAAATTTCTTTGGGAAGCATATCCGTATCCATTTCCTAAAGGATCACCTGTGTTTCCATCTCCAAAATCGGGATTCCAATATAACAACTCATCAAAGAAGTTATAATCTACTCCAAATTTGGTTTCAAAATTCAAATCTTTTGTCAAGTTATAATCACCTCCTAAGTTCAAAATTGCTTTGTAGAAATCTGAAGTTGAAGAATTTGCTCCTTGAAGTGCTACAGGATTAAACTCAGGATTTAAGAAATATAAATCCATGTTGTATGAACCATCTGCATTGTAAACAGATTGTGTTGGTGACAATAAGTTTCCTGCAAATACAGGGTTAGAGAAAGCAGAACCGTCGGTTGGACCTACTTGTCTTGCTTTACTTACACTTACGTCAAAATTCAAATTCATTTTGTCGTTCACTTTCCAATCTGCACCTAAATATCCAGAAATACGGTTGTAATTTGCGTCTCTCGATATACCATCTTGATCGTTGTAACTCAAAGAGGTAAAGATTCGCATGGTTTCAGATCCACCAGAATAGTTCAATACATATTTCTGAGAGCTAATTGCATTTTGACGGGTAGCTTTTCTCCAGTCGGTATTGGTTTTTCCATCCCAACCTAATTCGTCCACTGCAACTGCATACGCATCTTCGGGTGTCCATCCAAATCCATTTGCCAGGGCAGTTCCAAAATAATTAGCATGACCTTGTGCGTCTAGCCAATCTTTTTTCTCAAAAGCTACAGATCCAACTCCAAACTCAGAGTTGAACATAAATTGATTTTTGTTGTAAACCCCCTTTTTTAAGGTGACCAAAATTACCCCGTTTGCACCTCGTGATCCATACAATGAAGTCGCTACGGCATCTTTCAATACGGTTACGTTTTCAATGGTTGAAGGATCGATGTTCGCCAAAGGGTTTGATGTAGCTGCAATTCCTGACATATCATCTGTAGATACCGGAACTCCATTTACAACTACCAAAGGCATGGTATTTCCAGTAAGGGAAGTAATACCACGAACATAAATTGGCGCTTGCGATCCAGGCTGTCCACTAGCGGAGCCAATGCTTAGACCTGCAACTTGTCCCTGTAATGCCTGATCAAAAGATACAGAACCTACTTTTTCAATATCTTCCGCATTAAGGTTGGTATATGAACCTGTTTTTTGTTCAGCAGTTTCTTTAATACCATATCCTAAAACCACTACTTCTTGAAGCATTTCAACGCCCATGGTCAAAACCCCCATATTTGATGCTTTTACATCAAAGTCTTTTGCGGTTCCCATCATATCGGTAACCGTCAAAACATCTCCAATTTTCGCATCAATTTCAAAAGAACCATTCTCATCGGTATATGCTGTGACGTCAGATCCTCTGACTCCAACTTCTGCGTCCGAAATCGCAAAACCGTCCTGGTCATTTACTGTTCCTCTTACTTGCGCATCGACCATTTGGAAAATCGCAAATAAAAAGAGAAAACTTAATAACACATTTCTCCTCATCTTTAATTTATTTTTAAATTAGATGAGCAAAACAAGCGGTTTTCCTTAAGAATACATTGTATAATTCTTAAGGAAAACCAAAATGAGTAATAGATAAGGACGTAAATTCATACTACTCACAAACTACTTACATAGCTTCTAAGTTTCAGATTTACAATACTTTGTAAATCAGGTTCAGGGTGTGATGAGCCATCTGTTCACTTTTTAACTTGAAAACGAATTTCTATTAAATTTTCCCGTAAAATTCGTCGAATATTTTTTTTTCTAAAGTAGAGTACTAGGTAAGTAATCGAAAAATTATTTCTTTCAAAAATAAGCTTTTCATTTGCATCATAATAGTTCAGAGAAATAAATTGTGTTTAAAAGTTAATTAATTAAGTAAATTGTTCCTCATGTTTCTGAATTTATTATAACATTATTATAAAGTAAGGGAGAATTCGTTCTCCCTTTTTTTATGTTCCTATTTTTCTTTTCTAAATAAGCGTGTATTTTTGCAAAATGGTAATGGTACAAAATTTAGGCGTTCATTTCGCCGGAAGTTATTTATTTGACAATGTTTCATTCCGGGTTAACAAGGGAAACCGAGTGGGCTTGGCTGGAAAAAATGGGGCGGGGAAATCCACCCTGCTCAAAATTTTAGCAAAAAGACAGGAGGCCGATGAAGGCGATGTTATTCATGAAGGGGAAGTAAGTGTAGGTTTTTTAACCCAAGACCTTGAATTTGTAACGGGAAGAACGGTTTGGGACGAAGCGGGACAAGCTTTTAAACAATTGAACGAAATTCAAGCGAAGATTGATTATACCAATCAACAATTAACGGAACGTACCGATTATGAAAGTGAAACTTATGCAAAGTTAATCGACGATATAGCTCATTTAACCGATCGCTTCCATCTGATGGGTGGATATACCAAAGATGCCGAAATGGAAAAAATCCTGATGGGATTGGGATTTAAAGCCGATGATTTCTATCGATTGACGGATGAGTTTTCAGGCGGATGGAGAATGCGTATTGAATTAGCTAAATTATTACTGCAAAACCACGATGTTTTACTTTTGGATGAGCCAACCAACCATTTGGACATTGATTCCATACTTTGGTTGGAAGAATTCTTACAAGATTATCCTGGCGCAGTAATTTTGGTTTCGCACGATAAACAGTTTCTGGATACGGTTACCAATCGGACTTTGGAAATTTCCAACAGACAAGTACACGATTACAAAGCCAATTATTCAAAATACATCCAACTTCGTGAAGAGCGTCGAGTTAAATTAGAGCAAGCACAGAAAAACCAAGAACAACAAATCAAACAGACCGAACAGTTGATTGAAAAGTTCCGCGCGAAAGCAAGTAAAGCTTCCATGGCGCAATCACTGATTAAAAAATTAGACAAAATTGATCGAATCGAGATCGAAAATGAGGATGTAAATCGAATGAATATTCGTTTTGAATCAGCAGTTGTTCCAGGGAAAATTATTTTTGAATTGGAAAATGTGGGAAAAGCCTACGGTTCTCATCAAATTTTTGATGGCGTTTCCTTCTTTGTAAATCGAGGAGAAAAAATCGCCTTTGTCGGTCAGAATGGGCAAGGAAAAACGACTCTTGCACGAGCAATGGTTGACGGATTGGATCATAGTGGAAAAATCAAATTAGGTCACAACGTGGAAGTGGGTTATTTCGCTCAGAACCAAGCAGATGTGTTGAATGAAAAATGGACCGTTTTGGAAGAAGCGGAATATGCAGCGACGGAGGAAACCCGAAAACGCGTTCGAGACGTATTGGGCGCATTCCTATTCAGAGGCGAAGAGGTAGAGAAGAAAGTTTCCGTCTTATCGGGTGGTGAACGTAATCGTTTGGCATTGGCAAAGCTATTACTTAAACCTTTTAACGTATTGGTAATGGATGAGCCGACCAATCACTTGGATATTCAGTCCAAAGAAATATTGAAATTGGCATTGTCAAATTTCGATGGAACTTTGATTTTGGTTTCACACGACCGTGAATTCTTGGAAGGATTGGTACAAAAAGTTTTTGAGTTCAGAGATGGAAGAGTCAATGAATTTTTAGGGGGAATAACCGAATATTTAACCGAACGAAAAGCAAAAGGTTTCAGAGAAATTGAAAAAGTAAATGCGACTATTGCGCCAAAATCAATGGAAACAAAAGCAACTCAAGAAAACTATGCTTTATCCCAAGAAGAAATCAAAGAACAACGTCGGATAAAAAATAGGATTGCCAAAATCGAAGAGGAAATTGCAGATTTGGAAATGAAAATCGCAGAATTGGAAAGAGTATTCGAAAATACGCATTCGGATGAAGATTTGAAAAATTACCAAAATTTCCAAAAAGAATTGGAAGAAAGAATGGAGGAATGGGAATCGTTGAATTTAAACCTGTCCTAAACATTCGCGTTTTCATTATTTAGTAACGATGAAGCCCATACTCTTTATAAATTTGGCTAAACTATTATAGAATAGCACTTAAATCCTTCATACAAACGAAATGGAATGAAGATTCTTTTTGAGCTTAAGTGGGATTTTTGAAAGAAGAAAGTTACAAGTAAACAGCTCGTCACGACTTAACGGTTAATGTTTCAATATGAAAACTTTGGATGAATCGATTGAGCTTTTCATCGGTAGATAGATTGAATTTTTTACGAAGTTTGTACATTCGATTTTGAACAGTTCGCAAGGAGCTGAAGGTGATTTCCGCAATTTCTTTGGTTGAAAAGTCTAACTTCATCAAAGCACATAGTCGAACATCTGCCGTTGTGAGTTTGGGGTATTCTGTAATTAATTGATTGTAAAATTCCGGGTAAACTTCAATAAATCGCGATAAGAAATTGGGAGAATTCGTTTCGGCTAATTCTACCACTTCCTCAAAAGCATTGTTCAGTTTCTTTTTTAAATTATGATTTTCCTTTTTTCCTCGAAGCCCTTTTCGCTTTTGTTTTTCGATGAAGTAATAAGCGAGACTTGAAACGATCGCTAAAAGTAAAAGTAAGATGAAAGCAATCATTTTGGTATGGGACTCCGCTTTTTCCAACCTGTTTTCGGCATCGATTTCTGCCAATAAAATCGGAACTTTTATATTTTGTTTGCGAATGGACTCTAAACTATCCTTTGTGTGTACATATTTTTTTAAATACGCAGTAGACACTTCTTCTTTTCCCAATTTCTGATTCACTTCGGACAGTAATCGGAACAATTGGGGATTGGAACGTTGAATGGAATGATTTAACTCCACAGAACTCTCCAAGGATTCGATGGCCAAATTATACTCTTGTTTTGCGATTAAATATTTTCCTTTCATTTCTTTGTACAAGGCTGCTGCGTAAGTTGTACCTAATTTACGTGAATAGTATTTTGAATAATCCAAATACAAATTAGCCGAATCGAGTTGTCCTTTTTCAGAATACAATTCAGAAATACTGGCAGAGCTCACAAATTTATTCAATAAATCACGCGTTGAGGAATTGTACGCAGTTTTGTAAAAATAAAGGGCGGAATCATTCTGTTTTTTTAATTGGTACAAATCACCAATGTTGATGTAAACGCTATACGATTTGTCAATTCTATCTTCCTTGTCATTCAGTTTCGAAGCGATTTTCAAAGATTCTCTGTATTTCTTTAAAGCTTCATCATAGAGTCCAATTGTATGGAGATTTAAACCTTCTCTTACCGAAATCGAATACAAAATATTTGGGTTGTTTTTAGCATAGGACTCTTCTCTTGCTTTGATTAAATACAACGTTGAAACATCCAGTTTGCCAATGTTATAATGAGCACCTGAAATACCTAAATAGCCAATAACTTTGCCTTTTGAATAATTCTTTTCTTCGGATAATTTTACAATTGAATTATAGATTTGAAGCGATTTTTTATATTCTTCGTTGGAATATACCGTTCGAGCAACTTCAATTAAAGAATCAATTTCTTCATTGTGTGTAGGAGGGTTAGATATAAATCCAAAAAAAGTAGCACAAGCTGGATTGAAAAATCCAACTGTCAAAAATAGCAAGTAAAAAATAAAAATTTTCTTTAACACGTAATCACCCTCCTTTCCAAAACGAAAACCTACTCGAATCTACGTTTTCTGTTCTGATTAAATTTATACTTCGAATATTATGGAATCTACGACTATACGCAATCTTTGTACCAATTCTATTTAAAAAATGTTAATAATATCTTGGTATGTGCGAAAGCTTTCTTTCATCTAGTTTAATGCATTGATTTTAATTTCTAAAGCATGGAATCAAATCGCCGAATATTGGCTTCTTTAGGAATTTCTTTTCCATTTTCCATAAATTCATAAAGAAACGTAGTCATTTGCGGTGCCAATAGCGTTCCACGTGTTCCCATTCCATTAAAAACGAATAGATTAGCATGATTTGGATGGTTCCCTAAAATGGGTCTTCGATCCACAACGGTTGGACGGATACCCGCCGTGTGTTCTAAAATATCAAATTCTCCCTCGTAAATTTCTTTTAGATGGTCCATGATTTCCTGTTTTCCCTTCTCTGTGGGCTCACACGTTAAGTCTTCTCTATCGTAGGTCGAAGCGGTGTAACAAATCCCGTCATCCAAAGGCATTAAGAAGTTGAACGCTTTCCAAATCCCGCGCGGTAAAATTTCTTGGGTCTTAATTTTTAGAACTTCGCCTTTTACCCCAATTACAGGTAAATAATTAAAATACGGATTGTCCTTTACACCGAATCCTTCACAAAAAACGACTTTATCAACCACCGTGTTTTTATAAAGAATTTTTTTATTCTGAAATTTTAATTCGCAAAAGTCAAATTTTTCCTTTTCATATAAATCGCGTGAAATCAAATAGTCTTTGAATGAATTCACACATTCTTTTAGGTCAATTCGTCCGGTTTGTTTGATTTCTGTAAAACCTAAAGGCATTTTAAAAGATGAATTTGGATCTTTTATAATTTCTCCCGAAAGGAAATCTTTCATCTCAGGAAGCCTCGCTTTTTTCTGTAAAGTAACGAGTTCTTGCTCATTATGAATTATTCGATACGTAGGAATTTTAGAAATAAATTTTTTATGGAGTAATTTTTCAAAAGAACCAAAGTAATCAAACATCTCATCCAATTGCTCTTTGGCATTCCAAATTTGTGCAAAACGCTTCAAAACCAAAGTATTGTAAACCCCTACTGCGACTGTGGAAGCTTTGTCTTTGTCTTCATCGATAATCCGAAACGATTTCTTTTCCTTAAGTAATTTAAGTGCCAAACAACTTCCGGCTACACCTTGCCCTACTATTAAATAATCTACTTTCATAAGTGAGGACAAAGATATTTTATTTAAAAAGAATTATATTTGAGAAATTTAAAAATTAAATAATTAACACATTTAGAATGAAAAAATTTAGTTTACTGGTACTTTTGATTTGCTCCACTCTAGTTTTTGGACAAAGTCGAGTAGTATCACAAAAAGTGCAGAGTCTGAACACGATGAAGCAGCAGTTTTCCAGTTATCAAATGTTTACCAAAAACAACGATACCGGAAAATCCATGAAATACAACAGTTCCGCTACAGATGTAACTGTTTTAAATCTGAACACAGCTGAGTTGAGTAGAATGATGAGTGAGGCGCCAAATTATATTTCTTTGGCTATTCCTTATATGAATGAATCAATTGAAGTTCAACTTTATAAGCAAGATGTTTTGACCGATACCTTTTTCGCAACCGATGAAAGTGGAAATGCGATAAATTACACTCCCGGAAAGTATTACCGTGGAATTGTAAACGGAGATTATACGTCCATTGCCGCTGTTAGCTTTTTTGAAAATGAAATAATGGGAGTGATTTCTACCGCGGAAAAAGGAAATATTGTTTTAGGGAAATCCATGGACAACCAAGATTATATCTTTTATTCCGATGAGAATTTATTGGGACAAAACCCCTATGTATGTGGAGTGGATGCCATTGATTACAACCAACAAATTCAAGATCAAATGAATTTTGATCCAAGTGTTCAAAATTCACCAGAAAGTGTGAATTGCGTGAAGATTTACTATGAAATTGCATACAGACCTTTTCAATTAAGAGGAAAAAGCGTTCAAAGTACTTTGGATTGGATTACAGGAATTCAAAACAACATTGGTACGTTATATAACAATGATGACATCAACATGGCATTAAATCAAGTTAAAATTTGGACATATCAAGATCCTTATACCGGCGATTATAGTGAGAATTTATACTTATTCCAGTCGACTGTAAAAGATTTTGATGCAGATTTAGCACACTTGGTGAATAACCCATCCACGACAAGTGTGGCGTTTTTAAATTCATTATGTACCGATTACAATTATGCTTATTCAGGAATTAGTATGAGTTACGCAGAAGTACCTACGTATTCTTGGACAATTATGGCCATGACACACGAAATGGGACACTCTTTAGGTTCACCGCATACGCATGCATGTGCTTGGAATGGAAACAATACCGCAATCGATGGTTGTGGTCCAGCTGCAGGGTATGGAGAAGGGTGTAATGCTCCGTTACCAACAAATGGTGGAACGATAATGAGCTACTGTCATTTAACAAGTGCTGGAATTAACTTATCGCTTGGATTTGGACTTCAACCTTCCCAATTAATTCGAAATACAATTGACTCTAAACCTTGTTTGGGAACCGATTGTATAGAAAATCCAGATGTTTGTACGTATGCAATTCAAAAATTAGACATAAATTATGTGAATAGCGGAATTGCGGAAATTACTATAACGGATCCGTATTCTTCTTCTTGGAAATACCAAGCTGTACCTTATGGAACTACGCCAACAAATAATTGGACCGATGTTGCTAATACAACTTTTACAGTTTCAGGAATTCCCGTACATACGTTTTATGAATTGTATGTAATTAATATTTGTGCCGACGGAACTGCCGGAAGTATGAAGAAAACCGTTTTACTGTTTGGGGATTTCTGTGACGGTACTATATTTACAGATACCGGAGGAAGCACTGCAAATTATGGGAATAATGAGCATTGGACAAAAACATTCTATCCTTCTTCAAATGGTGAGAAAGTAAGCTTGAACTTTGCAAGAATTGGATTGCAAACGGGGTCAGATTATATGTATATTTATGATGGAGACAATATTAATTCACCATTATTTACAGGCGGAACCATCAACGGTAACAACAATCCGGGACCTAATTTCCAATCAACACATGCAACAGGAGCCATTACCGTTGAGTTTAAATCCGATGGATCCGGGGTTGCTTACGGATGGGAAGCAACCATTAACTGTTCGTCATTGGGCGTGGAAGATGTAAGTGATTCTTTTGGAATTTCGGTGTATCCAAACCCTGCGACAGATGTGTTGAACATAAGCTCTCAGAAAACTCAAATCTTATCTGCAAGTCTTACGGATGTAGTAGGTAGAAAAGTTTTGAGTACGAAAATAGAAGCTCAAAATGGTCAAATAAACGTTAGTCATTTGCCAAAAGGAGTGTATATTTTGACGTTAAAAACAAAAGATCAAACGATTACCAAAAAGATTATTAAGAAATAATCGGAGTGAATTATAAAATAAAAATGCCGTTCATTAGGAGCGGCATTTTTTTATGGATAGAAACGAACTGTCATTTCGAATGAAGTGAGAAATCTCTCTTAATTTATATGTAAAGATGATTTAATAAGCCATTTTTTGAATGAGAATGTGCTAATTCTTACTATACTTCCATATGAATAAAAGCTGAATTTTAGTCACTCTTAAAGCTAAGATACCATCTAGAATTCACCCATAAAAAAAGGCGAACAATTCGTTCGCCTTTCTCCTTTTTATATACATTGTGCATTGCACACAGTGCAATTATACAATGAACTCTTACATCATCCCCGGCATTCCACCACCCATAGCTGGCATTGCTGGTTCATCTTTCTTAATTTCTGTAATTACGGCTTCTGTAGTAATCAACATTCCAGAAACGGAAGCTGCATTTTCCAAAGCGACACGTGTTACTTTCGTTGGGTCGATAATTCCCGCTTCGTACATATTTACATAGGTTTCGTTTTTGGCGTTGTAACCAAAATCTCCTTTTCCTTCTTTTACTTTCGCAACAACTACAGAACCTTCTCCACCAGCATTCATCACGATTTGACGTAAAGGCTCTTCAATTGCTCTACGTACGATGTTGATTCCTGTATTTTCGTCTGGATTATCTCCTTCAAGATTTTCCAAAGACTCCAATGTACGAACATACGCAACACCTCCACCTGGAACGATTCCTTCTTCCACTGCAGCTCTTGTTGCATGAAGTGCGTCATCGATTCGGTCTTTTTTCTCTTTCATTTCAATTTCTGAAGCAGCTCCTACATAAAGAACAGCAACTCCACCTGCTAATTTAGCCAAACGCTCTTGCAATTTCTCACGGTCGTAATCCGATGTGGAAGATTCGATTTGCGCTTTGATTTCGTTTACTCTTCCTTTGATTAGATCTTCTTCACCTGCACCATTTACAATGGTTGTGTTGTCTTTGTCAATCTGAACTTTCTCAGCGGTACCCAACATATCCAATGTAACATTTTCCAAAGAATATCCTCTTTCTTCTGAAATCACAGTTCCACCCGTCAAGATTGCAATATCTTCCAACATCGCTTTTCTTCGGTCTCCAAAACCTGGCGCTTTTACTGCTGCAATTTTCAACGAACCTCTCAATCTGTTAACAACCAACGTTGCCAATGCCTGTCCTTCTACCTCTTCAGAGATAATCAATAACGGACGACTGGATTGTGCAACCGGCTCCAAAATTGGAAGTATATCTTGTAGATTTGAAATCTTTTTGTCATACAATAAGATGTATGGATTTTCTAATTCTGCAACCATTTTATCTGAATTGGTTACAAAGTAAGGGGACTGATATCCTCTGTCAAATTGCATTCCTTCCACAACGTCAACCGAAGTATCCGTTCCTTTTGCTTCTTCAACCGTGATTACACCTTCTTTTCCTACTTTTTCAAATGCTTCTGAAATCAGAGTTCCGATGGTTTCATCGTTGTTAGCTGAAATGGATGCAACTTGTTTAATTTTTTCTGAACTATCTCCAACTTCTTTGGACTGTTCTTTTAGATTTTTAATAACCGCAAGAACAGCTTTATCAATTCCGCGTTTCAAATCCATGGGATTTGCACCGGCTGCTACGTTTTTTAAACCTTCACGAACAATCGCTTGAGCCAAAACAGTTGCAGTCGTCGTACCGTCACCTGCTACGTCATTGGTTTTAGAAGCTACTTCCTTTACCATTTGCGCCCCTAGGTTTTCAATTGAATTTTCTAACTCAATTTCTTTTGCTACCGAAACTCCGTCTTTGGTCACAACGGGCGCACCAAAAGCTTTTTCTAAAACTACGTTTCTCCCTTTTGGACCTAAGGTCACTTTTACTGCATTTGCCAATGCATCGACACCTCTTCTTAAAGCATCTCTTGATTCCACATCAAATTTTATTTCTTTTGCCATAACATTTTTAAGATTTATGCAATAGAAAGTAAACTGTATACCTTGCCTATTGCGTTAATTTTTCTTTTAAATTTTTTATTGTTCTTTTTAATAGGTTCAAATTTTTCGTTTGGAAGGAAAGACTGAACTTTTTACTTCAAAGAATGGACGTAAAGTCAATTAATTATTAAACAATCGCTAAAATATCGGATTCTCTCATGATTAAATAATCCTTACCTTCCCATTTCAATTCAGTTCCTGAATATTTTCCATACAAAACCTGATCCCCTACTTTTACGGTCATAGGCTCATCAATTTTACCATTACCAATCGCAACGATCGTTCCTTGTTGCGGCTTTTCTTTTGCTGTGTCTGGAATGATGATTCCTGAAGCAGTCTGAGTTTCAGCTGCAGCTGGTAAAACTACCACTCTGTCCGCCAATGGCTTAATTGTAATTTCTGACATATTTTTTGATTTTAAATTGAATGTTAAATTAATTTTGATATTCTAAAAGTGACGAAAACTGTGCCAATGCAACTCACTTCATGCAATGGCAGTTTTTTCTGTCAAATTGAAATAAGTTGCATTTTAAAGACTGACAAACTGACGTAAAACGAGATAGACTTAGGATTTTAATCCAATTTTTATGGAAGTTTCTTTTTATGTACGCTACCTTAATTTTCACGAATTAATCAAACAAATCTCGCTGGGGTCCCACCTTGATTTTCCCTAAATGTTTGTAGGCTTTTTCCGTTGCTTCCCGCCCGCGTGAGGTTCGCATCAAATATCCTTCTTGAATTAAATAAGGTTCATACACTTCTTCTAATGTCCCTATGTTTTCTGCCACTGCTGTTGCAATGGTTGAAATCCCCACCGGTCCTCCTTTGAATTTATCGATAATCGTCAAAAGAATTCGATTATCCATTTCATCCAATCCATTTTGATCGACTTTCAGAGCCGTTAGACTGTATTGTGCAATTTTTTTATCGATATTTCCTGTTCCTTTTATTTGAGCGAAATCTCGAGTTCTCCGAAGTAAAGCATTCGCAATTCGAGGTGTTCCTCGACTTCGACCTGCGATTTCAATCGCTGCTTCTTCGTGGATATCGGTTCCTAGAATTCGAGAACTTCGTTGAATGATGGTACTTAACAATTCTTGATCGTAGTATTCAAAACGGAAATTAATTCCAAATCGAGCCCGCAAAGGCGCGGTCAATAAACCGGAACGCGTAGTGGCACCAATCAACGTAAACGGATTTAATCCAATTTGAACCGAACGTGCATTCGGACCGGATTCAATCATGATATCGATTTTGTAATCTTCCATTGCCGAATACAAATACTCTTCAATCACGGGAGACATCCGATGAATTTCGTCAATGAATAAAACATCGTTTTCTTCTAAATTCGTCAATAATCCCGCTAAATCACCGGGTTTATCCAATACAGGTCCCGATGTAACAATAATTCCAACCTCCAATTCATTGGCAATAATATGCGCCAATGTGGTTTTTCCTAAACCTGGAGGCCCATGCAAAAGAACATGATCCAAAGCTTCGGCTCGACGTTTTGCTGCCTCTACAAAAACGCCTAAATTATCAAGAATATGCATTTGACCCGTAAAGTCGTCGAAACTCTGCGGACGGAATTGCTCTTCGATATGAAGTTCCTCTTCCGAAAAATTTTCGCGGTTCGGGTTTAGTAAGTCTGACATGGATTTGAAATCTAATTCACAAAGTTATAAAAACTAAGTCATCCCTTTCCGATTTAATTCGAATCCTTTTTTTTGTGAATTAATTTTTGTGGGAAAACCGGCTTTTTAGTCGAATGAATCATTCCAAATACAAGCTGCTATTTTGAAACCTCATTTTAAAAGTCGATTTTTGCAGCAATCTTAAAAGTGAAAATTAAAAGCGATGAAAAGGGAAGATAAAGTAAGAGAAAGAAGTCAGGGCGTTTGTGAATTGACAGGTGAATCTGGAAATTTGAATTTTTATGAAGTTCTACCCAATTCAGGCACAGAGCCCGAAAAGTTGATTTTAATAAGCGACAAAGCCTTGGCTCAGATTGAAAAGAGCGAAGAGCCGGACGGTTCGTACTGGGAAAAACATTTACCCACTTCTATGTGGAGCGAAGTCCCAGGTGTTCAAGTTGTTGCGTGGCGTTTACTCAATCGTTTTCGAAATGATTCATGGGCAGCCGATGCGTTAGAAATGATGTATTTAGACGATGAAAACCTAGAGTGGGCAAAAGCTTCAGGAGATCATCTTGCAGATACCGATGTGGAATTGCACAAAGATTGCAACGGAAATATTTTACAAAATGGAGATTCGGTAACTGTAATCAAAGATTTGGATGTAAAGGGAAGTTCAATTGTAGCAAAAATTGGAACTGCCGTTCGAAATATTCGTTTGGTTCATGACAATCCGGAGCAAATCGAAGGGAGAGTCGATGGGCAGTCAATTGTGATTTTAACTAAATTCGTGAAGAAACAATAACCGGGAAGTGCGTTTTATTAGTTTGATGGTTGAATTTCTTTATTATAGAATTTGATTTGTCCAAACAATTAAATAAAGCCGTCAAACTATGGCTGTCGTAAAACTTTCTCTTAATTTTGCTTGAAATTTCTGAAACAGAAAGAATGGAAAAAGGAGTTCTATTGATTAATTCGGGATCGCCCGATTCAAAAGAGGTTGAAGATGTGAAAATCTTTTTACGTGAATACCTTATGGATCCTTTGGTTCAAGATTATCCATATTTCATTCGAAAATTGAAAACAGAATTACATATTCTACCTCATAGAGCAAAATCAGATTCCGAGGCGTACAAGAAAATATGGTGGACAGAAGGTTCGCCTTTGGAGGTGATTTCAAAACGATTACAGAAAAAATTAGTCCAAAAAACACAACTTCCCATTGCTTTGGGAATGCGTTATGGAAATCCATCGATTCAATCTGCCATTCAAGAATTACAAGAGCAAGGCGTGAACGAAGTTTTAGTACTTCCACTCTATCCACAATATACGATGAGTTCCACTTGGACTGCGGCAGACAAAGCGATGCAACTTCAAAAGAAATATTTTAAGGATGTGAAACTTACATTCTTAAACTCTTTCTACAAACATCCAGATTACATCGCAGCTTTGGTCGATCGAATCAATGGAAAACTTCCGGCCGAATACGATAAACTTCTGTTCTCGTATCAAGGAATTCCTGAAAGACACGACCGAAAAGCAACCGAAAAAGCAAGACAGTATAAAAACGCCCAATTTGAAACCTATCGGAATCAATGCTTGGAAACTACGGAATTGGTTCGAAAAGAATTGGGTTTACCCGAAGATAAAATAGAGGTTTCCTTCCAATCCCGAATGGCAAATAATTCGTGGATAAAACCACATACCCATGAGGTTTTGAAGAATTATCCGAACCAAGGCGTTAAAAAAGTGGTGGTTGTATCTCCGTCCTTTGTATCAGACTGTTTAGAAACTTTGGATGAAATTTCAAACCAAGGAGATAAAATATTTAAATCCAACGAAGGAGAATATTTCGGCTATATTAAATGTTTAAATGACAACGAAGAATGGGCCAAAGTTTTGACCAAATGGATCAAGGGTTGGCAATTTAAAGACACTGAAATCGTATGAGAAAAATTGTAGTTTTAATCCTTTTAATAGGAATGATTTCCTGTAAAAAAGACATTGAGAGTTTATCGGATTTAAAATCTAATTTCTATGAAATGCAAATGAAACCTACCCATTTGGGAGAAGAATTAAATATTGAATTCAATGCGAATACAGAGAAAATCGACTCCGTTTCCTTGATTTTAAATGGAAAACCAATCAAAAATAACCAAAAACTGGATTTAACCAATTCTTTTTTAGGTTCCAACGAATTGGAAGTTTATGTATATGTAGAAGGAAAACATGTGTACGGAAAAACGCAAATGGCAATTTTAAACTCAGAAAAAGAAACACCGATTGAATACACGGTTATCAAAGAATACCCCCATCCCACAGAATTATTTACCCAAGGTTTTTTCTACCACAACCATACGATTTATGAAAGTTCAGGTCAGTACGGAAAATCCAAATTGGTGAACTACGCTTTAGGTTCTACAAGCTATCAGAATGAAAGTAAACTCGATCCAAAAATATTTGCCGAGGGAGCATGTATCCTAAATGGAAAAATGTATGTGTTAACCTACAGAGAACGAAAAATTCTGGTTTACAATCCCGATACGTTTGCGCAAATTGAAACCTTAGAAATGCCAGCCATCATGAAAGAAGGTTGGGGTTTAACCACCGATGGAAAAGATTTTATCGCATCGGATGGTACCCAAAATATTTTCTTTTTCGATGATAAATTTACATTTAAACGAAAAATTCAAGTCACCGGAAATGTTTCCATTTACACCTACATAAACGACATGGAATACATCGATGGAAAGATTTTCGCCAATGTATGGCAAACTCCTTACATCTTGGTCATCAATCCAGAAACAGGTGCGGTTGAGCGCTATTATGATTTAAATCCTATCAATGAAGCCAAAGGTGCTGACGATGTCCTGAATGGACTTACTTTGTACGACGGAAATCTTTTATTGACCGGAAAAAATTGGACCAAAATATACGAAGTAAATTTGCCGGATTAGAAATCTCCTTCTCCGTCTAGTTTTTGTTCTCCATCTACCCATTTTTGCAACATAACGCGCTCATTGGGTGAAGGATTTACGCCACCTGCTAAAATATCTAAGATTTGATCCCAAAGATTTTTATCTTCACGGAATTCGTTTTTGAATTCTTTCAACGCTTTTAAATATCGGGCTTCATATTCCAATTCCTCTTCTTTAGATACCTTATCCTTGGGAAAGCTGTTTGAAATAATTTCTGAAAGCCTGTTTAAGTGTGTTGGGGAATAGGTAGAAGAAAAAGCGTATACCAATTTTGCTGCATCGCTATTCGTTTTTATTTCAGGATAAATAGTCTCTCTAAAAATGATGAAATTATTTTCCCAATTCCTTTTAGCTTCGTCTGTAAGTACGTTCGTGCCTAGATTCTCAAACTTTAAAGCAGAAACCTCCAGGTCTTTCAACTTCTCGTCCACTGTTTTTGAAAGGTCCGAAGAGTTGGTGGGCACACCTTCTTCCACGTTTATTTTTTCAGTAGTCAAAATATGATTCAATTGATTGGAATGAACTCTAACTTCATTCAAAAACTTCCATGCTTTTTTCTTCACTTCCTCATCTGCATGCTTGTTCAATTCAGCATCTGCTAATTCGTATTTTCCAATCATCTTTTCAGTTAACCTCTTAATTCGATCTAACTGATGATCGATATTAAATCCTACTTCGTTCAATGAAGCCAAAGGTTTAATTTGATTTCCATAACTCGATTTTCTAACAGAGAATTTATTTTCATTTGTGTCCATAATTATAAAGTTTTAAAGGGTTTTTTAAATTAAATACAACAACCACACCTAAGTTTCAAATTAGGATTAAATTAACGTTTCATATAAGGTGGGAACTAGCTATACCAAATGATTCGTGATATTTTCATACAAAAAAACCGATGCGCTTCAGGAGGGACAAGAACACCGGTCATAAATATATATATAAATTTTGAATTTTTATCTCAAGTCCAAAGACTTTTGACCTATTTTCATTCCATTTTGATAAAGATCTACTTTGTAGGTTCCTTTTGGAAATTCAAAATCTTCCCAATCAAACGTTATATTTTGCTTGCTTCCACTTTGATAGTTGAAACTCACTTTATCTGAATATTCAATTGTTCCTTTATTCACAGTTTCTAATTCTCCGTATGATGCTCCTTTAAATTTCCCTAAAGAACCATCCGGCTTATAAATGGCAATGAATATTTCTTTTTGACCACTTTCTGCAAATTGGTTCGGATCTAAATCAAACGCAACTCTTAGTTTGTCAATTCGTTTTGCTTTATCGGTTTCAACTTCTTTTCCACTGTTTCTAACTTTTAAACCAGTGATCTGATAGTTGGAAACGGAGAAAGTAGATTTCATTTTTTGCTCGGTATCATCCGCTCTTTGGGTTTGAACGGCTAACTCACCACTCAATTGCGTTTGTTGATATTGCAAAGTATCTGTTCGTGCAATCAACGAATCATTTTTCTCAGTCAAAATTGAAATTTGCTTTTTATATTGCGCAATATCTGTATTCAATGAATTGATCATTCGTTGCGCTTTTTTCAATTCAGCTGAAGTTACATTTTCTTTACTTAAAATATTTTGAATCTCTTTTTGTTTGCTGAAAATTTCCTTATCTCTTGTCGATAACAAAGAATCTTTGGCTTCAATATCCACTTTTGCACGTTCATATTCCGCTGTTAAATCATCCAGTTCCTGTTGTAAAATTACTTTAGCACTCTCCGTATCTTTCAAGTCAATATTCAAAGTTTCAATTCTGTCTGCACTTTGATTATGTAGATACACGTTGTAGCCTAAACTACCCAATAACGCTGCAAATAAAATCCCAATGATTACATATTCCTTCGTCTTTGAAGTTTTTTGTTGATCATTGTGCTCCTCATTGTAATTTTCATTTGTTTCCATAAACCTATTTATAATATTTAATTTTCCTATTTATCAAATAGACAGGAGAACTATTCTTTGAGATTTCACATGAGATCCAATTGTTACTGTTATCAAACTCAAACTTAAATCCATAGATATCCTGTAAACCACTTACGTGGTTTATTTTCTTAATGACAGAAATCATGCCATTTTCTGAAAACGTTTCAGAAAATATAACTTTTCCCGTTTCATCCATTTTTAAATGCTGAGATACGTAATGAGGTCCATAGGAATAGGTATCTATTATTTTTAAGCGGCCAGAACTCGTTGTAAGCTTTACCGGCAAACCGCTTTTGTTGTTTTCATAGTGAATGGCTTTCCCTCCTTTTCCGTTGTTATGAAAGGTCTTTTCGGACACAGGATTGTTGTTCCAATCAAACTCATATTTTGTTCTAGAAAATATTTTATCCTCCATCCAAAATACTTTTTCTTTTAAATTTCCTTCTTCGTAAATTGAATTCATTACCCAAAATTGATCCGTAGTTCGGCCGAAATTGAATTCATCCATTCGTATTTGCTGATTTTTTAAGTAATAATAGATTTTACGCTGAGAGATTTTTCGAGGTTCCTCACCGTTTTGAATCAAAGTGGTTTCTAACTTCTCAATTTGATTTTGAGGATTATAGGCATACGTTGTTCGATCAAAAATTCCCAAACGACCTCGATAATCCAGAAAGTTTTCTTTGAGAATTAAATTTCGTCTTCTATCAAATTTTAAATAAATCGAATCGAATTGTTCACTATCCAAAAAACCAGAAACTACATTCTGATTCGGGTTATTATACGATGTTGTAATCGATTGAAGACTTTCTACCTTTCCCAATAAACCAAAGTCAGACGTTCTATTTTGGCTCAGTACAAGTGTACCAATAAATAATATGACTAAATTAATTCCCTTTTCGTAATTTTTTATAAGCATTGATCAATCCGTTTGTTGATGAATCATGTGAATCTATTAAATCTGCTGATCCCAATTCAGGTAGAATTTCCCCAGCCAATTCCTTGCCCAATTCTACTCCCCATTGATCATAACTAAAAATATTCCAAATTATTCCTTGAACAAAGATTTTATGTTCATACATCGCAATCAAATTCCCTAAAATTTTTGGATTTAATTCTTTGTATAAAAACGAATTCGAAGGTTTATTTCCATCAAACACCTTAAAAACTTTGAGGAATTCAATTTCATTCTCACTTTTTCCTTGTGCTTTCAACTCTTCAACTACTTCGTTTTCAGACTTCCCAAAAGCCAAAGCTTCAGTTTGAGCAAAAAAGTTAGACAAAAGTTTCGGATGATGATCACCCATTGGATTCAATGAATTTGCCGCTGCCAAAAAATCACACGGAATTAATTTGGTTCCTTGATGAATCAGCTGATAAAATGCATGTTGCCCATTTGTGCCAGGCTCACCCCAAAGAATCGGTCCAGTTGAATATTTAATTTTCTCTCCTTTTCGGTTGACTGATTTTCCATTACTTTCCATATCTGCTTGCTGAAAATAAGCGGCAAATCGAGATAAATACTGTTGATATGGAAGTAGAACTGTGGTTTCTGCCTCAAAGAAGTTGTTGTACCAAATTCCAATAAGTGCCATTAAAACGGGAATGTTTTCCTTAAAATCAGAATTCTTAAAATGAAGATCCATTTCATGCGCACCTTCCAATAATTCTTCAAACTTTTTAAAACCCACCGCCAAAGAAATACTCAAACCAATTGCACTCCAAAGAGAAAACCTTCCGCCCACCCAATCCCAAAATTGGAACATAGAATCGGGCGCAATTCCAAACTTTTCAACTTCAGCGAAATTGGTAGAAATTGCTACAAAATGCTTGGCTATATCAAATTGATTTCCTCCGTTTTTTAAAAACCAAACCCGTGCTGAATAGGCATTTGTCATGGTCTCTTGCGTTGTAAACGTTTTGGAAGAAATGATAAATAAAGTGGTTTCAGGTTGAATCTTTTTTAGAGTTTCTGTCAAATCGGCTCCATCAATATTGGAAACAAAATGAATATTTAATCGGGTTTTATAGTGTTTCAATGCATCCGTCACCATCTTCGGCCCTAAGTCCGAACCGCCGATTCCTATGTTAACTACATCGGTTATTTCCTTTCCACTAAATCCTTTCCATTCTCCTGAAATTACACTTTCCGAAAAAATTTTCATTTGATTTAAAACCGAATTTACTTCAGGCATTACATCTTTTCCATCCACAAAAACAGGCGAATTCGAACGATTTCGTAAGGCGGTATGCAAAACAGCTCTTCCTTCCGTCTCATTGATTTTTTCTCCCGAAAATTGACTTTGGATGGCATCTTTTACTTTGCACTCTTCGGCCAATTCAATCAATAAATCCAAGGTTTCTTTTGTAATTCGATTTTTAGAATAATCAAAAAGTATTTCTTGGAACCAAAGATGAAAGTTTTCAAAACGATTTTTATCTTCAAACAATTCTTTCAAATGCAAAGATTGAATCGAATCAAAATGAGTTTCTAATTTCTTCCAAGCCAAAGTTTCTGTTGGATTGATTTTGTGTAAGGACATTCGTTGTAGGATTTAGGCAAAATTAGATATTAAGAATGAACCTAAGAAGGATTTCATGGCATTAAACTTAATACCTATTGAAAACAGATTGGAATTTAAATTGGAAAGATTTAATTGGTTGAAATAAATTTTTTGAACTTTTATGTAATTTGCTGGCAATTAAGCACATGTGCAAACTCTAAGAATGATTGATTTGAATTCTTTTTTGACTTCGTTGTTTGCTTACGTATCTTTGGACCTTATAAGCAATTTTACCAATTAGTATGGAAGAAGATAACTTAGTTCGCATCAATAAATATTTCAGTGAAATTGGGTATTGCTCTCGTAGAGAAGCCGATAAACTTGTTGAACAAGGAAGAGTGACTATAAATGGCGTTGTGGCTGAAATGGGAAGTAAAATTTCTCCGACCGATGAAATTCGGTTGAATGGAAAGTTAGTCGGAAGAAAAGAAACCAAATTTGTTTACTTGGCTTTCAATAAACCCAGAGGAATTGTTTGTACCACAGACACCCGCAGAGAAAAGAACAACATCATCGACTACATCAATTATCCCGAACGTATTTTTCCTATTGGAAGATTGGACAAAGACAGTCAAGGTTTGATTTTTTTAACCAACGATGGTGATATTGTCAATGAAATCCTTCGGGATAAAAACAACCATGAAAAGGAATATTTGGTCAATGTAAGAGAACCCATAACCGATGAGTTTATTCAAAAAATGGGGAATGGCGTTCCAATTTTAGATACGGTGACCAAAAAATGTTTTGTAGAACAAATCAGTGAATATCAATTTCGAATTATTTTGACCCAAGGTTTGAATCGACAAATTCGACGAATGACTGAATATTTGGGTAACCGCGTAGTCAAATTGAAACGATACCGAATTATGAATGTGGAACTGGATGTTCCGCTGGGAAAATGGAGACACCTGACTAAACAAGAGTTGGATGAAATTCAGTCTAAAGTGCATGATTCTGCAAAAGAGTCTAAATAATAACGGTAATTTTGGACGAGTAATCCAAAAGAAAATTTATTATATTTGCCGAAAATATTCGGGGCGTAGCGCAGCCTGGTAGCGTACTTGCATGGGGTGCAAGGGGTCGCTGGTTCGAATCCAGTCGCTCCGACAAAAAAACAAGAGCCTGTCCAGAAGGATGGGCTTTATTTTATTCATTTAATTTCCCTTTTCACACTTTTTCTGTTTTTAAAATCTGTCAGATTGTCGTAAATTTAACTTCGGATTTAATTTTGCATTATTGTTAATCAAATTTTACAGACATGGATTTTAATCAATATACAATCAAATCAAGAGAAGCGATTCAAAAAGCACAGCAACTAGCTGCGAGTGTGGGCAATCAAGCGATTGAGCCTGCCCATGTTTTGAAAGCAATGATGGAAGTCGAACAGGATATTGTGAGTTTCATCATCGAGAAGCAAGGTGGGAATGTGGACTATATCAAGAATGAATTAACTGACATTATTTCACGTTTCCCAAAAGTTACAGGCGGTTCTGGAAATCATCTTTCAAATGAAACCAACAAGGTTTTAACTTTGGCGATGGAAGAAGCCAAAAAGATGAACGACGATTTCGTGAGTTTGGAGCATTTGCTTTTGGGAATCGTAAAGAATATGTCCAACGTCTCTCAGCTATTGAAAGACCAAGGATTAAATTACAACAACTCCATTGAAGTTATTCAAGAGTTGAGAAAAGGACAAAGAGTAACGTCGGAAAGTGCAGAAGACAATTATAATTCCTTAAATAAATATGCCAAGAATCTAACCGAATTGGCGTCCGCAGGTAAATTGGATCCTGTAATCGGTCGTGATGACGAGATTCGTCGTGTTTTGCAAATTTTATCGAGAAGAACTAAAAATAATCCCATCTTAATTGGAGAGCCAGGTGTGGGAAAAACGGCGATTGCAGAAGGAATTGCGCATCGAATAATTAGTGGAGATATTCCTGAAAATTTATTGAATAAGAAAGTTTTCTCGCTGGATATGGGAGCACTGATTGCTGGAGCAAAATACAAAGGAGAGTTTGAAGAACGTTTGAAAGCGGTTATCAAAGAAGTAACCGACTCTTCAGGAGATATTATTTTATTCATCGACGAGATCCACACGTTGGTGGGCGCTGGTGGTGGTGGAGAAGGTGCAATGGATGCAGCAAACATCTTGAAACCAGCTTTAGCACGGGGAGAATTGCGTGCGATTGGAGCAACGACTTTAAGTGAATATCAAAAATACTTTGAGAAGGACAAAGCGTTGGAACGTCGATTCCAACAAGTTTTGATTGAAGAGCCGGATGAAGAGTCAGCAATTTCTATTTTGAGAGGAATTAAAGAAAAGTATGAAGTTCACCATAAAATCAGAATCAAAGACGAAGCAATTATCGCTGCCGTTCGATTATCAACGCGTTACATTGCCGATCGTTTTCTACCGGACAAAGCCATTGACTTAATGGATGAGGCCGCATCGAAACTTCGAATGGAAATGAATTCAAAGCCGGAGGAATTGGATATTCTTGATCGGAAAATCATTCAGTTGGAGATTGAAATTCAAGCAATTAAAAAAGAAAGTGATGAAAAGAAATTAAACTTCCTAAAAGAAGAATTAGCCAATCTCCAAGAAGATCGAAATGAACTCAATGCGAAATGGAGCGAAGAAAAAGGAAAAGCCGATCAAGTACAGCAAATCAAAAAATCGATTGATGATTTGAAAATTCAAGCGGAACAGGCTGAGCGGGCGGGAGATTATGAAACCGTGGCAAGAATTCGGTATGAGTCGATTAAAAAAGAAGAAGAAACCCTTCAGCAGCTGGAAAAACAAATGGCAGAAGAAGGTCAAAATAAACTGGTGAAAGAAGCAGTTGATGCAGAAGATATCGCCGAAGTCGTTTCAAAATGGACCGGAATTCCGGTAACTAAAATGTTGCAGAGTGAAAGAGAAAAACTTTTGCATTTGGAAGATGAATTACACAAACGTGTTTTGGGTCAAGACGAAGCTTTGGAAGCAGTAGCAGATGCCATTCGTAGAAGTCGTGCGGGATTGAGTGATGAGAATCGACCGATTGGTTCCTTTCTTTTCTTAGGTCCAACGGGAGTAGGTAAAACAGAATTGGCAAAAGCTTTGGCACAATTTCTTTTCGATGATGAGAATTCAATGACTCGAATCGATATGAGTGAATACCAAGAACGTCACTCTGTGAGCCGATTGGTGGGTGCGCCTCCAGGATATGTTGGTTATGATGAAGGTGGACAATTAACCGAAGCTGTTCGTCGCAGACCGTATTCCGTCGTTCTGTTAGATGAAGTCGAAAAAGCACATCCCGATGTTTTTAATATTTTATTGCAAGTTCTAGATGATGGTCGTTTGACCGATAACAAAGGACGTGTGGTGAATTTCAAAAATACCATCATCATTATGACCTCTAATTTCGGTTCGCAAATCATTTTGGAGAATTACGAAGATTTTGAAAACAAAGATCCAGAATTTGTGTACAACGATACCAAACGATCGGTATTTGAAGAATTGAAACGTCACTTTAGACCGGAGTTTTTAAATCGTATCGACGAAACAATTTTATTTAAACCTTTGCTAAGCGATCAAATCGCCGGAATTGTAAAATTACAAATCGATGAATTGGCTGAGAAATTAGCAAAACGCGATATTACATTAGACATCACCGCCGAGGCATTGACGTATATTTCAAACAAAGGATACGATCCTCAATTTGGAGCAAGACCGTTGAAAAGAGTCGTTCAACAGGATGTATTAAATGAATTATCCAAAGAAATATTGGCTGGTAAAATTCACGAAAACAGTGTAGTATTAATTGATTATTTCCCCGAAAAGGAAGGCGAATATAAATTGGTTTTCACCGTTAAATAAGAAGAATTAAGAAAGTTATTACACATCCCGCCGAAGCAATTCGGCGGGATTTTTTGATGAGAATTCAATTCTTAATCTACTATTTTTATAGAATTAGTAAATTATGTTCTTTCAATTAGATTATTAGATAAGTGAAAACTAAATCAATGCAACCCTTTGCAATAAGATAAGAATAAAATGTTTTTTAGAATTGCTGGATTTGCATTTCTCCAAGTCAAAATATCCATTTCTTAATACCCAAAACGTTTCAAATCTCCGTCTTTTTTACGCCAATCTTTTTTCACTTTTACATAAAGCTTTAGAAAGATCTTTTTATCGAAAAACTTTTCCAAATCTTCTCTGGATTCTTTCCCAACTTTGGACAAAGATTCTCCTTTGTGACCGATTAAGATTCCTTTTTGAGAATCTCTTTCTACATATATATCCGTCTCAATCTGAATGAGTTCCAATCCTTCTTTGAAAATTTGCGTGACTACTTCCACGGAATAAGGAACTTCTTTTTTGTAATTCAATAAAATCTTTTCCCGAATCACTTCATTCACAATGAAACGCTCGGTTTTATCCGTCAACTGATCCGCTGGAAAATACTGAGGACCTTCGGGCAATAATTGAATAATCTTCGCTTTTAACAAGGCGACATTTACATTTTCCAAGGCGGAAATCGCTAGGATTTCTGCTTGAGGTAACAATGAATGCCAGTGATCTACCGCTTCTCCCAATTTTTCTTGAGAAGTTTGATCAATTTTATTAATTAGAACTAAAATAGGTACATTTAATTTTTGAAGCTTTTCAAAAAACGCTTCGTTTTTGGGAACTTTTTCACCCATTTCTACCATATATAAAATCAAATCCGCATCGATTAGCGCTTCTTTTACATAATCCATCATTTTTGTCTGAAGCTCATAAGCCGGTTCCAAAATCCCAGGCGTATCTGAAAAAACGATTTGATAATCCTCCGTCGTAAGGATTCCTTTGATTCGATGACGGGTTGTTTGTGCTTTGTGGGTAGCAATTACCAATTTTTCTTCCATCAACAAATTCAGTAAAGTGGATTTACCTACGTTTGGATTTCCAAGGATATTGACAAAACCTGATTTGAATTTTTTTTCATCTGACATGCTGCAAAATTACGAATTCTTGTGAGAATGATTCTATGAGTGTATGAGTTTCAATTCAAAAGAATGAATTTAATTCAAAAGTCGATTCTAATTTCTCTATTTAAATCAGTAAAACCTGATATGCAATCAAAAAACACAAATAGAAGTTCCAAATTCCTTAAATTAGCCGAATCAATCAGAATCGTAAAATAAAATGGCTGCACGGAAAGATTTTTCAGGTTTAAATTACAAAACGACGTCCAAAGAGAATTTTAAGAAAGTGGAATCTTTTGAGTTGGATAATCTTCAAATCAAGGATTTATATACGTTTGAGGACAACAAAGACTTCGTTTATTTGGATAATCTTCCGGGAATTTCACCTTTTATGCGCGGTCCGTATACAACCATGTATGCGCGAAGACCGTGGACCATTCGGCAATATGCTGGATTTTCAACAGCTGAAGAATCGAATGCTTTTTACAAACGAAATTTAGCTGCCGGACAAAAAGGATTGTCGGTTGCCTTTGATTTGGCAACGCACCGTGGCTATGATTCTGACCATGATCGAGTGGTTGGTGATGTTGGAAAAGCAGGTGTAGCGATTGATTCTGTGGAAGACATGAAGATTTTATTTAATGAAATTCCATTGGATAAAATCTCGGTTTCGATGACTATGAATGGTGCAGTTTTACCGATTTTAGCTTTTTATATTGTTGCAGCCGAAG
This sequence comes from Weeksellaceae bacterium, assembly GCA_041676545.1. Lineage (GTDB taxonomy): Bacteria > Bacteroidota > Bacteroidia > Flavobacteriales > Weeksellaceae > Moheibacter. The sequence goes on along the minus strand of JBAYRQ010000012.1, from coordinate 43,715 downwards.
AACAAGGTGTACATCAGAATCAATTGAGTGGAACCATTCAGAACGATATTTTGAAGGAATTTATGGTGCGAAATACCTACATCTATCCACCGACTCCTTCCATGAAAATAATCGCCGATATTTTTGAATATACCTCTCGAAACATTCCTCGATTTAATTCGATCAGTATTTCGGGTTATCACATGCAAGAAGCGGGTGCAACACCTGTTTTAGAAATGGCATACACGTTAGCAGATGGGTATGAATACGTGAAAACAGGATTGACTGCAGGATTAAAAATTGATGATTTTGCGCCGCGTTTGTCTTTCTTTTGGGCGATAGGAATGAATTATTTTCAGGAAATCGCGAAAATGAGAGCGGCTCGTGTGGTATGGGCGCAGATGATGCAGGAATTCAATCCGAAAAACCCAAAATCTTTGATGTTACGGACGCATTGTCAAACATCCGGATGGAGTTTGACGGAACAAGATCCGTACAACAATGTGACACGAACTACTATCGAAGCGATGGCTGCCGCATTGGGCGGAACTCAATCTTTACATACCAATGCTCTGGATGAAGCGATTGCTTTGCCAACCGATTTTTCAGCGAGAATTGCACGAAATACCCAATTAATCATTCAAGAAGAATCTCAAATTTGTCGAACGGCAGATCCCATGGCTGGAAGTTATATGATTGAGGCATTGACGCAAGAAATGATGAGAAAAGCATGGGAATATATCGATGAAGTCAAAGAATTAGGCGGAATGACCCAAGCGATTGAAGCGGGAATTCCAAAGATGCGAATCGAAGAAGCCGCTGCTAAAAAACAAGCGAGAATTGATTTTGGGGACGATGTAATTGTGGGTATAAATTCCTATAAATCCAAATTAGACCAACAAGAATTAGAGATTTTGGATATAGACAATTCCGCCGTTCGTTTAAGTCAAATTGAACGGTTAAATAAAATGAAAACCGAAAGAAATCAAGAAAAAGTAGATGAAATTCTGGCTCAACTTACCCAGGCTGCAAAAGATGGAAAAGCCAACTTATTGGAACTTTCGATTGAGGCGGCACGACGAAGAGTAAGTTTAGGTGAAATTTCAACCGCTTTGGAAAATGTTTTCGGACGGCATAAAGCACAAACAAAAGCCATTCAAGGAGTATATGCTATGGAAGCCAATAACAACAATGCGTTTATCGAAGCTAGAAATTTAGCCGATGAATTTGCCGAACATTTTGGACGAAGACCGCGAATAATGGTTGCTAAAATGGGTCAAGACGGACATGACCGTGGTGCGAAAGTAGTAGCGACCAGTTATGCAGATATGGGATTTGACGTGGACATTGCTCCACTCTTTCAAACGCCTGCAGAAGTTGCAAAACAAGCTGTAGAAAATGACGTTCATATTCTAGGTATTTCCTCTTTAGCAGCGGGTCACAGGACTTTGGTTCCCGAAGTGGTGGAAGAATTAAAAAAATACGGAAGAGACGATATGTTCATTGTAGTAGGTGGTGTAATTCCAAAACAAGATTACGATTACCTGTATCAACACGGCGCGCATGCTATTTATGGTCCTGGAACAAACTTGGCAAATTCCGCAATTGACATTCTTCTAAAATTAATGAAATCGTAAATTTGTTTGCCGATTCAAACTTCCTAAATATTCACTGAATTTGAAAAAGACATCGACTATTTTACAAAGGATTTTAACGCTGGTATTTGTTTTACTCATCGTTTGGTACATCGCCTATTTCTTTTGGGGTGAACAAACATCGGTCTATTTTACCGATCGGGTTTTTGCTTCTTATTTTCCGCATATTTTGGTGTTTTCTACCGCCGTTTCTATCTATGGACTTTTTGTTTTATTGATTCATTCTCAACGAAAAAAATGGATGAATTTTCTTTTTTTCTTTTTGGGGTTGATGTTTTCATCTTTGCCTTTATTGGCTTATCATGGTTATTTTCAATACCAAGATGGATTTTGGAATCAGAAAATAGAAAATTCAAAAACACTGTATATCAATAAATTAAAGAATGATGAATCAGTAAAAGAACTTCAATTTCGAAATGAAATCAATCAAGAAATTAAATGGGATACGGTTTTTTCAAAATCGGTCACACCTTATTTTGAATTGAATCAACAAGTGGGAATTAAAGTTTCTGAAAAGGGAAATTGGACGGTTTCGGATTAAATTCTTTTAAAAACATCGAATTCGTTCCTATTTAATCAAGGCGGTCTCTACTTTTTTTATACCTTAGAATCCAATTAATACTTAACCGCATGTCTGTCTCAAAAGAAGCACAATTACGAAAACATAAACGAATCGCCACGGGCTTATTTTTTCTGATGGCACTGATTTATGCTGTGATGGTTTACTTACAGCATCGCTCGCCTGAATCGTGGATGGGTTATGTAGAGGCTTTCTCAGAAGCGGGAATGGTAGGTGCATTGGCGGATTGGTTTGCTGTAACGGCTTTATTTCGTCATCCTTTGGGAATTCCAATTCCACATACCAATCTTATAGAACGGAAACAAAAGGATTTGGGAGAAAATTTGGGAACTTTTGTGAAGGATAACTTTTTAAATCCTGAAAATATTCGACCGTATATTGAGAAGTTGGATGTAATCAGCATTGTTTCCAATTGGTTGAGCAAACAACACAACCAGAAAATTCTGGAAGACGAAACCTTACTTCTCCTAAAAAAAATCATTCTGGACCTGGATGACAAAGAGGTCGAAGACTTTTTAAATACAAAAGGAGTGGAACTTCTTCGGTCGATAGATTATCAAAAATTCGCATCGTCGGGAATTCATTATATCATTGAAAAAGAAGAACATCTAAAATTATTGGATCGTGTATTGCCTCAATTGAGTGAATACGTGAGTGAAAGTCGGGCGATGATTCGTCAGCGAATTTCTGAAAATCGTCCTTTTATTGCTTTTTTGGCTGGGAAAAAGATTTCAAGTGAAGTGACCGATGGTTTGCTTGCTTTTATAGAAGAAATCCAAATGGATAAAGATCATTTTGTCCGACAGAAGTTAACTGTCAATTTAGAGGAGTTTGCCAAAGATTTATTGATCGATCCAAAATGGAATCAAAAGTTCGATGATATCAAACAAGAATTTATTTCCGAAGAAAATTTAGCTTCCTATACCCAAGAAGCTTGGCAGTCAATCAAGACGATTTTACTTGAAAACTTAGACGAATCGGAGTCATTACTGAAAGATTATTTGCGAAAAAACATTCAAAAACTCTCTTTTAATCTGACAAATGACCAAAAAATGGGAAAAAGAATCAACAATTGGATTCGTCATTTTCTGTATAGAATGGTTTTAAAAAACCGAAACGAAGTAGAACGACTTATTAGTAATACCGTAGAAAGTTGGGAGGGTAAAGACCTGAGTAACAAGTTGGAACTCGAGGTAGGAAAAGATTTACAGTATATCCGAATCAATGGAACTTTGGTGGGTGGACTGGTTGGTTTGGTGATTTATAGTATAACACATTTTGTTTTTTGGTTATAAAATTTCAGGCAAATCCTTGTTTTTATCGCATTAAATGCTATTTTTGTTAGCTTTAATAATCTAAATAAGTATAAAATGAAAGATCTAGTTGACAAAATCAATGCAGAATTCGAATCATTCCAGACCGAATCAAATGCTCAAATCGAAAAAGGAAACAAAGCGGCAGGAACAAGAGCTCGTAAAGCAGCCTTGGAACTAAGCAAAATGTTCAAAGAATTCAGAAAAGTTTCAGTAGAAGCTTCAAAGCAATAAGTATTGGACTTTAAAAAATAAAGCCGTCTTGTTTCGTAACAAGACGGCTTTTTTATTTCCTATATTTTCTAAAATCTGTTTTACAATTCAAATTTTACGTACGAACCTTCGTGCCCACGAACATTCCATACTACACCTCCATCGAAAATCCAATATTGGCCTTTGATTCCAACCAAAGTTCCTTCAAATTCTTTCTCTTTCCGCAAATTGAGTGATTTTATCTTGGTCGGATATTCTTCAACTGGATAATGGAAATCGTACATCAAATTATCGTTGACATAAAATTGCGACTGCTCTTCGGGAATATAAATTTTGAATAAATCTTTTTGTTGAATTAAATCAATTTTTGGAACTTCATTTTTCAACATCCGTTGGTAGTTCGTTTTATCTGCGACATGCTCTTTTAAAGCCACTTCAATCATTCCTGCTTCGTATCGATTTTCTGTTTTTGCGAATACAATTGCGCTACTTGCACCTTGATCAATCCAACGTGTAGGAATTTGAGTTTCCCGCGTTACGCCTACTTTTACTTCGGAGGAAAGTGCCAAATAAACGATGTGTGGTCGCAATTCAAAATTCTTTTCCCATTCCAAATCGCGTTGTTCAATCCCCAAATGAGCGGTGGACAATTCGGGTCGGATGATACTTTCATTCGCTTGAGGAAGTGTGAAAAAACAGGTTTTACAATAACCCATTCTGAAGATTTCCTTATTTAGCCCACATCCCAGACATTCATCATGGTCATGAATCAAATGGATTTTTTTTCCCAATTGTTGATTTACATCGAGATAATCGTCTTTTAAATTCAAATAATAACGGATTGGATTTCCGTTTTCAGTAATCATCTTTCGAATCTGTCCTTCAATAGTCATTCTTTTGTGTAAATTTGTTGTAAAATTACAAAATTATGCCGGCACTAGGATTGGTCAATAAAGTGATGGAACTTTTGATGCGCAAACGTATGCGTCAAATTGAGCATTTCATCAAACATCCAATCGAAACCCAAGAAGGAATTTTATTTAATAATCTTTCCATCGCCCGGAATACCGAATATGGGAAGTTGTATGGTTTTGATGAAATTGATTCCTACCGTGCTTTTCAATCTCATATTCCGCTGGTTACGTATGAGCAGTTTGAACCGTACATTGAAAAAGCGAGAAAGGGAATTCCCGATGTGAGCTGGCATGGAAAAGTGAAATGGTTTGCCAAATCATCGGGAACGACGAATGCGAAAAGTAAATTCATTCCCATAAGTGAAGAGTCCTTGGAAGATTGCCATTATTTATCAGGGAAAATGTTGTTTGCGATTTATTTAAACAACCATCCCGACACCGAAATATTTAAAAATAAAAATTTACGCCTCGGCGGAAGCAGTGAGCTTTATCAAAAATACGATACTCTTTTTGGTGATTTATCAGCAATTCTCATCGATAATCTCCCTTTTTATGCGGAATTAAGAAATACACCCAATAAGCAAATCTCTTTGATGACGGAATGGGAAACCAAAATGAAAGCGATTTCTCAGGCTGTGATTCAAGAAGATATCGGTTGTCTAACTGGAGTTCCATCGTGGATGTTGGTTTTGCTAAACCATGTTTTGGCCGAGACGGGAAATCAAAAACTCGATGAAGTTTGGCCCATGTTGGAAGCTTTTTTTCATGGCGGAGTTAGTTTCAAACCGTACGAAGAAAATTACCGCGCATTGACCGATAAAAAGTTGAATTTCTATGAAATTTACAATGCGTAGGAAGGATTTTTTGCCATTCAAGACCAAAGCGATTCCAAAGACATGCTTTTGCTTTTGGACAATGGAATTTATTATGAATTCATCCCGATGGAAGAATTTGAATCCGAAGATCCCAAAGTAATTCCGCTTGAAAATGTGGAGATCGGTAAAAATTATGCGATTGTCATTACAACGAACGGTGGACTTTGGCGCTATGTAATCGGTGATACCGTTAAATTTACATCGACAAGTCCTTTCCGAATCGTAGTTACCGGTCGAACCAAACATTACATCAATGCATTTGGTGAGGAATTAATCATTGAAAATGCCGAAGAAGGATTGAAAAGAGCGTGCGGTGTAACCGGAGCTATTATCAAGGAATTCACCGCAGCGCCTATTTTTATGGAAGGAAGAGGAAAAGGTGCACACGAATGGTTAATTGAATTTGAGAAATTGCCTGAAAATCTAAATCAGTTTGTAGAAGTCTTAGATAACTCTTTGCAGGAATTAAACTCGGATTACGAAGCCAAACGCTACAAAAACATAACCTTAAATCCGTTGAAATTAAACATTGCAAGAGAAGATTTATTTTTTGATTGGATGAAATCCAGAGGAAAATTAGGCGGACAAAATAAAGTACCACGGTTGGCTAACAATCGGGAGTTTTTGGATGAGTTACTTCGATTGAATTCCTTGTAAAATTGATTGTTTTAGTACTGTTTCATTTCAGACAATTGGTTCAAATTTCTACTATAACTATGTTGTCCAAAATCCTTATCGTAAATTTGTAAGCCTAAACATAGCCACAATGAAATTGAATAATACAGAAGAAACCCATGCCGTTCTAATTGGAGCAGGCATTATGAGTGCGACTTTAGCCGTACTTCTGAGAAAATTAAATTCCAAAATAAAAATATCGATTTACGAAAAACTAGCTGTAATTTCGGGTGAAAGTTCAGATGCACTGAATAATGCAGGAACAGGTCATTCCGGTTTTTGTGAAATGAATTACACACCGGAAGATGAAAAGGGAAATATCGATATTCAAAAGGCAATAAACGTAGCTACTTCGTTTGAAATGTCACGCGAGTTTTGGGCGTATTTGGTCGAAACCGGATTTATTAAACAACCTGAAAAATTCATTGATCCCGTAGCGCACATGAGTTTTGTGTGGGGTGAAGAGGATGTTGAATTTTTGAGAAAACGATGGCAGAAAATGATTCAAAACCCACTATTCAAAGGAATGCAGTTTTCAGAAGATTTCAATCAGTTGAAAGCATGGTTGCCATTAATAATGCAACACAGAGATAAAAGTCAAAAGGTCGCAGCCACACGTATGGAAGATGGAACGGATGTGAATTTTGGAGATTTGACCCATCGTTTAATTATGAATCTTTTGATGAATGAGGAGGTTAAATTAAATCTAGCTCATGAAGTAAAAAAACTAAAGCAAAAGGACGGGAAATGGCTGTTAAAAATTAAAAACCTCGCAACGAATACGAAAATAAAAGTAGAAGCTGATTTTGTGTTTATTGGAGCGGGTGGTGGTGCTTTGCATCTTTTGGATAAATCGGGAATTGAGGAAGGCGAAGGGTATGGTGGATTTCCAGTTAGTGGCGAATGGTTACTGTGTACCAATCCCGAAGTAATTGATAAACACCATGCCAAAGTGTATGGAAAAGCAAAAGTGGGAGCTCCTCCTATGTCGGTTCCGCATTTGGATTCACGCTTAATCGATGGAAAAAGACAGTTATTATTTGGTCCTTTTGCTGGATTTTCAACCAAGTTTTTAAAGAATGGATCCTATTGGGATTTGCCGCTTTCCATTGAGTGGAGTAACTTAAAACCCATGCTATCTGCAGGTTTGCATAATTTACCTTTGACCAAATATTTGATAGAACAAGTTCGGCAATCCAAAGAAGACAAAATCGAAGCACTCAAGGAATTTTTTCCGGATGCAAAAGGTGAGTTTTGGAAAGAAGAAGTCGCTGGCCAAAGGGTTCAAATCATTAAAAAGGATAAGGAAGAAGGTGGGGTTTTACAATTTGGGACCGAGATTGTGAGTTCAGCCGACGGAACAATTGCTGCTCTTCTAGGTGCTTCTCCTGGCGCGTCTACTGCCGTGAAAATCATGCTCGATTTAATGGAGAAGTGTTTTCCGGACGATGTCAAAGAATGGGATCCAAAATTAAAATCGATGATTCCATCTTACAAAAACGCAAATGTAGGCGGAGATTATTATGCGGAAAGTAGAAAAAGAACCACAGAATTACTAAAACTTAAGTCATACTAATATTTAGTTTCCAACGTTAAAGTGGTTGGTAGTATGGAAAGTAATTTTTCACAGAGTTAAATATCTCGTTTTTCCCTACTATTGCAGATTAATTAACCAACTATGATTCAATTGAAAAAGAATTTTTTATTTTTCGTATTCACTGTTTTCTTTGGACTTCAACTTCAGGCACAAAACACGGTTATTATTTCAGGAACCGCGATTGATGACATAATTGATTCGCCAGTAGAAGCTGCGACGGTATATTTAACCTTAAAAAAAGACTCAACTCTTATCGATTATTCTTTGACCGATTCTCAAGGGAATTTTAAAATGGAAGTTCGTAAAACCAATGAGGATGTGTTTTTTACTATTTCAGATGATTTGGTAGGAGAATATCAAAAAGATTTTTCGGGATTAACAGAGAATATTGATTTAGGTCGAGTGAAATTAAAACCTTTGATAAATTTGGAAGGTGTAGTTATAACGGGCGCACCACCGATTCGTATAAAAACGGACACCTTGGAATTCAATGCTGCATCTTTTAAAGTTCGTCCCGACGCGAATGTGGAAAGTTTACTGAAAGAATTACCTGGCGTAGAAATCGATGAAGAAGGAAAAATCACGGTGAACGGAAAAGAAGTTAACCAAATTTTGGTAAATGGAAAACCGTTTTTTGATAAGGACGGAAAAATTGCGTTGCAAAATCTTCCAGCAGATATTATCAATAAAGTGCAAGTGACCGATACCAAAACCAAAAAAGAAGAATTGGCCAAAGAAAAGGCGAGTTCCAACGAAGCGACTATAAATTTCACCATAGACGAGGAGAAAAACAAAGGAATTATGCTCAAACTTCTGGCGGGATATGGAACCGAAGATCGCTATGAATCGAGTTTGATGTTTAATTATTTCAAGGGAAAATCGCGGTTGAGTGTATTGGGTTCTTCCAACAACATCAACTCCGTCGGATTTTCAATGAATGAGATTTTTGACAATATGGGCGGTGGTCGAAGTAGGTCAACGTGGAGAGGTTCTGATGGTTCCTTTGGAGTGAATGGAATGAATTTCGGAGGAGGAAATGGGATTACCCAATCTCATTTGGGAGGAATTAACTATGCCGATTCTTTTGGAAAAGACATCGATTTCAACGGAAGCTATTTTTATACCCAAAGCGATACCAAAAACAACAACTTCAGTCGACAAGAAAATTTAATGCCCGGCCGAACTTTTATTACAGAATCTAGAAATCAAACCCGAAATCAATCCTACAATCATACGTTTAATACCAGTTTCGAAGTGAAAATTGATTCGACAAGTACGATTTGGATTGAACCCAAATATGCATACAATAAAACAGAATCTTCTTCCATTTTTGATAAATTTACAGTCAATGAAAACGATGATTTACTGAATGATAGCAATGGAAATACACGTACGGAGACCTTGACTCAAAACTTCTCCAACGATATTAATTACTTCAAATCATTTAAAAATAAGTCGCAGTTGAGTGTGGATTTTTCGAATAAAAATAAAAAATACCAATCCGACGAAACCACGATTTCAAATACCTATTTCTATCAAACAGCCGATCCCGATGATATAAGAAATCAGTTTTCAAAACAAAGAAATACCGAAGATGCCTATGATATCGAAGTAGAATATTCATTCATGATTTCAGATTCTTTGAAATTAGGAGTAGGAACGGAATACAATTTAAAGAATATAAAAAATCTGAAAAACAACTTGGACTACGATGCGTTTACCAATGATTATAGCCAAGAAAATGAATTTCTTACTTCTGAAATAAGCTCAGATATTAACAGTATAAATCCGTATTTGTCATTGAATTTACAAAAAAAGAAGCTGTACTTCAATCTTTCGGCGGGTGCGAATTTTTTAAATCAAAACAGCAATGGATTTTACAGAGGAACACACTACGAATTAAAACAAGATGAAGTCGCTCCGTTTGTTTCCTTTAATGCCAATTATCGTTTTTCAGAAAGAGGTTCGATTTACATGAATTACTCCTATGATCTGCGATTTGCTACCGCGGAACAATTGTTACCCATCGAAGATTTATCGAATCCATTGTTTATACGTTTGGGAAATCCCGATTTAAATCCAATCAAAGAACATAGTTTGTACGCAGGCTTTAATAATTATAATTTTCAGTCAAAATCTGGCTACAATATTTATTTGGGAGGAACGTATGAAGAAAATTCGGTTGTAGATTATCGATTGATTGATGATAACTTTAAAACCACAGCTACCTATGAAAATGTGGAAGGAAATTACATGGTTTGGGGTGGGTTCAATGTGAATAAATCTTTTTCACAAGGAAGTCATAAATTTAGATTAGGCATAGGATTGGGTTCAAGCCATTCATACCGACAAGGTTTTGTTGATGGAATTAAATATGAATCCAGAAATTACAATCTACGTCCGCGCGTGAATTTCAATTGGGATTTGAATAAAGTGGTAACCATCAATCCAAGTTATACCTTGAATTATCAATTCTCAGATTACAAAAACTATAGTATTGATCGTCGCGACAATGTGCAACATACCTTCAAAATCGAAACGACGAATTACTGGCCCAAGAAATTTGTGTTTGGAAATGACTTTAGTTACACCTACAATTCCAATATTTCCGATGGTTTTAAAAAGGATTTCTTTTTGTGGAATACGAGTTTAGCCTATAATTTCTGGAATGATAAATTAACGTTTAAAGTGAAAGTTTACGATATTTTGGGTGAAAATACGGGTTCAAAAAGAACAATATCTGAGACCCAAATTTTAGATTATGAAAACGATGTTTTGAAACGATATGTGATGTTTTCCTTAGGCTTTAAATTGGATCAATTCGGCGGAAAGAAAAAAGGAAGAGGCGGAAGATTTATGGTTTTAGATTAAACTCTAACTCCCTGGGCATCGATTCTGTCCGGATTCCTTCCATCGACTGATCATCATTTTCTCTTCAGCTGAAAGATGAGAGTCGCCAGAAAGGACTTCCAAAAATTTATTCCACATATTTTGTGGATTTAGTTCACGTTTAAATTTAGCTATCGTCTTCATGTTCTGAACCTCGTAATTTTCAGTTTCAGAATACTCCATAACTAGATTTTGGTTTTCAGTAATGATTTTGGTTAAGGATTCAATTTGACTTGGAGTAAATCGCTCGAAAACCTTGCTAATTAGATCAATGGTTTCAGAATAATCATCAAAAGAATTCGCATATTTTTCATCAAAAATACCGAAATTGACTTCCCAAATTTTAATTTCATTTAAACCTAGATATTTCTTTCCAAACCTTTCAAATACTCTGGAATAGTCAAATAGTTTATCCTTACTGATATTAAATGATTTAGCTTGAAAGGAGAAAGTTGAGCTATTTTTGATTTTGAATTCTGAATCATCCATTCGCGGTAAGGCTTGATTCATACGGTTTATATAGACTCGAATATGGTCTAATATCTTTTCTGCTTTCTCTTGATTATTCAGATTGACATGTTGACCTAAAAAAATCAAACCCGTGCTATATTCCTGAATCAAGCGCTCAGAAAGTGATCGAATTTTCTCTGAAAGCAGATTTAAATCCTCTTTAAAATCCCTTATTTTCATTAATAGGTTAAATCGATATTCTAGGTGGTGGTTAAAGCTTGTGTTAATCTTTGTCGTTTTCATATTCTCTCTATTTTTATGATTAAAGCTTACTTCATACATAGAGAAAATCATACCCAAACTATATGATTAACAAAAAGATAACATTTTATTTTTGAGTTTTTTTTTTAATAATTATCTCGAACGTGTTCCAATAGTTTTTGTGTTTCTTGTCGAACTTGCCAATTTTCTTTCTGATAATGATTATTCATCACACTAAAAATTAAGGTTTTTCCAGATTTTGTAACCAAGTATCCACTTAAGCAATAATTGTTTGAAAGGGTTCCGGATTTTGCATAGATATACGGCGTTTTCCCACCATAATTCGAACGTAAAGTTCCGGTTCGTCCACCTACAGCAAAGATGTTGAATAAACGATCTTGCGGGAATTCGGAATACAATTTATCCAAAACAAAAACAAGGTCTCTCGGCGAAAAGAGATTGTATCTCGATAAACCTGATCCATCGACCCAAACCGGATCATCGGGCATTCCTTTCAAATATTTTGATTTCATATAACTGACCGCTCTTTCTGAACTCATGGCGCCTGAAACTTGTGCGGAAACCATCAATAAGAGTTGTTCTGCCAAGAAATTATCACTTACTTCCATCATTCGTTTATACACCAAATCGGACGGAATACTGAAAAGCGTTTTGGCGTTTTTAGACAACGGTTTATCGGTCAAAAACACTTCTTTTTTTATAGCGTCAGATAACATTTGTCGAATTAATTCATCCTTCACCACGAATGGAACGCGTGTAGATGCACCATTTCGAGAACCGACATAGAATTTATTGTCATAAAAATCACGGGTGAAAAGACTTTCTCGGTATTCAACTGAATCAGCCAAAGTCAATGGAAAAGCAGAAGGACCACCTTTTCCTTTTTTTACTGTTGCCATATTTCCATACAAAGGAAGTTCACTTCGTTCGGCGGAATAGTATTTTTCATAATCTTCCCACGACCATCCAATTCCCATTCGGGAACCTTCAAATTTCCCCCAAAACAAATTGATCGAACCTTCTTCTTTTTTCAAGAAATCAAGCGCACGCGTCACGGATTTAAATTCTGGATGAAGAAAAGTCGGATCACCCAAACCTTCGATGTAAAGATTGCCGTCCTTCCGCTCGTAACGAAGCGCAGGAATAGAATCAGTCAAAACTTTCATTGCACTGTACAACGAAAGAATCTTCACATTGGAAGCCGGAGTGAAATATTTTGCACCGTTGTAATCTTCCAAAACTTGTTTGGTTTCAGGGTCATACAAATAAAATCCGGTAAATTGATTTTTATAAAAATCCGCTTCCAAATGACTTTTTACCCAAGTCGATTGGGATTGTCCAAAAATCGGAAGAAATAAACAAAAAATCAAAATTCTGAAAATCATATATTTAGGTGTTTTTGTTAATATGTAATTGAGAAACGGGAATCGAGATAGAAATGTTGTTCTTTCCTAAAATATCAATCGATTTCTTGTATAATTTAAAGTAGGTATCCCAATAATCTCCGCTATTCACAAAGGCCCGAACCGCTAAATTAATTCGTAAATCTGAAAAACTTAAAACTTCAACCGTTATTTCTTTGTCTTTGAGGATGGTTGGCTCCTCATTAAGCATCGTTTTCAAGGTTTCAATCGTTTTGTCCAAATCTTCATTGTACGGCAAGCCAATGTTAATATCCAACCTTCGATTCGGTTTTAAAGAGTAATTCTTAATCGGATTATTTAACAAACTGGAATTGGGTAAAATTACAACTTGCTGACTTGCAGTCACAACACTTGTATAAAGAATACTGATTGATTCTACCGTTCCGCCTTCACCCAGTGCTTCTATATAATCGCCAATTTTAAAAGGTTTAAAGAAAATAATCAAAAGTCCGCCTGCGAAATTGGCTAAACTTCCTTGCAAAGAAAGTCCAATTCCAGCCGCTAAACCCGCAAGTATCGCAGCAAATGAGGTAACTTTTATACCTACGGTACTGATGGCCGTAAGGATAACCAATAACTTGAATAAAACATCAAGAACCGGAAGTAAGAATTCTTGAATGGTAGGTTCAACATGCCTTTTGATCATTCGATTCCGAATGAGTTTTTTCAAACGTGCAGCTAGCCAGAATCCAAAAGAAAGTACAACTAAAGCTACTAATAGTTTAAGTCCTAAACGAATACCTTCATCAATCATCCATTCAAACTTTCCTAAATCCATATTTAAATTTTGTGCAAAATTAAAGCATAGCTTGATACTAAACGAATTTATAGTCGGTTTTAAGAAATGTTTAAACAATTTCAGTTTTAAACAGAGGAAATTGAGCATTTAACTGATTTGAAAATGAAGAATAAATTTATATAAGACACGAAAATATATTTTGCTGAGTTTTTAACACTTATTCTAGCTTTTTTCAAGCAGAGTTCATAGAGTTTCACGCAGAGTTCGCAGAGATTTTTACCTAGAAAGTCGATAGAAAGTTCCTAGAATTAGAAACATCTTTATCTTTGCAGCAATGAAATTCAAAATTCAGGGTAAAGATACCCAATCCAAAGCGCGAGCCGGAGAAATTACAACCGCTCACGGGGTGATTCAAACTCCTATTTTTATGCCCGTGGGAACGGTTGCAAGTGTGAAATCCGTTCATCAACGTGAACTGAAAGAAGACATCAAAGCCCAAGTTATTTTGGGAAATACCTATCATTTGTATTTACGTCCAGGAACGGAAATTCTCAATAAAGCTGGAGGACTACATAAATTCATGAATTGGGATCGTCCTGTTTTGACCGATAGCGGTGGTTTTCAGGTCTATTCGTTGGCAACCAGTCGTAAAAAGTCGGAAGAAGGTGTTCGTTTCAAATCGCATATCGATGGTTCCTACCACATGTTTACTCCCGAAAGATCGATGGAAATCCAACGGTATATCGGTGGAGACATCATTATGGCATTTGATGAATTAATTGGAATTCCAGCTCGATTTGGCGATGCTAGGAGAGCGATGAACGTAACTCATCGTTGGTTAGAACGTTGCCGAACGTGGCTGAATGAAAATCCTGAATTGTATGGCTATAAACAAACATTATATCCGATAGTCCAAGGTTGTTCTTTTCCCGAATTACGCAAAGATTCCGCAAAATACATCGCTGATTTTGGCGCAGAAGGAAATGCAATCGGTGGATTGAGTGTGGGAGAACCGGAAGATGTTATGTATGAAATCACCGATTTGGTGACGGATATTTTACCTCATGAAAAACCCAGGTATTTGATGGGCGTAGGAACACCCTGGAATTTAATTGAGTGCATCGCTTTGGGTGTAGATCAATTTGACTGTGTGCTTCCCACCCGAAATGCACGAAATGGAATGTTGTTTACGTGGAATGGAGTGATGAATATGAAAAACGCCAAATGGAAAGAGGATTTTTCTGCTTTGGATGAATTGGGAACCAGTTTTGTCGATGTGGAATATTCAAAAGCCTATGTGCGTCATTTGTTTGTTGCAAATGAATTTTTAGGAAAACAAATCGCTTCGATTCATAACTTGGCATTTTATTTAGATTTGGTACAAACCGCAAGAAAGCATATTTTAGAGGGCGATTTCACGGAATGGAAAAATCAAGTCCTACCTCGATTAAAACAACGATTGTAATTGAAAATATTTGATAAGTATATTGTAAAAAACTTTGTGAGCACCTTTTTCTTTATGGTGATCTTACTTTCGACCATTGCGGTGGTCATTGACTTGAGTCAAAAGTTAGGTCGGATTGAGGACAACGGTTCTACGCCTATGGCGGCACTTATCAATTTTTATCCGTTTTGGGCCGTTTGGTTGGTTAATACTTTTTTACCGGTTGCTGTTTTTATTTCGGTTATTTATTTCACTTCGAGATTGACGATGCAAACCGAGATTGTAGCAGCGCAAGCGGGTGGAATTAGTTTTCATAGAATTACAAAACCCTATTTATGGGTCGCTGCAATTATTGCACTTACCGCTTTGTTTGTCAATAATTTCGCACTGCCTTGGGCGAACATTAAAAAGAATAAATACCAATACGAATATCTTTTAAGTAATTCCAAAAACAGGGAATATTACGAACGCCAAAAAATTTCTTCCCAGATTGCACCCGATGAGTTTATTTTCGCCCTCAATTACGACCGAATTCAAAAAAGAGGAAATAGCTTTGTGTATCAAGAGTTTGAAAAGGAGAAATTGGTATATCAAATTTCAGCTTCTTCCTTTAAATGGGATTCCAACGATTCGGTATATCAACTTCAAAACGCCTACATCCGACGCGTGAAATCGGACTTTATAGATAGCTTGGGTTATCAATCGAAGTTGGAACGGACGTTCACCGCAACGCCCGACGAAATTTTACCCGAAGGATATGTAGCCGAAACCATGAATTCCATTGAATTAAGTCAGTTTATTGAAAAACAAAGATTCAAAGGTTCAGCGAGTATCAACGCGTATTTGAATGAATTTCATCAACGGAATAGTTCTCCCTTTTCGGCATTTATTCTAACGGTTCTAGCGCTCTCCATTTCATCTCAGAAAAAAAGAGGAGGACTTGGATTGAATTTAGCGATGGGTGTTTTGATGGCATTTATTTACATCTTCCTGAACCAAATCTCCTTAACTTATTCCTCCCAAGGTTACGTTTCCCCTTTTGTTGCCGCCTGGGGACCCAATGTACTCTTTGGAATTATCACTGCCTTTTTCTACATCAAACGTTCTCGACAATAATATTCTTACTGTCTGTATCTTTCAAAATGCGCTTTTTCCAGAATTTCTCTATGATCGGGATGGGCAATGCTAATCAATAACTTCGAGCGTTGTTCCAAATTCTTTCCATAAAGGTTTACAGTTCCATATTCGGTGATGATATAGTGCGCATGACCTCTTGTAGTCACAACGCCTGCACCCTCTTTCAAGAAAGGAGTAATCCGCGAGATTCCTTTATTGGTAACGGAAGGCAAAGCGATAATCGGTTTCCCACCTTCTGATAAAGCCGCACCACGCATAAAATCCATTTGACCTCCAATTCCAGAAAATTGATACGTTCCGATGGAATCTGAACAAATTTGTCCGGTTAAATCTACTTCCAAAGCACTGTTTATCGCTACTACTTTTGGATTTTGAAGAATTACGGCCGCATTATTTACATACGAAACATTCATAAACGACATACTTGGGTTGTCATCCACAAAATCATATACTTTTTTGGTTCCAGCAATGAAAGAAGTAACTGTTTTTCCTTTTAGAATTTTCTTTTTCTCGTTGTTAATAATACCCGATTGAATCAAAGGAACCACACCGTCTGAAAACATTTCGGTATGAACACCCAGATCTTTGTGATTCGTCAAACATTTCAAAACAGCATCCGGAATAGCTCCAATTCCTGCTTGAAGGGTAGAACCATCTTCGATTAATTCCGCTACATTTTCACCAATCTTTTCAATAATTGGATTCGTTTTGCTGCTGTAATCCAAATCCGGAAGAGGAGCATCGTGCCAAACCATGGAACAAAACTTGGAATAATGAATTGGTGAATCACCCAAAGTTCGTGGCATTTGTGGATTGACTTGTGCAATTACATTTTTCGCATTCCGAACCGCTGACCAAGCTGCATCCACCGAAGTTCCTAAACTACAATAACCATGTTTATCCGGCGGTGAAACTTGAACAATCGCCACATCCAGCGGAAGGTAATTTCGACTAAATAACAACGGAATTTCACTTAAAAAAATAGGAACATATTTTCCACGTGAACTATTTGCCCATTCCCGAATGTTGGGAGAAACAAACAATGAATTTAAATAAAAACTATCGGTCACGCCAGGTTCTTTCCATTCGATATCACCAAAGGTGCTGATAGCCACCAATTCAATGTCGTTTATTTCACCTGCTCTTTTGAGCAATTTATTCAAAACATAAAGCGGAGTAGCCGCACTTCCGTGTGCAAAAACTCGGTCGCCACTTTTCACCATTTTCACGGCTTCTTCAGCTGAAGTATATTCGATTGTATTCATAGAGTCCAAAGTTAAAAATACTTATCAGAAAATAAAATGATGAATATCTCTAAAAATCGTAAATTTGCAATTCAAAAAAATGAATTCAATGATCAACATTACACTTCCCGATGGAAGCGTCAGACAATATGAGAGCGGAATAAGTCCGATGGGTATTGCGCTGAGCATTAGTGAAGGACTGGCAAGAAACGTATTGTCAGCAGTAGTTAACGATATTCAAGTCGAGTCAACCACGCCGATTACGGAAGATGCAAACGTACAATTGTTGACCTGGAATGATGATTTAGGGAAGAAAGCTTTTTGGCATTCATCCGCCCACTTGTTGGCACAATCCATCATGGAATTCTATCCAAACGCAAAATTAACTATTGGTCCTGCCATAGAAAACGGGTTTTATTACGACGTAGATTTTGGAGATGAATCTTTTTCAGACGCTGATTTTGATAGAATCGAGAAAAAAATGCTGGAGAATGCAAAGAAAAAAGCAGAATTCTCACTTTATCCCGTTTCCAAAGCCGATGCTTTGAAGGAATACGCAAACAATGAATACAAAACAGAATTGATTGAAAACCTGAATGATGGTGAAATCACTTTCTGTACACATGATAATTTCACGGATTTATGCCGAGGTGGACATATTCCAAACACAGGCGTTGTAAAAGCAGTGAAAGTGTTGAATGCCGCCGGTGCATATTGGCGCGGTGATGAGAAAAACCCACAGTTGACCCGTGTTTATGGAATTTCTTTTCCAAAGCAAAAGGATTTAACCGAGTATTTGGAATTGTTGGAAGAAGCCAAAAAACGGGACCATAGAAAATTAGGAAAAGAATTAGGGTTTTTTACTTTTTCTGAAAAAGTAGGTCAAGGTTTGCCATTGTGGCTACCAAAAGGAGCTACTTTGAGAAGGAAATTGGAGAACTTTCTGATGAAAGCCCAACAAAAAGCCGGGTATGAAATGGTGATTACACCGCATATTGGACACAAAGATTTGTATGTAACTTCCGGACACTACGCAAAATACGGTGCGGATAGTTTCCAGCCGATTCACACGCCCAATGAAGGTGAAGAGTTTTTATTGCGACCGATGAACTGTCCCCATCACTGTGAAGTGTACAAATCCAGTCAATGGTCTTACCGTGATTTACCAAAGCGTTATGCCGAATTTGGAACGGTTTATCGGTACGAACAAAGTGGAGAATTGCATGGATTGACACGTGTTCGCGGATTTACCCAAGATGATGCGCATTTATTCTGTACACCCGATCAATTGTTGGATGAATTTAAAAATGTAATTGATTTGGTATTGTATGTTTTCAATACATTAGGATTTGATGATTTTGTGACTCAAGTTTCACTTCGTGATCCAGACAACAAAGAAAAATACATTGGGTCGGATGAGAATTGGGAAAAAGCCGAAAGTGCAATTATTCAAGCTGCAAAGGAAAAAGGATTAAAAACAATTGTAGAATATGGGGAAGCTGCATTCTACGGTCCAAAGTTGGATTTTATGGTGAAAGATGCTTTGGGAAGAAGATGGCAATTGGGAACAATTCAAGTCGATTACAACTTGCCAGAGCGCTTTGAATTAACGTATATGGGGTCTGATAATAAGCAATATACACCCGTGATGATTCACCGTGCGCCGTTTGGATCTATGGAACGATTTGTGGCGATTTTGTTGGAACATACCGCTGGGAATTTCCCGTTGTGGTTGAGTCCCGAACCATTTATCGTATTGCCAATCAGTGAGAAATATGAAGAATATGGAAAAAAAGTTTCTAAGTTATTAGAAAATCACGATATTCGCGGACTAATTGATAATCGCAACGAAAAGACAGGCAAGAAGATACGGGATGCCGAGATGAGTAAAATCCCTTATATGTTGATTGTTGGAGAGAAAGAAGCAGAAAATGGAACGGTTTCTGTACGTAAACATGGCGAAGGAGACTTAGGCGAAATGACCTTGGAAGAATTCAAAGAGAAGATTATCAAAGAAATAGAAATTAATTAAAATTATATAAACTATCGCAATTAGAAGAAAAGGTGGCGGCCGTAGACCGCTACGAGTGATCAAAGAAGATCAGCACAAGATAAACGAAAAAATTACCGTACCTGAAATTCGGGTAGTTGGTGAAGGAATCGAGCCTGGGATTTATCCAACGTCAAAAGCATTGGAAATGGCCCAAGAGGCGGACTTGGATTTGGTTATGATAACCGAAAAGGCAGTTCCACCCGTTTGTCGTATAGTGGATTATAAAAAATTCCTCTACGAACAAAAGAAGAAAGAAAAGGAACTGAAAGCAAAACAGCAGAAGGTTGTAATCAAAGAAATTCGTTTTGGACCCCAAACCGATGAACACGATTACGAATTCAAAAAACGGCATGCACGTAGTTTTTTGGAAGAAGGTTCAAAACTGAAAGCCTATGTTTTCTTCAAAGGAAGATCCATCATCTTTAAAGATCAAGGTGAGATTCTTTTGTTGAAATTGGCAACAGAATTAGATGATATAGGAAAAGTGGAGCAATTACCGAAGTTAGAAGGTAAGCGAATGATTATGATGATGGCTCCGCGAAAATAAAATTTTAAGTAGACTACTTAGAATAGTAATTAGACAAACGTTTTAAAATAAACATACAATTATGCCGAAATTAAAAACTAAATCAGGGGCTAAAAAGCGATTTAAACTTACTGGAACAGGTAAGATTAAAAGAAAATCTGCTTACAAAAGCCACATTTTAACAAAGAAGACAACAAAACAAAAGCGTAGATTAACAGGTACAACATTGGTTCACAAGGCTGATGAAGGAAGTGTTAAACTGCAATTGAGATTAAAATAATTTAATCTCCGGTTTTATTAATTCATTATTTATTAACCCTGTACCGGTGCATTTCAAGTGGTTGTAACAAACCCGCCCGTTACAAAAAAAATTAAAAATTATGCCAAGATCAGTAAATTCAGTAGCGTCAAGAGCGCGTAGAAAAAAGTTGATGAAGTTAGCCAAAGGCTACTTCGGACGTAGAAAGAATGTATGGACTGTCGCTAAAAACGCAGTTGAAAAAGGAATGGTTTATGCATACCGTGACCGTCGTGTTAAAAAGAGAAACTTCCGTTCTTTGTGGATTCAAAGAATTAATGCGGGAGCTAGACTTCATGGAATGTCTTATTCACAATTTATGGGTGCTTCTAAAAAAGCCGGAATCGATTTGAACCGTAAAGTTCTTGCCGATTTAGCGATGAATCATCCCGATGCTTTTAAAGCAGTTGTTGAAAAAGTAAAATAAATTAATCGATATAAAACGTTTGTAGAATCCCGCTCGAAAGTGTGGGATTTTTTTATGGATGAATTTTGGAATGGGTATCAAATGAATTTCTCAGGAATTATTACCTAAATCTCTTGTCAAAACGAAGCGGCTCTTTCGAAATAACCTTGATCTTTTTTGAATCCGGATGGTTGGGATTGATTAAGTAATTATATTCCGGTGGAACTATGCTACTTGGCACTTTGAGAACCGCAGCATCTTTGGAATGCACAAAATCATCACCTATATATTGGGTAACGAATGAAGGTGGTTTCGCATCCCAATCGAAGGGTAAATCCTTAAATTTTAATTCCAATATCTCCACATCTTCTGGAATGTCAATTTCTACATAATACCGTTCTGTAGGCAAATCCTCACTTATGTCCAAATGAACCGAAACTTCCAATGTCGCAAGTGCACGTGATTCAGAAGTATAAACCAAATACGTATTTCGGCTATTCCATCGAAAACCTTCTGACATAGCTGCTTCAATTCCTTTCAAAGTGTCGTTTAGATACTTTTCTCTTTCAATTCTGAAAACGCGCATTAGGCTAGGTTTCCGTGTTCAAGTCTATTGAGACTATTTCTAACTTCTTGAATGCCGGTTAATGAATCAAATAGGCTTTCTGGGGGAGATGTTCGGTTTTTTTAACCAACGCTGGAATTTTTCTTTTTCGTTGTTGAAGACGTCTAATCCAAAATCAAGAAGTTCGGATAAAATTAAAAGGATTTCAGTGTCTCTACCGGTTAATAAATCGTTGTCTTTTTTCTTTTTATTGTAGGTGGTTTGTGGAATGCCTAAAAGTTTTAAGATGTCTTTTACAGAAGAAGCTGTGCGGTCACTAATGTACTCAATGGTCCCGTAAGGCAAACCCTGTCTGATGATGTCAAGCCTGTCCATGCGGGTTGACCACGACAAAGCAGCAGATTCTGAAACCCAAATGCTGTGTTCTTCTGGATCAGGTTGACTGTATTTAACACGACGAATACTTGATTCTGGATTAAATGCTTTGTTTTCTTTTTTTGATTTATCTACACTTCATCACAGCTGATTTGCTTTAAATGTACAACATTTCCACTGTTTTTCCAAATCAAATAAGGTGCCCGAAATAGGTGCTTTAGTATAAAGATTACTTTAAAAAGTATGGGATTATAAAACACCTTTTTGAATTTCAACTACAACTTCGGGATTCAGAAGCGTCGAAGTATCGCCCATATTGGATGTATCATGACTCGCGATTTTCCGAAGAATTCTACGCATAATCTTCCCACTTCGGGTTTTGGGTAAGCTGTTGACAAACTGTATTTTATCCAGTTTCGCAATCGGTCCAATTCGGTCTGTAATCAATTGATTTATTTCTTTCCGCAAATTGGTCTGATCTCGACCGCTCCCTTCTTCTTTCAGGGTTACATACCCATACAAAGCACTTCCTTTGATGTCATGTGGAAAACCAACAATCGCAGATTCTGCAATCGCTGGATGTTCATTGATCGCATCTTCAATAGGCGCCGTTCCCAAATTATGTCCAGAAACTATTACTACATCATCTACACGACCGGTAATTCGGTAATAACCCACTTCATCCCGCAAAGCACCATCGCCCGTGAAATACATTCCTTTATACGTAGAGAAATACGTGTCTTTGAATCGTTGATGGTCGTTGTAAACCGTTCGAGCCATTCCGGGCCACGGATAGGCAATACACAATCTTCCATCCACTTGGTTTCCGTGAATTTCTCCGCCTTCGGGCTCCATCAAAATCGGTTGAATTCCAGGTAAAGGTAAAGTAGCATAGGTCGGTTTGGTCGGTGTAACAAAAGGAATCGGCGAAATCATAATTCCACCTGTTTCCGTTTGCCACCACGTATCCACAATAGGACATCTTTTCTTTCCAATATGATCGTTGTACCAGTGCCAGGCTTCCTCGTTAATCGGTTCACCCACAGATCCTAAAATTTTCAAACTCGATAAATTATATGTATCCACAAAACTCAAATCCTGTTTTGCCAAAGCACGGATCGCTGTGGGTGCTGTATAAAACTGATTTACTTTGTGTTTTTCTATCACATTCCAAAATCTACCAAAATCGGGGTAGGATGGAACACCTTCGAACATTAAAGTGGTTGCACCGTTGGCAAGCGGTCCATATAAAATATAACTATGTCCCGTAATCCAACCAATATCTGCTGTACACCAAAATATATCGTCGTTTTTATATTGAAATACATTTTTAAATGTAAAAGCTGTAAAAACCATATAGCCCGCTGTGGTATGAACCATTCCTTTTGGTTTTCCTGTAGAACCCGATGTATAAAGTATGAACAATGGATCTTCTGCATCCATTTCTTCAGGCTCACATTCGGTGGAAGCGTGCATCAATTCATCGTGCAACCATTTGTCTCTTCCTTCCACCCATTCCACTTTGTCGTGAATTCGTTTAGCAACCAAACAGGTTTTGATATTCGGCGTGTCCAACAAAGCTTCGTCGACTATTTTCTTTAAATCAATGGATTTATCACCGCGATACGAACCGTCGGAAGTCACAATGATTTTACAATCTGAATCATTGATTCGGGATGAAAGTGCTTTGGAAGAAAACCCGGCAAATACGACTGAATGAATCGCTCCAATGCGTGCACACGCCAACATGGTGTAGGCTAATTCAGGAATCATCGGTAAATACACACAGACTTTGTCTCCTTTTATGATGCCGTTGTTTTTTAGGACATTGGCCATTCGATTTACATTTTTGTGTAATTCGTTGTACGAAATATGTTGTGCTTTTTCTTTCGGATCATTGGGTTCAAAGATAATGGCCGTTTTTTCACCTCTCGTTCTTAAATGACGATCAATGCAATTTTCTGTAATATTAAGTTTGGCATTTTTAAACCATTCGACTTTACTTTCTTCTTTATCCCATTCCAAAACCTTATCCCACGGTTTTCTCCAGTGGAAATTATTGGTCGCAATTGTACTCCAAAAATCTTCGGGATCTTCTTTTGAAATCCGATAAACATCGATGTATTTAGCTAAAGAATCAATGTTATAATAACTGTCTGCCAATACTTTGAGCGATGCCGCTATGTCTTTTTTACCTTTGGCAAACGCACCGATTTTCTCTTCTCTGAATTGTTCAATCAATTCATCCAAAACAAAAGGATCTTCAATGGTGGATGGAATGGTGAAATCTTTTCCATCGATCATCGCACGCATAGTTTTCCGTAGAATTTTCCCCGAACGTGTTTTGGGTAAACGCTTCACGACAGAAATCGTTTTCAAAACGGCAACAGCACCCACTTTTTCGCGAACCATTTGAACCAACTCAGTTTGTAATTTGAATTTCTCGTAATCCTCTTGTCCAATTTTCAGAACAATCAAAGCATGCGGAACTTGCCCTCGTAAACTATCGTCCACACCCACAACTGCACATTCTGCTACGGCTGGATGCATAGCTACGACTTCTTCCATGGTTGAAGTGGCGAGTCGATGTCCTGCGACATTAATCACATCGTCCACCCGACCGGTTATAAATATATACTCTTCTTCGTCTTTGTATCCGCCATCGCCCGAGAAATAATAACCAGGAAAACGTTGCAAATAGCCAGCTTTATATCGGTCATTATTTCGCCAAAGTGTAGGCATAAATCCAGGAGGCATAGGTAATTTAACGGCGACATTTCCTTCTTCATTTACTTGAGCAACATAACCTTCATCCGTCAAAATATCAATTTGATAGCCTGGAACCGCTTTTCCAGAAGAGCCTATTTTGGTTGAAAATGGATCCATTCCCATAAAATTTGAAACCATCGGCCATCCCGATTCGGTTTGCCACCAATGGTCGATTACAGGAACGTTTAGTTTTTCTTCTGCCCATTTTAGAGTTGCTTCATCGCATCTTTCACCGGCTAAAAACAAGGTACGCATCGATGAAATATCATGGTTTTTAATTAATTCTCCGTTTGGATCCTCTCTTTTTATAGCTCTAAAAGCAGTGGGAGCGGTGAAAAGCGCATTCACTTTATGTTCTTCAATCACACGCCAAAATGCCGAAGCATCGGGAGTTTTGATGGGTTTTCCTTCGTATAAAACCGTTGTGTTTCTATTGATTAGCGGACCGTAACAAATATACGAATGACCTACAACCCAACCGACATCTGACGCCGCCCAAAAAACATCGCCTTCATTCATTCCGTAAATATGTTTCATCGAAAACTTTAGGGCGGTGGCATAACCACCCGTGTCACGCAAAACACCTTTTGGTTTTCCTGTGGTTCCTGAAGTATATAAAAAATACGCTGGATGATCGGATGCAACCGGAACGCAATCTGCGGGTTCCACGTTTTCTATCAATTCCTCATAATCTACATCGTACTCTTTTTCGGGCTTATCCGCCCCGAGTTGACGGTTGTAAACAATTACTTTTTCGGGTTTGAACGAAGAAAGAGAAATCGCTTCATCCACCATCGGTTTGTAAGGAATGATTCGGTCGATTTCAATTCCAGAAGTGGCAGTAATCAACACTTTGGGCTGTGCATCTTCAATTCGAACGGCCAATTCATTGGGAGCAAATCCACCAAAAACGACGGAATGTATCGCACCAATTCGGGTACAAGCCAACATACTGAAAATCGCATGCGGAATCATAGGCATATAAATAATCACGGTATCTCCTTTCTGTACACCCAATTTCCGAAGACCTCCTGCGATTTTTTCAATGTTCGCTTTCATTTCATTGTAGGTATACGGAATGGTGTGATGACGAACTGCGGAGTCATAAATCATCGCCACTTCATCGCCATATCCATCTTCGATATGCTTGTCCACGGCGAGATAGCACAAGTTGGTTTCACCATCGGGAAACCAGTGATAAATTCCTTCTTCGTCTTGTGTTACAGCGGTTTTTGGTTCTTTAAACCATCTGATTCCTTTTGCTTGTTCGAGCCAAAATTCTTCGGGATTTTGGATGCTATTGTCGTACGTTTCTTGGTATTTCATGCTGTGTGTTTAATCAGTTTTATTCAAGGACATTCAATTCGACTGAATTGCTTTTCAGATCAATTAATAAATTTTCGAGACTTATTAATTTGATTAAATGTATCAAATTAGCACTAAAAATCAAAATTTAAATGACTATTTAGAGTCAATTAATGGAGTGATTTTTAAATTAATATTTTTGGGATTAAAATTTATACTTTCTAATTTATTTTAAAAATTAAGTACTTAAATTGGTGCAAGCTTTAACTCAGTACAAATGGATCTTAAAACAAGTGAACCTTTTTGGTTGGTAAAAAATGGATTGTTGCATTCCTATCCTTCGTTACAGAAAAACATAAAAACCGATATACTTATTGTAGGTGCCGGCATTACAGGAGCTTTGATGGCGAATAAATGCATGGAAAATGGATATAAAACCACCATCATTGATCGGAGAGAAATAGCCAATGGAAGTACGTCAGCAACCACTTCTATGCTGCAGTATGAGATTGATGTTCCACTTTGTGAATTGAATGAACTCATCGGGAAAAACGCAGCCGAGGCCAATTATTGGGCAGGGCATGATGCCATTGACGAAGTGGGTGAGATTATTCAACAGATTCAGTCAGACTGTGGTTTTGAACGAAAGGAATCTTTGTATTATGCAGCTTTTAAAAAAGATGTTCCTGCTTTAAAAAAAGAATTTGAAGCTCGGGAAAATTGTGGCTTGGGTGTGAAATGGCTTTCTAGTGCGGAAATAGAATCAAAATATCAATTAAAAGGTTCGTTTGGTGGGATTTTATCCAAACAAGGAGCGAGTGTAGATGCATTCCGATTAGCGCATGATCTGTTGGCATATAATCACAAAAGAGGTTTGGAAATTTATGATAAAATGGAAATCACATCCACCGAATATTCGAAGAATAAAGTAATTGTAACCACTGAATATGGAAACACAATTACCGCTAAAAAAGTAATTTATTGCAACGGATATGAAAGTACAGAAATGATCAAAGAGAACTTTGTGAACTTACTTTCGACGTATGCCATCGTAGGTGAATGCAACTCAGAAAATCAATCGCATCTGAATGGTACTTTATTTTGGAATACAGCTGAACCTTATATTTATATGCGCACAACCGCAGACAATCGTTTATTGATTGGTGGAGAAGATGAAGAATTCATTGCGAAAGACAAACGGGATGCGGTGCTCAGTGAAAAAGCGAAAAAGTTAGAGAAAACGCTTCAAAAGATTTTACCCAATTATAATTTCCGAACGGATTTTAGTTGGGCAGGAACGTTTGGTGAAACCAAAGATGGATTACCTTATATAGGTGAACATCCTGATTTTAAAAACTCTTTTTTCTTGTTGGGATTTGGAGGAAATGGAATTACATTTTCGGTCATTGGCACAAATGTTATTTCGGATATGCTTTTGGAAAAACAGCATCCATTAGCGCCTTATTATAGGTTTGGACGGTGAAATTGTTTATTGGAAAAAACAGAGTCTGATTTTAAAATTCGAATTTATTGCATTCTTAAAAATTCGATGTCTTTTTTCTGAGAAGCTTTAAAGGAAACCAAAACATGCAATTGTAAACCCTCGCGTTTAAAATAGATTCTTCCATCGTCCCTTTGGCCTGTATTAAAGTGGATTTCAAACCATTTGGTTAAAGAATGTATTTTCTTGCCCCTTAATAAAGGATCCAAATAAAGTTCTTGAATCTTTTTTAACGCAGTTGTATAATCACTTATTTCGTTTTTTAAAACATCCATTGAATCCCGAATGAAGATAACTTCCGGTAAGAAAATAGCCGTCATTTTCTCAAATTGATGGTTATAAACATCTTCTCTTTTACCAAAGTTCTCTAAAGATTTTTCAAACTCTTTTATTCTCTCTTCATATGCAATTCGTTGGCTTTCTAAATTCTGTAATTCCTCTTCTTGTAGTTCGACATATTCTTGATTGAATTGATTGTCATATTTTTCTTGAAGGTAAGGGAAGTTCTGACGTAGAAGTTGCTCTATCTTTAATTGATCCGAATCATTGTCAATACGAATGTACCATTTGTAATTCTTGCCTGAAGTACTCAACGCAAAGGAAATCCCAGTTCTACCAATTTCGATTCCTGCTTTTTCTAAGATTGATTTAACATCTTCTAGAATATTTTCAGAACAGTTTAGTAAAAGATATAGATTACCGTTGGAACTTAGTTCAAAAACAGAATCGATTTCCTTTGATTTATCTCTTTTTACTTTGGAAATAATTTCTTCTCGAACAGGAAGAGAAATCTTGATTCCATACAATTCATTTTTCAAATCGGATTGGATAGTGACTATATATCCAACGTTCTCAATTTCTTTTGAATCAAGCATCTGAGCCAAAAATGCAGCTCTGTTTTTTCCTACAAATCCCAAGGACTTTTTGTTTTTTGTCATCACATGAATCGCATTCGCATCGATTTCATTTTCAGGTTCACGAATGAGATAAACCGGTTCTTTAACTCGACATTCCAAAAGATTTTCTAGCCTGGAATCAAATTTAATTCCTGCGGTCCAAAAGCTAATCGAAGCAGAATGATTTATTCCTACGTCAGTAACTTCCAAGGAATCAGACTTTTTCTTATGGAATAGAGATTTTAATTTTTTGAGGAACATGGGGATTTGTTAATGTTTTTGACTAAAATATAAATCTTTCGTCATATTGTTGATTTATTTTTCTCCAAAAGAATTCTAAAACGATTGTAAGTTCTTTTTTTGTTCGTTTCCTATTTTTAATACGAATACATATCCAAGTCGTTAAAATCCTTAATCTCAGACAATCGAATCAATTTATTGACTTTTACTTTCTCCCAAGTTTCTTTGAACACCTCATCTCCACTTTCCATCGTTTTCTCCCAATTGATGTCTTCTCGGGTTAATTTCTTTTTGGTCAAGAAATTGATGCTTGTTTCTTTATAAATTACGGGACCGCGGCTTGCGCTGGAATCATATCCAATCAGCTCAAAGTCTGAGTTTTGATAGCGAAAGGTGTACCCCCAATAGCCGTATCTTCCGTGCGCAAAATTCACATACAATTTTCCTTTCTTTACTTCTACATATAATTCTGATGGAAAATACACTCCACCTTCTTCATTTTCAGAAACAAAACAGCTATAGTTTTTGGAAGCCAATTCGTAGGAATTATTCTTTTTGAAAAGAACGATGATTCCTCTTCGGTTTCGGTCCACTTTCTCGCCAAACGAATTAATTACCCATCCTTTTTTGTCGGTCGCTTTGATAATTAAAATGCAGTCATCTGTTCCGTCGTTATTCAAGTCGCCGTATTCTTTTTCTAGAATTACATATCCTTTGGGAACAAAGTCTTCGGGTTTTTTGTTTTGGGCTTTTGAAATTTGGCTTACTAAAACCGAGAAAATTAGCAGAAATATAAATGAATATCTTTTCATATTAAATTAATTAGCCGGTTTGTAAACTGTATTTCCCCATGCGTCTTTTGAATACGTGCCTAAGACTTTTCCGTTTTCGTCTTTTTTTATAGTGTTTCCCCACGGATCTTTGGAATAGGTTGATTGTGTTTTTCCAGCTCTGTCTTTTTCAACCGTATTTCCCCAAGGATCTTTTGAGTAAGTGGATTGGGTGTTTCCATTTTTATCTTTTTTCACGGTGTTTCCCCATGGATCTTCGGAATACGTAGCTTGAACATTTCCTTTATTGTCTTTTTTTACGGTATTTCCCCACGCGTCATCTGAATACGTGGATTGCGTATTTCCATTACTGTCTTTTTCAACCGTATTTCCCCAAGGATCGGTGGAATAGGTGATTTGTGCGAAGCTGAAAGTTGCTACGAAAGCAAAAGCGAAAAATAGAAGTTGTTTTTTCATGGTTTAGGGTTTTAGTTTTTTTTAATAATCCAAATATCCTGTGGGTATCCTTTTCCATCCTTTGGTTTTCTATCAATATGTTCTAAAATCTCAACATTTTGGAAAAGTTTTTTCATGAATTCAGGTGGATGAAATGCGGAATAGGTGCGATGGCCTTCTTTTACATTTCCGCGAACGACCAATTCATTTTCATTGTATTTTTTCAATTCTGAATCCGTCATTTTCACTTTGAAATTATCTCCTTGGGTTGATAAAAGCATAATTCCATTGGGTTTTAAAACTCGATATAACTCATTGTACCAATCATAATGCATTTGTTCTGAAAGATGGGTGAAAATAGAAAGACCATAAATCACGTCCATTGAATTGTCCTCATACGGCAATTCAGCGATTAATGAATTCTTATTGAATTGAATATCAGGCAGGTTTTCTGAACACCATGCAATCGATCTTTCGTTATAATCGGTTCCAAAAAAAGCACAACCATTTCCAATTTCTTCTGGAAAATGGCGAATAATACGACCAGGCCCACATCCCCAATCCAATATTCGTTTGTTTTTTAAATCAATATGTCGTCTAAAATGATTTGCAATTGATTTTGCAGCATCCTTACTTTCGGTATAATATTTATGATAATTCATCTGAAAAGATTCATAAATAAGATAATCAGGCGGTAATTTTACTTCGGGATTCTTGGATTTAAATTCCTTGTTAATCTTCCGATTTTTAAACTTTTGAATGTAAAACCTCACCCAATCCGTGAAGTAAATCAATCCTAGGCTTCGTAATAAATTAGATATTTGTCCTCTTTTCATGTGTTAATATAAATCTGAGTTTTATGAACATCGATTGAGCGTGCGGAAATTTTAGTTTACGCATCTTTAAGATTCAACTAAAGTAGGAAAGTTATTTTATATAAATCCATTTATTCAAGGTCCTTGTTTCTTACCAAATCAATGATTCTATTAAATAAGCATACAGAAATTATATACAAATAGTAGTACGTATTTGTATAGTTAATTTTGAAAAAAATCAAGATCCTTTTGAATGGAATTTGTTATTGGTATGAAACTTGAATTTAGGTTACACGAACGACTAAATTTTAATTTAGTAAAAATTCAAAAAGATGAAAGTATTAAAATTAGCCCTCCTTAGTTTTGCGTTTTTTACTGCTACACAGTCACAAGCTCAGATTGCTGTAAATGTGAATTTAGGAACTCCGCCTGCTTGGGCGCACGGAAATGTAATTGCCACTCAATACTATTACTTGCCGGAAATTGACGCGTATTACGATGTGCCGTCTGAACGATTTATTTATATTAAAAATGGAAAGTGGGTTAAATCAAAAAAACTTCCCAAAAAATACAGCAATTACAATTTAAAAAAAGGTAGAATCATTTATTTAAGTGATTACAAAGGAAATGCTCCTTATAAATACCATAAAAAACACAAAGAAAAATACGTAATTGTTGGTCCGAATTCAAATAATGTAATTCAGGTTAAGCCCAAACTGCATAAAAATAAACACAAGAATAAAGCTCATAAAAAGCGTTTAAAAGATTAGTCATTTTATTATAAATCCCACTTATATCTTTCAGTGGGATTTTTTTGTAAAATAAATTAGACTCGATTTTCCATTCTTATAATTTTAGAAAGAAACACAAAAATATTCCATCTGAAAATAATATCTTTGATTTACAAGAAGAGAATCGGGTTAGACATACATTTCAATTCACTTTTTCTATATTTTATATTTATGAAGAACCTTTTGAAACTCACCTCCATTGGCATTGTTGCTGGGATTGTATTGATGCTTATTTTAAAAGTTGTTCTATTACTGACAGGAAACACGGCCTATATATTACTATTTAATTTTGATTATGTTCCTATTCTCAATGCCTTACAACCGGTTTGGCTTTTCGGATATGTTTTTCATTTTGTTACGTGTATAGTCAGTGTAATTGCACTTTTCTACATTTTAAAAATGTGGGGATTACAAAACACGAAGTGGCCGTATGTTGTGGTTTATACTGTTGGAGGTGGAGCTCTATTTTTTCTAACAGCTCTATCCAATCAACCGCCTGCCGCCAATGATTTCATGGCATGGACATATTGGACTTTTGCACATGCGGTGTATGGATATGTAGTATCGGTTTTGGTGAAGAAATGGATTTAAAAGTTAAAAGGATTCTTTTTTTTCTTTCTCCATTTCCTCTAAAGGTATTTGCGCTTTTGAATTGCTGATTAAAACTGCGTAATCTATAAATCGCAAGGTATTCTTGCCTTTTAACTGTGTTTTGTTCGATCTCTTTAGAAACATTTTCACTTCTACTAAATCTGCATCTTCGGCATAAGGAGAATATTCCTTATTTAATCGAAACAGAGTTTTGTCACTTAGTTTTCGCTTTTTTAAGTATTTAATTCCTTTGAAATATTCCTTCCAATAATCCCCAATTCCAAAACCTGCTTTTTTCGTGAAGGATTTGTAATCTCCATTCTTATCATACACTTTGTCCCATAAAACCTCACTATTAGTTAAATAACCCATGATGGTAATTACTTTACTTCTATCGTAGACTTTATTTTCTATCAATCGAGTAAAGAAAGAAGGATATTTATCCTCAGGAAATTTTTGAACATGGCTAAAACCATATTTCGCAAATTGCTTTTTATCTGCTAAATCGAATAGGGAATATAAAACTAAATAATTATCGAAAATTATTTTCTCTCTTTCTCTATGCTCTTCAAAATTATAATTGATGGTTGTGATTATATATTCAAAAATTTCTTTTTCAGAGATTTGGTTTTCATATTTATTTTTGTTCAGAAGATAATCTTTGACAAAGGATTTCACTGTGTTATTTAAATTCGTATTCCAAATACTAAAATCGATGGTATCCTGTTCAATGGCTTTTTTTAAGTTTTCTCTTTCTTTCCAAGAACTATCGTCCTTCGTTAATGACAATATATGTTTTAAAGGGAATTTGTATTCATTGACAACATCACAACCCAAAACGAGAATAGGGCGATTCGGATTTTCTAAATGGATCGCTCTTAGGTTTTTCCAATGGTTAAAAGTTTCTATTGTTCCTTCCTGACTAACTATGGTTGAAAAAGCGAGTGTAAGTTCTTTTAATAATTTTTCATCGCCTGTGTTTAGATATTCTTGAAAGTAAAAAGCTTGGCTGTAATTGGCTTCAATAACATAATAATCGAGCAGATCTTGCTTTTTGAGCGCCTTTATTAAATTCAATTCTACCTCATACGTTTTCGCACTTCCATGGTAAGCGCCAAATCCAATAAGGTTGAAGTCAGTTTGTGGAAAAGAAAAATCATTAGAAGTTAAATCCATTCTATTCTCAGCTAAATAATCTAATTTGTTTTGTGCAAATAGCTGGATTGATAGAAAAGCGAAAAGAAGTAGAAATTTAAATTGAAACATAGCTTTTTTCTAATAGAGATGAAACAAATTTAAAGGAATATATTTAAAACCTAATTCTTCAACCAGCCCGCAATACTACTTCGTTCACGTGTCATCGAGGGATGAACCTCATGCTCCATTTCATCACTACGGAAGAAAATAATACGTCCTTCTAGGGGTGAAATGTCTTTTTGATCGCTTTTCAGTGGATAGAGAGAAAGTTTTCCTTCTTCCTTTTCTTTCCAATCTTGATTTAAGTACAGAACAATCGAAAACTTTCGACCTTTTTCCGATTTAAATTGGTCGATATGTCTTTTGTAAAAACTTCCTACTTGGTAGTTTGCATAGTGACTTTCGTAGGTTTTTATCGATGTAAAACAAGATGCATTCAAATGATTTATAAACCGCCAGATCTTTCTTAAATAGACTTCTTCAAAAGAATTTGAACTCTGTTCGTCAATCCAATTTACTTTGTCACTCCGAATGGATGTATTGGTTTGAAAATCTTTTTTGTTGCCAATTCCGGCTGATTTTAAACTTCCCGAAGCATTTAAATTCGTCAGATTATTTCGTAATCCTTCCATGATTTCGGGTAGAAAGAAATCATTGGAACAACCGTATTGATTGTCAATAAGTCCTTGAATTAATCCTTCAAATTGATTGTATTCTTGCCTATCATCTGCCTCCATATTTTTAGATTTTAGTTAAAATCTAAATGGGTGAATTCACTCAAAAGATCCACTGCAAGTTCGTCTTTTTCTGGAATTGTTTTGCTGTTTTTTTTAAGATTAACTTGCTAAGAATTTTGAGGCGTATCTTCTTTGTAATAAGCGTTTTAAAAAAGTTAAAGTATATTCTTCACTCTTCCCACTTGTCCATCTTCCAATCGAACTTTGATGCCGTGGTGATGTTTTGGTGATTTTGTGAGAATGTCTTTTACAATTCCTTTGGTCAATTCACCCGTTCGTTGGTCTTCTTTCAGTACTATTTCCACTGTGTCTCCAATGGAAATATCAGCTCTTATTGTTCCATTCATACCGTACTTCTATTCGTTGACCGTTAAATTCGGCGGTATCACCCACACGCATTTTCTTGCGTTTCTGGAATTCCACTTGGTCATTTACTTTCACCAATCCTTCTTGAATTACGACATGAGCCTCTCCGCCTGAGCCTACAAGTCGCATTAACTTGAGAAGTTTGTCGAGTGTTATAAACTCATTGTCATTGGTAAGTGTGAACGTATGATTCGTCATGGATTCAAATTTAATTTGCAAATATAGCCGTTCTATTACGGATGGCTTTTATATTTGCACTGATTTTCTGAAAAACATCCATAAATTTCTACTATAAACCGAATGTCATTCAATAATATAAATCGATAGTTGGCATTGCAAATAAAAGTGTGTCTATCTTTGTAAAAAATAATTAAATGACCAAACCCATCTCCGAATTAGGAATTAATCCACAGATTCAGCAAGCTTTAAACGATTTGAAGATAACGGAAGCTACCGATATTCAAGAAAAGGTAATTCCATTCATTTTGAATAAAACCGAAGATTTGGTGGCGCTTGCTAAAACCGGAACTGGAAAAACAGCCGCTTTTGGTCTTCCTTTGGTGCAATTGGTAAATGCCGAAGAAAAGAATGTACAAACCTTAATTCTAACACCAACGCGCGAGTTAAGCCAACAAATTTACAACAACCTAATTTCTTATGCTACCCATCTTCCTGAAGTTTCTATTGTATTAATTACAGGTGGAACGACAGTGAAAGCGCAAGTTGAACAATTAAAATCACCCGCTCATATCATTGTGGCAACGCCGGGACGATTTCTGGATTTGTTGGAAAAAGAAGCTTTAAATATAAAATCCTTAAAAAATCTAGTTTTAGACGAAGCGGATGAAATGTTCCTCGCCTTAAAAGTAGATTTAATTCCGATTTTAGATCGCTTGCCGACCAAATACCGCACATTTTTATTCAGTGCAACCATGCCCGGTGAACTGAAAGATATTGTTCATAATTATATGTCCAAAAATGTGCTTTCGATAAGTTCCGATATGGAAACGATAGGACATGCAGGAATTGATCATCAATATACAGTCGTTGAACCGATTGAGAAATTGGATGTTCTTTTGCATTTTCTGAGTACCCAAGAAGGGGAACGCGGAATTATTTTCTGTAAAACAAAAGCAGCAGTCAATAAATTAGCCAAAAACTTAGCGATTCGTAAAATTTCGTCAGGTGCGCTTCATGGTAGTTTGACCCAAACAATTCGGGATCGAATTATGAATCAATTTCGGGAAGGACACATTGATATTCTTGTTGCAACGGATTTGGTTGCGCGAGGGATTGATGTCAAAGAATTAGCTTATATTGTGAATTATCACCTTCCTGATACCTACGAGGCCTATGTTCACCGAAGCGGTCGAACGGGTAGAGCAGGCGCAAAAGGTCTTTCAATGACAATTATTCAAGAAGAAGAAATTGGGGAAATTGCTGAATTTAGTGAAGAATTGGGAATTCATTTCCAGAAAGTTGAAAAAGCAAATTCAGAAGATATAGAATCGAACAACGCTGCCGTTTGGGCACGAAAAATATTCAAAACTAAACCCAATCGCCAGATTCCTGAAGAAGTGAGAGAGCAGGTTAAAACGATATTTCATCATTTAACCAAAGAAGAATTGATGGATAAAGTACTCACAAATTATTGGGCACAATCCGTCAAAGAAGTGGAGCAACCCGAAACAAATAAAAAATCAAAAAAGCAAAAATAAGATGGCAAACGATCGAAAAACGCAACAAGATATTTTAGATAAACTGAATATTGAGAAATTAAATCCGATGCAGGAGGATGCCATTGCGGTTATTGAGAAAACAGAAAATACAATCGTCGTTTCGCCCACAGGAACTGGGAAAACATTGGCTTTTTTACTGCCTTTGTTTGAAATGCTTGACCCGACTATTGAAGGAATTCAAGCACTCATTGTCGTTCCTTCCCGTGAGCTAGCGATTCAAATAGAACAAGTTTTCAGACATATGGGGACGGGTTTTAAATTGAATGCAGTATATGGAGGACGCTCAAAATCAAAAGATAAAATTGAATTAAAACATACGCCCACGATTTTGATTGGTACACCCGGACGAATCTTGGACCACTTTACCGATGAGCGAATGGATACAGATTCCATTAAATATTTAATTCTGGATGAATTCGATAAGATTTTAGAAATCGGATTTGAAGAAGAATTGAGTCAAATCATAGAGTTTTTACCGAATTTGGAGAAGCGAATTTTAACTTCTGCAACTTCAAGTATTAAAGTTCCAGGTTTTGTGAACTTAACAAATCCAAAAACCTTAAACTATCTGAAAGATGCGGTCAATACGAATTTAGCGCTCAAAGTGGTAGAAACGTCTGCCAACGAACGGCTGCAAACTTTGGTGAGTTTGTTGAAACACATCGGAAATCAAAACGGAATTATATTTTGCAATCTGAAAGCGAGTATTGATGAAGTGAGTTCGTATCTCGAAGATAACCACATTGAACACAGTTGTTTTTTCGGAGGAATGGAACAAAAAGACCGTGAACGTGCTTTGATTAAATTTAGAAATGGAAGTAGTCAGGTTTTGGTTGCCACCGATTTGGCAGCTCGTGGATTGGATATTCCGGAATTAAATTATATCATTCATTACGAAACACCGTATTCGTATGAAGAGTTTACACATAGAAACGGACGTACAGCGCGAGTTTCCGCCAAAGGAACCGCTTATATCATCCAAAATAAGGACAAATATTTGCCTTCATTTATTAAAGATGCAGAACCCATGGGGAAATTAAAAACCGCTGGAATTGCAAAACCTATTTTTACAACTTTATTTATTTCTGGCGGACGAAAAGATAAAATATCCAAAGGAGATATCGCCGGAGTATTTATGAAAATCGGTGGACTGACCAATGAAGAGTTGGGTTTAATTGAACTCAAACAAGATTGCGCCTTCGTTGCCGTTCCTACAAAAAAAGCGGGTCAGTTAGTTTCAACACTCAATAATACACATCTGAAAAAGAAGAAAGTCAGAGTCTATGTTTTGTAAATTGAACGTGAAAATTCCACTCCATTCTTAATTTAATTTAAAGAGATTGATTGGATTCATTTTTTAGAAAATACTTTCTCAACCTTATCTTTGTTTAGTTTGTGTCGAATATTTATCTGATTAAGAGTGGTTTATTCGTTATAAATATATTTTTAGGGTTAACCCCTAGAGCCGCTTCGTGTAGAATTTTCAATTTTGTAATTCAAAAAATAAATAATTACAAATGAAAAAATTACTTTTAACTACACTTGCGCTAATGCTTTCTGTTTTATTCGTTTCAGCACAAACGTCTATTAAACTGCCTTACTCCAAGAGTACCGGATTAACCAATGGGAAATGGGAGAAGTGGCCCTCAAAATGGGAGTCTGAAAAAGTGGAATTCGGATATATTCCTATTTTATACATAAAAAAAATAGACAGTGAAATTTATCAACTTCAGTTGGATCAGGGAGGTTCTTCGAGCGGAATTTTCAAGGAAAACGTGATTTATGACGCTGAAAAAACAAAAGAACTTCGAAAATCGAACCCTAATTTAACTGCCTACCGATATACCGGTTCGAAAGATTACGTTTGGACGGATAATGTAACTTTAAATCAACTCTCGAGTGACGCTTCAAAATGGACTTCTGTTTCCGATGCAAAACTCTATTTTTGGAATCCTTCTATGGGTAGTGCCACGCTTTACAGCTCTCAAGCAACCCTTCAAGCAGCACAAAAATTTAAAGTCACTTTTAAATCTACGAAATCAAAAGTAAAAGGAACGTGGGCAGATTGGTCTCCATGGACTACACTTGCAAAAAACTCGTATTTTGAATTGAAGATGTTGAAAGAAAATAAAGTGTATTCCTTCAAATATTATGAAAATGGCAAATTGACAAAGGATTATACGATCACTTACAGCAGTGAAGAAACGAAAGACTTTCAAAAATCAAAGAAAAATGCCTTTGCCTATAAAATTGAGGGGGGAAAAGACGAATACGTTTATCTGTTAAACACAAGCATGAGTAGTATATTCAATAATCCGGATAGATGGTCCAATGAAAATGATGCACACATTTATATTATGGATGATGTCAAATCAGGGAATCAAACCTATATCAAATAATTAAAATAGAAAACTCTAAAAAACTTTAAAATGATGAATAAACGACTAATTATTTCTGTCCTTCTACTTGTAGCTTCTGTTTCTGGTTTTGGACAGTTTACAGAAAATGGGTATAAAGACTTGAAATTAGGAAATACTCCGAGTGAAACAAAAAAAGTGGTGAATTTTAAACTTGATGGTCCCATTTCAAATGTTGTGTATGACGGTTTAGATTTAGAATTGTATTTCATGGAGTTGGATCAAGAAACTTTGTATTACATCAAAACTAATTCACCCAATGCGAAATTAGAAGGCGTAAGTCAAAATCTCATGGGAAAAAAATTGAAGGAAATTCAATCTATTTTGGGCGATAAATTGACGACGTTTGACGCTGATGGCCCATCAGCACAATACTATGTGTACAATAGAAACAAAGCAGCTGAAGATAATTATATGACAAGTTGTGTTCTTGATTTCAATGAACAAGGTGTTTTGCAAAGTATTATGGCTATTTACAATCCTTAAAAATCATTTAGCATGTGAACAATGTATGTATGTATGTATGTAAGGATTTCTAAGCTAACCTATTACCCAATCCTAAATTAACCTTACCTCAAAAAAAGAAATCCTTATATACTACATGTTTTTCTTGTTTTCACATTCACGAATTCGACTCTATTATAAATTTAAATCTCTATTATGACTAAAATTATTTTATCCACGTTATTTGGCTTGCTGTTTATTTTCTCCTTTTCGCAAACACAGCTCGAAATGAATCAGGAAGCACAAAACAAATACAAAAAAGCAGATACTGAACTGAATTTAGTATATCAGAAAATACTCAAAGAATACAGTTCAGACTCCGTCTTCATTAAAAATCTAAGAGTATCACAAAGAATTTGGATCCAATTTCGAGATGCAGAAATGAAAACCAAATTTCCTGATAGACCGGATGGACATTATGGAAGTATTCAGCCGCTGTGTTGGAGTAACTATTTAACCGAATTAACCCAAGAAAGAACCAATAAATTAAAAGTTTGGCTAACAGAAAGCGACGAAGGTGACATGTGCAGTGGATCAGTGAAATAGTTGAATAACACCCGTTTTTACCTTTAATTTTCTGAAGGACTCTCTCTATTACAAGGCTTTGGTTCGGTTCACCGATTTCATTTTGATTTTATCCAATTGAATTAGGTGTCGAACGGAAGAAGTCTAATCACTATTTCATTTCATTCTCGTTCGTTGTCGGCTACTAAATTGGATGTGAAGTTCGCAAACATAATTTGGGCTTTTGTATTACTTACGAACCACTTTTATAAAAGCGCACTCCTTTCGAAGTTTATAATATCATTTGTTCTATATATATTTGAATAAATTCATTTCTAAAAAGCGATTTTAGGATTCCTTAAAAACGGTGGATTAACTCAAAATATTAATGTCTCTATGAAAAATTTACGTGTACTATTTATTGCTTTTTTATTTTCCCTACTCGCTTTTAGCTGTGGGAATTCACCTGAAAAGGAAATTTCTGAAGAACCAAAAAGTGAATTAGACGAATATAAAAATAATCTTCCAGGTTATTCTTGGTTGGATAATTCGGACAACTATACCCATGAATCATTCAAAGACAGTGTCTTTTATTATTTCCACACAAACTTAAAAGCAAAGAATTACGAGGATGCAGCGCTATACATTTTAACGTACACCGAAGTTTTACGCAATACAATGCAGTATGATAGTCTGTTTTATCATGACAGCGAAAATTTACTTCAGGATCACCAAGACAAATTAAGTGGAGAGTCACGGACTAAGTTAATGTACTATTTAGGAACTCAAAGCCACCTAAAGCATGATTTGACTCAAAGTTCAGAATGGTTGAGAAAAGCGATGGCTATTCCTGTAGAATCCAAGGACCACAAGCAGATTATAGGATTTTCAAACTTTGCCATTGCCCAGAACTACAGTATGCAACGAGAGTTTGAAAAGGCAGAAGAACACTTGGTGGAGGCCTTACGTATTTTTGAGGAAGTGGAGGATTTAAAAAATCAAGGAACAGTTAATTTGTTACTTTTCAATATGTATATGCAAAAATCTGCGTATAAAGAAGCGGAAGTCTATTTGGAAAGAGGTTTGCAAATCGTTAAAAAACAAAAGAGCGAACCGCTTACTTTCTCGGCTTATTCCATGTATGTTAATTTAAATGTAGCGAAGACAGATACGCTTCGCGCCATTACCTACATCGATTCCTTGGCTGTTTTTGCAGAAGCACATCCAAATATTCCCAACTATCACAAAACCATTGCAAATCAACTATTGGCTTTTAAACACATTGCAAAACGAGAGGAGAAAGATGCCGTGGAATATTTAAAAAAGGCAAGAGAACTTTCCGATGCGAGTCAAAGTCCGGACCTTCAAATGCGAACTCTTTTCCAAGAATTGATGTTTACCGAAATCTTTGATAAACCTTTGGAAAATGTGGAAGAAGTAGAAGAATTTTACAATGAAATTGCTGCGAGTGACGAGCCCAATCGACAATATATGAGTCAAATGGGTGCTGCCTTGTTTAAGTTTTATCGAAAAAAAGGAAAGCACGAAAAAGCAAATTTGTATGCTAGTTTTTTAATGGAAGACAAAAATAAAGCGTTGGAAGAGGCCGTAAATAGTAGACTGTTCGAATTGGAACAAAAATATCAGGCGGAACAAAAGGAAAAGAAAATATTGCTTCAGGATAAACAATTGGAAGCACAGAAAAAATGGATTGTTTCACTGGTAGTGGCAGTTGTATTTATATTCTTGCTTTTAACTTTATTAATTGTGTGGAATAAAAACAGAAGCATTTTAAGAGAACAAAAATTGACGGAGAATTTTACTTCCCAACTATTGACTAAAACAGAAGATGAACGAAAACGAATTGCCTCTGATTTGCACGACAGTGTCAGTAATGAACTTGTAAACCTTCGTCATGAATTGGAAAATCACAGTTTTTTATACAAAGATAAAATAGACACTATTCTTTCTGAAGTTCGTAATATCAGTAGAAATTTAAGTCCGACTTTGTTTGATAAATTAGGATTGCAACAAAGCGTGGAACAACTCACCGATCGCGCTCAGAATCAACATAGCTTTTTACTCACATCGGAAATTGATTACAGCGCATCTTTGAATCTAGAAAAGGAATTGCAGTTGTATCGAATTATTCAAGAAGCTACCACCAACATTATTAAGCACGCCGATGCAATTGCTGGGAAAATTACCATTTGGGAAGATGCTAACTATGTGTTTGTAGAAATAAAAGACAATGGAAAAGGTTTTGATGCGGATAAAATGTTGGAGTCTGGAAATTGTTTTGGACTCTTAAATATTAAAGAACGTGCTAAATTTATGGGAGGTACGGTTCAAATAAAATCAGGTAAGAACGGAACGGAAATTAAAGTTTCCCTTCCCAAAAAACAATAAATTATGCATTTTGTAATAGCAGATGATTATCCTCTCTCGATTTTGGGCACACAGGTTTTGCTCGAAGGTATGGGCCATGTTGTTCTAGGTAGTTTTAACAATGGACGTGCGGCTTTTGAATCCATAAAAAGATTTCGACCTGAATTCGCCATTCTCGACATCAGTATGCCCGAAATGGATGGACTGGAAGTAGCAGAAAATATCCGATTGCACCAACTGCCCGTGAAAATTATATTATTGACTTCGCACAAAGAAAAAAGCATTTTCAATAAAGCAGAAAAAATTAAAGTAAATGCGTATTTGTTGAAGCAATATGCACTGGAAGAATTAAAAGATTGCATCAACCATCTGATAAAAAACGACGTCTATTACAGTCCAAAAATTCGATTTGAGCTGGAAACAGATGTCGATTATGTCAAAGGAGAAACACTCGGAAAACTGACTTTTTCAGAAAGGAAGATTTTTGAATTAATTGTCGAACAAAAAACGACCAAAGAAATTGCATCGCTGTTGTTTTTGTCCGAAAAAACGATCGAAGCTCATCGTGCAAGTATGATTCGAAAACTGGATATAGAACCCGGAAAAAATGCACTTCTGAAATTTGCTGCCCAATTTTACTCCCCAGATTGAGCATTTTTCTTACTGTAAGAGTCGTTTTTTTTAATTATAAGATCAAAAAATAAAGATTCAATAAAAAGATAATTCTTTTCAATGAATGCGCTTCAAAAAGTACAAACTATTTTATTTAATTAGAGAAGAGTTTATAAAAAACCTTTCAAAAAAAGATTGAATTATGATTTCGACTTTTTCTCTCTTTTTTCTGCTTTCTTTTCTTTGGGCGTTTTAGCCGCTTCTTTTTTAACGCTTTTCTGTGCGTTTTTACCTTTTGCCATAACCGTGATTTTTAGATTAAAACTTGTATAAATTTATAAGAATTTTACAGAAGAAATGAAATAATCTTTCCTCTATTTTTTTCGAATAAGAAAATTCTTGAAAAAGAACGATTCGTAAAGTGAAAAAAAATCACTTCCTGGATTTTTATTTACTTAATTTGATCTGAATGGACGGATTGTTGGCATTCACTTGAAATTTACAATCTGAAAACGAAGGTTTGGAAAGTTTGGGTTTAAAATTATTTGAAAACCCATAGGGCTCAACGGGGAAACCGAAGAAATTTAAATTGCATTCATTGTCAGCATTAACATCGTGGTAAATCGCAACGGCATACTCAGCTTTGGGTAAGTCTTTTACGGTAATAACCATGGAATCTCCTGTGACCTTTTCGTAAATGATTTATAAGCTCTTCCCTTTTCAAGAAACAATTTCGGATCGTTGTAAACGCCTAATTCAATGTTCCCTTTTAGTGTCTTTATATTGGTAATCGTGATTTCTAAATCTACCGTGTCCGATTGGGAAGACAGACTGAAAAAGGATA
This sequence comes from Weeksellaceae bacterium, assembly GCA_041676545.1. Taxonomy (GTDB): domain Bacteria; phylum Bacteroidota; class Bacteroidia; order Flavobacteriales; family Weeksellaceae; genus Moheibacter. Next base: position 640 of record JBAYRQ010000012.1, on the reverse strand, counting down.
GTAGTAAAAGCGTTAAAAAATTCATAGATTGTTTATTTAAGTTTATTTAAATCAATTATCAGTCCAAGAATTCATTTCTAAACCCGCTCATCAAACAACGCTCGAATCTGTGGGTCAGATGGTCGAGGTGCATCGGCAGTGATGATATTTCCTTCGGCATCGATTAAAATAAAACGAGGGATTCCTATAATTCCATAGTCTTGTACAAACTGGGATTTCCAATCTTTATCCGCAAAAATCTGAATGCCTTGAAGGTCTTTTTCTTTCACCATTTCTTTCCATTTATCGAAATCTTTTTTCGGGTCGATGGACATTCCTACAAATTTAATTTTCTTATCGCGGTAATCTTCTTCCAACTTTTTCATGCTTGGAATTTCTGCCAAACAAGGTCCACACCACGTCGCCCAAACGTCGATATACACTAAATTCCCTTCTAAATCATCCAAAGAAACTTTCTTTCCATTAATGTCTGGATATTTGAATTTTGGTGAAGGTTTTCCAGGAAGTAGTTTTTGAATCCTATCAAAAGAATCCGAAGCCTTTTCTTTTAACTTTTTATCCTTTGCGTATTCTTGAATGAATTCGTTGTAACGCTCTGCTTCAGGAGATGCAGAAGAGATTTTATACAACAACAATTCCG
>JBAYRQ010000011.1:0-84309 GCA_041676545.1 Weeksellaceae bacterium | reverse complement strand
CTTTCAATCTTAACGTTCAAAATAAATTGAACCTCCTATGGATTGCGGTTGGTCATCATCATCGTCATACGGAAAAGTAGGAAGTCGAATGGTTTTCACTATTTGAATGGAATCACCCACTTTTTTCTCTAAACTGACATGAAGATAGGCTTGTGTTGCTTTCAAAGACATTTCTCGTGAAATTCGAAGCATGGCTATTTTAATATTCTGTTCACCTTCTTCGGTCAACTGCTTATCCAAAACAAAGGATTTATTGACTACCTGATAGGATTTAGATTCTTCCAATACTTGGTCATTGATCGAGATTTGATAGTGGCAACCCTTGGCTTCCAACTTAATTGTGTATTGAGGTGGAAGTTCTTCGTTTTTCACAAAAGAAAACACCACAAAACACATCATTAAAACCGAAAGTAACTTTTTCATTCACACTAAAATTTAGACAACGCATACTTGAATGGCTAAAGTAAATAATAGTTTCTAAAATTAATTTTAAGTTTTCTAAAAGCTTTGTTAAACTTGATAAATTTCATAAATAAACGAAAACAAAAAAGCAATAAACTTCAAAATTCAGAAGCTTATTGCTTTTTAACTATTAAATTAAAACCTTAAAAATTCGATTTAAAAACGCATCTCAGGAATTTCACCTTCGATTACCAAATCGGCTTCGGTTGATTTCTTAATTTCTTCCACAGAAATTCCAGGAGCTCTTTCCAACAAATGAAATTTTCCGTTCTTTATCTCCATCACACATAAATTGGTCACTACTTTCTTCACGCAATTTACACCGGTCAAGGGAAGACTGCATTTTTTCAAAATCTTAGATTCCCCCGCTTTGTTGGTATGCATCATGGCTACAATGATATTCTCGGCAGACGAAACCAAATCCATGGCACCACCCATTCCTTTCACCATTTTTCCTGGAATTTTCCAATTGGCAATATCTCCATTTTGATCGACTTCCATCGCTCCCAAAACCGTTAAATCCACATGCTTTCCTCGAATCATTCCAAAACTCATTGCGGAGTCAAAAAATGCTGCACCGGGCATCGTAGTTATAGTTTGTTTTCCCGCATTGATTAAATCAGGATCTTCTTCTCCATCGTACGGAAAAGGTCCCATTCCCAACACTCCATTTTCACTTTGAAATTCAATATCAATTCCTTCGGGTATATAGTTGGCGACCAAAGTTGGAATCCCAATTCCCAAATTCACGTAGTAACCGTCTTGTAATTCTTTTGCAATTCTTTGTGCTATTTGTTCTTTTGATAACATAGTTTCTTTTTTATTTCATTTTTTGTGGTTCTCACTTTCATTCAATTCCTACTTGAATCACACTTAATCTCTTTGTCTTACCGTACGTTGTTCAATCCGTTTTTCGTAATTCTCACCTTGAAAAATGCGTTGCACAAAAATCCCGGGAATGTGAATTTCATTTGGATCCAATTCTCCAGCTGGAACCAATTCCTCCACTTCCGCCACAGTAATTTTTCCTGCTCCAGTCATTGGCGCATTGAAATTTCGAGCTGTTCCTTTGAAGATTAAATTTCCAGCCGTATCTCCTTTCCAAGCTTTCACAAAGGAGAAATCAGCTTTGAAAGCATATTCCAAAAGATATTTCTTACCGTCAAATTCTCTCACTTCTTTTCCTTCGGCAACTTCAGTCCCAACTCCTGCACTTACCCACACCGCTGGAAAACCGTGTTGAGCCGCTCGGCATTTTTCAGCCAAAGTTCCTTGAGGCGTTAATTCAACTTCCATTTCACCACTCAACATTTGACGTTCAAACTCTGCATTTTCACCTACATACGAGGCAATCATTTTTTTAATTTGTCTTTTCTTCAACAAAAGCCCTAAACCAAAGTCATCTACACCCGCATTGTTTGAAATACACGTGATATCTTTTATTTCTAATTTCACCAATTCGGCAATGATATTTTCAGGAATTCCGCACAGACCAAAACCACCGACTATAAAAGTCATTCCGTCTTCTACTCCCTTTAAAGCTTGCTGAACATTCTCTACTTCTTTATTGATCATTTATATTGATTTTGTTTGTCGATAAAAATACGAAATAATTTTGGCGAATTCTGTATTTTTGCATCAATTAAAATGTTTTATATGGACATCTTGTCAACCGAATTGGAAGATTACCTCGCCCGACATTCAACTCCTGTTTCTGATCTTTTGATACAGCTTCGAAGGGAAACTTATCTGAAAACCACCCATCCACATATGCTCTCAGGTGATTATCAAGGCCGATTTCTAAGTTTAATTTCAAAAATGCTTCGACCCAAAATGATTTTAGAAATTGGGACTTTCACCGGATATTCCACCTTATGTTTGGCCGAAGGGTTGCAAAAAAATGGAAAAATAATTACGATTGATCGGAATGAAGAATTGATGTATTTGCCTGAAAAATATTTTCATGAATCGGAATTTAAAGATCAGATTGAAATAAAAATTGGAAATGCAGTCGATGTTTTAGATGAATTGGACGTGACTAATTTTGATTTGGTTTTCATTGATGCAGACAAGTGTAATTACCTTACTTATTATCAAAAAATCATTGATAAACTAAATCCAGGCGGTGTAATTCTAGCAGACAATGTGTTATGGTATGGAAAAGTTCTGGAAGATGCCAACCCAAATGACAAAGATACTTTAGCTTTGCAAAGATTTAATGCGGCAATTGTTACGGATGAAAGAGTAGAAATTGTTATGTTGCCGATCCGAGATGGAATCAGTTTAATCCGTAAACGATAAAACCCCAAATTCTTAATTTCTTATGAAATATATAATTTGTCAAGTTAGTGTAGCTCCTTTGAGAGCCGAAGATTCCGACCGTTCGGAGATGGTCAGTCAATTGATCTTTGGTGAAAAAGCCATCGTTTTAGAATCCAAGAAAAATTGGATGAAAATCACTTCAGACTACGATTCGTACACGGGTTGGGTAGATTCAAAACAATTTTTAGAAGTGAGCGAACACGAATACAATTCCATTCAAAATGAATTTTACACTTCAGAAAGCTTCAATTTAGCGGTGGAATCAGACACTCCAATTACGTTGCCTTTCGCCAGTCATTTACCCAATTTTAATGACGGGAAATTCACTTTCGGCTCCAAAACTTTTGACTACTTAAGTGAATTCAGAAAGGGGGATCAGACAAAAAGCGAACTGACGCAACTAGCTCTGCTTTTTTTAAATGTTCCGTATTTATGGGGTGGAAAATCCGTATTTGGAATTGATTGTTCGGGGTTTGTTCAACAATTGTATAAAATGGTCGGTATGAAATTACCACGTGATGCCTACCAACAAGCTGAAATAGGTGAGCCTCTTAGCTTTATCGAAGAAGCAGAACCGGGCGATTTGGCGTTTTTTGATAATTCCGATGGCAAAATTATTCATGTGGGAATGATCATCGAGGACAATAAAATTATTCATGCCCATGGAAAAGTGCGAATTGACCCCATTGATACCACTGGAATTTTTAATACAGATAGTCAGTCTTACTCACACAAACTGAGGGTAATTAAGAAAATATTGTGACAGTTTTAATAAAAGATTCTGAGTTTATTTACAAATTCAATTTATTTTGGATTATTTAACTAAAAAGACTTTCTTTCCCTTTTAAAACTAGCTATAATTTGCCTATTTTTGTACCCGCATTAGCAAACAAACAAAAGTCTTTAATCTAAATGAAATTATTCAATTTTTTCACCCAAGATGTTGCCATCGATTTAGGAACGGCCAACACCTTAATTATTCATAACAACAAAGTTGTCATTGATAGCCCTTCTATCGTGGCTATTGACCGTAGAACGAACAAGGTCATAGCTGTTGGTGAAAAGGCAAAACACATGCAGGGGAAAACCCATGACGATATTAAAACCATTCGCCCACTAAAAGACGGAGTAATTGCCGACTTTATGGCTTCTGAATATATGATTCGGGAATTTATCAAACAAATTCCAGGGATCAACGGAAAATTCTTTTCTCCTTCTTTGCGAATTGTAATCTGTATTCCTTCGGGAATTACAGAGGTTGAAAAGCGTGCGGTAAAAGACTCTGCCGCTCATGTTAATGCAAAAGATGTTCGCTTAATTTACGAACCAATGGCCGCAGCCATCGGGGTGGGAATTGACGTTCAATTACCAAAAGGAAGTATGATCATCGACATAGGAGGTGGAACTTCTGAAATTGCCGTACTTGCTTTGGGTGGAATTGTGTGTGATAAATCCGTGAAAATTGCGGGAGATGTATTCACCAATGATATTGCCTACTATTTGAGAAGTCACCACAACTTATACATTGGTGAACGAACGGCAGAACGTGTGAAAATCGAAGTAGGTTCAGCGATTGAAGAATTGGAACATCCACCTGAGGATATGGCTGTTCAAGGTCGTGACTTAATCACAGGAAAGCCAAAAGAAATCATTATAAATTACAAAGAAATCGCCATGGCACTTGACAAATCCATCCTTCGAATTGAAGATGCGATTATGGAAACGCTATCGATAACTCCTCCGGAATTGGCTGCCGATATTTATAACTCAGGGATTTATCTTGCAGGTGGTGGGTCTATGATTCGTGGGTTAGACCAACGAATTTCAAAAAAGACGGGACTTCCTGTTTTCCTTTCGGACGATCCATTGAGAGCCGTTGTAAAAGGAACCGGTATTGCTTTGAAAAATATGGACAAGTTTTCATTCTTAATGAAATAATTTAGACATGCAATTCATCCTTAAACCTATTGTCAAGAATGGATTGTTCCTGTTTTACGTCTTGTTGTCAATTATCGCTTTTGTTTTCACCTTCAGACAAAAGGTTTACCACAAATCGGTTTTGGACAAAACGAGTACGCAAATCAGTGGGTATGTCGATGAAAAAGTTTCGAACGCTACTCAATTCGTCCATTTGCAAGTGGATAATCAAGAGTTGCAAAATGCAAACGCTGAATTAAGAAAAGAAATTGAAAAGTTAAAAGGAGAAATCTCAGAGTCTGATTCCATACAAACTCCGATTAGTAATTTGGAATTTCATCAAACCTATCGTTTTATTCCTGTACAGGTGATTAACAATTCGGTGATGAAATCGCATAATATGATTACAATCAACAAAGGATCTCGGCAAGGAATTCAAAAAGGAATGGGTGTAATTTCGCCAAGTGGAGTGATTGGTTTTGTAAGTCAAACGACCGAAAATTACGCGCGGGTGATGTCCACACTTAACATGAATACCAAAATTACCGCACAGATTAAAAACAATCAGTTTTTTGGAACGGTTTCTTGGGACGGAAAAGATCCACGTTATGTTCAACTCTCTGAAATTCCGAAATACATAGAAATTAGTAAGGGCGACACCATAGAAACTGACGGGAAATCCGGAATGATTCCAGGTGGTATTATGATAGGAACCGTATTGGATTCCGAAGTAGATGAAATTACAGGTGAGTTAAATATTCAGCTGAAGTTGAAAGAGGATTTCGCACGATTGCGTTATGCACAAGTCGTAGTGAATTTGGAAAATAAAGAAATTAGAGAAGTCGAAAAATCAGACAGTATAAAGAATTATGTTAAACCTTAGATTATTCGTAAACATTCTGGTTATTATATGTTTGGTACTACTTCAATCGTTGGTATTCAACAGGATTTCGTTTAATCATGTCGCTACGCCTTTCATTTATGTCATTTTCATACTTATTTATCCCGTTCAAAGAAATCGATACATCTTCCTTATGCTTTGTTTTCTACTAGGTTGGGGCGTTGATTTATTTGATGACACGGGAGGAATTCATGCCTTTGCGAGTTTAACTATTGGTTTTCTGAGCCGACCTTTGATCCGAACGATTTCAGGAATTAAGAATTTTGAGCCCGAAGAATTTCGGTTTTATGATTTTAATGTAGGCCAATGGATTGTATTTACAATCGCTATGGTTTTCATCCATCACTTTATCCTATTTGCTTTCGAAAGTCTTTCGTTCTCAAACTTTAAGGGAATTATGTTACGGACATTTTATTGTTCGGCATTTACTCTAATTTTTGTATATTTCTACTTAATTTTATTTAGAAAGAGAACCGAGCGATGAAAAAGATATATGCAATCAACGTATTCGTTTTACTGCTTATCGGTTTATTTATTTGGCGTTTATACTATCTCCAATTAGCCACCGACCGTTACAAGTTAAATGCAATCAACACGTCCATTAAACAAGAAGTTTTGTTTCCTAACCGAGGAGATATTCTTGATAGAAATGGAGAACTATTGGTAAGTAATACCTACAGTTACGAATTAGATGTGGTTCCCGCCATGATAAACGAGAGTTTTGACACGGTGGCTTTTTGTGAACTGACAGGAATAAAAGTCGAGGATTTCCGACTTCGTTTGGATGAAATTAAAGAAGAACAACATTACAGAGCGCTATCGCCCTATCCCTTAATTAAAAATATCAGCCGTGAAAGTTATGCTCGTATCCAAGAGCAGCTGTATTTATATCCGTCCATGTCAATTATAAAAAGACCCGAAAGGCAATATTTAGTCAAATCAGCGGGAAATATTATGGGCTACATCAACGAAGCGAATGAAGCCTATATAAAAACCGACTCTACCTATTATCAACCCGGAGATTATGTTGGAATTGCAGGTGTTGAAAAATCCTACGAGAAAGAACTTCGCGGAATAAAAGGCGTTCGGAATTACATTGCCGATCGAATGATGAAAGCCGTGGGACCTTACAAAGATGGAGAATATGATCATCCGGCAAGAAGTGGAAAAACGATCATGTTGACCATCGATTACGAATTACAAAAATACGCAGAGAAACTTCTACAAAATAAAAGAGGAGCCATTGTTGCCATCGATCCAAAAACGGGTGAAATTTTGGCAATGGCATCGGCACCCACGGTGGATCCGAATCGGTATTTAGATTCCAAAACACGAACAGCGCTTTTGAGAGATACGCTAACTATGGCAAACTATGACCGAGCTTCTCAAGGAACCTATCCACCCGGATCCCCTTTTAAATTATTGACCGGATTGGCCGCTTTGCAAATGGGCGTTATTTCGGATTCTTCGACTTATGTTTGTAAACATGGTTTCCGATTTGGAAAACTAAGAATCGCATGTCATTGTGGACAATATTATCGACCGATCGCACTTCGTTTGGCCATTGCAAAATCGTGTAACAATTACTTTTCTGAAGCTTATCGAGATATTACCCAGAAATATCCAAAGGATTATGCCAAAGGGGTGGACGAGTGGAAAGCCATTATGAGTAGTTTTGGAATTGGGGTTTATTTGAACAATGATTTAGCCGTTGGAAGCTCCGGGCTGATTCCTTCGGGAGAATTTTACAATCGCCGTTTTGGAGAAGGAAAGTGGAATGCACATCAAATGATTTTTAATGGAATTGGACAAGGAGATATTACGATGACTCCTTTACAAATGGCGAATTCCATGGCGATCATTGCTAACAGAGGAACATTCTTTACACCTCATATTGTAAAAGAAATAGAAGGAGAACCGCAATCAGACCCACGATTCTCCATTCCTAAAAAAACATTGGTAGAACCACGGCATTTCGATCCCGTTTTGGATGGAATGGCACAAGTGTTCACAAATGGTACCGCGCGATCTTTCAGCACACCTTTATTTACCCAAGCTGGAAAAACAGGAACTGCACAGAATCCGCATGGACAGGACCATTCACTCTTTACTTTGATTGCGCCCGTGGATAATCCACAAATTGTGATTGCAGTTATTGTCGAAAATGGATATTGGGGTTCAAGATGGGCCGGACCGATGGCTTCTCTGGTCGCAGAAAAATATTTATTAGACACTGTTCAACGGACCGCTTTGGAAACGCGAATGGTTAACGGAAATTTGGAAGGTGAATATAAAAAACAGTGGATTAGTTACTTGAAAAGAAAAGGTTGGTATGTTGAACCCGTAAAAAAAGACAGTCTTGATTCAGAATAGAGCCCAAAAAGGAGTGGATTGGACAACAATCATTATGTGCGTATTGCTCATCGTTTTTGGGGTAATGAATGTGTACAGTGTTGATCCTGAAAAAGGAGTACGACAAATGATTTTTGCCGGATTGAGTTTATTTTTAATTCTTGGATTAATTACTGCATCCACTACAACGTCCAACTTTTTCGAAGTGTATAGTCCGTTTATTTATATAGGATCTATTCTTTTATTGGTTGCCGTTTTAATTTTTGGGAAGGAAGTGAATGGCGCCAAAGCCTGGTTTCAGTTTGGCCCCGTCAGTTTTCAACCTGCTGAAATCGCAAAGCTCGCTACGGGCTTATTGCTAGCCAATTACATAAGCGCTCCATCTATAGAAATCAAATCTCGGAAAACAGTTTTAACCGCCTTTACAATCATTGGAATTCCGATTGTCCTGATCATGCTACAACCCGACTTGGGATCTGTATTGGTATTTAGTGCGTTTATTATCGCTTTATATCGCGAAGGTTTTTCGGTTCTTTATATTTTTATTCCTGTTTTGGGAGGCACACTTTTTTTATTGTCGATTTCACATCCGCCCTTTCTTATTTTAACAGGAATAGGTGTTGCTTTTTCGGTAGTTTCCATTTTAATTACCGCATTCAGTTACAGGCGGGAATTGCTAAGATCTGTTGTGGGTATTCAATTGGGATTGATTATTTATTACATCGCTTTGATGCTTTTAACTTTTTTTGTTCCAGAAATAGGATCCACCGCAGACATTACTTCAAAAGGATATGTAAGTCCACAAATCTTGGCATTCAATGTGAATTTTTATTCTACTCTGGGGTTGATTGTGTCAGTTATACTTATTTTAGCTATTTCTTATTTTTTACTAAAAGACAGTTCAGATGCATCTGGTAAGATCTTTAGCGCCGATTCGATTGCAGGCAGATCCTATGAAACAGGAATTATTAGTGCAGTTCTTTTATTAATTGTCATCGGATTTTCGATTTTCTCGACGGAAATTTATTCCAAACTCCCGACACACCAACAAGAACGAGTGATGGTTTTATTTGAAGGTGAGGGAAAATACCGGGACACTTCGGGTTATAATTTATTGTATTCAAAAACAGCGATTGGATCTGGCGATTTAACCGGAAAAGGATATTTACAAGGAACTGTAAAGATTGGAAAATTCGTTCCTGAACAATCTACGGACTATATATTTTGCACAGTGGGTGAAGAATGGGGTTTTATTGGAAGTTCAATCTTAGTGATATTCTATGGATTATTTATTTTGCGAATTTATTATTTAGCCGAATCGCAACGATCGGTTTTTTCACGATTTTTTGGCTATTCCGTTGCAACTATTTTCTTGCTCCACTATTTTATGAATATCGCAATGGTAATGGGACTTTTTCCAACCGTGGGAATTCCACTTCCCTTCTTTAGTTATGGGGGTAGTTCGCTATGGTCATTTATTACCTTGATTACCGTTTTCTTGATTTTAAATTACAGGGAAAAACAAAGTTTAATTTAAATGGGAATGAAAGATTTTTTAGAACGATATAAATCAGTCGAAAAGTATCTTTAAATCATCTTTTCATCTGCTTTCTTTTTCTAACTTGCACATATAATGAAGAAAAAACAATTAAAATACGACAAAGCTTATTTAAAAATGGCAATGGAATGGGGAAAACTTTCGCATTGTGACCGTCGTAAAGTAGGCGCTTTGATTGTAAAAGACCGAATGATTATTTCTGACGGTTACAATGGAACACCCAGTGGTTTTGAAAATCCATGCGAGGACGACGATGGATATACCAAATGGTATGTACTGCATGCGGAAGCGAATGCAATACTTAAAGTAGCCAACTCTACTCAAAGTTGTCAAAATGCTACCCTTTATATTACACTTTCACCATGTAAAGAATGCAGTAAACTGATTCATCAATCGGGAATTACACGGGTGGTTTACGTTCAAGCCTACAAAGATTCCGAAGGGATTGATTTCCTGAAAAAAGCACATGTGGAAGTAACTCACATCAAAGAAGAAGAACTATAAAAGATTATGCGCTTGTTTTTTAAAATACTTAATTACGTTTTTGCGGTACTTAGCTTGCTGGTTATCGGCTTTATGCTCGGTCGTAAATACGATATTGCAATTGATGAAAACGACAAATTAATCGGCGTAGAATACAGCACAAATGAACTGAAAATCAGAAGATTGGTTTCTTTGATTGATAGTCAATATATGGATGAAGTAAATTCGGACAGCTTGGTGGATAAGGCGATCAATCAAATCATCGGTCAATTGGATCCTCACAGTACCTATTTGAGTAAAAAGGATTTGCAACAGGTGACCCAAGAAATGAGTGGTCATTTTAATGGTTTGGGAATTAAAGTTCGGAAAATAGAGGATACACTGACCATAACCCAAGTTCTACCACAAAGTCCAAATTATGAACTTTTATTTATTGGTGATAAAATTCTGAAAATAGATAGCGTAAACCTGAGTGGCTTAAGTTCGGACAATGCCCAAGTTCTTTTTAAAGAGAATCAGAGTAATCAACTCGCACTTCGCATAAAAAGAGACAATGAAGAATTGGATATAAATGCAAAAAAAGGAGAAATTAAACTTCCAAGTGTAGTGGCTCAATTTAAAATCAATCAAGACATAGGTTATATAAAATTGGTTCGCTTTGCGGAAAATTCAGCGAAAGAAATACATGACGCGCTTTTGAATTTGAAAATGAGAGGAATGAAAACCTTGGTTCTGGATTTAAGAGGAAATCCAGGTGGACTTATGCGGGTAGCCGAAGAAGTGGCGGATGAATTTCTGAAGAAAAATGAATTGATTGTTTACACCCAAGACAAAGAAGAAAAAAGAAAATACATTTATGCTACATCGAAAGGACTTTTTGAAAATGGAAAAGTCTATGTTTTAATCGATGAAGGCTCGGCTTCTGCAAGTGAAATTGTAGCAGGTGCACTTCAAGAATATGGAAGAGCAACCTTAATCGGTCGACGGTCTTTTGGAAAAGGTTTGGTTCAGCGTGAAATCAGTTTGGGGGATGGAACTCGCGTTCGGCTAACAGTTGCCCATTATTATACCCCTTCCGGACGATCGATTCAACGTCCGTATGACGAAGGGAAAAAAGCCTATTCTGAAGAGTTGTATCGACGTGTTAAAAGCGGCGAACTCTTCGATAAAGACAGTATAAAAGTCAATAAAGAACTCGAATTCAAAACGCCTTCTGGTAAAATCGTTTACGGTGGAGGTGGAATTATTCCGGATGAATTTGTTTCGGTAGATACCATGCAATTAAAAATATGGGTGATGCAACACGCTTATACCGAGAATAACATGAATTTCTTCTACAAAGAAATCCTCAAAAATCGTTACAATCCCGTTTGGATGTCAGAGAATTGGTTTTTAAATTATTACGACATTCAACCGATTTACGATGATTACATCGGCACGCTTGGCGTTCGGAAAGAAATTGTCAACGAGCGCGAAGAACAATTATTGAAAAATTTCATTCGTTCTTCTTTGGCTGAAGAATTATTTGGTGTTCAATCTTTGTACAAAGCGTGGATCCCCGAAGATTCGATGATTCAGCGTGTTTTGGAATTGGAAAGTAAATAGATATGGACTGGAAAGAAGCTTTTTCAGAATACCAAACCTACCTAAAATTAGAGCGAAGTCTTTCTCCTAATACGATTCAAGCATACCTGAGAGATCTTAAAAAATTGATGAATTTTGGAGAATTCCTACCTCTGGAAATTTCAGAAAAGGATGTGAACGAATTCTTATATCAATACGCCAAAGAAGCGTATTCCGAACGTTCACAAGCACGTCTTATTTCTTCGGTTAAAAGTTTTTTCAACTATTTACATTGGGAAGAATGGAGAAATGACAATCCTGCAGAACTTTTAGAAAGTCCAAAATTAGGGAGGAAATTACCCGATACATTGTCGGAAAAAGAGATTGATGAACTGATTGCGCACATTGATTTAAGCCTTCCAGAAGGCGAGCGAAATCGAGCAATTTTAGAAACTTTGTACGGATGTGGCTTAAGGGTTTCCGAATTAACCGAACTCAAACTTTCCGATTTATTTTTCGAAGAAAACTTCATTCGTGTCATCGGAAAAGGAAACAAACAACGTTTGGTTCCGATATCAAATTACACCATCAAATTTATCACGATATATATCCAACAAATTCGAAGTCATCTTTCGATTCAAAAAGGATTTGAAGATTATGTATTTCTCAATCGTAGAGGAAAGAATTTAAGTCGAGTGATGATTTTTACCATCATCAAACAACTCGCAATAAAAGCAGGAATTGAGAAAAAAATCAGTCCCCACACCTTTCGTCATTCGTTTGCCACACACCTTTTAAAGAACGGTGCGGACTTACGATCAATTCAAATGATGTTGGGCCATGAAAGCATTACTACAACAGAGATTTACACCCATTTAGACGATACGATGCTACGCGATGCTGTATTAAATTTCCATCCGAGAAATTCAAAGAGAAAATAAGATTAATACCAACCTCTTCGCAAATGATTGATGATGGTTCCCAGATTGACATTCAGTGTAAACCGAACTTTCTCCCAGTATTTATCTTGCGCAGGTTCAAATCCCAAAGAAGATTGAACCGGCAAATAAAATTCCAAAAAATCTGGAATTACTTTTACTCGAATGCCCGTATCGTAAATAAAATCGGTGGATTGGTATTTATTTTTATAAACTGCTGCATCTGCATACACATCAATTATTTTCCAAGCCGGAATTTCTACGTTAGACCCAACAATCCATTGATTAATTGTAAAATCAAAGATCGATTTGAAACCGGCTTCTGCCAAAAAATATTGTTGACTTAATAAACCCGAACTCTCCGATCGACCCAACATATTTAAATTAAAGGCATAATCCGACACTCGACTCAATCCAAAATTAAAGTAATCGGTATCCGCTTTGTTGTTGATAAACGACGCAGCAAAAACGCGGGTTCCAATTTGCTTTTTGGGTGCAAATCGCCAACGATAATAGATTTCACCGTATAATTTCTGAAAAGCTGCGGTGGTTTGAAAGGTAAATGAGCCGTGGGATTCATGGATGTAATCCGGTCGAGAATAATAATACGTCAAATTCCAAAGACTGTATTTATTCTCATCCGTTTGAATTTCAAATTTGGGAACTTCCTTATCCAAATTATCGTAACTAAATATAAAACCATGTGAAAGTGCCGCTCGTGGATCCTTTTTGAAATTTACATCTGCAAACAAAGACCATTTAAAATAGGACAAATCCTTGTCATAATGTTCAAATTTTGTAGCTCCACCTACTCGAATCGACCGAAAAACCGTGGCTTGCGGCGTGAATGTATTTTGAAGACTTACGCCACCTGCCAACTTCCCCGTTCCGGTTGAGAATTTTGGTGAAATATTCCATTTATAAGGACGAGTTAATAAAGATTGATTGTGAAATTTCATTCCGATTAAAAACTTATCGTAATTGTTCCAGCGGATTTGTGGATTCATAAAAATCTGGGTGTATTCTGGATTTTCAATGTCTGAATAGACTTTCAATTGAATTTTTTTATTGTTTTTGAAAAAGCCTTGGGTTCGAAGGGTATTGTCGCGGTCATTGAATTCTGGAAATAAATAACCGGGATTTAATGAGATTTTATCGTACGCTCCTTTTGGGAAAGATACTTCAATATGTTTTTCCGAAGAAGTGTACCACCTTTTTGTCAACGGCAAACCGTCTTTGTATCCAACCACTTGAAAAGGCCCCGCAAACTGAGTAGCATTTTTAATTCTTACAGTTATATCTTCCTCGTTTTCTTTTATACTTACCAATTTAAAGTTGATTTTATCTTTTCGGTCAATGTAATCATCGAAAAACCACGACAAATCTTTGGGTGAGTTTTCGATTAAATAATTCCTGAAATCAAGTTGTGAAACCAAGCAACAACTGTTTTCCACAAAGAAATCCTTCAACACTTTATGAAGAACTCCTTCGCCCAAATACGCATCGATGTAATAAAAACTCAATCCCGTTTTGAAACCACTAATCGCGATTTGATTGAGATTACTCAATTCATCAAAGGGTGTATTGATGGGTTGATCGTAGTTTTGACGTGCTAAATAAAGATAAAGCAATTTATACCGATCATTCATTTCAACTTTGGAAATATGGAAGAATTTAAGCGGTTTAATTCCCAACAATCTGATTTCATCGGGTAATTTTCCAGACAACTTCATTTTCGGGAAATTTTGATCTACATATTTCATGAGCAAATAAAACTGCAATCCATTTTTAATCCAATGATCTTGCTGTTTATTGACCGTGAAAAGCCGATCTATGTATTCGTAACTTAGAATTTGAAAGAGTTTGAGTGCGTTTTTTTCTTCCTTGTCAAACAGTTCTACTTCTTTGATCCCAATGTCGAGATCATCCACACCAAAGTAATTTTGCTCTTTTTTGGTTTTGGCTGAAATAAATAATTTATCACTTGGAAATTTCCCCAATTGTTTCTCTAAAAACTGTATTTGGGATGGAAGAAGTGAATCAACAATCGGCGCGTTGATAGAATCATACGCAAAACCAAAGTCAACTTTCAGTCCTGAATTGGGATCGGTGAAAGTGTGAACTTCGTTGGCATGTTTTGTTAAATACAATCGGAAATGTTCCAGTTTCGTTCCTTCCCATCGGTTTCCATTTTGTTCCAAATCACTCCAAATGGAATACTCATCAGGAACTTGAATTTCCACACTGTATGTCGATGGATAGGCCGCTAAACTTTCGAAATCTTTGTAATGCTGAAGTACGAAATTTGATTTCTCATCCAAAGTCGCAGCTTCTAAAAAGAAATATTTCAACAAATAATCTCCGTTCTCTTTCCGTCCGTATCTTGTTACAGCATCAAAAGGAACTTTTACAATGTATTTTGCTTTCAACACAATTTGCTCTCCTTTTCGCCACGGTTTATCCAAAGGAATTTGAATAAATTCCCGCTCTATGGTTTTGTAAGTAAGCGTTTCACCGGAAAGATTCTGTAAAGTCAAGTCTCGAATTCCTCCGCGATCTTCGTTCTCTGAAAAATGAAGATTTCCTTTTCGATCTTGTAATTTGGTTTCGTTAAGAGTGGTGACTCTCCCTGAATAGGCATTGGCCCATGCATGTAGATAAACTTCTTTCAGCGTTTTGTTGGAGTGATTGATCAGTCGAAGTTCTTGTTCCACAATCAATTCCCTATGTATTGTATCGAGCTCAATAGAAAACAGAATTTTATCTGACTTTTGGGCAAAAGTCAATCCTACGTTCATCATCAAAATCATCCACCCGAAAATATACTTGCCCATTTAGAAAAAAATGCTTTCTGTAAAGTTGTTTTATTTTTTTGGCTTGTACAAGTTTTTATGATTTCATTTTCAGAAATAGGACAATTCGGAAAAATGAGCACAGATTTCATTCCCACATTTAATTCCTAAAAAAATCCCGATACAATACTGTACCGGGATTTTTATTACTATAAGGTAATGGCAGGATTATTCTCCTTTTCCTTCCATTCTTCTTTTCAATTCTGCTAAACCATCGATATCTCCCAAAGTAGCTGTTTCAGAACCTTGGTTTTCGATTGCTTTTTTCACTGCTTTTTCTTCTCCTTCACGGAAAGTAGCTGAGTGAGAAACAACAACACGACGGAATTCTTTATTGAATTCGATTACTACGTATTCTAGTTCTTCTCCTTTTTTCACACGTGAACCGTCTTCTTTTTCCAAAGTTCGGGCTGGAGCAAAAGCTTCAACATCGGCATCTTCAAACTGAATGGTTGCACCTTTGTCAAACACGTCAATTGCAGTACCTGTATGTTTTGAACCGATTGCATATTTGGTTTCGTATACATCCCATGGGTTTTCAGTCAATTGTTTGTGACCTAAACTCAAACGACGAGCTTCCACATCCAATTCCAATACAACAACGTCTAATACGTCATCAACATTACAGAATTCAGATGGATGCTTAATTTTCTTGGTCCAAGAAAGGTCAGAAATGTAAATCAAACCGTCAACACCTTCTTCCAATTCTACGAAAACACCAAAGTTTGTAAAGTTTCTAACTTTTCCTTTGTGCTCAGAACCTACTGGATATTTGGTTGTGATATCTGTCCATGGATCTGGAGTCAATTGCTTCACACCCAATGACATTTTTCTTTCATTACGATCCAAAGTCAAAATAACTGCATCTACTTCATCTCCAACTTTTACAAAGTCTTGAGCTGAACGTAAGTGCGTTGACCATGACATTTCAGAAACGTGGATTAGACCTTCAACACCTGGAGCAATTTCAACAAATGCACCGTAGTCAGCCAATACAACCACTTTTCCTTTTACCGTATCACCTACTTTCAATTCTTGATCCAAAGCTTCCCAAGGATGTTTTTCCAGTTGTTTGATACCCAATTGGATTCTTGTTTTGTCCTCATCAAAGTCTAAGATTACCACATTGATTTTCTGACCGTCAGATAAGATTTCAGATGGATGGTTGATTCTTGACCAAGAAAGGTCTGTAATATGGATCAAACCGTCAACACCTCCTAAGTCAACAAACACACCGTATGAAGTAATGTTTTTCACTTCACCTTCTAGTACTTGTCCTTTCTCAAGCTGCGCAACGATTTCTTTTTTCTGTAATTCAATATCCGCTTCAATTAACGCTTTGTGTGATACAACAACGTTTTTGAATTCTGGGTTAATTTTAACCACTTTGAATTCCATGGATTTACCAACATATTGTTCGTAATCACGGATCGGCTTCACATCAATTTGAGAACCTGGTAAGAAAGCTTCAATTCCAAATACATCTACAATCATACCTCCTTTGGTACGTGCTTTAATGTATCCGTTGATGATTTCTTGTGTATCATGGGCTTTATTTACTGCATCCCATGCATTCAGGGTTCTTGCTTTTCTGTGAGATAAAATTAATTGTCCGTGTTTGTCTTCACGTGTGTCAACCATCACTTCTACCTCATCTCCTACAGCCAAATTTTGGTTGTAACGAAATTCGTTCAATGAAATAACACCTTCTGATTTAAAGTTAATGTCAACAATAACTTCCTTGTCCGTCAAACGAACTACTTTTCCTTTGAAAACAGAATTTTCGTCCAAATCTTCCAATGTATCATCGTACATTTTCTCTAATTCGGCTTTTTCTTTACGGTCTTCTTCGTTAAGTCCTGATTCGTAGGATTCCCAGTCGAAATCTTCAGGTGAAATGTTAGTGTTGGTTTGAGTCGTAACTGTACTTAAGTCCAATACGTCTTCTGACTCATCGTGTTTTGTCTCTTTTGACATAATTTATTATTTGTATCCCAAAATCCAAATTGAAAATGGTGCGGAGAAGTGTATTTGAGAGTAGTTAAACTTTTGTTTTTCAGCACTTTGTTTCTAAATCCGCCAAAGTGGGTGCAAATTTACGAAAAAGTATCTGAATTAATTCTCTAATTTGTTGAGAATCTTTGGAGACAGATCAAATTTTTAACTATTAGAAGGGGTTTGTGATAATAGGTATGAATAGTATTTGTAAGAGAAGGAAAACCTAAGTATAAGTATAATCAATATCACCTTCAGCTCTTCGAGTATCCCAAATCGATAAAACAATCAACTCCTTTTTGTTAAATTCATAAAAAATTAAATAATCTCTTACAACTTTTAGTCTTACCCCTTTATCAACAGTAGCTCTAACGATTTGTGGGTAATCGGATAAAATAAGAACTGCTTCTCAAAACCTCTTATTTAATTTTTGACTATACGTTTTGGACTTTATCCTATTTATCCAAGAGGTTAAGATTTCTTTTCGTTCTGTAATGGCGGTCTTTGTCCAAATTACTCTTCGCTTAGCCATTGATCAAAATTATTTTCAACTTCTTCAGATGAGCGTATTTCGCCTTTGGAATATTCCTTTCGAGCCATTTCTATCCGATCCTTCTGCTTTTGAGTGAGTTCAAATTCTTCCTCAGAAAGCTCAAAATCAAAATATTCCTTTAATCCTCTGATAATTCAACCTTCTTCAATTTCAGCTATCATTTGGGTTAGTTCTAGTTTAAGTTTTAATTCTGCAGTACTCATGGCACTCAAATATACCTAATTTCTCTGAAAATTCATTTCCAAATTTTAAACTATTCTATATTATATAACACAGAAAAAGCATTGTGAAAAATCCATTCATCAAAAGCGTTAAAACGTTTTTTGGTCAAAAAAAAACATATCTAAATGAAAAACCGCTATTTTTGTTAGAAATTGTAGAGTTATGCGTTTTCTATTCTTCATTCCTTTGGTAATTTGCCTGTTTTCACTCAAAGGGCAAGACTATACTCCCCTGTTAAACAATCAAAATGAATGGCACTTACTGAGTATTTATGATGGCAACGCTATGACCGATGTCTATTATACGGACGGCGATACAATTGCAGATGGGAGAACTTACAAAATATTGGATGGTTACCATTATATATCCCGAACCTTTTGGTTACGCGAAAATGTTTCTGAAAAAAAGGTGTTTTTTAAAATGGCCTCGTACGCTCCCAACGAAGAGAAAGTCCTCTACAACTTCAGTTTGGGAGAAGGAGATAGCATCCAAATGTTGAATCCAATCACACCCTTTCCCGAAGATTTAGGGTATTTCAAACTGGATTCCATTCGAATGAAACCTGTTCTCAATGATCAAAACAGTCGTTTCTTTTATTTCTCACCCACCGAATCCAATGATGAAGGTTTTGGATATCTTCCGGTTTGGGTAGAAGGAATGGGCTCACTTTCATTGATTAATGCGCCCGGTGGAAATCCAGATTTTTACGGCGTGGGTCAAATTAGTTGTTTCTGGAAGAATTCCAATCTATTTTATCAGGATTCGGAAATGCAAGCCGACTGTCAATCGGTATTAAATACCCATGACGTCAATAAGAGAAATTATAAATTTGCGGTGACTCAAAATAAGATTGGAGTTTTGATGGGTGCAGAGAAAATCAGTCATTTGGAAATTTATGATCTCAGGGGTAAAAAATACAAAAGTTTAAAAAACAATTCTCAATCACGAATTGAAATTGATTTAACGAGCTTTCCAAAAGGAGTTTATGTTTTACGAATCAATGAGAACCATCGGGTCCAAAATATTTCCTTTTTAGTGAAATAATAAATTTTGGCCCATATCCAAGACACCGCTTTCTCGACTATTTAGGTCGTTACTTTTTAGAATTCATTTAAAATAATTAGCTTTGCGCTTACAAAGAATTTAATATGGCAGACTACAAATTAATATTGCCTGCAATGGGTGAAGGCGTTATGGAGGCAACAATAATTAGTTGGTTCAAAAACGTGGGCGATACCATTGAAGAAGATGAGGCGGTAGTGGAAATAGCGACGGATAAAGTCGATTCAGAAGTTCCCTCACCCGTTTCGGGAAAGCTAAAAGAGATTTTAGTCAATGTAGAAGATATTGCAAAAATTGGTCAAACCATTGCAATTATTGAAGTAGAAGGCGAAGTTGCATCGACCGATGAGGTTGTTGAAACCAAAGCGCCAGAAACTGTACCCGCGCAACAGGAAGTAGTTGCTGAGTTGGAAAAGCCTTTGCAAGGAAGCACAGTTTCTATCCCATCGGATAGCGATAAATTCTATTCGCCTTTGGTAAAATCGATTGCAAAAGAAGAAGGGATTTCCGCTGAAGAACTCGACCAAATCCAAGGTTCAGGTTTGGAAGGAAGAGTGACCAAAGAAGACATCAAGAAATTTGTTGAAGATAAAAAATCAGGAAAAGTTACGGCAGTTCCGCCAAGCCCAGCTACAACAAGCAAGGCTCAAACTACTCCTGTAGTTATGTCTGGAGAAGATGAAATCATTGAGATGGATAGAATGCGTAAAATCATTTCACAAAAAATGGTGGAAGCAAAACACATTGCACCGCACGTAACTTCGTTCATTGAGGCAGATGTAACCAACATTGTACTTTGGAGAAATAAAAACAAAGATGCTTTTCAAAAGAAAAACGGTGAGAAAATTACGTTCATGCCTATTTTCATTGAAGCAATTGCACGTGCTATCAAAGATTTCCCAATGATTAATATTTCGGTTAGCGGAGAGCAAATCATCAAAAAGAAAGACATTAATATCGGTATGGCTGCAGCTTTACCGAGTGGAAATTTAATTGTTCCCGTGATTAAAAATGCAGATCAATATAGTTTAAGCGGCTTGGCCAAACAAGTGAATGATTTGGCAAACAGAGCTCGACAAAATAAATTACTACCCGCTGAGATTCAAGGTGGAACGTATACGATTACCAACATTGGTAGTTTTGGAAACACTTTGGGAACACCGATCATTCCACAACCTCAAGTTGCGATTATGGCCGTAGGTGCGATTGTTAAAAAACCCGCAGTGCTAGAAACACCGCAAGGAGATGTGATTGCGATTCGTCATAAAATGTACTTATCCCATGCTTATGACCATCGCGTTGTCGATGGTGCATTGGGTGGAATGTTTGTTCAGAGAGTCGCTCAATACTTGGAGAACTTCGATATGGACACACCGATTTAAAAAATAGAGCCAAACATTGAAGCAGTTATATTCCGTATAGCTGCTTTTTTATTTGAGTAAATTCCGCACTAATTTTAGGCTATGCAGTTTCAAATTGGAAATAAAATCAAAGTTTTGGATGATGACCAAAAAGGAGTTGTAATTCGAATTCAAAAGAATATGATTACGATTCTGAATGATTTTGGTTTTGAAGAAACCTTTCGATCCAACGAACTAATTTTAGACAAAGCTCTGGAAGTAGGAGAAATAAAGCTTGAAAAAACCCCATTCGATTCCAGCGCAAAAAAAAACAGTAAACGAAAAGAAGTTTTGGCACCCAAGGAAATCGATTTGCATTTTCCCAGTTTGGTTGATTACCCTGGAAGGTATGAACCCTATGAAATACTACAAATTCAATTGAATAAAGTCAAAGAAGAGTTGGAATTAGCAAAAGGAATGAAGGGACAACGCATTGTCTTCATTCATGGCCACGGATCCGGAAAATTAAAAAATGAAATCCTTAAACTGTTAAAAAATTACTCCAAAGTAGAAGCTTACGATGCTTCGTACAGAAAATTCAATGGTGGAGCAACGGAAGTAAAAATCGTATAAAACTAAAAAAGCTGCCTCGTTTGCACGAGACAGCTTATATCTTTACTTAAAAAGGAAATTATTGTGCAGCTTCTTCAACAGCATCTTTCACTTCTCCTGCAGCTTCTTGAGTTGCATCTGCTGCATCTTGTACATGTTCAGTAGTAAGATCAGCCGCTTCTTGAGTTGCAGTGTCAACATTGTCAACCGCATTTTCTAAATTAGCTTCTGCAGCTTCCAAGTTTTCTTCTGCAGCTTCTACAGTAGTTTCTGTTTTTTGCTCACAAGATACGTTAGCAAATGAGAATGCTACGATAGTAGCCAATGCGATTCCTTTTACAAATACTTTTTTCATAATAAATTTTTTAATGGTTTTTAACTGGGACAAATATACGCTGGCAATCTATGGTATTTCTTGAAAAAGGATTGTAAACATTCTGTAAACTATCGCTTTGTTTTACAAAACTTGCTTAATGAGTTAGTTATGATCATAAACAATCAAAAAATCCCAAGTAAGAAAGCATAAAAAAAAATGCTAAAAAGAAATCTATTTAATGAATTCATTGCGGAAATCATTTGAAAACAGGTTTCTCTATTTTGAAAGTAGTTGCGATTTCCACAATTACTACATAAAATAGTAAAGACTTAAAATGAGTGAAGTAATAAAAGTATTGTACTTTTTCATTCTCATCCTTCCAAAATAAATCCATTTCCAACCAAAGGGTAGAACAAAATTAGAAACAGAGTTCTGAATTTAATATTTACTAAGAAAGTCAGAAGAAAAGATTGAGTTGATCCATTCTAAAAGAATTACACCCTCTTTAAATGAAAAAAGCTGCCTCGTTTGCACGAGACAGCTTATATCTTTACTTAAAAAGGAAATTATTGAGCAGCTTCTTCAACAGCATCTTTAACTTCTTCTGCAGCTTCTTGAGTTGCATCTACAGCTGAATCAACAGCATCAGTAGTAGCTTGAACTGCTTCGTCAGCAGAAGCTTCAACAGCGTCAGCAGCTTCTTCCAAGTTAGCTTCAGCAGCGTCTAAATTTTCTTCAGCAGCAGCTTCAATAGTAGTTTCTGATTTTTGCTCGCAAGATACGTTAGCAAATGAGAATGCTACGATAGTAGCCAATGCGATTCCTTTTACAAATACTTTTTTCATAATTATAATTTTTTTATGGTTTTTATTTGTGACAAAAGTACATTAGCTTTGTATGTCCGCTCTTGAAAAAGGGTTGTAATCGTTTTGTAAATTAATTTACAATTTACAAAACGCTATATTTCAAACGCTTAGACCTATAAATTTGAGTAAAATTTCTGAGATAGAATTATTTGAAATCCTCAAAAAAGAGTTAACGAGGCAATTTCTTGAGGCAAACTCCGCTTCTTCCACCGATATTTCGGATTGGAAAGGACAAGATATTGTCGATTTTCAAGAAGATGTTTTCTTACGAACAAAATCAACAGTAAGTGAAAAGTGGTTTTATACCTATTTCAAGTCGGAGTTTAAAAAACTTCCTCGAATTGATATGTTGAACTTACTCTCGCAATACGCCGGTTATACCGGATGGTCTGAGTTTATTCAAACCCATCAAAATAACCAGGAAGAAACGATTCAAGCAGAAAATCAAGAGAAAGAAACGCAACAAGAAGTTTTACCTGAAGCTCCTCCTGCTGAAAAAGAAGAAGAAGTTCTAAAAGTAGAAAACTCAGAAGAAAAAATTACAGAAATCGCTCCGGTAACGCCTATAGAAAAGGAAAAGCCAAAAAAGAAAAGAAATTATCTATTCATCAGTCTTTTTTCCATCTTAGGTTTAGCTATTATTCTTACCTCTGCTTATTTTGCGTTTTTCTATCAAAAAACATTCGAGTTTTGTTTTATGGATTCCGATCGGAACTCCACCATCACAGAGCCGATTGAAATTACCATCGCTCGAAAAGGTTTTACACCGCTTGAATTATTTACGGTAAATGGATGTATTGAATTTCCATCTAAAGAAGATACGCTTCTAATGGTCATTAAATCAACCTATTACAAACAAGATACATTTAAAATTAATCTGCATCAATACCAAGGAAGAGAAACCATTCGACTACAACCGGATGATTACAAAGTAATGCTTCGCCATTATTCCAAATCATCACAAAGTGTGAAAGAGCGAATTAAAATGCTCGACCAAATGATTGCAGACGACGCGCTCATCTATCAAGTCTATGATAATGAATACTTTGGAGTAGAAGTTTTAAGTAAAAAACAATATATAAACTTAGTTTCTCTTCCTACGACTTCATTAAAGAATTATACTTTAATCGAAGCTGAAAGAAAAAATGGTAAAATCGTGAAAATTAAATTTAAAATCCAATCAGATGAAACTTAAGTCAGTAATGCAGCTAATGTTAGGATTGGTTTTTATGCTTTGGGCATGCAAAGACGAGAAAACCTTTCAAGGAAAACATGATCCAGATGTGATTAAGACCTATCATAACAACTCTACTCCTGCCTCCTTGATGGATTCCATGTCTTCGGTGAATTTTATAACCAAACAGAAATTAACGGAAGTTTATGAATTGGCATCTCTCTATTCGACCAATCAAGGAGATAGTTTGATGTTGGAAATACTTTATCCGCAAATAAAAAGCTACTTTCTTGAAAATGATTCCATTACACTCAAAAACTTCATGAGTGAAATCGATTCTTTGAAAGTGCATTATGTAGAAATACGCGGTTTAAACTTGTCGGAAAAGGATTCTTTGATTCCTGATTCAGTTCGTAGCGTGAATTACAGCGTTTACTATTATTCAAAAAATAAGAGGCTCATCGATTCCTTGCCCAAGTCAGCAAATTACATTTTGAAGAAAGAGCCAAAGAAATTTAAAAACGAATTTATATTCTATTTCACGAGTTTAAACTCGATTCAAGAAGTAAAAGATACGATTTCATCCGAAGTTACACAGTAATCAATCGGAATATCAGTTTCCTCGATTTCGGAAATCTCAGCAATAGGTGGAAAAAAATTGAGCCCCACTTTCAGACATTTTGAATCCGTTTTCACCAAAAAACGATCGTAATAACCACCGCCATAACCGATTCGATTTCCTTTTTCGTCACAAATCAACATCGGAACAAAAACAACTTCCACGGAATTAGTATCGATGACTTGGTATTCTTTGGGATCAGAAATTCCAAATTCTCCCATTTCCCAATCGACATTTTCATTTATTTCGCATGAAATAATTTGATTACCAACCACTTTAGGGACAACGACTTTTTTTCCATTCTCAAATAAAAAGTCCATGAGCAAATGTGTATTCACTTCTTTTTGCTTTTCAATGGGGACAAACACATGGAATACAGATTTCTCCCAAATCGGAAGGGTTTTCAAGTTTTCTAAAATGCTTGCGCTTTTTTGATTGACTTGATCCTTCGAGAGTTGACTTCGTTTTTCTTTATAGCGCGCTCTTAATTCGGACTTGGTCATACCTGAGAAACGGAAATTATCTTTACAGGACATGCTTTGGCAGCTCTGTCCGAATTTTCGAATACACCGTCATCCGGATCTTTGAGCGTATGAAATCCCTTTTTATTGACTGAATTCAATAAAACCGACTTTCCATCCTTCTTTGACATACGAAACTTCTCAGGCGCTAATTCGACACAATAATTGCATCCAATGCATTTGTCCCGTTGCAAAGTGATAATGACCATTTTGAATTAATTTATTCTAAGATTACTACGAATTATGCTTCTGCATATTCCGTTTTCACTAATTTATACAATTTATCGGAAGCGCGAATTCTAAAATCAATTGGAATGGTAATATTATCGCCTTTGGTTGCGGATTCTGAAACTACATCTTCCACCATCATCGAATTCACCACCATTTCTTTGGCACCTGTTGTGGGTCCTGTAACCAAAATCTTATCGCCCACTTTCAAATCAAAAGCTTCAATCATAAATTGAGCAATGTTGGTTTTCGGAAAGAAATGTTGTCCTTTTCCAATATATACTTTCTTCTGAGTTGCCATCGATCCATTTGCTGGAGACCATTCTCCTAACTTTTGACCTAAATAATAACCGTCCCAGAATCCTCTGTTGTAAACCGTTTGCAACAAAGTCATCCAATAATCGGTTTTTTCTTTGGAGTAGGTTCCATCCGCAATGGAATCAATCGCCTCACGATAGCAACGAATCACAGTCGCAACGTATTCTGGCGCACGACCCCGACCTTCGATTTTTAAAACTTTTACACCTGCATCTTCGATTTGATCCAAGAAATCAATGGTGCACAAATCTTTGGGTGACATCATGTATTCATTGTCCAATTCGATTTCGAATCCTGTTTCCTGATCGATAACGGTATATTTTTTACGGCAATTCTGTTTGCAAGCTCCTCGATTTGCAGAGGAATTACTCGAATGCAAACTCAAATAACATTTCCCAGAAACCGCCATACAAAGTGCTCCGTGACCAAAAATTTCGATTTCTACTTGATTTCCAGAAGGCCCACAAATATTTTCTCTTTTGATTTGATCGGTAATACTTTTCACCTGACTCAAACTCAATTCACGACTCAAAACCATCGTATCCGCGAACATGGCATAGAATTTCGCTGTTTCAATGTTGGTAATATTGATTTGGGTAGAAATATGAACTTCCATTCCCACTTCACGTGCGTATGCAATTACAGCTTGATCCATAGCAATAACCGCAGTAATATTCGCTGCTTTTGCTTTATCAATCAAGGTTTTAATTACGGTAAGATCGTGATCGTATATAATGGTATTAAGTGTCAAATAGGTACGAACATCCATCTCGGCGCAACGTCTTTGAATTTCTGGAAGGTCCTCCATTGTGAAATTGATCGAAGCTCGGGCACGCATATTCAGTTGTTCTACACCAAAGTAAACTGAATCTGCACCGTTATCCAAGGCTGCTTGTAAGGATTCGAAGCTACCCGCAGGTGCCATCAACTCCATTTTTCCGCTTTTTGTCATTTTATTTGAATTGAATGTGCAAAATTACACAATTTTTGATGAACCGATTGCGTAAAGAATAATTTAAAAAATTCTTCCCCTTAACGAAAAGCCTCTTCCTCATCACCCACCTCTCCCAACATCCAAGGGATGATATAGTAAAACCCAATAGCCGTAAGCGTCATAAGAATTCCGGTTCCAAACCACAAGATTTTAAATCCAAATTCTTGCGCAATTAAAGTTCCCAAATACGGTGTAATTATAAACGACAATGAGAATCCAATGCCCAAAAGTCCCATATACGCACCTTTATTGGTCGCTCCAGACCGAAGTGCGGCAACAGTTGACATAAAAGGAAGTGCCCAAATTTCACCTATACACAAAATAGTCATTGCCCCAAATAACAAGAGTAAAGAAGTTCCTAGACCCAAGATTGCGAAGGAGATTCCGCATAAAAGTGTTCCAATAAAAAGAGTGAAACGCAATCGAAAACGAGTATCTGCAATCTGAACTAAAATCATTTCCATCAAAACAATGATAAACCCGCTGAATCCTAAAATGTAACCGATCATTTGTTGGGACAGTCCGGCTTCTAGTTTGTAGAACAGCGGAAGGGTATTGAGCAATTGAAAGAAGCAGATTGAAAACACCATACATAAAGTAGAGAAAAGAATGAATTTACCATCTCTGTAGGCTGATTTTGGTTTTTCAAGCGGTTCGATTTCTATTTCTCCCTTGTTTCTATATTCTCTTTTTCTGAAAAACCAAATGTATGTAATTCCGGCGAAGAGCGCGGCAATTGCATTTGAATAGAACAAAAAATTCCACGAAATCGCCGAAAGAATTCCTCCCAAAGCAGGACCTATTGAAAATCCGAGATTCACCGCCATTCGATTGAGGGAGAATGAACGTGTGATATTCCCTTTTTTTGCATATTTGGTAATCGCAACGGAGTTCGCAGGTCGAAAAAATTCACTTACCGTACTTTGTGCTAAAATAATTAGGGCCAGTCCAATTTCAGTGGTAAATAAGGGAATGATACAAAAAAGGGGCACGCTTACTATCAGACTAAAAGATTGAACTTTAAATTCTCCTATTTTATCCGTAACCCAACCACCCAACCAAGAGCCCAGAACCGAACCCATTCCGAAACAACTTAAAACCAAACCCGCGGTTTCTAAACCAAATCCAAGATGGTCTGTCATATAAACGCCCAAGAATGGAAGTACCATGGAGCCTGCTCGATTGATAAGCATCACCACAGCCAGCATCCAACTTTCGGCAGAAAGTCCTTTGAAAGAGTCGATATAGATTTTGAGGATTCGCATTTAGAATCGACAAAGGTAAAATGAATTGAAATAGAAGCCATCAAAAAAGCAGTCTTTTTCAAGACTGCTTAGGAATTCTATTATTTCTAAAAAAAAATTAGTTTGCAACAACTTTCACATCCACTCTTCTATTTTTCGCTTTACAAATATCCGTGTCATTTGCTTCACAGATAAAATGATGAGCGCCGTATCCTTCGGGCTGCATTCTACTTTCATCAATTCCCAATCGGACCAACATGTTTTTAACGGTATTCGCTCGATCGGTAGAAACTTTTAAATTGGTCTCTTCGTCTCCAGAACTGTCGGTATAACCTCCGATTTTCACTTTTGCTTCGGGATATTCTTTCAATAGGGTTGCGATGTTATTCAATTGATCATGGGAAGATTTCAAAACTTCGGAAGAACCGGTTTTAAAATAAACTTGATCCAAAGTTACCCATTGTCCTTTTTTATCTTTCGAACCTTGATTCAACAAATCCGGATTGGAGAAAAAGGCGAACAAACGATTTTCAGCGGATTTCTCACCTACTTTAAATGTTTCACCACTTGGAAGATTAAATTCAACCATTTCACCTAAATCATACATGAAATTCCCGTCTGCATCTAACGATTCAACATATATTGTTGCTTGATTATCGATCATTTCAACATCCAAAGTTGCCACTTCTTTAGCAGAAGATTTACTTCCCAAAATAGGGGCAATTACCAATCCAATCAAACACGTTAATTTAATCAAGATATTCATGGAAGGTCCAGATGTATCTTTGAAAGGGTCCCCTACTGTATCACCCGTTACTGCTGCGTGATGTGCATCTGAACCTTTGTAGGTCATTTTGCCATCGATTTCCACACCGGATTCAAATGCCTTCTTTGCATTGTCCCATGCTCCACCTGCATTGTTTTGGAAGATGGCCCAAAGTACACCTGAAACTGTTACTCCTGCCATGTACGCTCCCAAAGATTCAGCGCCCATAAAGAATCCCACTAAAATCGGGGTTACGATGGTTAAAGCTCCAGGCAATAACATTTCTCTCAAGGCTGCATTGGTTGAAATCTCAATACATTTATTGTAATCGGGTGTCCCGGTTCCTTCTAAGATTCCAGGAATTTCCTTAAACTGACGACGTACTTCGTGCACCATTGCCATTGCCGCTTTCCCAACGGATTGCATTGCCAAAGCAGAAAACACAACCGGAATCATAGCTCCTACAAAAAGTGCTGCCAATGTCTTGGCTTTGAAAATATTAATTCCATCAATTCCAGTAAAAGTTACATAAGCAGCAAATAAGGCCAAGGCCGTTAAGGCGGCAGAAGCAATCGCAAATCCTTTTCCTACCGCAGCGGTTGTATTTCCAACCGAGTCTAAAATGTCGGTTCTTTCACGAACTTCTTTGGGTAATTCACTCATTTCTGCAATTCCACCTGCATTATCTGCAATCGGTCCGAAAGCGTCAATAGCTAATTGCATTGCGGTTGTTGCCATCATAGCGGAAGCAGCAAGTGCAACACCATAAAATCCGGCTAGTTCATACGATCCCCAAATCGCAGCTGCAAATAACAATACAGATGAAAAAGTAGACATCATACCTGTTGCTAAACCTGCAATAATGTTGGTTCCAGCTCCTGTTGCTGAGTTTCTGATGATATTGTTAACCGGTTTATTTCCTAATCCGGTATAGTATTCTGTAAATGCAGAAATCAATCCTCCTACAGCCAAACCAATTAAGGTGGCATAAAACACGTTGATTCGAGGCACTTCGCGGATTCCTTCTCCAAAGAATTCCATATAAAGCGTTTCGGGCAACATCCAGTTAATTAAGAAATAACCGGAGATGGCTATAATAATAATTGACGTCCAGTTTCCAACGTTCAATGCTTTTTGAACGACTGCTTCTTTGACGTCATTAGAACTAATTTTCACAAAGAAAGTACCAATGATAGAAGCGATGATTCCAATACCTGCAAACATTATTGGCAAGACAATCGGTCCCATTCCACTAAAGCTATCGACAAATTCAGTTCCGTTGTGGGTTACATAATCTTTGATGATGTAGTTCCCTAAAACCATGGCTGCTAAAACGGTAGCCACATACGATCCAAATAAATCAGCACCCATTCCGGCAACATCACCTACGTTATCCCCCACGTTATCCGCAATGGTAGCAGGGTTTCTTGGGTCATCTTCTGGAATTCCAGCTTCCACCTTTCCAACTAAATCCGCACCTACGTCGGCAGCTTTTGTGTAAATACCACCTCCAACACGAGCGAATAAAGCAATCGACTCAGCTCCTAATGAGAATCCAGCCAATGCTTCCAAGGCAACCATCATTTCATCGTAGAAAGATTCTGTTCCGACTAAGAAATGAGAAGAGAAGAAGATAAAGAACAAAGTAAGTCCTAAAACAGCCAAACCAGCTACACCTAATCCCATTACCGTTCCGCCTGTGAAAGAAACTTTCAGTGCTTGTGGCAAACTTGTTCGGGCGGCTTGGGTTGTGCGTACGTTTGCAGAAGTTGCAACGCGCATACCGATGTTTCCAGCTAAGGCTGAAAAAATAGCTCCTGTAATAAAAGCGGGAACAATCAACCAACTCGTCGTGTCCACAATCCGCGAAACGCCAAATAATGCGAGGGAAGCAATTACTACAAAAATTAATAAAATGCGGTACTCGGCGGATAAAAACGCCAATGCACCTTCTTGAATACTTTTGGAAATGCTTTGCATTTTCTCATTTCCTGCATCTTGTTTATTTACCCAAATAAACTTGGTAGCCATTATTAGTAATCCGATGAGTGCCAAGATTACCGGAATCCATAGAGTTATTTCTTTCATAATTTTAAAACTGAGATTTTAATAGAGACAAATATAACATTTTCCACCTCTTTTCAAAAAAAGAATAACGATTTGATGGATCCGAAAAATCAGAGTGTGATAGGATTAGCAAAATTACTGTCAAAAACCACCGGTGATTCGACTGAAATTATTCTTCCAAAGGTAGAATTTTATCCAAGGTTGAAAATACGGAGTTCTGCGAAATGTATTCCGGAACTAAATCTTTGATGATAGAGACCATGGACATATTAACATCGTCCGGATTTCCATCTAAATTAAATTGAATTAGAATTTCCAATTTATCTATAAAATCGTCTACAGGTTGTCTTGCCTTTGCGATTTTAATTTTGGGATGATGGGTTTCAATTGTGGTTTCATCGTTCAATAAAAGTTCTTCGAAAATTTTTTCACCCGGACGTAATCCAACAATTTTAATATCGATATCATTCGGATAAGAAAGACCACTTAAACGAATGATTTTTTTTGCCAAATCAAAAATCTTAACAGATTTCCCCATGTCAAATACAAAAACTTCTCCGCCATTTCCCATAACACCCGCTTCTAAAACCAATTGACATGCTTCAGGAATCGTCATAAAATAACGGGTAATGTCTTGATGAGTAACTGTTAACGGGCCACCCTCTCGGATTTGTCTTTTAAAGAGGGGAATTACAGAACCATTTGAACCCAAAACGTTCCCAAATCGAGTAACAATGAATTGAGTAGAGCTTAATTTGTTTAAATGCGATGCATACAATTCAGCAATTCGCTTGGTTGCTCCCATTACATTCGTAGGATTTACAGCTTTGTCGGTAGAAATCATTACAAATTTCTCTACCTTGTATTTAACCGCTAAATCGGCCACTACTTTTGTCCCTTTGACATTGGTCATAACGGATTCATAAGGATTTGCCTCCATCAAAGGAACGTGTTTATATGCTGCAGCATGAAAAATAAAATTAGGCTTGAAGAATTTAATGATTTCTTCCATCCGCCCTTCGTTTCTTACATCTCCTATCACATACTGGCAACCTTTGTCTTTGTGAATATGGCACGAATTGTCCAATTCGTACAAATCCGATTCCGCTTGATCCAATAAAATCAGTTTCTTCACATTGTATGTCATCAATTGGCGAGAAATCTCACTTCCGATTGAACCGGCAGCGCCCGTCACTAAAATGACTTTATTTTCAATTCCACTTAAAATGGATGACTTATTCAGATCAATTGGGGTTCTCCCTAGTAAATCCTCAATGTTCACGGGTTGAATTTGTTGAATGGTTAAGTCTCCATTTAGCCATTTATCGACCGAAGGAACGATTTTGAAATTCACTGGAAAATCTGAATACATATCGATTATTTCATGCAATCGAGCGGAACTTATTTTTTGAATTGAAATAATAATTTCGGTAATATTATGTTTTTCAATAAATTCTTTGGTAACTAATTTGGGATCATAAATTTTAACTCGGTTGATTTTTTTTCCCACTTTGTTTTTATTGTCATCCATAAAACCGAAAACATTTCCTTTGCTTTTCTTGTCGTTTCTTAGCGTATTGTAAGTAATTACTCCGGAACTTCCTGCGCCATAAATCATTATCCTATTCTCTAAGCTACCACCCACCACAAAGCTATCATAAATGTTTTTATAGAAAATACGCAAGAAAACCATCATCATGGTATTAAAAAAGAAATGTACTAAAAGTAGAATTTTCCCGAACACAAAAACAGATCCGAAAGATGCTTTCAAAGCAATCCAATAAAAAGCTCCAATTAGAACCATGTATAAAACATTGGCTTGAAGCACTTTTTCCATGTCTCTAAACCCGGTATGCCGAATGATTCCTTTGTACGAAGCTGTCACTAAAAATGCAATCAAAGCAAAAAGAAAAACCAAAGGCAGCTGATAAACAACAACCTGATAAAATCTCAACTCTCCTCGAAAACCGAGAAGTTTAAGACAGGCAAAACTCAAAATAAATGTGTTCAGTGTAACGTATAGATCTATTGCCAACACTATCCAGCGTGGAATGTCTTTACGCAAACTACTCTTGAGTCGGTAACTTAGATATTTTGAATTAAATATTCTCAATTATTCTTTCTAAATCTTGTTTTGTTAAATCAGACCCACTGGGTAAACACAAACCTCTTTTGAATAAATCTTCACTTACTCCGTTTAAATACTTGGGATATTTCTCAAATACAGGTTGAATATGCATCGGTTTCCATAAGGGACGACTCTCTATATTTTTAGCTTGTAAATTAATCCTTATTTTTTCTCTTTCCTCAAATGATGTAGACAACATACAACTCAACCATCGGTTTGAATAGGATCTTTCAGGTTCCTTTACGAATTCAATCGTATGATTATCAGCCAATTTATCCGAATAGAATGTGAAATTTGCTCTTCGTGCTTCCACTCTTTCCTGAATGACTTCCATTTGACCTCTTCCAATTCCAGCAACTACATTGGACATTCTATAATTGTATCCAATTTCAGAATGTTGATAGTGTGGTGCATCATCTCTTGCTTGGGTTGCTAGAAAAACTGCTTTTTGCTTAACCTCGTTGGTTTTTGCCACCAAAGCTCCTCCACCCGAAGTAGTTATGATTTTATTCCCATTGAAAGATAGAATGGAAATATCTCCCAAAGTTCCACATTTCTGACCTTTGTATTCACTTCCCAAAGCTTCGGCAGCGTCTTCTATAATTGGAATTTCATATTGATTAGCCACTGATCGAATTTCATCGTATTTGATCGGCATTCCATAAAGATGAACAACAATTATTGCTTTGGGTTTCATTCCTTTTGAAATTCTATCTTTTATTGCCATTTCCAATTTTTCGGGACAAATATTCCAAGTTTCTGGTTCACTATCTACAAAAATAGGAGTTGCGCCCAAATAAACAATTGGATTCGCTGAAGCTGAAAAAGTCATCGATTGACAGATTACTTCATCCCCCGCTTTTACGCCAGTCAAAATTAATGCCATATGAAGCGCAGCAGTTCCTGAGCTCAATGCAGCAACATGAGAATCATTTCCCAAATAGGATTCTAAATCCTTTTCAAAACCTTCAACATTTGGGCCCAACGGAGCAATCCAATTGCTGTCAAAAGCTTTTTGAATATATTTCATTTCTCCTCCTCCCATATGTGGGGAAGAGAGCCATATTTTTTTTTGGTTCATGTTTGGTGGGGGTTTGTTCTGCAAATATACAATGAAAATAAAGGAAAGTGAAAGAAAATCTCTAATTCAAGTATGGATTTAACAAAAAAATAAAACCGTCTTAAAGAAGACGGTTTCCTATTTTCGATTGAATTTATTTTAACGAAAAATTAATTCATTAAAGCTTTCAATTTCTGTTCTAATTGTGCTTTTGGAACCACTCCTACTACTTTATCAACGACCTGACCGTCTTTGAAAAATAAGATAGTAGGAATATTACGAATTCCGTATTCTGCGGCAACTTGCTGATTATTATCCACATCAACTTTAGCCACAACTGCTTGACCTTCAAACTCTTTCGCTAATTCCTCTACCGTTGGAGCTACCATTCTACAAGGACCACACCATGTCGCCCAAAAGTCAACCATTGCCGGTTTCCCTGCTTCTAAAACATCCTTTGCAAACGATGTATCTGTTACTTCAAGTGCCATTTTTATATTAATTTAATTATTAAACAATTCAAAAGTACATTAATTTTGATAAACTCCTTGCTATCTATTATAGTATTTATTAATAAGTGTATAAATATTTACCATTTTTGAATGTGTAATCTTAATTCAAATGAATTCCTAAATTAGGAATTTCTCTTAATTCCTTCAGTAATCCTTTGTTAATATCTACTTTTAAGCTTTGTGCAGGAAGTTGTATTTGGGTATTGTTCTTTAAATCAACCATTACAAAAAGCAATTTTTTATCTCCTCTGTGATTTCCTATCGTTTTCACCAATGCATCATAGTTTTCTTGATTCAAATCCTTCACATTGATGGTTATCACAACCCGATTCGCCATTCCTTCCAGAACTTCACTCAATAATTGCATTCTCACCGGATTTACATACACTCTTTTACCCGTCTCTTTTCCTTCCTTATCTCTATAAATTCTCTCCGTAATTTTTAAGCGTATTCCTAACATCATATTATCTTGAAGAAAATGTTTGAATTTTAGGTAATCTTCTCCAAATAGTCGGAATTCATACTGATCATCGTAATCTTCCAACGTGAAGATTCCAAACTCTTTACCGTCTTTCGAAGAAACTTTATGATGCGCTTCGGCAATGATTCCAGCCACTGAAACTTCACGATTTATAAAATGAGATTCATTGTTTTTTAACTGTTTTAATGTTGTGTTTTGGAAGAAATTTAATTCGTCCAAATAATCATCCAAAGGATGCGACGAAATATAAATTCCAACTACTTCCTTTTCACGATTTAATTTTTGAATACTATTCCACGGCAAACAATTGGGTAAATGCGGTTTTACTATCTCAATTTCATTCGCCATATCCCCAAACAACGAAGTTTGCGCACTATTCAACGAATCTTGATACGCATTTCCAAAACGAATTAGTTTTTCCACATTGGTGGAATTATCTTCTGAATAAAATAGTTGCGCTCTGTGAAGCTCAAAATCATCAAAAGCACCTGCCAAGGCTAAGTTTTCTATATTCTTTTTGGTCGCTTTCTGCAAATCAACACGTTGAACAAAGTCAAAAATCGACTTGTATTTTCCATTTTCATTTCGCTCTTTGATAATTGCCTCTACTGCCAAAGCACCTACACCTTTAATCGCTCCCATTCCAAATCGAATTGCACCTTCCTCATTAACAGAAAAATAAAAAGAACTTTCATTCACATTCGGACCCAAAACAGGAATTCCTGATGCACGACATCCTTCCATGAAAAAGCTCACTTGTTTCATGTTATTGATGTTGTTACTTAAAACAGCTGCCATGAATTCAGCCGGATAATGAGCTTTCAAATAAGCGGTATGATAACCTATCAACGCATAACAAGTTGAGTGTGATTTGTTGAAAGCATAGGCTGCAAACGCTTCCCAGTCATGCCATATTTTCTCTAATTTCTCAACCGGATGATTGTTAGCGGCACCTCCTTCTAGAAATTTAGGTTTCATATTTGCAAGAACGGACTCCAACTTTTTCCCCATCGCTTTTCGCAGAACGTCGGCCTCCCCTTTTGTGAAATTGGCTAATTTCTGAGAAAGAAGCATCACCTGCTCTTGATAAACCGTAATTCCATAGGTTTCCGCCAAAAATTCTTCCATATCCGGTAAATCGTATTGAATTTCCTCCAGTCCGTGTTTCCGGTTGATAAA
This sequence comes from Weeksellaceae bacterium, assembly GCA_041676545.1. Taxonomy (GTDB): domain Bacteria; phylum Bacteroidota; class Bacteroidia; order Flavobacteriales; family Weeksellaceae; genus Moheibacter. The sequence goes on along the minus strand of JBAYRQ010000011.1, from coordinate 48,704 downwards.
ATTCGGAATATATTGAATCGGTCCCGGTCGATACAGTGCGTTCATTGCAATTAAATCATCAAACTTATCGGGTTTCAACGCTTTTAAATGCTTTTGCATTCCCGCGGATTCATATTGGAAAATCCCAATCATATCTCCACGCTGAAAAAGTTCGTAGGTCTTTTTATCGTCCAATGGAATTTCATCTGGATCGATTTTAACTTTGTGATTTTGTTCGATTAATTCAATGGCATCGCTAATAATCGTCAAAGTTCTCAATCCCAAGAAATCCATTTTCAGAAGGCCTGCATCTTCCACCACCGAGTTATCGAATTGTGTAATCAAAAGATCGGAATCCTTTGCCACCGCCATCGGAACCATTTCCCGAATGTCTTTGGGTGTAATGATTACGCCACACGCGTGAACTCCGGTATTCCGAAGAGAGCCTTCGATAATTTTTGCTTGTTGTAACGTTTTTCCTTCTAAATTATCTTGTGCTGCAATCCGTTTTACTTCAATCGTATCTTCATATTCATCACTACCCAAAACGGATTTGAGTATTTTATCATCCGTATTGAACATTTTGTTCAACTTCATGTGGGTTTTTTTCGCAATTCGATCTGAGTCAGAAAGCGGTAAATCCAATACGCGCGCCGTATCTCGAATGGCAGATTTTCCAGCCATCGTTCCATACGTAATAATTTGCGCCACTTGGTTTTTACCGTATTTATCAATTACCCATTGTATCACCCGTTCCCGTCCACGGTCATCGAAATCGATATCAATATCTGGCAGAGAAACTCGGTCTGGATTTAAGAAACGCTCAAAAAGCAGGTTGTACTTAATTGGGTCTACGTTTGTAATCCATGTACAATAAGCAACCGCGGAACCTGCAGCGGAACCTCGTCCCGGACCGACCGAAACACCCATTTTACGAGCTTCTGAAGTAAAATCCTGAACAATTAAAAAATAACCGGGATAGCCTGTCATTTCAATAGTATCCAATTCGAAATTCAAGCGATCTTCAATTTCAGGGGTGATTTCACCGTATCTTTTTTTAGCACCTTCAAAGGTAATATGGCGTAAATACGCCATCTCACCACGAATTCCATTGTCTAACTCATCCTCTGGATTTTTAAACTCTTCCGGAATATCAAATTTTGGAAGTAAAACATCACTTCCCAAATCATACGGTTCTATTTTCTCTAAAAGTTCGCTCAGATTATCAATCGCTTCCGGAATATCGTGAAACAAAGAACGCATTTGGTCTTGCGATTTGAAATAAAACTCATCGTTTACAAATCCAAAACGAGTTCCTCGTCCACGACCTATCGGCGTATCTTTTTTCTCGCCATCCCGAACACATAATAAAATATCATGTGCTTCTGAATCCTCTTGGTTGATGTAAAACGTATTGTTCTGAGCCAAAACTTTGACATCGTGTTTTTTAGCGAACTTCAATAAAACTTGGTTAACATGTTCCTCTTCCGGCAACCCATGCCGAATGAGTTCGACATAAAAATCGTCTTCAAACACTTCTTTCCACCAAACAAAAACTTCTTCTGCCTGCAATTCTCCTACATTTAAAATAAGAGAGGGAATTTCAGCGGTTAAGCTTCCTGTTGTAGCAATCAGATGTTCTTTGTGTTTTTCAATCACTTCCTTTCCCACACGTGGATAACCGGCATAAAAGCCTTCGATAAAACCAACGGATGAGATTTTGGATAAATTCTTAAACCCTTCCTTATTTTTTGCAATTAACAATTGTGTAAATCTACGGTCAGGATTGTCTTTTGTGAATTTTGTTTGGGTATAATTTTCAGAAATATACACTTCACAACCGACTATAGAGAGAATGGGGTCTATGGGATTTGGTAATTTTGAATTCGCCTTATTCAAATCACTCACTGCTTTTACGAATTTAAAAGCACCCATCAAATTCCCCAAATCCGTCATTCCTACAGCGGGCATTTTTTCTTTTACGGCAGCTTTAATTAAGGCTTCAATCGAAGTAGTTGCTGTTAATACAGAAAAAGAAGTATGGTTATGAAAATGAAAATACGGTGAATCCGTCGTCATTTTCGCTGTTTCGTTTATTTCAACGGTTGAACTGTCTTGCGCATCTTTGAAATCCTTTACTTGGGATTCAATTTCAATGTCGAACGGTTTAAAAGGATTGGGATTAATCTCTTTAAAGGCTACAAATTCTTCTTCCGTCAATCCAATTTCTTCGGTTTTAAAAACGCCCAAACGAATTAATTCCATGAAGGAACGCGCCGTTGCATTTACGTCTGCCGATGCGTTGTGGGCTTCGTCGAAAGTTTCGCCAAAAAGCACTTCGTGAAGTTCACCTAATTTCGGAGATTTGAATCGGCCGTATCGTCCACCTGGAAGTTGACAGAAATCTGTGGCAGATTCCATGGTATCTGCAATCGTCAAATCCAATTCGTTGTAATCCAATCCCGAACGAACGAATTCACAACCCAAAACACCTTGATCAAAACTTAAATTATGTCCACATAAAATCTGGGTATTTGTCAAAGCTTTTCTGAATTCTTCCAATACATCAATCAAAGGAATTCCTTCACTCATCGCTTTCTCGGTGGAAATTCCGTGAATTTGAACGGCATTAAATGGAATGTCGTATCCATCTGGTTTTACAATAAAACTTTTGTTTTCAATTAATTTTCCGGTTTTATCGTGGAGTTGCCAAGCGATCTGAACCATACGTGGCCAGTTATCCACATCGGTTGGAGGAGCATTAAAATTCTTGGGTAAACCCGTGGTTTCGGTGTCGTATATTAGGTACATAGAAGACTATAATTGAATTAAAATTTGAATTCTTAAAGGTAGGAATTTCAACGGTAATTTAAAAAGTGGAAATGTGAGAATAATGTGCTATTACCGATTACCAAATTGGAAAACAATTCAATAAAAACTTATAAACAATGCGTTTTCGTGTAGATTCTGATTTAATTTGAATTTCCCTCGACAACCAAAACCATTTCACCTTTTAAGTTTCGGGTTTCTGAAATCTGATGCAATTCTTCCAAACTTCCTCGGAGTGTTTCTTCGAATTTTTTGGTAATTTCTCTCGAAAGACTTGCTTTCCGTTCGGCTCCAAAGGATTCGGATAAATCTTTTAAAGTTCGGGTGATTTTATGGGGTGATTCATAAAAAATCAAGGTTCGTTTCTCGTCTTTTAATTCTGTAAGTTTGGTTTGACGTCCTTTTTTCACCGGCAGAAAACCGATGAAAACAAATTCATTGGAAACAAGTCCAGAAACCGTCAAAGCAGGTACAAAAGCCGTTGCTCCAGGCAGCGCGATTACTTCGATTCCATGCTCAACACAAGTGCGAGCCATCAGAAAACCCGGATCAGAAATTCCGGGAGAACCGGCATCGGTTATCAATGAAAAAGACCTTCCATCTTTGAGTTGCTGAATGATTTCTTCGGTTACTTTATGCTCATTGTGAGCGTGATACGAACGCATCGGGGTGGAAATCTCATACTGTTTCAATAAAAATCCGCTTGTACGTGTGTCTTCAGCTAAAATTAAATCACATTCATTCAAAACGTCAACGGCTCTGAAAGTCATGTCTTTTAAATTTCCGATGGGTGTTGGCACCAAATAAAGTATTCCTGACATTTTTTTTAAGTTTTTGTATGTAATTGTCTTCGAGGAATTTCTTCAGGTACGCCTTAAATTCATTCCAAAATGAGTTTATTTGATCGATTCTGAAAGTTCCAACATTCGATTAATCGATTGCAATGCTCTAACTCTTAAGCTTTCTTCGATTTCAACTTCCGGCAATTCATACTTCATACAAAGATAAATTTTCTCTAAAGTATTCATTTTCATAAAGAAACATTCACTGCAATTACAGCTTTCATCCTGAACCAAAGCAGGAATCAACTTTTTATTTGGAGCCAATTTCTTCATTTCATGAATAATTCCTTCTTCGGTTGCCACAATAAATTCTTGCGCCTCATCATTCACAACATAATCCAACAATCGGGAAGTGGATCCTACAAAATGAGATGCTCTCAAAACCGGTTCTTCCGATTCGGGATGTGCAATCAATTTCGCATTTGGATTCTCTGCCATTTGTTGCGCAATTCGTTCCAATGAAAACGCTTCGTGAACAATACACGCTCCGTCCCAAAGAACCATATTTCGACCGGTTACGCGATTCAAATATTTCCCTAAATTCTTATCGGGCGCAAAAATAATTTTTTGATCTTTTGGTAAAGAATTGATGATGTGCTCGGCGTTTGAAGAAGTCACAATGATGTCACTTTCCGCTTTTACACCCGCATCACAATTGATATAACTGATGATGATCGAACCCGGATGCTCTGCTCGTAAAGCTTGAAGTCCTTCCGCTGAACAGGAATCTGCCAACGAACATCCTGCCAACAAATCGGGTAAAACCACTTTTTTCGATGGATTTACAATTTTTGCAGCTTCGGCCATAAAATGCACTCCGCAAAAAACAATCATATCTGCATCCGTCGCAGCCGCAGCTCGAGCCAATTGTAAACTATCTCCCAAGAAATCAGCGATATCTTGAATATCTGCTGTCTGATAATAATGCGCCAAAATGATGGCGTTTTTTTCTTTTCGCATGCGGTTAATTTCCGCAATTAAATCGGTTCCTTCTGGGATTTTTATATCTAAATAACCTCTTCTCTGAAGTTTTGTAGTTGCTTCTTGTAATTCTATTTCCATTTTTTCACTGTTTTTTGAATATCTTCTGTAGAAATCCAAATGTATTTAATCAAAAACTAAGCCTGATTCCAATTGAAATTGGTTGTATTTATTTCTAAAATCATTTCTCAGAAATTTAAATTCTAAATACGCTTTCTATTTTCAAAGCGGCAAAGATACAAATTTCAAAAAAATCAATTCCTTCAAAAAGAATCAATTTCTTTTGCAACTAACTAATTTACCCCTTAAAACACAGCGGATTCGAACGAAGTGAAATTAAAATTTCATTTAATAAGGAGTGAGAATACACTTTTTCAAAACTCTTTGGTCGGAATATTCGCTTGATATCTTAGTTTCTTTTAACTTTGCGCAAACCTTTCAGAAATGCAACAACGCGAAGATTTTTTATTAAAAGCCTACGAATTAGGAATTATTAAATTTGGTAATTTTACTTTAAAAAGCGGAATAGAATCTCCTTTCTATGTGGATTTACGTCCCTTATCATCCAGTCCTCAACTCTTGAAAACCTTGTCCAACAACCTGTTGGATTTGGTAGAAGAAGCACCCTTCGAATTGATTTGTGGTGTTCCATATGCAGCATTGCCTATGGGAACTACAATGAGTTTAGCGAGCGGTATTCCTTTGATTATCAAACGAAAAGAAAACAAAGGATACGGAACCAAACGAATGGTTGAAGGTGTTTACCACGACGGACAAAACTGTTTATTGGTCGAAGATGTAATCACCAGCGGTCAAAGTTTATTGGAAACGATAGCGGAGGTGGAACGAGAAGGATTAAAGGTGACCGACATCGTTGTCGTTTTAGATAGAGAACAAGGTGGCGTTGAAAAATTAAAAAAGAAAGGCTATTCCGTTCGTACTTTATTCACCATCAATGAAGTAATAGATATGCTTCATAAATTCCATCGATTGAGCGACTCAGAATTAGCACGGGTGAAGAATTTCTTAAACAATCCACCGTCGCAACCTGAGATTAAAAGAGTTCCACTTGAGAAAAAAAATATTCAACATCCGATTGGTAAAAAACTAATCGAAATTGCACTGAAAAAACAATCGAACTTGATTGTTTCTGCCGATGTTATTACTTCTTCTGAATTAATTAGTTTGGCCGAAAATGTGGGACCGCATATTGTTGCATTGAAATTACATACCGACATCATCAAGGATTTCAGTTTTGATATGATTCATCGATTAAAGGAAATCTCAAAAGAAAATGACTTCTTATTGTTTGAGGATCGTAAGTTTGGAGATATTGGAAATACGCAAGAATTGCAATTCAAAGAAGGTATTTACAACATTGGAAATTGGGCGGATATGATTACTTCGCATGTGATTGCAGGTGAAGATAGTTTAAAAGTGTTCGATAATGTGGGTGTGGTTGCAATTGCAGAAATGTCTTCAAAAGGAACATTGACCGATGATTATTACATAGCAAAAGCGTTGAATGTAGCTGAAAACGCACCGAATGTTTTGGGTGTTGTAGCGCAACGAAAAGTGAGCGATAATTTGTTGCTTTTCACGCCGGGTGTAAATATAAGCTCAGTAGGTGACACAAAAGGTCAACAATACAATACGCCCGAACGTGTTTTCCAGATGTATCATACAGACTTCATGATTGTGGGTCGTGGAATTTACAAAGCAGCCAATGCAAAAAGTGCAGCCGAGGAATACCAAGTAATCGGATGGAATGCGTACATAAAGAGCTTGAATTAAAGCGTATTATAAAAATAAATTTTATTTAAATAATTCAAATTACCTTAGCCAAATGGAGCGAATCATATTGGGAGTTGACCCTGGGACGACGGTAATGGGTTTTGGATTAATCAAAGTCGAAAAGAAAAAAATGACTTTTCTTTTGATGGATGAACTTATGCTGAGTAAGTATGAATCCCATGAATTGCGACTCAAAAAAATATTTGACCGAACTTTGTCACTGATCGACACCTATCATCCCGACGAATTAGCGATTGAAGCGCCCTTCTTTGGCAAAAACGTGCAATCGATGTTGAAACTAGGTCGTGCACAAGGCGTAGCGATGGCAGCAGGATTGTATCGTGAAGTTCCGATTACAGAATACGCACCCAAAAAGATAAAAATGGCAATTACCGGAAACGGAAATGCGTCCAAAGAACAAGTCGCAGGAATGCTTCAGAGTTTGTTGGGGTTGAAAGAATTACCCAACCGATTGGATGCAACCGATGGTTTGGCAGCGGCGGTTTGTCACTTTTTCAATTCGGGAAATGCTGTTGCTGACAAAGCCTATACAGGATGGGATGCTTTTTTAAAAGCAAATCCAAAAAGAAAAGTTTAAAGAAAATTTTCAGTTTAATTTAAAAGTCAATCAATTTTTGATTGTAATTTTGACACATGGGAAAAATAATTTTAGAAAGTATTCGAATTTATTCCAACCACGGTTGTTTGGATGAAGAGGCCTTGATCGGCTCGGACTATATGGTTGATTTAGAAATCGCTGCAGACTTATCAAAGTCGATTGAGACCGATGATTTGGCGGATACTGTAGATTATGTACTTTTAAATAAAATCATAAAAGAAGAAGTTTCCATTCGTTCTAAATTATTGGAAAAAGTTGCAGCGCGCGTTTTACAACGGATTCATAATGAGATTCCTATGGTTACTTTTGCAAAGATAAAATTATCCAAAATGAATCCTCCAATCGGTGGAAATGTAAAAAAAGTGAGCATCGTTTTGGAAAAGAAATTTTAAGTTTGGTTTAAATTTATATCTTTGCAAGCCTAAAGAATAAAAAGGTTCCGTGGCCGAGGGGTTAGGCACCGGTCTGCAAAACCGTCTACAGCGGTTCGAATCCGCTCGGAACCTCCACTAAAACCCTGATTTTCATCCGAAAGTCAGGGTTTTTTCATTGGGCACATGCCATAGTCATTACACTGATTTTCACTTCAGGATGATGGGAATGGATTAAATTAATGCAAGTAGAAAGTGTTGCACCTGTTGTGAGCACATCATCCACCAACAAAAAATTACCGTTTATCTTCTTTGGGTTCAATGAAAAAGCATTCTGAATCGAATTCAATCTTTTTTCACGGTTTTTAAAAACTTGGGATGGATTATTTTCAACACGAATTAGAAAATCCTCAACCAGGGAAATTCCACTTTGCTCCGCCAAGGTTTTCGCAAATGGAATCACTTGGTTATACCCTCTTGTTTTCAGTTTTTTGGGATGGATGGGAATGGGAATTACACCTTCAAATTCGGATAGTGTATGTTCACTCAAAATCTTGTTAGCAAGCAGTACACCAATGTTTTGATGGTTGTTGTATTTCAAAAAATGCAAAAGTTTTTGGGTCACATTGTCGTGCCGGAAGAATAGCAAACTGTATGCGGAATCAATGGAACATAAAGCACTTAATTTCTCAAAAGCAAAATTCTTTTGGTCGAGTTTCCAGTGTGTAAAAGGAAGTTGGGAAGCACAAAAAACACACAAAGGAACAGAACCGGTCAGCACTGAATCACAGTTCAGACAACGCTTTGGAAAAAATAAATCGAATACGGCTCGCCCTATTGTGGTTAATTCCATAACTTTGCGGTTGATTTTAAGGAGAGTTAAGATAATGAATATAGTTAGAGTTACCAAATCATTTAATTTTGAAACTGCCCATGCCTTATACGGTTATGACGGCAAATGCAAAAACATTCACGGCCATTCGTACAAGCTTTTTGTAACGATTAAAGGAGCACCGATTCAGGATGCTTCGAATCCGAAATTTGGGATGGTGATTGATTTTGGTGATATTAAAAAAATCGTGAAATCGGAAGTGATTGATTTGTTTGATCACACCATTTTGTTGAATGTGAATTCACCTCACAAGGAATTGGGAGAAAGTTTGGCAAAAGATGGACATCAAGTTATTTTCACGGAGTATCAACCTTCGTGTGAAAACATGTTGATCGATATGGTTGCACGTTTACAACCTCATTTTCAAGGATCTGCTCAATTGCAATCCATACGTCTTCACGAAACCGAAACATCGTATGCTGAATGGCTGGCGGAGGACAACCAATAAATATCGACTTACAAGCAGGCAAAAAAGTATATTTTGCTTCGGATCAACATTTGGGAGCACCCAATGATGCCGAAAGCCGTATTCGTGAACTTCGTTTTGTGAAATGGTTGGACGAAATAAAACCCGACTGTCAAGTTCTATTTTTATTGGGTGATTTGTTTGATTTTTGGTATGAATACAAACAAGTCGTTCCGCGTGGATTTGTTCGAACGCTAGGGAAATTAGCCGAATTCGCTGATTCGGGCATTCAGATTTACTTTTTCACAGGAAATCATGATTTATGGATGCGTGATTATTTGGAAAAGGAAATTGGCTTAACTCTTTTCAGAGATCGTCAAGAATTTCAAATCAATCAGAAAAAATTCTTCATTGCCCATGGCGATGGGTTGGGACCGGGCGATAAAGGATATAAGCGAATGAAGAAATTATTTACCAACAAAGTAGCGCAATTCTTCTTTTCGTTGCTTCATCCCGACTTTGCGGTTTGGTTAGGAATTAATACTTCTCGAAAAAACAAATTGATTTCGGGCGCTGAGGATGTGAAATTCTTGGGAGAAGAAAATGAATGGCTCGCTATTTATTCCCGTAAAAAACTAGAAGAACAACATTATGATTTCTTTGTTTTTGGCCATCGACACCTACCTATGGAAGTTCAACTCAATGAGAATTCGTTATATATGAATTTAGGTGATTGGGTAGAACACTTTACCTACGCGATTTTTGATGGTGAGAAATTGAGTTTAGAGCGAAACATTGCCCAATAAACTTTCGTAAATTTCTAGCACTTCTGTACGAAAGAAAAATCCAACCATTGTAAGTAAAAACAGAATTATTAAAACTTCTTTTCGAAGTCTGGTTGGCTGATAATACGTAAGTCGACTTAAAAACACCGAAATCGGTAGACCTAAAAACATCAACAATTCGATTTTATTTCCGCCGAAAAAGATAAGGATCAATAAAAAATTCACGAAATAAAGAAAACTGATGAAATAGTTGTGGCGTTTGTTTATGTCCTGTTTTGTTAAATTCGTTAAATGATCAAACCAACTCATCAAAATCAAAAGGCCAACGGGTAGCAAGCCCCACACCGAATACTTCCAGAAATCAAGTATAAACGCATCCTGGTAGTTGGTTAACCAATCGACTTGTCCCATTATATAGAGAACTTGCAATCCCAAAACCAAAGGCAACAAAAGACCGATGATAAACAATAGAAAACCTCTTAGATTCACGTTTTGTTTGTAGAAATAGGTAATCAACAAAAAACCAAAAAGAAATAAAGTTGGTGGAAAACAAAACGTAGCTATACTGAGTAAAAGCCCAACGTCGAAAAGGAATTTTTTATTCTCCGATTTTTTCTCAACCACAATTAATCGAAGAAAAATTAGGGTAGAACAGAGCAGTGCAATACTTAACTTATAATCCAGCGCAATGTCCGAAAAAACGAATGCCCATGTCAAAATATACCAAAAACTAAGACTGGGAGCACTAACTAAATTAGAATGATTCAAAAATAGATAACAAATTCCCAACGCAGATAAAAAACAAAAAATGCCTAAGACGCTTTGCCAATCAAGGCTCAATGGGTAAACTCGAGTAAAAAATAAAATCAAAAAGAGGATACTTAGTCCAATTTGCAAGAAATTTGATTTTCTAGAAAGTAATTTCACTAACATTTTTATAACTTTGTCATCTAAAAGAAACAAAGATATGGGATTAATAACTGATATGTTCTTCGGTTTGGCGTATTTTTTCAAGTGGACATTTGAAACTATTTTGGTTCCAATTGCACTTGTTGCTGACTGGATTTTATTTGTAATCGCAATGGGAATGCTAGGATGGTGGCTGTATAAATTAGCTCAATTCGGGAACGACAACGAAAAAGACTACAAAGGCTGGTAATACCAGAATAAATCATACACTGAAACTAAAAACTTCCTGTACACAGAGATTCTCTTTGTACAGGATTTTTTGTGGGGTGAATTTTTATTTTCGATGAAACAGCGGTTTAAATCAATTTGTTTTTAAACATTAAGGCATTAAGAAAATTAAGGTTTTTCTCTCACTCTCTCAAATCGCATTTTCGTCGCCAAAAATCATCAATTTGGCCGTTTTATAAATAATGAGTAGATCCAGCAAGAACGACCAATTGCGCACGTAATAGATATCCGTTCGGATTCTCATTTCCATGTCCTTATTTGTATCGACAGCACCTCTATACCCCTTTACTTGGGCAAGACCTGTTATACCCGGCTTCACATAATGTCGTAGTGCATATCGATTGATAATTTCAGAATACGATTCATTTTCAGAAACCATGTGTGGGCGAGGTCCTACGATGGACATTTCGCCTTTCAATACATTGAAGAATTGGGGCAATTCATCCAAACTTGTTTTTCTGAGTATTTTCCCCAATTTGGTCACCCTTGGATCGTCTCTTTCGGTTGGTTTTTTGTTGTTGTCCTTGTCAGGACGCATCGTGCGAAACTTCAAACAGTCAAACTCTTTTCCGTTCAGCCCATTTCGCTTTTGCGCGAAGAGAATGGGACGACCTTGGGAAATAGAAACAGCAACTGCCAAAATAGGAAGCAACCACCAAAGAAGTGTTGCGAAAACTAGAAGTGTGAAAACAATGTCAAAAGTTCGTTTTATAAGTTGGTTAAATGTATTATCTAACGGGTGCTTTTTATATGTGAGTATTGGGAAAGAATCCAAGTAATTGACTTCTAAACTTTGTTGAGTTTCATAGGCTAAACTTGGTATAAAACCTACGGTTACATAATGATCTTCTAATAACTCCGAAATTTCTTTGATTTGCTTATCTGTCAACTCACCGCCAAGACAGATGTATCCATAGTCAATTTTATTTTTTGCTAAATAATCGGAAAGAGAGGAAATATTGAGTGTTCCATTTGAAAAGACTTGTTTTAAGGATAAGCCAAATTGCTGTTTATCTGTAATAGAATTGATTACTTCAGAAGAATTATCATTTTGACCAATTACGATCAAACTTTTAGAATTAAACCCTTTCTCAAAAAAATGTTTACTAAAGAAGAAGAGGAAAGTTCTGGAAGCAATTAAATAAATAGCAAGTACCAGTAAATAATAAAAAGATTGTCTATTCGTAAAAAGACTCTCAGATTTTATCCCTGAGACTGTATAGAGAATAAAAGAAAATATTATAAGTTGATAAATACTTCTACGGATGAAATTAATAAACCGAAGGAATCGTGTACTCTTATAAAAATTAGTCAATTCCGAAATCAAGTACCAAGAAAGTAATAAAAGTAGATAGGCTTTAAATTGGTCATTGAACATTTCACACAAGGTTGAAAAAGTTCTTTCTTTATATAAATAGTCATATCTAAAAAAGAGAAAGTAAAAGAACAATACAGAAACAATGAGATAATCTGAAAGAAGTAAAAATAGTCGTAAACCTAATCGTAAATTTTTATTCATTATTTTTTATTTGACTTTAAATTTCTCTTTCAAAACTAAAGCAATAAATTGGGCATTGCCTATCAAATATCTTTTCCACATTCTTTTGGGTTCTTGTATAAACCTATAAAACCATTCAAGTCCTGCGGTTTGCATCCACAATGGCGCTCTCTTGGTTAAACCGGTAATAACATCGAAACTTCCCCCAACACCCATAATAAAAGGGACGGAATCGAGTTCTTTTTTATATTGATACAATAAGTTTTCTTTTTTAGGGGAAGTAATTGCGACAAAAAGCATAGCAGGTCTTGTTTGAACAATGTTTTCAATTACTTTTCTTTCTTCCTCTTTGGTAAAATACCCATTTCTATATCCAGCAATTAATTCAGGCCCATATTGATTTTTATACATTTCCGCTAAATTAGCAACGACCTCTTCTTTGGCTCCTAAAAGATAAATTTTAAAATTATTCTGGGCTGCCATTTCTACTAAATTCATCATCAAATCAATTCCTGCTACTCTTTCTTTGGCTGGATTATTTAAAAAACGAGCAGCCCAAACAACAGCTTGACCATCCAAATTAATAATATCGGATGAATTAACACTTTCCCTTAATTCTAAATCCTTTTGAAGTGAAACAATTTTCCCCGCATTGATAACTATATGTTGAATTTGCCTCTTATTCTCAATAGCTGATTTTACTTTCTCAATGGTTTCTTTCATCGAAAAATTATCATAAAAAGTATTGAGCAAAGGAATTTTATCTTCAGACATTATTTTCATAAAAATTTCGGCTCACAAGTTAGCGTTTTTGAAATAAAAAAGAGTGCCAAAAGTAAGAACAGTTCTTTATTTGATTCAATTCTAAGATTAAAAGGCCACATTAGGTGATGTTTATTTTATTTATGGTAGGTATTTCGATTATTGATTTTTTCTTTAAGTACCAAAAGTATAAATTTAGAGTTTCCAATTAAATATCTTTTCCACATTCTACGAGGTTCTTGTAGAAAACGATAAAACCATTCTAATCCATATTTTTGCATCCAAAGAGGTGCTCTCTTTACTTTGCCAGCGATCACATCAAAACTTCCTCCTACCCCCATTTTAAAGTTGATTGATTTTAAAATTTCCTTATTTTCTATAAGAAATTTTTCTTGATATGGAGAGGTCATACCAACCAATAAAATCGCAGGTCCTTTTTCGGCTATTTCTTGGGCAATTTCAGTAGAGTTGTTGTGATCAAAATAACCATTTCTATAGCCTGCAATTATTTCATCTCCGTGTAAATCACCTATTTTATCTACTACAGCTTTTATAATTTCCTCTTTTGCACCTAAAAAAAAGATTGTCTTTTGCTTTTTTTTTGCGATTATTATAATTTCTGTGATCAAATCAATTCCAGCAACTCTTTCAATCAATGGGTTATTTAAAAGCTTTGAAGCCCAAATCACAGACTGACCATCTGCTTGAATAATATCACTAGCAAGAACATAGCTTTTTAATTCAGGGTTTTCTCGGATTTGTATAATTTTACCAGCATTAATATCTGTTAAAATAATGCTATTGTTTTCATCAATTGCTTTTTCAATTATCTTAGAGGTTTCATGAAAAGAAAGATTATCTATTGCTAGGTCGGAAAAATAAAACTTAGAGAGATATGTAGACATGTATATTGGTTAAAGGTGTTTCAAAGAATGGAATAGTTGTTGTCTTAATATTGAGCTGCTTTTTAAGCAAGGAAAAGAAATTTTTCATACTCAAAATGAGTGGTTCATAGTATATAGGTTTGAGTTAGAGAAATTAAAATGTGGTAATAATAAACATTGCCTATTTTTACGTAAAAATAATCAAAAGATTAGAGATAAAAAAAAGACTTTTTTTAACCAATATGGACAAGAAAATAAAAATAATATTTCCGATAATAATCATTAGTCAGCTGAGTTTTGCACAACTGTTTTTTAGTGAAAATTTCGAATATTCAGATTATGAGATTTTTAAGCTCGTAAGTGAAAATAGGAAACGATGGACATTTTTTCATTCTGAAAATCAGGATTTTAACAACAATCGAATGATCGACTCTTGGGAAAATATAAAGTCAATTGATTTTGTGAAAAATGAAGAAAATAATACAGCTATTCGTTTTCAATTGAATAAAATGAATGATAAAATACTTCGGGAAGATGTCATGAAAAAAGGAGAAATCAATGGTGAAAAAGTGGATTACCCTAATTTTTTCACCCACATCGCACGTAACGAAATTTCAACTTGGGATTATCCTGGATTGCTGACTTACAATCCTAATCGAAAATATACTTTTGAGTTTGAGGTGATGATTCCTCAAGAAGTAGAGTTTGAAAAAGAAAATTGCCAAAATCCAAGTAAAGCTAATTATATGCTTACGGGGCAATGGCATTTTAGTCAGGAGGTCTTAAAAGGAAAAACCATGGCTCCCGTTTCATTACGTGTGGTATGTGGTCAATGGATGCTAAATCTAAATCCTCTAAATGATAGTGAAGAGAAAGATTCAGATTTTATTCCCTTGGGAAATGTTGAAAAAGGAAAATGGGTTCATTGGAAATTTGAAATCAAATTCTCACACAAGGAAAAAGGGTTGATAAAAGTTTCAAAGGATAATATAACCATCTTTAATCAACAGAAACGTCAAACAATTTTTAGCAAAAGAACGGAAGAAAATAAATTGGTTACCTCTTATTTTAAAATAGGCGTTTACAAACCACATTGGTGGTCAAGGAATTCAAGTATTGATCATGTTGAGGTTTATTTTAGAAATGTTAGAGTGGGACGTTAAAATCAATTTTCACAATCAATTTTCTCAGTCTCTAATTTAAAATCGTCAAAATAAATGGTTTTTTCTGCCAATTCATTGCTAAATCTGTATAGCCCAATCTTGGGATAATTACCAATTCCATTAAACATATTTCTCCTGTAGATCTTGTGTGGGTCTTTTCCTTCAGGATTATTGGATGTATAGAAGTTTTCGCCATTTATTTTAGGAAGAGCATAACCGGTGTGGGTATATATATGCCACAAAACTTCACAGCTGAAAGTGTACCATTCATTTGGTTTCAAATCTCCTTTCCAAACAGAAGTGACTGTTTCGTCCATAGTTCCTGTTTCAAGTCCTGTTTTGAATACCAAACTATAAATGCCTCCTTCTTTTCTATCAATAAAAAGATGAACGGGAGGATGGGTAACTTTCTTTTGGGTTGACCAATTGAAACCAGGGTCTGCTTGATCATGCCATTGATGGATGATGATAAAACCTGATTTTTCATCCGTTCTAAAGAAATCTTCGGGTAGCATGAATCGGAAACTATATTCTGATTTATAATCCAATTCACCATGATGAAGGATTTTTAACTCAGACCTTTTGCCTCCGTTAGAGTAATCATCTAAATCTAAACGAACTCTCAATACTTTATTGTTGGTATTAAGAGGGTCGTTCACTATGCTATAACGAGTAGTGTCAACGGTTTCTGCTTCCCAAAAATCTTGTAGTCCATTTTCAAAATCATCGTTGAAAACAACTTTGGGCTCTTTGATTTTTTCAGTTACTTGAACCTCTGGATCGTTGCTTTCTGTGGGCTTAGGGCTTTCAGAACATGAAAGAAAAAGTAGAATTAAAGGGAACAAGAATAAATGATTCATATCAAATGCGTTTTTTAATTGTAATAGAAATGATGCTAACTGAAATCAATAAACTAAAGGTAACTGCACCGTCATATCTTTGAAAAACTGACTCCGTGCAAAAATAGATAATAAAAACACCAATCGCCATCAATTCAAAATAATTTTTGTTTCGGAGAAATGAATAAGAAAAAAAGGCCAGCATAAATAAAAAGATCAGAAGTCCTATAAGTCCATAATCCAAAACTATTTCCAAATATTGATTGTGCGCATTGTATTCCAATTCGTAGGCAGAAGTTAAATGATAGTTTCTATACGTGTCATAAAGAAAGTCTCGATCAGAACCGGTTCCACTACCTATTAAAATTGGACTGTGCTGAATTGTTTCAATGACAGATTTCCAATGAAGGGTTCTAAATTCTTTGTCGCTCAATTGACCTATCTCGGTTTGATTTAGTTCAAATCGTTTCTGGAAATTAGGTAAAGCAAAGATTCCGATGCCTAAAATAGGCAACAAAATCAATATCCATTTCAATCGAGTCTTTAAATTCAAAAGCAATAAAAACAGACTTCCAATAGCCAAAGCAACGATACTAATTCTTGCACTCACAACATACAAAGTCAATAGCCAAAATATTGCAACTGGGAAAAAATAATACACTTTTAATTTCCGGTTCAAAACTTCATTCAATAGAAATAAAAAACTCAGAACAATAAATAAAGAAAAATAAGTGGTATGCTTATCCACCAATTCTGCAAATCTTGCATAGTAAAAATAGTCACCTAAATGATTTAAGCGGTAATAAAAGGCTTTCCCTATTCCCATTAAGGAGGCCAAAAGAGTTCCAAAACTGAAGCAGTAAAACACAAATCGTTGGGTAAATGGGTTGGGTTTCATTGAAAATAAAACCAAAGGATAAAGAATGAAGGGCAATAACATTTGTATTTTTCGAATGCCGTAAGCCAAATTATCCGTGTAAATCAATCCCAATACTGCCAATAAAAAAGGAATGGAAATAATAAATAAATTGAGTTTATTACCTTTTAAATTTTGAGTTTTTTCTTGATAATCTCCTGATAACAACCAAAAAGTAGTTACTAAAATAAGAGACAATGAACTAAAGTTGTTACCCGGCAAAGGTATAATGGCAGCAGAAATACCTAAGAGCCAAAAATATATTTTTTCTTTGTTGAAATTCACTTTCATTGTAGCAGTTCTATGGTTTTTTTCGCCAATAATTCATAGCCGAATTTATTTAGATGAACGCTGTCAGCCATCAAATAGTTTGCTTTCTCGTTTTTAAAAAGCGAATAAGCGTCCAAGATTTGTAGTTTCTCATTGTCTAAGTTCATTAAAATTTCATTGAATGCGCGATTCATCTCGTTTTTTGATCTGTTTTTCACAAAAGGAGCATTGATCCAAATAATTTTTTGGGTTAAGTTTCGAGTAGCCAACTCATTAAGAATTTGATTCAGTTTTGATTTCAGTTCTGATTGCATCAATTCGTGTTCCTCTATACCTGCAGAAATGATGTAAACTTGCGCAGTATCGATTTTTGGAATTTCCTTGAAGATGAAATTCCAATCTCCATGGAAAGTTGCTTCATGTTTAAAATTAAATACATCTGTTTGGCTTCCAAGAAAATTCACATCCATCTGAGAAGCAATTTTTTTTCGGTAATACTTGGCTTCATCTTTCACCAAAAACTCATCTCCCAAAGTAAGGATTGTGTATCCATTATTTTGAACAAAAGGCACGTTCAATTCT
This sequence comes from Weeksellaceae bacterium, assembly GCA_041676545.1. GTDB lineage: Bacteria > Bacteroidota > Bacteroidia > Flavobacteriales > Weeksellaceae > Moheibacter. The sequence goes on along the minus strand of JBAYRQ010000011.1, from coordinate 31,095 downwards.
TCAAATTTCACGTCTGCATCTGAAAAATCAGGAATTCCAGTCAGCCATTCTACCGCTTTGAATTCAATTTTCCCATCCTTGCTTTCGGAACTGATAAACCTAAAGAAAAAAACCTTTCCATTGGGAAACGTCATCGAATAAGTGTTTTGATTATTGGATTGGTAGGTTGAGTCAACCCCTGACAAACTAAGATAATTATAACTGAGACTATCTATTTTCAAATGATTTTTCCCGTAGATGAGTTCTTTTTTATCCCAATCAAAATGCAATTGAAACATATCGGTAGAATGTTTCATCGTTTGTCGCACTCCAATGAGCAGAGCAATGACAAAAATGCTGACAATCATGGTAGTTTTTGAAGGGAAATTATTCATTCAGGTAAGCGTTGATGATTTTCATAAAAACTTGGTCGCTATTGAATTGTTCAAAACTATCCAAAGCGTTTTTGCAAAAAACTTTGTAATTACTTTCATCGAATGAAAGAATCGCTTGGTAAAGTTCTTCAGAGTTTTTAATTTCTATTAATTTTCCATTGTATTCATCTTGAATGATTTCAGGAATAGAAATCCATTGGGTTGTAATTGATGGAATTCCCAATGAAAGCGCCTCGATGATAATCCCTGGATACCCTTCTCCACCAAACCAAGTAGGAAGTAAAAGTACATCATATTGATTTAAAACTTCCAGAACTTCTTGGGGTTGTAATAATCCTTTGTAATTTGCTTTTTTTCCTTCAAAAGAGCTTTCAGAACTGAATCTTTCGTCAATGGGGCCATAAATATCAATGGTATAATTGCTGTTCAGCTTCTCAGCAGCTGCTATAATTTCATTGATTCCTTTGTCAGGAATTACTCTCGAAATAAATACAAAGCGTTTTCTAAATTCTCTCTCTGAATTCTCTTTTAAAACCGGCTTTCGCGCATTGGGCAACCATTCTCCCTTGACAATACCTTTTGATTCAAAGTAGTCTATCAATTCTTTGGTTTCAAAAAACACAATATCTGAACTCAGTAGAGTTTTGTCATAAATGAACTTTAAGAAATTAGGAATTTTCTGATAATGGAAATGAAAATTCCCACCAAAAAAATGGTAAATAGTTCTTTTTCCTAATATTTTCGCCCACAACCAAACAAGAGGTGCAGTTGTAAAATTAAAATCCCAAGTGGTATGAAAACTTACGATGTCTTGATTACGAATGGCAAATGGAAATTTAAAAACCCATAAAATATGGTCGAGAATATGGTGTTTTGGCTTCCAAGAAAAACGGATGGGAGAATGTTTGACCTCTATTTGGTCATTTTCACGAATGAAATCAAGCATTTCCTCAGCCAAAACAGTGGCACCTCCATAAGACGCTGGAACTTCCTTTACTGGAATATTTCCAAAGAAAAATACGTTCAATTTTTTAACTTTTTTCATTTGTTCTCGATGAATTGGGGTGTTGTATTATTGTAGTAAAGAATTGGATAAATAAAAACAAGTGAAAAGAAAAGATATTCTAAATTATTTAAAGAAAAAGAAACCATCATATCGGTCATTAATAAAAAATAAATAACCAAAGCCATCTTATAATGGCTATTAAACCTTGTCTTAATAAGCGGAGAGAGCAAAAGTAAGAAATACAAAAGAGCACCAATCGTTCCTAATTCCACAAATGCATGAGGGGGATAAGTATCCGTCGTAGTAAGCCCCATCCATTTGGCATCAAACCAATTGAAATTCACTTCTTTATAATAAGGAGAATTGAATTCAGTAGAGGCGGGTCCACCAAAAACACCTGCGCCTTTACCCAACCAATTGCCCTTTTTTATTTCATCCATCATTACACGGTAAGATTCACTTCTTGCTGAATTTCCTTCGGTAATGTACAATTCAACCCGCAATGTAATATCGGAAACAAAGCTATTGATTTTATCGGGTACTGTGATGTAGACCAATGCGATAGCGACAAGTATGTAAATAAAGACTTTGAAGATTTGTTTGTAGTAATAAAAAACCAAAACAATCGCAAAAGCACCAATCCCTTTGTAGGAAAAGCTTAAAAATAAGCCAACCACACAAATAGCTAATAAAAGGAACTTGTATTTTTTATTGTAATATTTATGAATCAAGAAAAATCCGACTAAATTGATAAAACCATACAAAGAAAAGAAAACAACCAAACCAGTTGCACGGATAATTCCAGCCGTTTTATTGGCCCATCTTTTGCCTCCGGGCATGGTATAGTAAAACCATTGATCTTTCGCTCCCAAAATCCAAAAGAAATAGTTGAAAAACTGTACAACGAGATTTAAAACAATAAATACCACGACAAATTTCATTAACAAAGAAAAATGCTCCTTTATAGAAAAACTATAGTACAGTGTTACTATGGGAAATAAATACCGAATCCCATCTGCATAAGCTGCTTCTTGACTATACGGGTTATTAAACAGAGCATAAAGCCAAAACGGAAGGAACAAAGCAGTGAAAAACAAGAGATTAACACTTAGCTTTTGACGGAATATGACATAAATAATCATATAAAAAAAAGCCGCCATTTTAGCGACACTTGTAATACGACTAAATGAAGTGTTCTGAAAAACTGTACCCCCAAAAATCAAGAAAAAGGGAATCAGCACCAAAATGGAACTCAATATGTTTTCTTTTTTTAGGGATAAGCGCATTTTATAATTAAGTTAAATTGTCTTTCGTATTTCAGGCCGAAAATTAGTCAAATTATTACGAATTTGAATGACTTTCTCAATTTTTGAAAATAAACTTTTGATAGCTATATTTAATAGTAAGTCAAAACTAACTCATTTTTTTAATGAAAAAGTTATTAAAGAACACCAAAACTACATATCTCAAGGCTAACATGAGCGCACTAGACAAAGCTATTCCTATCAAGCCAAATAACTTATATCCAAAATAACAGCTTGCAATATTAAGAGACAGAAAAATGAGGTTTATATTTAAATTTAATTTGAATTTTTTAAGGATAATTAAGTTCGTTCCATATAAATTGGACAGAGTCAAAAATACTTTCCCAATTAATATTATTAAAAATAAAATAAAAGTCTCATTAAAGCTTGTGTAAATTGTGTTTATTAATATATAATATCCGAAAATTAAAATAGCCGAAGTGAATACAGTTAGAGTTAAAATCTTTTTATTGAGATTGAAAATAAAGCGAAAATTCTTTTTTAATTTCTCAATGTCTACTTGTATCAAAGTCATAGATATTAATAATAAAACACTCGCTACATTCAAAGCAAAGCTAAAGTCGGCAATTTCAGAGTTAGCCTGTTCTGAAAGTAATTTAATGACAAAAATATCAGTGTAAAGAAACATTAAGTTGGCAAAGTTGCTCACTACCAAGGTGAAAGAACTCAGCAATAGTTTTCTAAAAAGTCGCCAATATTTTCGAAGTTTAGAAAAGTTGACATTCGTCTTCCGAAGATCAAAATAACTGTAGATTAAAACGAGCGGAAGTAAAATTAAAGAAGGATACAAATAAGCCTCTCCTTTGACCTGAAAGAAATAAATCAGTCCAAATACAGCGCCGTAAAATAAAATAGAAATTACTATTTTGTATAAGGAAGCATAATTGCTCCCCAAATGAACGATTTGATAAGATTGGGCAATTCCACCTGTAAAAAACAGCCCATAAAAAGCCATGCTTATAATCAGTAGAAACAAAATAGGTTGATAAAATCCCGCCAAGGATAAAACAGCCATTAATAACAAAACAAAAGCAATGGAAAGAATATAAAAATAAACTTTGCTCTCTTTGCTCTTGGTATAACTGAGAATCAAAGCTGGAAAACCAAAGGCCAAAACATTGGAGCCAACTTCTATGATTTTTTTATAAAATTCTAATTCGCCATAGCTTTCCTTGGTCAAATACCCTGCGGCGAAAAACAAAACAAAATATTCTAAACCTCGGCTAATGACAATCGAGCCGCCGTAAAAAATATAGTTTTTTTGAAATAAACTTTTCAGCATTTTACTTCTTTACCCCACAAAAATCCAACACGACTTTTTCTTCACTAATCTTTACATCAAAAAATTCTTTGTGTGCAACCAAAAATGCAATGATGTCAGCTTTTTCTATGGCTTCCTGATAATCAGTTAATTTGAAAATATTGTGATCTTGGATGTTCGGCTCTACAATAAAATACTCTTCATCATTGGCGTTTTGTAAAACGCGTTGAACGATATACCGCGCAGGAGATTCTCTCAAATCGTCAATATTGGGTTTGAAGGCCAATCCCATCAGAGCGATTTTTGGTTCGCGGTTGTGTTCGATTTGAAATTGAGTTTTTACTTGATTGATTTTTTCTGCACACCAAAATGATTTGTAATTGTTCACTTCTCGAGCCGTGCCTATGATGCGTGTTTCCAAGGGATAATCTGAAACAATGAAATATGGATCGACCGCAATGCAATGTCCGCCAACGCCACTTCCTGGTTGAAGAATATTGACTCTTGGATGTTTGTTGGCCAATTCGATCAATTCCCAAACATTGATGTTCGCCTTGTCACAAATCAAAGACAATTCGTTGGCAAAAGCAATTTGAACATCTCTTGAAGAATTTTCGACCAGTTTACACATTTCCGCTGTTCTTGCATTGGTTTTGTGCAATTCTCCTTGAACAAATTGGCTATAAAATGCAACTGCTTTTTCAGTCGAAATTTCATCCACTCCACCAATCACTCGATCGTTGTGTACCAATTCATGCATCACATTACCAGGCAAAACCCTTTCTGGGCAATAAGCCATGTGCAATTTTCCTTTCAATTCCGGTCGTTTTGAAAAAATCAATTCTTGCATCTTTTCAGTCGTTCCTACGGGTGAGGTGGATTCGATGATGTACAAATCATCTACCTTTAAAAGAGGTAAAATCTTTTCTGTCGCCGATTGTACAAAGGAAATGTCGGGCTCGTGGTCTCCTTTAAAGGGTGTAGGTACCACAATCAAATATACATTGGCGATTTCAGCGGATATACTCGCTTTGAAATACCCTTGATTTACAGCTTCTGAAACTGCAGTATCCAAACCAGGTTCTACAATGTGTATTTTGCCTTGGTTGATGGTTTCTACAACGGAAGCATTGATATCCACGCCTAAAACTTTGATTTTATTTTGTGCAATCAAGGCTGAGGTCGGCAATCCGATATACCCCAATCCAATCGTTACAACTTCTGGATTAAAATTCATTTGATTTGTTCTTGTATAAATTGTACAATTCGTTCACTCGCTTTGCCATCTCCGTACGGATTGTGTACTTTGGTCATCGCCTGATACGCTTTTTCGTCATTTAATAAACGAGAAGCTTCTGAGATTATTTTGTTTTTATCCGTCCCGACCAAAATGACCGTCCCAGCAGTTACTGCTTCAGGTCTTTCGGTGGTATCTCTCATCACCAAAACAGGTTTTCCTAAACTCGGTGCTTCTTCTTGAACGCCACCACTGTCAGTAATAAGTAGATAGGATTTTTCCATTAACCAAATAAATGCCGGATAAGCCAAAGGATCAATCAATGAAATATTATCCATTCCCGATAAAATTCTGTAAACAGGCTCTTTTACTTTTGGATTCAAATGCACTGGATAAATGATTTGAGTTTCTGGATGTTCCAAAGCAATTTGTTTTAAGGCTTCACAAATTCGAACAAACCCTTCGCCATGGTTTTCCCGGCGATGTCCTGTGACCAAAATGATTTTTTTAGTGGGATCGATGATGCTTTTCAGTTGTTCTATTTCTTTGTCCTCAAATTCACAAGAATTTACCCGATCAATGCCGTACAACAAAGCATCGATGACCGTGTTTCCTGTAACACAAATATTTTCCTTTGTTTTTCCTTCTTGAATTAAATTGTCTCGTGAAGCATCGGTGGGCGCAAAATTGAAATTGGAAATAATGCCTGTCACTTGGCGGTTCATTTCTTCAGGAAAAGGCGATTGCAGATTATAGGTTCTCAAACCCGCTTCTATATGACAAATTTTCGCACCCGAATAAAAAGACGCCAAAGCAGATGCCATCGTTGTTGTCGTATCGCCATGAACATAAACATAATCTGGCTGAAATTCATCAAGAATGGGTTTTAATTCTAATAAAATATCAGAAGTCAATCCATTCAACGTTTGATTGGGTTTCATTAAATTCAAATCATAATCCGCTTGCAGTTCAAAAAAATCCATGACTTGGTCCAACATTTCTCGGTGCTGAGCCGTCAAACAAATTTTGGTTTCAAAAATATTTAGGAATTTCTGGAATTCATGGACCAAAGGTGCCATTTTAATTGCTTCTGGACGTGTTCCGAATATTATTAGGTTTTTAATTTTCATTATTCAAATAAAAAAATAGATGAGCAAATGTAAGCAATTGATTATTTAAACTGGCAATCTAATGAAATAGATAGGAGGATAAACTAAGTGGAATATGGAAAACAATTTCTATTTATCTTTTTTAAAAGTATATTTACAGCAAAATTTAGTATTCTATGAACCCAAACGTACCCAACACGCCTCAGCAAGACAATGACGAGGTGGATTTAATTAGGTTGCTCAATTATTTCAAGAACGGCATTAAATCTGTTTTCAGAAAATTATGGAAAATAATAGAGGCCTTTATACAATTCATTATTTTATTAAAAAAGAATTGGATTTTAGTCATTGGCCTTACAGTTTTAGGTGCATTATATGCTCTACTTCTTCGTCCTATTTTAGAAAATAAACAAAGTAAAACTTACGAAATGATCGTTCAATCCAACCCAGTTTCTAATTTGGAATTGTATGCCTTTTCGAGTGAAATCAACAATCAAGATTCTTCTAATTCAGACGTGAATGCAGAAGGAATAAGTTTGGCTAAAAGCCTAGGAATCACTAACATGAAAGTGGAAGCAGTGGAACGTTCGGAAGATGTAGTCAATAATTATTTTAATCAAATTGAAGTTGCCTCTTTAAGAGGAGATCAAACAGATACGCTTTATTATAAGGCGTTTGAAATCAATAATCATAAATCCAAAATGGATAAATCAGACTTTGCGTTTCAAAAAGTTCGTCTGAAAGTCAATAAAGATATACCCTCAAGTGAAATTCAAGAAAAATTATTGAATTATCTAAATAACTCACCCGGGATTAAATTAGAGCAAGAAGCGAAATTGCAAGTTTTGACTAACTATGAATATCAAATGAAGCGAAATGTAGAAAATATAGACTCTTTATTGGTTTCAAAAGCAGTTTCAAGTAAAAATGCAGGTCCGGCAGGCTCTGATCAATTGTTGGTAAATACAGCTTCAAGAGGTACCGTTGAAGGAGACTTATTGAGATATTCAGAAGTTTTCAACCGTAAATTATACAGTACACAAAAAATGATTGCTTCTTATCAAAAAGGAGTCAATATCATTTCGAATATACGTGCAATAAATGAAAAAAGCGTAGTTGGTAATCCCATTCTAAAATATAGCCTTTTAGGCTTTGGATTGGCATTAATAATTGTTCTTCTTTTGAGATTTAACAAATATCTAAATCGATACGAACAACAAAATAATATATAATTTCCAAGCCCATTTCAATGGGCTTTTTTTATGAATTGAAATGATTTCTTTTTACCCCAAAACACTCCACATCGGCCGTTTCGCTGGCGTTGGATAATCCGAAGTGGGAATCGGATGGATTTGGGTTGAAAAACCATTTTCAGTCGCAATCTTTTTAGCGAATTCATACCACGACATTTGTTCCGATCCAGAGAAATGATGAATTCCATAGTCTTGATTTTCAGAGACTATCAACTTATAAATATAGGCTGCTAAATCCCTTGCATGCGTGGGTTTTCCTATTTGATCGCTCACAACACTGATTTCATCACGCTCTGACATTAACCGAATCATGGTCGTATAAAAATTCTTTCCATAGTTGGAATAAACCCACGAGGTGCGAATGACAAACGTTTTGGGATTGTATTCCAATGCCAAACGCTCGCCTTCTAACTTTGATTTGCCATATACATTGATGGGATTGGGCGTATCTGTCGGAAGGTAGGGTTGATCTGAATTTCCATCGAAAACATAGTCTGTTGAAATATGAATGAAAGTTGCGTTTTGCTCTTTGCAAACATCGGCAAGGTATTTTACACCATCGGCATTGAGTTGGAATGCTTCTTCCACTTCCGTTTCGGCCAAATCCACAGCGGTATAAGCTGCGCAATTGATGATGTAATCTGCTTTGTTTCGGATGAAAAAAGTATCCACCGCCTCTGGATGAGTGATATCCAATTGGGATTTATCCAAAAACAAGAATTGAAATTTGTCCGATGGATGGGTTGCTGCCAAATCTCTTAGACTTCGTCCTAACTGTCCATTTGCTCCTGTGACCCAAATTTTTTTCATTTTAGATCGCTTTAAATTCGGAGAATGTTTTTGCTATGCTATCTTTTTCAGACAAAATCTGATCGCTTTCGGGAATTTTCCAATCGATGGCTAAATCTTTATCCAACGGATGAACGCCCTCTTCAGAGTTTTGGTTATAATATGTATCGCATTTATATAGCACAATTGCCTCTGGGCTCAAAACAGAGAATCCATGCAGAAATCCTTTGGGAACAAAAAGTTGTTTTTTGTTCTCTGCGCTCAATTCGATCGAAAAACTTTTTCCAAAGTTGGGTGAGTCGGGTCGTGCATCCACCGCAACGTCCAAAATTTTACCGGCTAGCACACGAATTAGTTTCGCTTGAGCAAATTCCCCTTTTTGAATATGAAGTCCGCGAATCACTCCGTATTTAGATTTCGATTGATTGTCCTGCACAAAATTCAAATCCAAACCGGTGTTTTCTTGAAAACGATTGAGATGATAACTTTCAAAGAAATAGCCTCTTTCGTCCTCAAACACAAGCGGTTCTAGTAAAAAGCAACCCGCTAATTCCGTTTCTGTAATTTTCATGGTTCAAAATTAGTCTAAAAGGCAGAAAGAAAAAAACCGTCTCGCTATTAAAACGGGACGGTTTCTTCCTAATTTTTTTGGGAATTCAATTATTTAATCCCTAAATCTTTTTTAACGTCAGCCGTAATATCGATTCCATTTGCATACAATAAGATTGATTTTTCAATAACGTATTTCAATCCTTTGGCTGCTGCTACTTTGCTAATTGAATTTTTTACTTTCAATTCAATTGGGTTAAGTAAAGCGGTTTCTTTTTCAGAAATTTCTTTCGAAGCAGCTTGCTGATAAGCACCTAATTCTTGTTGCTTATTCATATAATCTTGCTGCTTTCCTTGCAATTCTGGCATCATAGCTTGAATTTCCGCTTGACTTTTGTCTTTTGTTTTTGCCTCAACTTCATTTTCAATGGCTAATAAAGCAGCTTGTTTTTTCTGTATTTCAGCTTGGTGTTTGTCAACCAAAGCATCTAAAGTTGCGTCTGCAGCTTTCTTTTCTCCGAAATTAGTTAGTACGTCTTCAACATTTACTACTCCAAAATCTTGTGCAGATAAAGTTATGCTTCCGATTAGTAAAAAAGCAAAAACTGTTAATAATTTAAAATTCTTCATTTCTAGTTCTATTTAATATGGTTTTTATTTCAATGATTTATTATCTTTTCCTTGTGTATTCGGTCTTGTATTTGATTTCGCGGGTTTTGACGCCGGTTTACTTCGTGTATTGGTATTTCCTTTGCTTCCGCTACTTGCAGGAGCGCTACTTTTCTTTTCCACTGCATTTGGATTCAATTGCAATAGAACTTCACGGCTGATATCGAATTTTGGATCGGTATAAACCATGATCAAATCACTTCCTTTATCAAATATGAAACCATAGTTCCTTTTTTCAGCAACTTGTTTCACTGCAATCCAAACTTGATCTTGAATAGGCTTCACCAAAGACTTTCTCAAACGGATTAAATCTCCTTCTTGACCGTATCTTTTTTCCTGAAGTTGTTTGATTGCTGCAATTTCTTGGTCAATCTCCAATTCCTCTTTTTTAATTTGATCCTCTGTCAATAAAACTTTTTCATTTAAAAAGTCAGCTTGTCTTTTGTTAACTGCGGCTTGACGATTTTGAATGTCTTGGTTCCACTGCTGGGTTTGGTTCTGTAAGGTTTTTTGTGCCTGACTATACTGAGGTAAATTCTCCAAAATATAATCGGTATCTACATACCCAAAGCGCTGTGCACTCAAGGGCATCACTGTAATACAAAACAAAAAGATTATTATTAGATTTCTCATGTTTATTTGTTTAATCGAAAATTATGCCATAAAACATCTTGCAAAAATACATTTTTTAAAATTGTTGTCCAATAATAAAATGCGCTTGCCAACCCGAAGGTTCTGAACTGTATAGATTTGGATCAAATCCATACGCAAAGTCAAATCCTAACATTCCGAAGGCAGACATAAAGATTCGAACACCTAATCCTGCTGATCTTTTTAATTCAAAAGGCTTAAATTCTTTGGTGTCAGACCACGTGTTTCCAGCTTCAGCAAAAGTAAGGGCATAGATCTTGGCTTGTTGTCCCATTGTAATTGGATATCGTAATTCAAAAGTAAATTTATCATAAATACTACCTCCACCTGATGGTGTAATATCATTTGCCGAACCTCCACCTTGACTTGCGTCTTCATATCCTCTCAAAGGAATAATTTCTCGTCCGTCAAATCGATTCCCCATCAAACCAGTTCCTCCTAAATAAAATCGTTCAAAAGGTATGGTTCCAACTTTACTATTATACGTTCCTAAAATTCCAAATTCTCCTCCTACTTTTACAACTAGCTTTCCAGCCAATTCTTTGTACCAGTATGATTTTGCTTTTACTTTATAGTATTCCAACCATTCAAATCTTTCTACATCACTCACTGTATCGTAATCCTTTCCATTCATAATGGAATACGGAGGTGTAACCGTCAAAGAAACACTCATTTCCGAACCATTCGTTGGGAAAACAGGATCTGGACCTGCTGAATTTCGTGTCAAACCAATGGTATAGTTGAAGTTATTGGCTGAACCGTTGTCATATCGTAAATTCCCAACAGACAGCGCATAGTTATCAAAATTATAACGCTGGAACGAAAGTGTATGCGATAATCGGAAATAGTCATCGGGCCAAGTCAATAATTTACTCAATCCTACACTCGCTCCAACGATATTCAATTCCGACTCTTGATAAAACTGATCACGGTAATTGTATCGGGAATAATAAACCGATGTTGACAAAGCAGTCGGACGTTTTCCACCAATCCATGGTTCAACAAAAGAGAAACTATAGTTTTGGTATCCTCTACCCGCTTGCGCTCGTAACGACAAGGATTGTCCGTCTCCCATCGGAACAGGTCGCCAAGCTTTTTTATTAAATACATTTCGGATGGAGAAGTTTCCAAACGTTAATCCCAAAGTTCCTAAAAATGTTCCCGCACCATATCCACCTTGCAATTCGACTTGACTCGAACTTTTATGTACCAACTCCCAGTTAAGATCTACTGAGTTTGTTTCTGGATCCGGCTTCACATCGGGATTGATTTGTGTCGGTTCAAAATAACCCAAACTCGCCAATTCAAAATACGTTCGTTTGATTTCAGATTTCGAGAATAAATCTCCCGGTTTGGTTCTCAACTCACGTGCAATTACGTGGTCAAACGTAACGTCATTTCCGCTAAAAGTTACTCTGTTATAAGTTGCAGGTTCACCTTCCATGATTTTAATTTCTAAATCAATGGTGTCATTTTTTACGTTTTTCTCGATAGGAATTAACTGAGCAAATAAATACCCGCGATCCATATACAGCGTTTGAAGGTCGTCATCTTTTTCTGAACCACTGATTTTCTTATTGATTCCTACCGCGTCATAACGGTCACCTTCTTTGTAAGCAAAAACACGCTCAAGTCCTTCGGTTGGGAATACTGAATTCCCGGTGAAAGTTACGGTTCCCAAATAATACGGCTTTCCTTCTTCTACAGTGATGTTAATATCCAATGTTTTCGCATCTCTTTGAATCACTGTGTCTGAAACCACTTTCGCGTCACGGAAACCAATGGATTTATATTCTTCCACTACTTTTTTCAAATCTTCTTTGTATTTAGAAGGAATGAATTTCGACGATCTAAAAATGTTAATTGATTTTTTTCGGGTGTTTTTCATTGCTTTCTTACGAAGCTGAGCATCGCGCAATTCATTATTCCCATCAAAAGTAAGTGTGCCGATTTTTACTCTTTCCCCTTTGTCAATATTTACAGTCAAATCTACTTTTGTAGGATCATCTTCTGCTTTTTTCTCAATGAAATCAACTTTTGAATTCGGAAACCCTTTTTCTAAAAAGTGATTTTTAATGGAATTTCGGACTTGACTTTTTAGGTTGCTGGTAATTTTTGTTCCCACATCCAATTTATGTTCTTTGATGAAATCTTCTTTCTTTCCTTTTTTAACACCATTGAATTCAATTTTCGCTAATTCAGGAAGACCTACTAAATTCATTCTCAAATAGATTTTATCTCCATCCGTTTTTACCACATACAAATCGATATTTGAAAAAAGATTGGTTTTCCAAAGTTTCTTCAAAGAATTATTGATTTTTGTACCTGGGACTTCAATGGTTTCACCCATTCTCAAACCCGTAAAACGCATGATTTGATTTTTGGTGTAATTTGTTTCACCACTAATTTCCAAATCAGCAATCATATACGTTTGTGGATTGGTATAGCCCGCTTCTGAAACATCTTGGGTATTTCCTTGGACACTTAATGAGTCTATCTGAGCCGATAGAGCACCGCTAAAAAGCACTGCTAAAATAACAATCAAATTCCTCATATATAATCTTTTACACATATTCTTTCTATTCTGTTTTGATTTGCTCTCCTGTTTTCCCATATCTTCTTTCTCGGCTTGTATAGCTTTTTATCGCTTCCAAAAAATTCTCTCTTTTAAAATCCGGCCAAAGAACATCGGTAAAATAAAGTTCAGCATAGGCGATTTGCCATAGCAAAAAATTACTTATTCTTTGTTCACCACTCGTACGGATAAGCAAATCGACATTAGGTATATTTTGGGTATATAAATTTTGTTCTATTACTTCTTGGTTGATTTGTGAAACGTCTAAATCTCCCTTTTTAACTTTTTCAGCAATTTTCTTTGCGGCACTGATGATTTCCAATTGAGAACCGTAATTCAATGCTACAATTAATGTCGCCTTTTTATTGTCTTTTGTTAAATCAATGGCATTCTGCAATGATTTAGTCACACTCGAAGGCAAGGCCTCCATTTCTCCTATAATCATCAAACGAATGCCTTTTTGATGAAGCTCATTTATCTCCGCTTTAATTGTATTTGCCAAAAGTTTCATCAAAAACGAAACTTCCATCTTTGGACGGCTCCAGTTTTCGGTTGAAAACGCAAATAAAGTTAAATAAGGAATCCCCAAATCACCGCATACTTCAATTGCTAATCGAACAGATTCAACACCTTGTTGATGGCCGAAAGTTCGATCAAAACCTTTCTTCTTTGCCCAACGACCATTTCCATCCATAATGATGGCAACGTGTTGCGGAAGGTTTTCTACATTAATTGTATCTGTAAGTGGTGGATTCATTCAAAGATTAATCACAATAACATGGTGGTCTTCCAAAAGTATAAGTTAAGGTTAGACCTGTAAAAACGTACCAGTCATAGTTGGATGTATTCCCAATCTGTCGGGATTTGATGATATTACTATTTAATTGTTCAAGGGTGGTTTCATCTATACCAGGTTCATTATTAAAAGTGAAATCTTCTTCTTTAGTAAAACTAAAATCTAAGTTATCAGTTTGAGTATATCGAACTCCAACTTCTGCTGAAATCACAAAATTCCCTCTGTATTTATACTTATATCCAACTCCTACCGGAAGTGTGAATGCTGTTTTCTTTACAGGACTTTGAATAATTTCAGTGTCAATTTGATTGGGTTCTATAAGTACTCCATTTTCATCGCGTGCAAAATTGTTGTTTACGGTATATTTTGCTTCATTATACATAAATGCAGCTACACCCCCGAAAATATAAGGAGAGTGTTTACTTCCGTATTCATCATTGATGTCAAAAAAGTTGTATTCAAACAATAAGGACCCTTCGGTTATGCTATTTTTATAGGCATAGTTTCTTAATCGTTTGTACTGCTCCGGAGCTACCCAGTCTGAACCTACAACTTGTGAAAAAGTTATACCAGCTCTCACTCCCATGTAAGGATTGAAGTTAAAACGATAGAGTACACCCAGGGCATAAGGGATTCTATCGGTCAATTTTTTTGAGTTATAGGAAACAGGGAGCGGGTTGATGTAATTACTTCTACCAATATCACCCACAACGTTTGCACCACCGGCAAAAATCCCTATTTCATGTCTTTGTGCGAACGACAAAGAGAAACACAATCCCACTAATAAAATCAAAAAATTCCTCATACGTAAATTAAGAATTAACATGCAAAAATCTCAACGCAAATATCTAGAAAATGTTGCATATTTTTTTCTAATAAGGGACAAATATAAACAAATCTAATTGCTGTATAGGTGCTTTAACAAAAATTAAGAAAAAAATGTGACTTTTCTAATTTCTCCGATCCGATCCCCAGAACATTTTTTCCCTCAAAGTTTTCAAATAATTCTTGTCCTTAGGCTCTACAATATGGATTTGAAAACTTGCTTTTTTTATTTGAAGATGAACGGTAGAAGAAAGCGGTTTGTTACGTGCATCCATCGAAAGAAAAAACTCACCTACTCTACTTTTCACTTTTAAATCCAACACCGAATCGTCAGAAATCACAAAGGGCCTGACATTTAAATTATGCGGTGCAATCGCTGTCACCACAAAGGATTTATTCTCGGGATGAATAATCGGTCCGCCACAACTTAAAGAATATCCCGATGAGCCTGTAGGGGTTGAAATAATCAATCCATCCGCCCAATAGGAATTTAAAAACTCACCGTTTAAATGTGCTTCTATCGTAATCATACTCGTAGTTTCACGACGAGTTAGCGCTACTTCATTCAATGCAAATGGAAGTTCAATTTCTATTTCATTGGAATGCATGGAAAGCAAGGATCGACTGCTTAATTTATAATCTCCCGAAAAAATGGCATCCAAACTTTCAAATAAAAATTCCACATTGATAGTTGCTAGAAACCCCAATCGGCCGGTATTGACACCCACAATGGGAATGTTTTTATCTTGAATTATTGTCGCCGCACTCAATATAGTTCCATCTCCACCAAAGGTGAAAAACAAGTCTATGTCTTTTTGTAAATCAGTATACGACGAGAAAACTCCGCTTTCTGTCAATTCCAAAGACAAATGAGATTCTAAAATCGATTTGAAATCACGATCAATTGTGAACGAAATGTTTCTATTTGTTAATTCTCTAAAAAAACTCTGAAAGTATTCTTTCTGTTTTTGTGAAGCTTTTAAACCATAAATTGCAACTTTCATGTAGTAAATATTAGATTTTTTTGGAATTAAACATCCAAATATTTCATGAGCATATCAAAGCGGTCTTTCATCATATCCTCTTTCTCATCCTTGAAAAATTTGTGAAGAACCGTATAATTAAAACGCTCAAAGGTTTCACTTACCGACGCTAAACTATCCGCAATCAACTTCAGTGTAATTTGAATTTTCTCATCTTTGTAACCCGTAACAAACAAACCGGTTATTCGCGCATTGTTACTTTCCGCAATTTTCGCAATTTCACTGATCGAGAATTGTTTTTGACCGATTTCAATAATGATAATCGCACCCGGCTCCGAAATAAACGGCATAGTTGACAAAGCAGAAATCACATCATCCATCAACAAAAACCCCATATAGTGAAGTTTTTCATCCAAAACCACTAAGATGTTTGCACTCTCATTATGAAACGGTTGAATCGCATCCAACAAAGAGCTGTTGGACGTTAAAAAGAAGGGCGAACTGAATTCCATCAATTCAGAAAGTAATGTTTCAGGTGGAAATTCTTCCAAAGTTTCATGGCTTATATTTCCAATGAAATTTAAACCTTTGAAAACAGGAATATGCGTCAAGTTGAAATCATGAACCAATTGCAATCCATGCATAACGGTTTGATTCAACTTCGGTGGAACAAAATCCTTACTTATATAATCAGAGACTAACATAGCAACAAAGGTAAAATTTAAAACTCAAAATAGAGAGGTATCAAAATAGAAATTTAATTTTCACAAAAAAAGCCCTTCGTTTGGGAAGGACTTTTCAATCATTTTCTATTTTTTCTTCAACTGAACCGTGAAATGGCGCAGTATATCTGCTTCCCACACTATTTCATAGCCCGATTTTATTTCTTCTCGACGGTCGTAAATGTTTTTCAAAGCCGCCGCAATATAATCCATGTGTTTAAACGTATACGTCTTTCTTGGAAGTGCCAATCGCAACAATTCCAATTTCGGGAAACGATCCAAACGGGTTTCAGGATCACGATCCGCTAACAAAGTACCGATTTCTACACCACGAACACCACCTTCTTTATATAACTCAATGCCTAAAGTCTGTGCCGGATATTCACTTCGCGGAACATTCGGTAAAAAAGTCAAAGCATCTACAAATACGGCATGACCTCCAATCGGTTTTTGAACGGGAATTCCATATTCCATCAATTTATTTCCCAAATATTCAACTTGCGAAATTCTTCCTTTCAGATAATTGTATTCCGTAGCTTCCATTAATCCTTGGGCCAATGCACCCAAATCACGACCGGCTAATCCTCCATACGTCAAATAGCCTTCGAAAATAATTCCGAAATTCCCACAACTTCTGTATAAATCCAAATCCCGAAGAGCTAAAATTCCACCGATGTTTACCAATCCGTCTTTTTTGGCCGACATGGTAAATCCTTCTCCGTATGAAAATACTTCTTTTACAATCTCCTTGATGGTTTTATTTGCGTAACCTTCCTCTCTCTCTTTGATGAAATACGCATTCTCTGCAAAACGAGCCGCATCAAAAAACACTGGAATTCCGTATTTGTCCGACAAAGCCTTCACTCCTTTTATATTTTCCATAGAAACAGGTTGACCTCCCGAAGAATTACATGTAATCGTAATCAAACAAAAAGGAATGTTTTCTTTGGGATGGGACTTGTAAACTTCTTCCAATTTCACCAAATCAATATTTCCTTTGAACGGATGAATCGCATTGATATCAAACGCTTCATCGATGGTACAATCCACAGCGTGCGCTTTTCTGAATTCAATATGTCCTTTTGTTGTGTCGAAATGTGAATTTCCTGGAACTACATTTCCTTCTTTTACCAAAACACTGAATAGCACATTTTCTGCTGCACGACCTTGATGCGTAGGCAACGTATAGGGAAAACCTAAAACATCTTCCACTACATTTTTTAATTTTGTAAACGAACGAGAGCCTGCGTAACTCTCATCGCCAATCATCATTTCTGACCACTGTTTATCTGACATTGCGCCCGTTCCACTGTCGGTCAATAAATCGATAAATACATGATCGCTCGCTAAATTAAATAAATTATAACCGGCTTCTTCGATCCATTTTTCACGCTCTTCCCGATTGGAAACGTAAATATCTTCGGTCATTTTAATTTTATAGGGCTCTACCCAAGGTAATTCCATAATTCTCTATTTTTTTATTTGTGTGTTGTTTATTAATTGTGTGAATTTACAAAATGAAAAAGAATTCTACTTCTTTTTCGGTCCGGCCAAAAACTCTTTCAAGTAAAAAGGTTCAAAATATGCGACATCTTCAAATTCCTTTTGACTCAATTTTTCTTCCGCCAATTCCATCATCCATTCACCCGATGGATGATTGTCTAATTTGAATTCTGCATTTGGTAATTTCAAAACCGATTGACTTTTTTCTACGCCATCACCAACAAATACGACTTTTTTATCCAAAAATTTTTGAAAAGAAAATTCATCCAAAATCTTGGCTTCTATTTCTGAAATCTGTTTTCCACTTCCATCAAAAACAGCAGTATACACTTCCATTCGGCGTGCATCAATCATAGGAATGATTAAATCATAGCCTAGATTAATTTGTGATTGAGCAAGAATTTCAAGCGAATTCAAAGAAAGTAGCGGAATTCCCAATCCGTAACAATAGCCTTTGGCGGCTGAAACTCCAATTCGTAATCCTGTATAAGAGCCCGGACCTTTAGATACGCAAACGCCATCCAAATCGTGAATGGAAATCTCTGCGCCCTCTAAAGCCCATTCTACAAACTGATGGAGTTTTTCGGAATGACCGTAATTCTCGTCATACTCTTCGCAAAGACAGAGCAATTCTTTGTCTTTGGTTATAGCGACGGAACAATTTTTTGTGGAAGTTTCCAAATGAAGTAAAATCATTATCAGAATTTAATATCTAAATGCAGCCGCAAAGTTAAGCGAATTTGAAAATTATCTTCGGTTCACGTCCTGAATTATTTCTTTTTTGCCAATTCACTGTTTCTGTAACCGTATAAAAAGTAGATAATTAATCCCAAAGTCATCCAAACCACAAACCATTTCCAACTAACCATAGGAATTTCAACCATCAAATACGTACACGTTAAAACACCCATAATAGGAATCAAAGAAAAGTTTCGAAGGAAAGTTAAAATAGAAATAGCGGTTGCAAAAAGAATGAACATCAAATACAAAATCTCTTCGGAAGCATCCCAGCTAAATTCTGTAAATACCGCAATAGTCCGCTCTCTGAATACATATAAAAAGACAATGAATAGCAAAGGAATGATAAATCGACCGTTGATATACGGCAAATTGAATTTTCCTTTTTCTTTGGGTCTAAAGGGCAGAAATAAAACACCTCCTGAAACAAGGACGAAAGCAAATAAAGTTCCGATACTCGTTAAATCCGTCACCAAATCACTTTCAATAAACAGAGCACCCATTCCAACAATCACTCCCGTTACGAGGGTAGCAAACGAAGGCGTTTGGTATTTGGGGTGAATTTTTTGAAATTGTTTGGGTAAAAGTCCATCGCGACTCATGCTCATCCAAATCCGAGGTTGTCCGATTTGAAAAACCAATAAAACGGAGGCAGTTGCGACAACGGCACTCACTGAAACCAAAGTTTCTATCCAAGGTGCTCGTTCTGAAAAAACAAAAGCCAAAGGGTCGGTTACGTTTTTAAAGTTGGAATAATGTTCAATTCCTGTTAAGGTTAAGGCGATAAGAATATATAAAACCGTACAAATCACCAAGGAATTAATCATTGCACGCGGCATATCGCGCTGGGGATTTTTGGTCTCTTCCGCCATAGTCGAAATCGCATCAAATCCAATATAAGCAAAAAACACCGCCGAAGTTCCTTTTAAAACCCCTTCAAAACCATTCGGTAAAAAGGGTGTCCAATTATTCGTATCCACAAAAAAAGCACCGACTACAATCACAAACAGAATCACTCCTACTTTGAAATAAACCATAAAGTTGGCGGTTTTTTTACTTTGTGAAATTCCTATGTAAGCCAACCAAGTGATCAATACAATGATGATAAAAGCAGGAAGGTTAAAAAATATTTTCGTTCCCCACAACATGGGTGCGTTGTTGTAAGCTTCGATTGCAAATTGATAAGATTTAATTCGGTCGGGTTGTAAAGTTTCAGGCGAGGCCAAAGCGGCGGTGGACTCCAAAAACGCGTTTTTGGCCGTCATGGGATCGATAATCATCCAATCCGGAAGATGAATTTGAAAGACGTGAACGAGTAAATTGTTGAAATAACTACTCCACGAAATAGCGACTACTATATTTCCAATTGAATATTCCAGAATCAAAGCCCAACCAATAATCCAAGCGATAATTTCACCAAAAGCAACATAAGAATACGTATAGGCACTTCCTGAAACGGGAATTCGACTGGCGAATTCCGCATAACATAAAGCCGTAAAACCACACGTGATAGCTGTAATAATAAATAAAGTAGAAACGCCCGGACCGCCATTGTATGCGGCGGAACCAATGGTTGAAAAAATTCCTGCGCCCACTACGGCTGCAATTCCCATAAAAGTTAAATCCTTGACGGTCAATATCCTTTTCAATGAATTGGGATTGTTTTCCTTGGATTGTGCTAAATCTTTCAAAGATTTCTTTCGGAGAAAATTATTTTTCATTGATTCATTCAAGTTTTAGAAAGTGAATGTAGGTAATTTTCTAAAAGTGGAGGTAAAAAGGACTGGGTTTTATTTTAATTTCGTCTCTATGAATTCGGCAAAACCTTTTCAAAAGCAGACCTTTTTCCATCTCTAACTTCGATTTCACCGCAATAAGTATAGTTCAACTTCTCCAAAATTCGAAGCATCGCTTTGTTGTCGTAAAGTGTATCGACTTTTATACTGAAAACCTGGTTGGCTTTGGCGAATTCTTCGACAAATTCAAACAATTTCGTCGCGAATCCTTTTCCAGCCACTTTATCGGAAACACCCACGCGATGAACGACATAAAAATCATCATTTGTTAACCATTCGCCCTCGATTTTCTCGTACGTAGGTTCAAAATTAAAAATCACAGCGGCAGTAGCAACTACAATTTCATTTTGCGTTAAAACATAGGAATTCGAATTGGAGATGTCGTTTTCAACCGTGGAAAGATTGGGATAACCGTCTTGCCATTGCGTACTTCCGTCCTTTTTTCTTCGGTCAATGGATTGCTGAAGAATTTCCCAGATTTCAGGTGCATCTTCTATTGTGGCTTTTCTAAACTGTAGATTTAATTCGTTTGTCATGTATGTATAGTGCGTTTAAAATTCCTCAAAAAGAAAAGCTTGTTCTTTAAATTTAGGAATATAGTTTTTGATATTTCATGCTTTTCGTCAGGTCTTTATCCAAAAATTCTTCCGTAATTTAGGTAGAATTAAGAAAGAGAAATAGAAAGTTTAAATATAATTTAAAAACAATTAAAATGAAACAAAGAGTTCCGATTACCGAAATAATGACCAAAGATTTGGTGACTTTAAATCCAACTGAATCGTTGTACGAAGCGGAGAAATTGTTTAACCAACACAACATTCGACACATTCCTGTTGTGGAAGATCAGCGAATAGTTGGCGTAATCAGTCGTTCTGATTTGTTGAGAATTAGTTATTCCAATTTGAGCGAAGACGAGGAAACGGTAGAATCTTTAATTTATGATTCGTACACCATTCCTCAAGTGATGACCCGTGTTCCGGTGACGGTGGAATCGGATGCAACCGTAAAAGAAGTAGCCGAATTGCTTTCTATGCAGAGTTTCCACTCCATTCCTGTTGTGGAAAATGGGAATTTGGTGGGAATTGTAACCACCACCGATTTAATAAATTATTTGTTGGAACAATATTAATTTCCCCAACTCTAAACGAAACAAACGCCATTTCTTATGGGAAGTGGCGTTTGCTGTTTTTTGGAATTTGAGTATCTCTCCAACTATTTTCAGTTCTTAGCTTTTAAATTTATGCAGAATATAATATACCTTGTAAAAAGGCACAAATAGAATTCGTGATATATATCGTTCTCTTTCTCTTTTCTGAACATCTGCATCTCTGTAGAGTTTTACAATCAAAAAAACATCGATAGAAAATAAAGCCACATTCAAGAAAATAAATAGAAATCGCAGATAATCTTCCTGAATACCCTCATTAAAAACACTCAAAAATACGATTCTATTTCTCAGGAATAAAAACAGATTAAATAGAAAAGCAAATACAATGAGCGTTAAAAACCCATATTTAAGATAACTTTTCATTCACTTATTTTACAAGACCCTTCGCTTTTTCCAATGCCTTATCCAAACCGCTTACATCTTTTCCACCGGCTGTTGCGAAAAAGGCTTGACCACCCCCTCCACCTTGGATTTCTTTGGCTAAATCTCGGACAATTTGCCCTGCATTCAATCCTTTTTCGACAACTAAATTATCGGAAATCGAAACGGTTATTGAGGGTTTTCCATCGGCATCTGAACCCACGATCAACAAAACATTTTCCATTTCCTTTCTCAGTGGAAATGCGATTTGTTTAATCGTATTGGCATCCAAACTCGTTCTTACGGCTAAGAAATTGATTCCATTCATCATTTGAAAGGATTTTCTCCATTCCTCTTTTTCAGAATTTGCTTGTTGAAGCGTAAACTTCTCCAATTGGGCTTTTAACTCTTTGTTTTCATCCAAAAGCTTCTGAACCGCTTCTATCGGTTCGGCTGGATGTTTCAATTCCCTCAGAATCTGATTGTATTTTTGGAATGAGTCTTTTAAATCTTCAATCGCTGCAACTCCAGTCGTCGCTTCAATTCTTCGAACTCCGGCCGCACTTGAACTTTCACTTTGCAATTTAAATAAAACAATGTCCGATGTGTTTTGAACGTGCGTTCCGCCACACAATTCCACCGAATCGCCGAATTTAATGACACGAACAACATCGCCGTATTTTTCACCAAAAAGTGCCATTGCACCTTCTTCCACGGCTTTCTTAAAAGGAATTGAACGTTTTTCTTCCAACGGAATATGCGCTCTAATTTTTTGATTGACTTGGAGGGTTACCTTTTCTAATTCTTCTTCACTTAATTTATTGAAATGCGAAAAATCAAATCGCAAATAATCCGGTCCTACATACGAACCTTTTTGTTCGACATGTTTTCCCAAAACATCGCGCAAAGCTTCGTGCAACAAGTGAGTCGCCGTGTGATTTCGCATGATGTGATTTCTTCTTTCCACGTCCACCACTGCGTTGTAGGGAAGTTCTATATACTTAGGTAAAGTTTCTGTAAAGTGAACAATCAGGTTGTTTTCTTTTTTGGTATTGATGATTTCAATTTTCTCAAATTGATTTTCTAAATAGCCAATATCCCCAATTTGACCTCCACTTTCGGCATAAAAAGGAGTCATTTGGAAAACCAATTGATAGAATTCTCCCGTTTTATTTTCAACTTTTCGCCAACGTGTAATTCTTACATTTGCCTCCGTTTGATCGTAGCCTATGAATTCTTCCACATCGTCCTCGATCAAAACCGTCCAGTCTGAAACGGAGAATGAACTCGCTGATTTTGAACGTTGTTTTTGTTTTTCCATTGCCGCTTCAAAACCTTCTTCGTCTATGGTCAAATTCTTTTCTTCGGCAATAATTCTCGATAAATCGGCTGGAAATCCGTAGGTATCATACAATTCAAATACGACTTCACCTGCAATAACTTTTAAATCCGGATTTTGTTGAATGAAATGATCCAAACGAGCCAAACCGTGTTCAATCGTATGTAAAAAATTGGTTTCTTCTTCTTTGATTACATCCGTCACCAATTGGAATTGTTTTTCTAATTCAGGGAAGAACTCACCCATTTGGTCTCTCAACCGTGGAATTAATTTATAAATAAAGGCTTCTTTCAAGTCTAAGAAACGATATCCATAACTTATTGCACGACGTAAAATACGACGAACTACATAACCTGCACCTGAATTCGTAGGCAGTTGGCCGTCGGCAATCACAAAGGAAACCGCACGTAAATGATCGACAATTACACGAAAAGCAATATCGGTCGCCTCTGCATCTCCGTATCTTTTACCACAAATTTTTTCTAAATCCTGAATTAAGGGAAGGAAAATATCGGTATCGTAATTGGACGTTTTTCCTTGCAAAACCATCGCCAATCGTTCAAATCCCATTCCGGTATCAATACTTTTTGCCGGTAGTGTCGTTAAGGATCCATCGGCTTTTCGCAGGTATTCCATGAAAACCAAGTTCCAAACTTCCACTACTTGCGGATGGTCTAAATTCACCAAATCCTTTCCCGGAATTTTTGCCTTTTCTTCGGCCGAACGAATATCAACATGGATTTCTGAACACGGTCCACACGGACCGGTTTCACCCATTTCCCAAAAGTTGTCTTTTTTATTTCCAAATAGAATTCGATCTGCAGAAATATGTTTCTTCCACAATTCCAAAGCCTCGGTATCTTGGGTCGTTCCATCTTCTTTATCTCCCTCAAAAACAGTAACGTACAAATAGTCCTTTGGGATTTTATACACTTCGGTCAAAAGTTCCCATGCCCATGCGATGGCTTCTTCTTTGAAATAATCACCAAACGACCAGTTCCCCAGCATTTCAAACATGGTATGATGGTAGGTGTCTTTTCCCACATCATCCAAGTCGTTGTGCTTTCCAGAGACGCGCAAACATTTTTGCGTATCTGCAATACGGACCGATGTCGGCTTTTTATAGCCCAAAAAGAAATCTTTGAATTGAGCCATCCCTGAATTATTGAACATCAAAGTGGGGTCATCTTTTAAAACAATTGGAGCCGAAGGAACAATGCTATGCCCTTTGGATTCAAAGTAGTCTAAAAAGTCTTTTCTTATCTGTTTTGAGTTCATTCTTTAATTGTGTTTATTTTATAATTTCATTAACAAAAACCGATACAATTTATCCGTTATTTTGTTTTGCGGACAAAGATAATAATAACAGTTTTACAAATGGGTATAAAAAAATACAAATACAACGCACAAACCACCTCCTTCAAACCTATTAAACAAAGACGATTAAGAACTTTACGAAACTTAGCAGCATTTCTAATCGTAACTGCATTTTTCGGCATCATCTCGGGCTTCATTTTCAGTGAAAAAATTACTTCACCCGAAGAGAATACACTGGCCGCAGAATTGCAAGAAATGAAAATCCAATACGAATTGTTAAATAAAAAGGTCAAACAATCGCAAGAAGTATTGGGTCAAATCGAAGAACGAGACAACAATATTTACCGTAGTTATTTTGAATTGGAACCGATTTCTGACGATGTTAGAAAAGCGGGATTTGGAGGTGTAAACCGTTATTCAAAATTCACCGACTGGAAATACGGAAGTTTGGTATCAGACGTTTCAAAAAGTATTGATATTTTAAATAAACAATTGGTGATTCAATCCAAATCGTTGGATGACATTGTAGTAAGCGCCAAAGAAAAAGAAAAAATGCTTATGCATTTACCTGCGATTCAACCTGTAGCGAATAAAGATATGAAGCGTTTGGCATCTGGATTTGGTGTTCGAATGCATCCCATTTTAAAAATCGCTAAACTTCATGCTGGAACTGACTTTGCAGCCAAAACGGGAACGCCTATTTACGCAACCGGAAATGGAAAAGTTCAGTTAGCCGAAAGACACGGTGGATATGGAAATGCAGTGATTATCAATCATGGATACGGATATGAAACGCTGTACGGTCACATGAGTAAAATCAATGTAAAGAGAAATCAAAGCGTAAAAAGAGGAGATATTATCGGATATGTTGGAAGTACAGGTTTATCAACCGGTCCGCATTTGCATTATGAAATCCATAAAGATGGAAATCCTATTGATCCGGTTTCTTTTTTCTATCAAGATGTAAGTCCAGACGAATTTAAAATTCTACTAGAGAAATCTCAGCAAATGTCTGTATCTTTGGATTAATGCAAGTTGATTTACCAGATAAACTTTATTACGGCATCGGTGAGGTAGCGAAAGCCTTCAACGTGAATGCTTCCTTGATTCGATTCTGGGAAAAGGAATTCGACATCATAAATCCAAAAAAGAATAAAAAAGGAAATCGTTTCTTTACACCTCAGGATATTAAGAATCTTCAGTTGATTTATCATTTGGTAAAAGAAAGAGGCTACACGCTAGAAGGCGCAAAAACGGCGCTTCAAGAAAATGAAACCATCCAAGAAGAAGTAGAATTAATCGTGCGAATGGAATACATCCGTGCAGAATTAGTCAAACTGAAAGAAAGTATGGATAATCAAGAAGAAATTTAAGATCATTCTTTTTTTCTCAATAAACCTCCACCTTTTTTGAAATAGGATAGTTCAAAACATAGGAATGAATGTTTTCTGTTTAATTCCCATAAAATATTTAGTAAAAAAAAACCGTACGCAAAATTTTTGTGTACGGTTTTTTTTGGCTTTGATTTATAGCTTACTTCAAATACAAATCAAAATAATCGGTGATTTTCTGCATCAAATGCACTCTGTCTTTTCCACGAACATTGTGTTCATAACCGGGATAAACAAAATAATCAACTTGAACTCCACTGCTTACCGCATTTCGTAAAAAGTCGATGGAATGTTGCCAAACTACAACGTTATCATCGGTTCCATGAATCAACAGCAACTTTCCTTTTAAGTTTTGGGTTTTATCCATCAATAAGGATTTCGCATATCCTTCGGGATTGGTTTGGGGTGAATCCATATAGCGTTCGCCATACATAATTTCATACATACTCCAATCCATCACGGGACCGCCTGCAACACCCGCTTTAAAGACATCGGGTTTCTTAAGCATAAATGACGTTGTCATAAATCCACCGTAACTCCAACCGTGAATTCCCATTCGATTTCCATCCACAAACGAAAGGGATTTCAAGTAATCCACACCCTTCATTTGATCTTCCATTTCTATTTCTCCTAAATTCCGGAAAATACTTTGTTCGAATTTCAAACCTCTGTTTGCGCTTCCTCTTCCGTCCATTACCCAAACTACATATCCGTTTTGTGCCATGTAATCATACCATAAATTTCCACTTGCCGGAAAACGATTTAAATTCATTTGTGCATGTGGACCGTTGTATAAATAAACAACAACTGGATATTTCTTTGACTTATCGAAATCCGTTGGATAAATTAATTTTCCATACAAGTCCGTTCCATCACTTGCTTTTAAGGTAACATTTTCAACTTTGGGCAGGGCATAATCAGTTAATGGGTTTTTTGCAGTCAATAAATTTTTGACGAATTTTTTATCCGTCGAAAGCACATCGATTTTTCGTGGCGTGGTTTCATTCGTCCAATAATCCAACACATAGGTTCCCGTCGAATTCGCAAAAACGGAATGATACCCCGAATCTTTATCAATTCTTTCCATTTTACCACTTTCCCAATTCACAGTGTAGACATGCTTTTCCATCGCTCCGTCCTTGGATGCAGTAATAATCAGTTGTTTTTTACTTTCATTGATTCCAACGATTTCATTCACCAACCAATCTCCTTGGGTCACCGGATTTAGGATTTTTCCATTGACGTCGTATCTATACAAATGCATAAATCCACTTCGTTGACTCCACCAAACGAATTCCTTTCCGTTGGGTAAAAAGTATAAATCATTTTGAGGTTCCACATACTTATTGTCCTTTTCTTCGAATAAAGTTTTCACGAATTTCCCAGAATGCGCGTCGTACTGTTTCAATTCCATGTGGTTTTGATCCCGATTTAATTCGGCTATGAAAATTGACTTTTCATCGGGCGACCACGTTATACATGTAAAATATCGATCGGTTGGGTCACCGGCCTGAAGAAAAGCAGTCTTCTTGGTTTTTGGATTGTACACGCCCACCGTTACTTTGTGTGAAGTTCGTCCAGCGAATGGATATTTGATGTTTTTATTTACCGCAGGAACGGCAGACCAATTGATAATGGGATAATCTTCAACCATGGTTTCATCCATTCGATAAAAAGCGAGTAAATTTCCTTTGGGCGAAAAGAAAATTCCACCATCAATTCCAAATTCACTTTGATGAACGGTTTTTCCATTTACGATTCCGTATATTCCATCGTGGGTAATTTGATGAATTTGTTTATTTCCATCGATCAAAAATAAATTATTATCTACCACATACGCATACGAGCGCGAAGAAGATTCAAACTCTTCGGCTTCCACTTCCTCTGGAATCGAAATTAATTTTTCAGATAAATTGGTGGATCGATTCCAAATCATCAAATCCTTTCCATTTCTATAGGTCGCTGTATTTTTATCGATCCAATTCATAAAAGGAACCAACTTCATTCCTGAAAAATCAGTGGAACGCGTCAAAGTATCCGTTTTCATAGACGGAAGATTTCGTGCGACCAATGCATTTCCATAGGAAGTAGTTACTGCTTCTGTGAAACTATTCTCGGTTGGAATCCATTGCAATTGAGACAAACTTTCAATTCTTAAATTCGTTCCCAATCCTATAACGGCTTCCTCCATTGTCAATTTTTTGTTTTGACCAAACACGGAAAAGCTCATTACGATGGCAATTCCCACAATTTTATTTCTCATATACCTATTTAAATGGGTAAATTTAAAGAAAAAATGATAGGTTCGCATAAAAGGATGGGATTTTCGATGGAATTGGAGGGCGAAAAAATCTTTGCAATAAAAAAGAGCGGAATAATGTCACCTCTTCGGGGTTTTAAGAGCGGATACCGTCTTTTTACTCCCCTTCTGTCAGCCCTTCGGAATTTAAATTTCTGGTTGAATTTTAAACTTTACCAATTATTTTTCAAAATACGGAAAGGGTGAAAAGTAAACTTAACACTCATTAAAATCAAGTTTTGAAGGAAATACACTTGCAAAATAATCGGATAGGGAAGACTTTTCTTTTGAGAATATTCCCATTTATTTAAAATGCATATTCAACGCTTCCAAATTTTTCTGATCACTGCCAATGAATATTTTTTCTCCATCTAGGATGACTGGACGTTTCAGAAAGGTATAATCACTCAGAATATATTCTTGAAACTCTTTTTCGGTTAGGCTTTTATCTTTCAGTCCCAACTCTTTGTACTTCTTAGCGCGACGGGAAAAGAGCGATTCAAAACTTCCGGCTAATTCTTTCATTTCATCCAATTGGTCGGAAGTAATTGCTTCGGTTTTGATTTCTTGTTTCTCAAATTCTGAAAAGTTGAATTGTTTTAAAATTCGCCGACAGGTATCACACGTTTGTAAATAATAAATTTTCTTCATGATGTAAAAATAAGAAAATAAGGCGAAATCATTTGCTTCGGTTTCATTCCTTTACTTAAACTTACTATTAGTTTCTGTACCTTTTTTGGATTAAGTTATCTCCAAAATTAGGACCCTAATTTAAGATGAAAACTATTACTTCTAAATTAAAACAAAACTTTCGTTATATTTATCCAATCAATTAGAGATTTGACAAGAAGACAATATACATATCCATTCATATCTACCAAAGATTCCCAAACAGGATTACTGAAAATCTTGGACGAATCCCATTATTACCCATGGTTAAAGCATCAAGGATATGGCACTTATGGTTTGGAGGAGTCTCATCTAGACGTTATAATTGCGCCGATTGCTAAGAATCCCTATCAATATAAGTTTGGTGTTAAAGAATGGCAGGACGAATTAGGGCTTAACATCTACGATTTTGAAGCGAGAGGATATGACCCTGCGACAGTGAGAACAACCACGCAAGATCCATTGGCAGAAAAATTCTATTCTCAATCTTCTTATTCATTCCTGAATAATAATCCTATGATCTATGTAGACCCCACCGGAATGGCAGCTGATCATGTTTATGAACTTAATAATAAAACGGGAGAGATGAAAAAAATAGAGCATAATAATGATACTACTGATAGAACTTGTTTCAGAAGCATATGCTGATGGTAGTAGAGATATAATTGCTGATAACATAACAAAAGCAGTATTTAATGAGACTGAAAGTATCAATATCCAAGAGAATGGCTTAGTAATAGACAGCTTTAATGCAGCTGGAGCAATTATGAATACAGTGCCAATGGAACAAGAAGGTTCTGTCAATGATTTTTTATTTAAGCTATCTACTTATGTTAACAAGGAAATATCGTGGGGGGTATATACATCAGAAAATGGAAATGGATTAATTAATGTAAATGCATATAAAAACAGTGGAGTGAAGTTTTCACCTGAAAATCCCCAAACCATGAGTTATAATGGTACGAATTACAATATGATGGTATATGATTATCATACGCACCAAACTCCTTTTAAGTTGAGCCATAATGCAAGTGATGCGGATCAAGGAAAAGCATTTGGATCTAGGATTCCTAATGCAGTAGGTGGAAATTACATTTATGCAAATACAGGTATTTTCCAATTCAATCAAAAAGAAAAGACAGTAAATGCAAAACCTTGGAGTTTTGGCAATGTGACAGCTTCTAGTACAAATAAAATTTGGGGCTGGAAAAAATATCAATAAGTTTAATATATTTAGAAATGAAGAGAAAGATAACATTCATAGTATTTTCATTATTTCTTTTACTCTCTTGTCAAAGTCAGACTCAAAAAGAAAACAGTTCATATTTATACAAGATTAATGAATACTTGATGGCAAACGAAAAATTGTCATCGAGTGAAAAAGGGTATTATCTTATATCCTATTATACTGAAAGAGGATATTTAATTTACACGGCAAAATTTACCAGCCTTGTGTTGTCGACTGATCAGGATTTTGAATGTGCGACAATTAATAATCATTTTGCAATTATTGGAGATATGGCGACATCTGGTAAAGCTATAAACAAAAATAACCCATGTGTAAAAAAGGCAATGGAGGAAGGCTATGTAAAAGAAAATGCAATAAGGATAAGAGACGACAGTAATTACTGGATTTTTATGTTCTGTGAAAACAATCCTGAAAAATATCTCGTAACGAGTTATGATGAAATGCAAACTTATTCTGAAGAAAATACAGATTGGCAATTAGACCCTGTTTCCCAATATGGAATAGAGTTTTTTTTAGCAAAGAACTTATGCGTAAATGATGTAAAATAGAAATTAAATCCCGCTACGAAGCGGTAATGTATCAAAGTGGTAATGTATCACAATTAGTGATGCCACATTTCTCAGAGTCTAATCAACTGATAATAAGTGCAATTTAAAATAAAAACAAGAAAATGAATACTTTGGATTTTAGAGTTAGCGAAATAGGAAAAAATCAATATCTTTAACCTAAGAAAATCGATGAGAAAATATTTTTATATAATAAGCTATGCAGTTTCCAACCAATATACAGGCGATTTCAAAGACAGAAATACCAACCCAACACTCAATGATTACGAGTATGACCCAAATGATTTTCGAGTAAAAAAGATTGAGAATCTTTTTTGTGAAGAAAGCGAGCGTAGCTCAATGACCAAAGACCGTAACAAAGGCATCGAAAGCATTCACTATAATGATTTAAATTTACCAACTCGGGTTAACTTTACAAACAACAAACACATCAGTTATAAATACAATGCAGCCGGACAGAAATTACAGAAAACCGTAAATTACAGTGATAGCATAAAAATAGTGGATTATTTAGACGGTTTTCAAACCGAGGCAGGAGGTTCGCGAATACCTTATTTAACAATAAAAAAACACGAT
>JBAYRQ010000010.1:0-87458 GCA_041676545.1 Weeksellaceae bacterium | reverse complement strand
TTGGCAAGTCCCTGGGCTGACTCCAAATTTTCTATGGCTTTATCATAGTTTGCTTCAAGAGTATAAACCTCGGCCAATCCCTTCATTGAAAAAGCCTGCAAACTATTCGCTCCAGCTTTAAACGCCAAAGTCTGCGCATTTTTAAAATTCGATTTTGCAGAATCCAATTGATTTAAATTTATGAAGCAATTCCCTTTGTTATAGGAGGTTACACTTCTATTCGCAAGTGAACGTGACGACTCCTTTTCAACCGAGAAAGCTTCATACGCACGATTCAAATAATCAATGGCGATATCACAACTCAGTTGTTCTCTGTAAATAAATCCACGAATCGCAAAATTACTTCCCATACTAAATCGCAAAGAATCTGTTTTGGGTAGAGATTCAATGATTTTGTCAGACTCATCCAATATCTGTAACGCTCTATCATTGACCCCCATCGAATGATATTGAGCAGCGATTTTTATCATCACCTGATATTGTGCAATCGGATTCTTTAGGGTCGCGCTCACTTCTTTTGCCTGTAATGCATAAGCCAATGATTTTTCATAATCGCGTAAAGAAGAATATGCATTGGAAAGCATCAAATAAACTTGAATTTTTGTATGTGCAGATAATTCGGAATCTTTCAAAAGTTGATCGGCAATCTCAATTGCTTTTTCAGGTTTATCGTATACACTGAGTGTCGCAATTTCTAATAAACTATCCTGCTTTTGCGCTTGTAAAATCACCCAACTCAAAAAAAAGAGTGCAAATAAAAAAAGACGAATATGTTTTGAAAAATACCTCATTTATGCAGATTCTGATATTTCGATTTCCTTTTCTTCCTTCAAAAACTCGACAAACGTACTGGGAGATACTCCAACAATCGTTTTAAATACCGTTGTAAATGAACTGTGTGAAGAAAAACCACACTCATCTGCCAAATAACTCACTTTGTAATTCAAATAGGTAGGATTCGATTTTAATTTTTCAGTGATATAATGAATTCGAAGTTCATTGATATACATATTGAAATTCCTCTCTTTATGTCGATTGATTACTTCAGAAAGATATTTTGTATTCGTACCCAATTGGGCCGCCAACTTACCCAATGACATATCTTTATGCGTGAACTTCTTGGTAGATTCAAACTTTTCCAATTCCGCAAGCAAATGTTCCTCACTCTCTTTGAGAATACTTCCGGATTTAGGAGTTGATTTTTCTAACTTTCCTTCCTTCTCATGTTTTGACTCTCTAATTTCAATAGAAACCGGCGCTTCCTTCTCTTGCGCTTTTAAATACTCCGACAATCGACTGAACATCTTCAGTTTATTGCGATTTCGAATATAAAAAAGCAATTTAACGACCAATCCCATAGCTAAAAGAAAAGATAGTATCCCTAAAAACAGTTGAAGTCTTTGTCGCTTTTCGGTCAAATCTTTATCTAAATCCTTTATCATCAGAGAATGCGCTTGATTGGAAGCACGGTTTTCAATATCCGTAGTCACTATGTTTAATTGTTTTACAGATTCGCTATTTTGCTGAAATTGAGTGATGCTATCTAACGCTAAATAATTAGCCGCTAATCGACTATGAATTTCCTCACTCAAAAATGGATTGTTGATCTTTGGATCAATTGATTCCGCTATTTTATAAGACTCAAGGGAAGATTCAAACTTTTTTTGGTTAAATAACACATCTCCTTTTAAACAATAATAAATCATTTCCGAATAACCCAAATTATCCATATTTAGGTAAGGCACTGATTTTTTTACATAAAAATCCACCGAATCCATTTTATTTTTCAGCAAATAAGAATGCGCTTTTCTTAAATACAAAGCAGCTAACATAGCTCCATGAGTCGATTCTGTATTCAACTCTTTGTCCAAATCGTATTCTTTTAATTGCAAGTAATTTAAAATCCGATTGATCAACACCAAACTCTTTGCTTTTAATAAATGTTGATTGTTTTCATCGGATAGAGATTCTGCTTCAAAAGCTTCCACAAGTGCCTCGTCGTAATTTCCCATTACATACGAAGCCAATGCACTAAGATAAAGTAATTCCTCTTTTTGAATGTCGCTTTCTTTGAGTTTTTGAATATGAGCTACTATCGTTTTGGTCTCACTTGGATTGTAGAAAACCATTTCTTCCGCTTGACCCAAAAGTTTTTTTGCCTCTAAATTTTGAGCATGTAGCACGAATTCAAAAGCCAAGCATATAACTAAAAGTAAGCGCTTTTTTATCATTCCATTAATTAGAGTTGGTACAAAGATAGATATTTTGATTTGCTCCAAATAATTTTCACGGTTCTAATAATAAAGCGTAAAATAAATTCACTTTGAACTCACATAAAAGTAAAATACTAAAAAGTATCTTTTGCCTAAAAAGAATACTTTAGAACCTGTCTTTAGCACTTTTTTTCTTTAATTTTCAAAACCTTAGCAAATATTTTCTTTAATTTTGCATCCGTAAAATTTGACTTAACAAACTTTAACATAATCCTATAAAATAATTGGCGGAAGCTTAGCAACAAAATACGCATCTTAGCGTGCTTAATCAAAGAAATAATGCAAAACGAACTAACCTCATTTGACATTCAACAAGTAAGTGAAGAAATTGAAAGAGAAAGTCAATCTATATTTCGACTTTCCAATGAAATAAATCAAAAAATAATCGGCCAAGAAAAAATGGTAGAAAGTCTTATGGTAGGACTTTTAGCCAATGGTCACATCTTGTTGGAAGGCGTTCCGGGTTTGGCCAAAACTTTGGCAATTAAAACGCTATCTGAAGCCGTAAGTGGTTCTTTTTCCCGCATCCAGTTTACGCCCGATTTATTGCCCGCAGACGTGGTAGGAACACTGATTTACAACATCAAAGAAAACGATTTCAAAATAAAAAAAGGACCAATTTTCGCAAACTTCGTGTTGGCAGATGAGATTAACCGTTCACCCGCGAAAGTGCAATCCGCACTTTTGGAAGCGATGCAAGAAAGACAAGTGACGATCGGAGATGAAACCTATCGGCTCGACAATCCTTTTTTGGTTCTCGCTACCCAAAATCCCGTTGAACAAGAAGGAACGTATCCGTTACCCGAAGCGCAGGTTGACCGTTTTATGTTGAAAACGGTGATTAGTTATCCGAAAAGAGAAGCCGAGAAATTGGTGATGAGAAATAGCATCAACGAATCGTTTCCAACGGTTGAAAAAGTAATTAGTTTAGATGAAATTCTGAAATTAAGACAAATCGTGAAGAAGGTGTATATGGATGAAAAAATTGAGAGTTATATTTTAGACATCGTTTCTGCAACTCGGACGCCATCCGAACACCGATTGTCGCATTTAACGCCGATGATTTCTTTTGGAGCTTCACCACGTGGTTCCATCAATTTGGCTATGGCCGCAAGAGTGTATGCTTTCTTGCGAAAAAGGGCGTATGTTATTCCCGAAGATGTGCGTGCAATGAGTAAAGATGTTTTACGCCATCGAATTGGATTGAGTTACGAAGCCGAGGCAGAAAATATTACATCCGACCAAATCATCGATGAAATCCTAAATGCAATTCCAATTCCTTAAATTGGTAAAAACGCATCCTTTTTTAACGAATAATCAACAAACCCAAACGGAATCCTTATTTTGGACATCAAAGAAATCATAAAACGTGTAAAGCGAATTGAGCTGAAAAGTCGTCGCAAAGCCAACAACCTCTTTATGGGCGAATACCACAGCGCTTTCAAAGGAAGAGGTATGATTTTTTCTGAAATTCGACCGTACCAATACGGCGATGACATCCGAAATATCGATTGGAATACCACAGCGCATTACAATGAACCCTATGTGAAAGTGTTTGAAGAAGAACGCGAGTTGACGATGGTTTTGATGGTCGATGTAAGTGCTTCTTCGGATTTTGGAACGCGAAAACAATTCAAATCCGAAACCATCGCGGAAATTTGTGCAACACTCGGATTTTCAGCGATTACATACAATGATAAAGTGGGATTAATTCTTTTTTCAGAAGACATCGAACTGTTTATTCCACCAAAAAAAGGAAAAAGACATGTACTTCGAATCATCAGAGAACTGGTTAATTACCAGCCCAAAAACAAGAAAAACAATTTGTCGAATGCCCTTCGATTTTTAATCGATGCCTTCAAACGAAAATCAAATATTTTTATACTTTCCGATTTTATTGACGAAAGTAATTATTTCAAAAATCTAAAGATCGCCGCTGGAAAGCACGATATTACTGGAATTCGAATTTTCGATGAAAAAGAATCAGAATTCCCCAATGTGGGGTTGATTTCACTTATTGACAACGAAACAGGTGAACAACGGTATGTCAATACGTCTTCACCCATTGTTCGCAAACAATACAAAGATTATTATGACCGAATGAAGTACGAATTCGATCAGAGTTTTAAACAATCCGGCGCAGGAGATTTAAGTATTCGTGCCGATGAAGATTATGTAAAACCTTTGTTGAACTATTTCAAAAGCCATGCATTGAAATGAGAAAGCAGTGTTTCTTTAAAATAAAATTTACAAATTCAACTGCTTTTAAGACAGCGTTTTGGGGAGTTCTATTTTTAATTTCATCCTCCTTTTCATTCGCACAAATCGATACAAAAATTGATCGAAATCATATAAAAATTGGAGAACCTATTCAGTATTCCATCAGCGTTCCCATCGATTCTAAATCCAAAATTCAATTACCCATACTTAAAGATACTTTGAGTTTTCATATTGAAATTCTCGAACAAAAAATTGATACGTTGATTGATGGTGAAAAAAGAAATCTCGTTCAACATTTGCGCATTACAAGTTTTGATGAAGGTGAATTTTTGATTCGTTCACTTCCTGTAATCATCGATTCGGACACTTTACTTTCACATTCGTTCCAAATCAAAGTGGATGAAGTAAAAATCGATTCGGCCAATTTAGGTGGGTTTCCTGTGAAGCCCATTATGGATGAAAAATTTACGCTCAAAGACTATTGGAATCAATATTGGAAATATGTAGTTGGAGGTATTTTATTGTTGTTAGCGGTTCTTTTCGTCCTGTATTTCTTGGCTAAAAAGAAGCGAAAAAGAAAAATTATACCGATAAAAACTCCGTACGAAGAAGCCACCGACGCACTCAAAGCGCTAGACAAGAGAAAGTTGCTAGCGAAATCTGAGATTAAACCCTATTATTCCGAACTTTCGTTTATCTTAAGAAGGTATTTGGGAAGGGTTTATGGTTTTTCATCCTTGGAATTATTATCGGATGATTTGGTCGATTATTTCCAAAAAACATCTCCTGTAGACAAAGCGGAAGTTGAAAATTTAAAACAATTTCTATACGATTCGGATTTAGTGAAATACGCCAAAGCCATTCCCGAAGAAAGTAAACATCCCTATTATAGAAAATGGGCAGCGGATTTGATTGAAAAAATCAAACCGATAGAAGTGGAAGAGAAAGATGACACCTTTCAATCCGAAACAAAACAAACTGACGAGAAATGATAGGAAATTTTGAATTTCAGAATCCCTGGTTTTTGCTATTGCTTCTTTTGATTCCTGTGCTTTTGTACATGCGACTCAAAAAGAAGAAAACCATTCCGTCCGTCCAAATATCTAGTTTAAAACCTTTTGAAGGATCCGATGATTTTCTGGGGAAATTAAAACCGTACCTTTTCGTCCTTCGTTTGTTGGCTTTGGGTTTAATGGTGGTTGCACTCGCTCGGCCGCAAATTGTAAAAACGACAACTTCCGTTCGTTCTGACAAAGGAATTGACATCATTATGACCGTCGACACATCGCTCAGTATGCTTGCGCAAGATTTAAAACCCGATCGATTGGAAGCGCTAAAAATCGTAGCCAATCGATTTGCAACCGAACGTCCAAATGACCGAATTGGATTGGTTGATTATTCAGGAGAAGCCGTTTTAAAAGTTCCACTAACCATTGACCATCGTGTTTTAGTGGATGAAATCAACCGTTTACAAACCGGCGCATTGGCCGATGGAACTGCGATTGGTGT
Organism: Weeksellaceae bacterium; assembly: GCA_041676545.1. Taxonomy (GTDB): domain Bacteria; phylum Bacteroidota; class Bacteroidia; order Flavobacteriales; family Weeksellaceae; genus Moheibacter. The sequence goes on along the minus strand of JBAYRQ010000010.1, from coordinate 81,456 downwards.
GGGTTTAGCGACCACAATTAATCATTTAAAAAATAGCAAGGCGGCAAGTAAAGTGATTATCCTACTTACAGATGGTGTGGAATCGATTGATTACAAAAATGGATTGTTATATATTTCACCGCAAGATGCAGCACAAATCGCGGCAAACTTAGGAATTAAGGTATATACCATTGGAATTGGAACCAAAGGATTGGCGCCATTTCCAACAAGTAGAGATTTATTTACAGGGGAAATCATCTTTACCATGCAACCCAATGAACTCGATGAGCCGATGATGCGGTACATCGCAAATTTAACCGGAGGAAAATACTTCCGTGCGACTGACAATGAATCGTTGGAAGAAATTTATGATGAAATTGATCAGTTAGAAAAAACCGAAATCAACCAAGTAAAATACTACAATTATACAGAGTTGTATGGAAAATATTTGAGTTGGGCTTTGCTTTTGTTGTTTTTTGAATTGCTTTTACGTAAAACTGTTTTTAAAGAAATTAGCTAATGAGTTGGGCACATCCTGAAAATATTGTTTGGTTATTATTTCTACCTCTTTTTATAGGCTTGGCAATTTATGTCAGTCAATGGAAAATAAATGCTCGTAAAAAATTCGCAGATTCAAACTTGTTCCAACGTTTATTTCCAACCGATTCCAATTCAAAATATTGGACCAAAATTATACTGATATCCTTGGGGATTTTATTGAGCGTTTTTGCCTTGATGGATCCTTTATTTGGAGAAGAAGAATTAAAAGTAAAACGAGAAGGAATTGACATTATTTACGCGCTCGACTTATCAAACAGTATGTATGCCGAAGATGTGGCACCCAATCGTCTAGAACGAGCCAAAAAAATCATTTCTGAATCGATGCGAAATTTGGGCGGAGATCGTGTAGGACTTTTGGTTTTTGCGGCAGATGCCTATTCCATTTCTCCGCTAACAAATGACTATGCTGCGATTGATTCCTATATAGAATCCGCTTCGCCCGAATTGATTTCCCATCAAGGAACCAACTTTCTAGCGGTCCTTCAAACAGCTGTAAAAATGTTTGAGAACTCTCCGACTGCTGGAAAATTATTGGTTATCGTTTCGGATGGAGAGGATAACGAGAAAAGTGTTCAAAAAGCAATTCGTTTGGCAAAAGACAATAAAATAAATGTGGCAACGCTTGCAATTGGAACCGAAACTGGCGCGCCCATACCGATTGAACAAGGAGATTATGAAGACTTTAAGAGAGACCGTCAAGGAGAAGTGGTCATTTCGAAGTTGGATAGCAAGGCAATGCAAGCATTAGCTGAATCATCCAATGGCGTTTATGTCTATTTAAATACCAATCAACAAGCACTGGATGAACTACATACCTATTTAAGCACTTTGGACAAAGAAGTGCAAGACACGGCTTTCAGTTTAGAGAAAAAACATATTTTCCAATGGTTTTTAGGTTTGGCTTTGCTACTGATATTTATAGATACTTTAACAACTGACCATAAAGTTTTTAACAACTAAATGCAATAGTTTTGTACCCATAATGCCTATGATAAAATATATACTGTTTGTTTCTATTTTGTTGACTTTTTCTATTCAAATTTCTGCTCAGAACTTTGAGGAAAAGGCGCATGTCATTAATGGAAATCAAGAGTACAGTCGTGCTGATTATCTCAAAGCAGAATCTCAATATAAAATCGCTTTATCAAAAGATGCGAAATCGGTGAAAGCGAATTACAATTTGGGAAATGCCCTGTATCAACAGAAAAAGTTTGACGAAGCCCGAGCGCATTATGATCATGTGATTCAAAATGAAGACGCAACCCAATTAGACAAAGCAAAAGCATATCACAATACAGGAAAAGCATATTTCGATGAAAGTGAATTTGAAAAAGCGGCTCAGAATTTCAAAAAATCTTTAAAATTAAATCCTGAAGACGACGAAACGCGGTACAATTATGCTTTGGCAAAAAAGAAATTCGAAGAACAACAAGAAAAGGAAAAACCAAACAATCAGGATCCCGAAGATTCGGATCAAAAAGGAGATAACAAAGAAAACGACGGTTCTGAAAACGAAAAAGAAGGGCAAGATCAAGACAGTCAAAAAGATGGAAATCAATCCGAACAACAACAAAATCAACAAGGAAATGAAGAGGGAGGTGAAGATGGAAATGAAAAAGGAGAAGGTGATCGACCTCAAGAACAAAAAATAACCAAAGGTTCTGATGGAAAAGGTCCGGAATCCGAAAACGCAGTGAATACAGATCGTCAAGAAGGAATGTTGGATGCATTGCGTCAACAAGAACAAGAAACGTTAAAGAAAATAATTAGCAATAAAGCTCAAAACGTGAGATCAAATTCTGAAAAAGATTGGTAATGTTTAGAAATGGGATAGTTTTTGTGATTTTCGCATTGTTCCCTTTGATGGTGTTTGGACAACAAATAACATTTAAGGCCCAAGCGAGCAAAACGGAGGTTTCGGTTAACGAACGATTTGTCGTTCAGTTTTTGCTTACCTACGGTCAAGAAAACATCAATGTAGATCGATCGATGAAATTGCCTGATTTTGGTGAATTGCATCAATTGGGGGAATCTCAAATCAATAGTTTTCAATTTTCAAACGGAAATGCAGTCAATCAAAATGGAGTAGAAATCATTTTGATTGCGGATAGAGAAGGAGAGTATACCATAAAACCTGCAACCATTGTTTTAAATGGAAAACAGTACAAAACCGAAGCGATTAAAATTTCAGTGAAACAAGGATTGAAACCTCAAATTCCATCGGGACAGCATTTACAAGGTGCTTTTTTAACGGCGGAAGTTTCGGAAAGAAATCCGTTTTTGAATCAAGAAGTCGTATTGGTGGTTAAAGTTTTTGCGCGCGACTATTCCATTCTCAATCGAATGCGAAATTACCAAGAACCGGATTTCAATGATTTGGTGGTAAAATCAGTTAGTGAAAAAGTAAATGATCATGAAAAACAGGTTTTAATCAACGGTAACACCTTTATTTCAAGAGAAATTGCACGATACATCCTCTTTCCCCAAAAAGCAGGAGAAATCACCATTCAGCCTTTTGCGGTCGATGTTTTGATTTCAGGATATTATGCAGCTGAAACTCATTTGTTATCGACCGATCCCATTTCCTTGCGTGTGAAAAACTTACCTGGAGGAAAACCAAAAAACTTCAGTGGTGCCGTTGGAAATTATACCATGAATGCATCCCTTTCTAAAAATGAAGTCAAAGCCAATCAATCGATTAATCTGGAAGTTGAAATCATAGGATCTGGGAATTTAAGTACGTTAAAAATGCCTACTGTTAATGTTCCGAAAGAGATTGAAGTGTATGCGCCCAAAAAACGTGAAGCATTTGAAGCACGACCAACGGGACTGAAAGGAAAATTGGTAGAAAATCAAATTTTAGTTCCGCAATACGGCGGCGATTATAAAATTGGGCCGATTGAATTTAATTTCTTCAATCCAGAAAGTGAGAAATATGTGAATTTGGAAACCAAACCTTTCATACTTAAAGTGGATGGACCCAAACCTCCCAAAAAAGATTCCGTTATCCAACAAGAAGATTTAGGAGATCAAATCGCAGCCTCTGACTCTATATCGATGCTTAAGACTATTCTTCCTACTGAAAGAATGACAAAAGTAAAAGATCAAATGGTCGAATCTGTCTCCAATAATAACAATTGGATATGGGCTGTACTTGCGTTAACGGGAGTTATTATTGTCGGTTTCTTATTCAAAAACAAACGAAGAGAAAAAGAAGAAGTTCAGAAATTAAATCCAAAACAAGTTGAAAAACAATTTATTTCCACGACAAAAGAAAAAATGAATTCTTTGAAAAATCTGGCTCAGAAAAAAGATAATTCTGGTTTCTTGTCACTTCAAGAAGAAATTTTAACCGAGATAGGAATGCATTACAGCGGTACAAATTTATCGGATTTCACAGAAGATGGAGTAGCGAATAAACTGAGACCATCGGTTGGAAATTTAGCGGATGAATGGAAAAAATTGTTGTTGGATTGCAAACAATCCAAATATGCTTTTGGGAATTCCGATTCCAATTTGGCTGAAAAATTCAAAGCAACCTCTTCGGTTTGGAAGTCTTTTCAAAAACACGCAACTGTATAAAATCTAAATAAAAAAGAGGCTCGGTTTCACATTGTACTCGTACCTTTGCAAAAAATTAATCAATGACAGAGATTTTTTCCCAACTATCACTCAAAGAAATCGGAACGTGTTTCGCGGTTTTATTTGCGGTAGTTGACATTTTGGGTAGTATTCCTATTTTCGTAAGTATTCGACAAAAAGTAGGTCACATCGACTCTGAAAAAGCAACATTGGTTGCGACAGTAATTATGATTTCGTTTTTATTTTTCGGAACCAAAATTCTAAGCTTAATTGGAATCGACATTGAATCCTTCGCAGTAGCTGGAGCTTTTGTAATCTTTATTATTGCTATTGAAATGGTTTTAGGAATTGAAATCAATAAAAGCACAAGTCCAGAAACGGCATCCATCGTCCCGATTGCATTTCCTTTGGTTGCGGGAGCAGGAGCTTTGACCACCGTTTTGACTTTACGTGCAGAATTTGCAGACATAAATATCATTGTAGCCATTATTTTAAACATGATTATTGTGTATGCTGTATTGAAGAATGCTGAATGGTTGGAAAGAACATTGGGACCTGGAATTATGTCGGTTCTTCAAAAAGTTTTTGGAATTGTTTTATTATCTATCGCCGTAAAGTTGTTTGTTTCAAACATAGGCGCTTTATTTGTTCAAAATTTTTAAATAATGAAAGTTTTCGTTTATATCGCTCTCTTCGTAATTTTAGGATCCTTCGTATTCAACCTTGTTTCCATGGATTTCAGTGACGGTTTGTTGAGTAAATTCAATCGTCCGTTTGTAATTGGAATTTGTTCCGGAATCTGTGGATTGATTTTATGTGTTATTTTTCTGAGATATTACCGTCTGAAAGCGAATTTAGATAGTCGATCAAATCAAGGATAGACTTTTCTATCGTTGCATAATCTTTAAGTTCAGAAGTGGTGTAAATAAACATGACTTCCAACTTTTGGTTGTTTTTTAATTTCATTTGATTCAACCGAAAAGCTTCCCGCATTCTACGTTTGATACGATTTCTGTCCACCGCTTTTTTAATTAATTTTTTGGGAACGCTCACTGTGATTTGATAAGCATTGGATTCCTCTTCCTCAAAAAAATAAACGGCACGAATCGGAAATTTATGGTGCTTCTTTCCGTCCAAAAAAAGCCTTTCTATCTTCTTTTTGCTTTTTAAACGTTTATCCGACCCTAAGCTTAATTTCATAACTATCTCTTATACCTTCATTGGTTTTTCAAAGGTAAATCATTCCAACTAATATAAAAGAAAACCTTAAATTTGTAATTCATTAAAATTATTAAAAATGTATCCAGCAGAAATTGTAATGCCCATGAAGCAACAATTGACTTCGAATGGGTTTGAAGATTTAACAACAATAGAAAAAGTAGATGAAGTTTTAACAAAAGGCGGAACTACTTTGGTAATGATAAATAGCGTTTGTGGTTGTGCCGCAGGTGCAGCTCGTCCAGGCGTATTACTATCGCTTACAGGCGAAAAGCAACCCGACAACTTGACCACTGTATTTGCAGGTTTTGACTTGAAGGCAGTAGAAAGAGTAAGAGAATATTTGATGCCTTTCCCTCCAAGTTCACCCGCAGTAGCTTTGTTTAAAGACGGTGACCTTGTTCACATGCTAGAAAGACATCATATCGAAGGGTATTCCGCAGAACAAATCGCTGAAAATTTAAAGTCTGCTTACGAAGAGTTTGCATGAGCAAAACAAAAAGTTAAATTTATTGAAAACCCTTTAATTTGCAAGACTTAAAGGGTTTTTGTATTTCGATTTTATTGTACTTTTAGTCAAAATTTAATTCATGAAGCGATTATACGCCCTCGTCCTATTTATTTTCTTTTCTATCGCATCTCATGCGCAAGAATACAATCCTTTTCACCAAACTTTGGTCGATCAAGTCAACAAAAATAACATCGTTCAAAACCTACAAAGTTTTGTGAATTTTGGTGTGAAAGAAATGGGAACTACGGCCCAACAAAATGCATTGGATTGGATGGTAGGATTGTATCAATCGTGGGGATATACCAGCATAGAAAAGCAACAAGTAAATGCATATGGTGTAATAGGTTATAACCTAATTGTCACCAAAATAGGAACGGTTTATCCGGACAAATTCATAGTTATCGATGCGCATTACGATACCATTAATGGAGTGGGCGCCAATGACAATGGAAGTGGAACGGTCATTCTTCTAGAATTAGCAAAAATCTTAAAAAACATTCCAACTGAATATTCAATAAAATTCATTCATTTCACAGCCGAAGAATGGGGTTTAATTGGGAGTTATCAATATGTTGACAGCATTGTAATTCCTCAGAATTTAGATATAAAACTGGTTTTAAACATCGACCAAGTGGGTGGCGTAAATGGAGAAGTGAACGATACCATCACGTGTGAGCGCGACGAAAGTTCTCCAAACCACAACAATTCCGACTCCAACCTAGCAACCCAACAATTGGCAACGTGTATGTCGCTTTATTCCAATTTGGACACCCATATTTCAAATGCGTATGGATCCGATTATGTGCCTTTTCAAGAAGAAGGATTTGTGATTACAGGTTTGTACGAATACAACGAATCGCCTTATCCACACACTTCCGGAGATACAATGGCTCACATGGATACCGAATATCTTTTCCAAGTAGCAAAAGGTACAATGGGTGCGCTTAGTTATTTTGCAAATGCGTATCAAACCATGTCCGTTTCAGATTTAGATAGTCAGAAACTAAAAGTAGCTCCCAATCCTGCAGATCAGTTTTTATTCATTCAAGAAATGGATTCCAATCAATTGACTCCGATTCAATTATTGGATTTAAACGGAAGAGTTATTTACAAAGATCAAAAGTCTTTGCATTCGGATTTAAAAATAAATACTTCCACCATTCCGAATGGTACGTATATTTTGAAAGTGGGAGAATTCAGTCAAAAAATAGTTGTTCAACATAAATAATAACAGAAATTGTTTACAGGAATTATTGAAAATACAGGAAAAGTTATGAAAATCAAAAAGGAGGGAGGAAATCTTCATTTTTGGTTGGATTGTGATTTTACACCTGAGTTAAAAGTCGATCAAAGCGTGGCACACAACGGAGTTTGTTTAACGGTAGTTGAAATTAAAGAAAATCAATACCGCGTAACTGCTATCGATGAAACCTTGAAAAAATCAAATTTAGGTGAACTTATCGAAGGCAAACGTGTGAATTTAGAACGTTGTATGATTTTAAATGCGCGTTTGGATGGACATATTGTTCAAGGCCATGTCGACCAAACCGCCGTTTTGAAATCGATTGAAAATGAAGACGGAAGTTACATTCTAACTTTTCAGTATGACGAAGAAAGCTCGGGCAATGTAACCGTAGAAAAAGGTTCGATTTGTGTCAATGGAATTAGTTTAACAGTGATTAATTCAAAAGTGGGCGAGTTTTCGGTAGCAATCATTCCTTATACCTGGGATTTCACGAATTTAAATGAATTAGAAGTAGGTGATACCGTGAATTTAGAATTTGATATCATTGGCAAATACGTCCAGCGTTTGATGAAAAAATAAGCTATGTTTAATCGTTTAAAGTTATCACAACGTATATTTTTAGCCCTGTTATTAGTTATTATACTAACAACGGCTTTTGTGGTGGCGATAACGATTTACAACTTCCGAGCGCACAGTATGATTTTTGCCGAAGAAAGTTTGAAAAACAAAGAAAAAGAAGTCTTGGCATCGATTGATTATGAATTGGATCGCTATCCGGAATTAGCTACAGCCGAAAATATTTTCACCATTCTTCAGAATTCAATTTTAGGAATTGCAGATATTCACAAAACCGATATCAATGTTTTTGATACCCGTGGAAATTTAATTCTAACCACAGAACCCGACGAAACCACCACTCGAGTAATTCCCAAACAGGTTTTGGATAGTTTATCTCGGAATTTAGAATACTTGGAAATCCCCGTTGCAAAGAAAAATGGAATGGCTGCCCTTACGACATACCGGTATGTAACCAATTTTAAAAATGAACCGGTTGCTATTGTTAATTTACCGTATAAAAGCGACGATAGCTTTTTCAAAGACAATCTGAATAAACTTTTAAACCAATTTGCGGGTGTTTTATTGTTCATCTTAGTTGCTGGAATTTTTGTGTCTTGGTTTATTTCTAAAAACATTACAAAAAAAATAGATTTAGTCGCAGAAAAAATCAAACAAACCGATGTGGTTATTCACAACAAACCCATTGAATATCATCAAAATGACGAATTAAAACCTTTGGTCGATTCGTACAACGAAATGCTTGAGAAATTAAACCATCAATCCAATATTTTAGCACTCACTGAGCGCGAAGAAGCGTGGCGTGATATGGCAAAACAAGTAGCGCATGAAATCAAGAATCCGTTGACTCCGATGCGAATGATGATTCAAAATTATGTGCGAAAATACGATCCGATGGATGAGAATTCCAAAGAGAAACTGAATGATTTATCCGAAACTTTAATTACTCAAATCGATACCATGTCAGCGATTGCGGAAGCTTTTTCAGACTTTGCAAAAATGCCAATTCGGAAAGATGAAGAAATTGATGTCGTTGAAATTATTCAAACTGCGTTGGAAATTTTTCCTGAAAATTCAACCCATTTTAAAACATCCATCAAAGAATTAAGAGTTAATTTCGACCGGATTTATATGATTCGGATTGTAACGAATCTCGTAAAAAACGCCATTCAATCCGTTCCTGCAGACCGAACACCCGAAGTGAATTTGCATTTGCAGCAAATGAAAGACTTTGTGGTTTTACGAATTACTGATAATGGAGTTGGAATTCCACCGCATTTGGGCGACAAAATCTTTGAACCGAAATTTACAACTACAACGGGTGGAATGGGATTAGGATTAGCCATGGTGAAAAAAATTATCGAAGATTATAACGGAGAAATCCGCTACATCAGCGAAAAAGGTCGAGGTACAGAATTCACGATCCGAATCCCCTATGTCAAAAGCAGTATTTAAATTCAAACAATTTTCAATTGACCAATCCAAATCCGCAATGAAAGTGGGGACGGACGGTGTTTTGTTAGGTGCTTGGGCAAATTTTGAGCAGCCCAAAACCATTTTAGACATTGGAAGTGGAACCGGTTTAATTTCATTGATGATGGCGCAACGCTATCCCAATGCAGAAATTACAGCCATCGAAATCAATGAAAATGCGTTTCAAGAAACGCAATTCAACTTTTCAGAAAGTAGGTTTTCAGAAAGATGTACGGCGATTCTTTCGTCCCTTCAAAATTTTCGAACCGATGAAACCTTTGATTTCATTGTAAGTAATCCACCATTTTTCAAACATACGCATTCCGAAGAATCCGCTCGGAATTTCGCCCGACAGCATAGTTTATTGCATTTTGAAGAATTACTTTTTCACACTGAAAAATTGCTGAATTCAAATGGAAAAGCCGCATTTATTCTTCCTTTTGAAAATGAAGCTGAATTTATGAAAATAGCAGAGAAAGTGGGATTATTCGTAGAGAAAATTACCCGTGTAAGAGGTAATGAAAACACAGCATTTAAACGAAGTCTGTTGCTTTTATCTCGGAATTTTAAAGAAATTGAAAAGAATGTATTGATTATTGAAACCGATCGAAATGTTTATACCGAAGATTACATTCAACTCACAAAAGAGTTCTATTTGAAAATGTAATGTGAGAGTTTCACAAATATCTGATCGGCAAATTGTTAATCTTCAAGTTTATAGAATTATTTATTGGTTTTTCATTTGAATAAAACCACAATCGGGTTTTTCCTTTTTTTGCTTCTATCAAGTAATCTCTTCCTCTAAATCGAACATCTACAACTTCAAATTCAACTCCTTCTTTAACTTCCAAAATTTCTTCAGGATAAAGAATTATCTTCTTGTCTTTTGGAATTTCTAATCCAAAAATAGTTTTCAATTCTTTGGAATTTAAAAGTGAATATTCCCCCAAAATACTTGCAACATACTCATTTATAGGATTTTCTCTCAAATTTTCAGGTGAATCCATTTGAACTATCTCTCCTTCTTTGAGCAAGCCCATTTTATCTGAAAATCCAAAAGCATCATTTACATCGTGGGTCGTTAAAATGACGGTACATTGCTTTTCCTTTGCCCAATTCCACAAATTCTTCCGAATTTTAAATTTCAGCGGTTGATCCAAATGACTGTAAGGTTCGTCCAACAACAAAACCTCTGGCTCGGCAGCCAAAGCTCTAGCAATTGACACGCGCTGCCGTTGACCGCCGCTTAATTTAGATGGGTATTCATTCTTGTAATCCCTCATCTCTACCACTTCCAAAGCTTTTAAAACCGTATTTTTTTTTCGAATTAAATCCGTATTACTCAAATATTTTCCCACATTTTCAGAAACACGGATCGAATCGAGTAAGTCAAATTCTTGGGGAACGAATTTCATAGCCGGATGACCGGGAATTAAATTAGATTTTGGACCGGTTACTTTTATGTCATTAAAGCTAATTTTTCCTGAATGGGCATCTTCTAAACCATAAATCAATTTGAGAAGAGTTGATTTTCCACTTCCACTTTCACCCAAAATCGATAAAATTTCTCCTTTTTGAACTCGAAAACTTAGTTCAGAAAGAATTTTAGGATGGGTTGCATACTTAAAACTCAGATTTTCTACTTTTAACATTCCACGAATTTTAAAAACCCAAATTTCCATTTAATAATTGACAATTACTCAAAAACAAGCCATTACTTAACCTATGTCAAGATTTAAGGCAAGCTATTTGCAGTATATTTGTATAAAATATATATTTATGAAGAAAATACTATTAAGTCTAACATTAATCGGATTGATTTCTCTAACATCATGTGGAGGTAGTACAGAAACTGTAACTGCAACGGACGCTCAACAAGAAGCATCGGCTTCAGATGAATCTCAAATGTATGCTGTGAACACAAATATCAGCTCTACGACATGGAGAGGTTTCAAAATTTTTGATGATGCTAGCAAGCCGGAAGAAGGCCACTACGGATCTATCAAAATGAAAGATGGTGAAGTAACTTTCAAAGATGGCGTATTGGAATCAGGTAGATTCAGTGCAGACTTAGCTACGATTGAAAGTGCGGATATGGTAGACAGTCCAGAATACAAGACAAAATTAGAAGATCACCTTAAATCTGCTGATTTCTTGCATATTGAGAATTTCCCTGTAGCTACTTTTGTAATTTCAGAAGTAAAAGCTTTAGGTGAAGGAGATTACAACTCGGAAATTTCAGGAAATCTTGATTTCCGTGGTGCTCCCAAAAACATCACATTCAAAGCAAACGTAAAGGAAGAAGATGGAATGGTTACTATAAATTCAGAAGAATTTAAAATCAACCGTCAGGATTTCGGAATTGATTTTGCACCTGGAAAAGGAACAATCATTAGAGATGAAGTAGTTCTTCAAGTGAATGTAATCGCTGAAAAATCGTAATTTCTCAACTCACATAATTAAAAAAGTCTCGCATTTGCGGGACTTTTTTTTTGGAATTCTTTTGTTTTTAAGAAATAACTTAACTTTGAAAATAAATACAAATACAATGAAATTAAGCGGTCCATTTTCTCAAGTCGTTACCATGTCAGTCATTCCTCTCAAAGGAAAAGTAAAAGATGAGCAACTTCAAGTCTTGGAAAATGCAGGAATTCTTACTGAAAATGGTGAAATTCTAAAAGTTGGAAAGTATTCGGATTTAAAAACCGAATTTCCAAACGCAGAATGGGATGAAGTAGAAGGAAAAAAAGTGGCCTTACCTGGTTTTATTGATAGCCATACCCATATCTGTTTCGGTGGGAAACGCTCCAAAGATTTTGCGATGCGTTTGGATGGAAAAACCTATTTGGAAATTGCCGAAAGTGGGGGTGGAATTTTAAGTACTGTAACCAATACCCGAAAAGAAACGGAACAAGATTTAGTGAAATCTACGTTGGAAAAAGCGAATCATCTGTTTTCCAATGGAATTACAACCCTAGAAATTAAAAGTGGTTATGCATTGAATGTCGAAGGGGAATTGAAAATGTTGCGAGCGATTAACGATGTGAAATCCCAAATCCAAGCCGATGTATTTCCGACTTTTCTAGGTGCACACATGAAACCTCGTGATTTTGACGGAACGAATTCTGAATATTTGGAACTCTTAGTTCATGTAGTTTTACCCGTTATTCAATCAGAAAATTTGGCGAAACGTGTAGATATATTTACCGAGCAATCTGCATTTACGGTCGATGAAAGTCGGGTTTATTTGCAAAAAGTAAAAGAAAAAGGGTTTGAAATTACGATTCATGCCGATCAATTCACGCCCGGCGGAAGTCGTTTGGCGGTGGAAGTAGGTGCGGTGAGTGCCGATCATTTAGAGTTTTCAGGCGAAGAGGAAATCAAGCTTTTAGCAAACAGTGATGTTGTAGCAGTGGCTCTGCCCGGTGCTTCGATTGGGTTGGGTATGCAATATACACCGGCTCGAAAACTGTTGGATGCCGGCGCTTGTTTATCGATAGCTTCAGACTGGAATCCCGGTTCTGCGCCCATGGGTGATTTGTTGACACAAGCTTCGATTTTGGCTACTTTTGAAAAATTATCAATGGCTGAAGTTCTGAGTGGACTTACTTTTCGAGCGGCAAAAGCATTGAATTTGACCGATAGAGGAAGTTTAGAAATCGGTAAAAAAGCCGATTTCATTTCGTTTCCGACCGATGATTTTCGAGATATTATTTATTATCAAGGTCAATTGAAAGCAGATGGCGTTTGGAAAAACGGAAATCGCATCCACTTCAAATAGAACTATGTTGCAAGTTTCCGATAGTTTCATTGGTTTTCCGTATTTTTGACCCAAACAATTCCTATTTATGATTTATTCAATGACCGGTTACGGAAAAGCAACCGCCGAATGTTCCGATAAAAAAATTACCATTGAAATCCGCTCGTTAAACAGTAAAACACTGGATTTAAATACACGAATTCCTTATTTATTTAAAGAAAAAGAATTAGAAATTCGGAAAATTCTTTCTGAAAAATTACAAAGAGGGAAAGTGGATTTCTCGATTCATACCGAAGCGAATGGAGACACAAAAAGTCAATCGGTGAATAGCGAAATCATAAAAGCCTATATTGAGGAATTCAAACAAATCACTCCCGACGCAAGTGATGCAGAGCTTTTAAGCATTGTAATGCGCCTTCCAGACGTAATGGCATTTACTTCCCATGAAATCGATGAGGATGAATGGGAAACCATTTCTAAATTGATTGTAGAAGCAACTGATAATTTAAATGAATTTCGTTTGACCGAAGGAAAAGTTTTGGAAAAGGATTTTATTCAACGAATCCAAAACATTGTTGATTTACTTCAACAAGTAGAACCTTTTGAAAAAGAGCGTTTGGAAACCATTAAAGAACGTTTTGTTAAAAACTTGGAAGAACTAAATGTCGACTACGATCAAAACCGGTATGAACAAGAAATGATTTTCTATTTGGAAAGATTGGACATCACCGAAGAAAAAGTTAGACTGAAAAATCACTGTGATTATTTTATTGAAACACTGGAATCTCCAGAATCCGAAGGAAAAAAATTAGGATTTATTTGTCAAGAAATTGGTCGTGAAATCAATACATTGGGTTCAAAATCAAACAATTCAGGCATGCAAAAAATTGTAGTTCAAATGAAAGATGAACTCGAGAAAATCAAAGAACAAATGTTGAATATTCTTTAATTGTACAGAGTACGGCGTACAAAGTACAGCCTAGGATGAATAAAATATTTTTAAATGAAGGCTTCTAAACTAATTATTCTTTCTGCACCTTCTGGCGCAGGTAAAACGACTTTGGTAAAACATTTATTGGAAACGGTAGATGGTATCGAATTCTCGATTTCTTGCGCGACGCGTAGTCCAAGAGAAAATGAATTGGACGGAAAAGATTATTATTTCATCCGCCCCGAAGAATTTAAGCAAAAAATTGAAAACGAGGAATTTGCAGAATGGGAAGAAGTATATACCGATAATTTTTACGGAACTTTAAAATCCGAAATCGAACGAATTTGGGAAAAAGGAAATTCCGTTATTTTTGATATTGATGTGGTGGGTGGAATTAATTTAAAAAAATTATATCCTGAAAATTCACTCTCAATTTTCATTATGCCACCATCGATTGAAGAATTAGAAAACCGTTTAAGAGGTCGAAAAACGGAATCCGAGGAAAAGATACAGATGCGGGTAGATAAGGCGGAGAAAGAGATTCTTTTGGCCAAAGAATTCGATACCATCTTGGTCAATGATGATTTAAAACAAAGTCAACACGATATTGTTGAAAGGGTTACAGAGTTTATTAAGATTTAAATCACCCTCTAAACAAAAAGAAATCACTCTTTAAATGTTCGATTTGATCATCCCGATTGGTAATAATGTAATCCAAAGTCAATTGGGTGAAGTTTTTACCTTTTTCTGTAAGCGAAATTAAATCGTCGTCAAACTGAATCATATTGTTCTTTTCGGCCAAGTCCACTACGGATTCTGCATAGGGTTTCGACCAATTGAAATGTTCTTGTAAATAAATGAATTGTCGTTCATTTTCTTCGTGTTTGTGATTATTTAAATGCAATAAAAACGTAATCAACGAAACTTCAGTTTTCTGTTTTTTATGGCGATATAGAACCGCAATCAAACCTTTATTCGGTGCAAATAAATAAGTTAGTAAAAAAATAATTCCCAAAACTGTAGTCATGGATCCCGAAATAGATGCATCCAAATAATGGGCTAACCAATATCCCGTAAAGGCAGAAATAACGCCAAAAAGAATGGAAAGTCCAATCATTTTCTTCAGATTTGTAGTCAATAAGTACGCAGTCGCAGCGGGAGCAATCATCAATGCAACCACCAAAATAGCTCCAACAGCATCGAAAGCTCCTACAATGGTTATCGATGAAACCGACATCAATCCATAATGAAAAATTACGGGTGAAATTCCCATGGATGCAGCCAATCCTGTATCAAACGTAGTTACTTTCAGTTCTTTGAAGAAAAGAAGAAGTAAGCCAACAGTTAAAATCAAAATCGAACCCATAACCCAAAGTGATTTAGGCCCCAAATCCTTTCCTGAAACCATCAATCGATCAAAAGGTGCGAAAGCCAATTCACCAATCAAAACCGCATCCACATCCAAATGGATATCACTTGCATTTTTAGAAATTAAAATCACTCCAATACTAAATAACAGCGGAAAGACCAGACCAATAGCGGTATCCTCTTTGACGAGTTTTGTCTTTTGAATTATTTCTACCATCACAATGGTCATAACGCCTGTAAGTGCGGCCAAAAGGATCAAAAGCGGTGAATTAAGGTCTTTGGTAATAAAAAATCCAATTACAATACCCAAAAGAATGGAATGACTGATTGCATCACTAATCAAAGACATTTTACGCAAAACCAAAAACACACCTGGAATTGCACATGCAACGGCTACAACGGCAGCTATTATTTGAATTTCAATCTGTGCACTACTCATGATCTTTGGTGTTAGAATGAAACATTTCTTTCGCTTCTTTAAATCCAGATTCGGTTAAATTCCACTGATTCCCTGAGATTTGAATCCATTCTTTTTCAACCATTTTATTGAGTGAATATTTGGTGAATCCTCTGAAATTATTCAAAATACCAATGGAATGTGGATGAGTGAAATCTTTGTGTTTAACTGCAATATTAAACATCAGTTGCAAGGTTTTCATCTGTTCCAAATTGTTTCGATTTTGATGCAATCGAATTTGTTGAAATAAAATTCCACGAATCGGTGAAAAAATAAATGAAAATAAAACCAAAGCGGAAGCGACAATCACAATCACCGGACCGGTTGAAAGATTATCTTCAGATGCACTAATTCCTGTTCCAATCAAACCAGCCAAAGCACCAATTAAAGCAGCCAAAGCCACCATTTTGCTCAAGCTGTTTGTCCATTGTCGTGCAGCTGCAGCGGGCGCTAACAACAAGGCGCTCATCAAGACGACACCAACAGTTTGTAATCCCAAAACAATGGTTAGAACAATAAAAAAAGTAATCAGTATATCAATAAATTTTACATTAAATCCCAAGGTTTTTGCATAATCGGCATCGAAAAGCATGATTTTAAATTCCTTCCAAAAAAGAAACAAAACAAGAAGTGCAAACATCGTTACACCCCCTAAAATATACACATCTTGGGACACCAAAGTGGCAGCTTGTCCAAATAAATATTTATCCAAACCCGCTTGGTTTGCATCTGGCAATTTCTGAACATACGTTAACAAAAGCATTCCAAATCCAAAAAAGATGGATAAAATTAGTCCCAAAGCTGCATCGGTTTTTAATTGGGTGGTGTGAATAATTCCGCGAATCCATAAAGTTCCAATCAAACCGACGATCAAAGCACCGATTAAAAGAATGTACGATTCCTTAGAACCTGTAAACATAAACGCCAAAATGATTCCTGGAAGTGCAGCATGTGAAATGGCATCGCCTAACAAACTTTCTTTTCGTAAAACAGCAAAACTACCTAACATACCACTTGCAGCACCTAAAACCATGGTTCCAATGGTAATGGTACGCAAAGTTGTATCGGTAAATAATTCTATGAATATGTTAAATAGGGAC
This sequence comes from Weeksellaceae bacterium, assembly GCA_041676545.1. GTDB lineage: Bacteria > Bacteroidota > Bacteroidia > Flavobacteriales > Weeksellaceae > Moheibacter. The sequence continues at coordinate 64,694 of JBAYRQ010000010.1, read as the reverse complement.
ATTTTTGGTTTCTTTGATTTATTTCTGAATCGCTACTTTGTAATTAATTCCGTAGGTTTTTGTGAGATTATCGTCGTTAAAAATATCATTTATCGGTCCTGTAGCTATTTTTTTAACATTTAGAAAAGTTACCCAATCGAAATATTCAGGAACAGTCTGCAAATCATGATGGACAACAACCAAGGTTTTTCCTGCTTTTCGTAATTCCTTTAAAATATTCACAATCGCTATTTCTGTAGTAGCATCCACGCCTTGAAAAGGTTCATCCATAATATAAATCGATGCATTTTGAACCAAAGCACGCGCTAAAAAAACACGTTGTTGCTGACCACCACTCAATTGACTGATTTGACGATCCTTGAAAGAAAGCATATCCACTTTTTCCAAAGCTTCCAAAGCAGCTTTTTTTTCTGCCAATCCCGGACGTTTAATCCACCCCAAACTTCCATACGTTCCCATCAACACCACATCAATCGCAGTTGTAGGAAAATCCCAATCGACACTTCCTTTTTGCGGAACGTAAGCCACTAATTTTCGTTGGTTTTTATAGGGCTTTCCAAAAACTTGGACGCTTCCTGCAATGGGTTTTACAATATCTAAAATCGCTTTAATTAAGGTTGATTTTCCAGCGCCGTTTGGTCCTACAATAGCCATCATCACTCCTTCTGGAATGACCAAGTCAATATCCCATAAAACAGGTTTATAGTTGTAAGCAACCGTTAAATCATCGACTCGAATCGCAATTCTATCTTTCTCCATACTGCTTTATTTTAGCGCTTCAACGATAGTATTTACATTGTATTTAAACATGCCAATATAGTTATCTTCCTGTGAATCTGTACTTCCCAAGGCATCACTATATAAAGATCCGCCGATTTCCACTTGATGACCGTCTTTCTCCACAGCTTTTTGTAAAGCTTCGATATTTCGACGGGGAACGGAACTTTCAATAAAGATAGCTTTTATCTGATTATCAATAATAAAATCTCTCAGTCTTTGAACGTCCTTTACACCCGCTTCGGTTGCAGTTGAAATTCCTTGCAGACCTAAAACTTCAAACCCATAATCTCTTCCGAAATAACTAAAAGCATCGTGAGCCGTAACTAAAATTCGTTTTTCTTTGGGTAAAGTTTCAATTTTGGCTCGAATATAAACATCCAATTCATCGAGTTCTTTTTGATATTTTGCGTTGTTTTCTGCGTAATAGTTGGCACTTTCTGGATCAGTTTCAGACAAAACTTCAGTTACTTTATCCGCCATTTGTTTAAAAAATGAAACATTAAACCAAATATGTGGATCATAATTTCCTCCGAAATTTTCAGATTCTATCAATTGATTTGTATCGAGTGCAGCACCCAATTCCACGGTGATTTTATTCGTCGATTTCATTCGTTCAAAAATGTCAACCATCTTCCCTTCCAAATGTAATCCACCATAAAAAATAATATCACTATTGGCTAATTTTGAAACGTCACCTTCACTCGCTTTGTATAAATGCGGATCGACACCTGCACCCATAAGTCCTTGTAATTGAATGGAATCTCCACCAATATGATGAACCAAATCCGTGAAAATATTGGTAGTTGAAACTACATTTAATTTCCCAGATTTATTTTTGGTTTCCTGACAGGAAAGTATGAAAACGAAAAGAAATGAAAATCCAATCATTCCCATTTTATTCAAACTCTTTTTATAGATAGTATTCCACTTAGTGTTTCGTATAATTTGCATAAAATTCATATTTAATATCTAAAACTTAGATTAATCTAAGTTTTAGTATGCAAAGTTAAAACTTTAAATGTAGAAATCACTAAATTTTATAGTGTAAATTTTCCTTACTTTGCTATAATCGACTATGCAAAAGGAAGCTTAACCCAAACGATTTTCTTAAAACTTTGAACTAATATATCCTATTCATTCAATATTTTAAAATATTAAAGATTAACTTTGAAATACATCTTTAAAAAGATGCATTTTAATCATAATTTATGGCAAAAGCTCTAATTATTTATGCGAGTTGGACCGGAAATACAGAAGAAATCGCTAGAATTTTAGCGGAAACTTTGTCTAAACTTTCCATTGAAGTGGAATGGATTGAATGTCAACAAATCGATGCATCTGCTTTTTTATCGGCTGATATTTGTGTAATTGCCACCTATACTTTTGGTTCGGCAGGCGATTTACCTGCTGAATTTGAAGCTATTTATTTTGATTTGGAAAAGTTGAATTTAAAAGGAAAAGTCTTTGGTGTTTTAGGATCGGGCGAAGAATTGTATGGATATTTTTGCAAATCTGTCGACGATTTTGATAAACAATTTGAATTTACAGGTGCGATTCGCGGTGCTGAAGTCCTTAAAATTGAATTGAATCCAAAACCCAAAGACAAAAATAGAATCGAGAAATTTGGCACTGATTTAATTCATTCCTTTTCGAAGTTAAAATCGACTGAAAAATTAAACCAAATTTAAATTTAGTTTAATTCATGATTGCCGCAACGCCAGGTAATTCCTTTCCTTCCAAACTTTCCAACATAGCACCTCCGCCTGTTGAAACATAACTCACTTTGTCATCAAATTTATATTCTTTTACAAAAGCAACGGAATCACCACCACCGACCAATGAAAAAGAACCTATTTTCGTGGCTTTTGCAATCGCTTCTCCTAAGGCAATTGTTCCTTTTGCAAAATTTGACATTTCAAAAACGCCGAGTGGACCATTCCATAAAATCGTTTGGGATTGTGCGATTACTTCTGCAAATAATTCATTGGTTTTGGGTCCAGTATCCATTCCCATCCAACCGTCTGGAATTTCATCAACAGGAACGGTTTTAAAATTCGAATCGTTACTAAATCCATCCGCAACTACATTATCTAGAGGTAAATACACTTTTACATTTTGCTTTTTACATTCGTCCAAAATATGAAGCGCCAATTCCAACTTATCATCTTCAACCAATGAATTTCCAATTTTCCCACCTTGTGCTTTAACAAACGTATACGTCATGCCCCCACCTATAATCAAATTATCAATTGCAGGCAAAATATTATCAATAATCGTAATTTTAGAAGAAACTTTAGCACCTCCTAAAATAGCAGTGACCGGTTTTTCATCCGATTTCAACACTTTATGAATCGCTTCCAATTCCTGTTTCATCAAATACCCAAACGCTTTGTTATTTGGAAAAAATTGAGCAATGGTTGCTGTGGATGCATGTTCTCTATGTGCAGTTCCAAAAGCATCGTTGACATAAAAATCTCCCAATTTTGATAATTTTTCAGCAAAATCTTTGTCTCCCTGCGTTTCTTCTTCATGAAAACGAAGATTTTCTATCAATAAAACTTCACCCGGTTTTAAATCTGCTGCTTTCTTTTGAGCATCTTCTCCCACAACATCGTTTGCCGTTTGAATATCGACTCCGAGTATTTCTGACACTTTGTAGGCGATATTTTTCATCGAAAACTGTGGTTCAACCCCCTTTTTTGGACGACCGAGATGGGACATCAAAATAACGGATCCACCGTCTTTTAAAATTTTATCGATACTTGCTTTGGCTGCTTGAATTCGCGTAGAATCCGTTACCTTTAAGTTATCATCTTGCGGAACATTAAAGTCCACGCGAATTAATACCTTTCTGTTTTTAAAATTAAAATCGTCTATCGTCTTCATTTGGTTAGAAATTTGTGATAGCAAAAATAAGAGATTTAATTGGGATGCTCATTTTTTATTATTCACACATTATATTTATATATAGATTAATTTTAAAAATTTTAAAAAAAGAATATGATGTATATGTATGCACTGTTAATATGTGCATAACTAAAAGTGGATTTATTTTATCGGGTGAGTATGAACAATGAATTATTTGTATTTTTGTTAGCTAGTGAAGGGTTTAGCTAGTTATCAACATTAATTGTTGATTGTTAATATCGCTTTTTGTCAATAAATAGGTTGTGTGCTACTGTCAATAAGTATGTGTAAAATTAGCGTGCCAAGATTACAAGTTTTACTTGACTTGAATCGATATATTTTTATGTAGAAATAGAAAGGACAAAAGCAAGTTAATAAGTCTAAAATCTTTGAAAAGTAATTGAATACTTATTAACAATTTTGTTAGTAGTAATTGGTATTGAAAATGAAACACTTAAAGAATTCATTAATTATGGATGTTAATAAACGGAAAAATATGAAAATTGCAATAGGTGCCGATCATGCGGGATTCCATTATAAAGAGAAAATAAAGGAGTATTTAACAATCAAAGGATTTGAAGTTCAAGATTTTGGAACGTTATCAACAGAGAGTGTTGATTTCCCAGACTTTGCACATCCAACAGCAGAAGCGGTTGAAAAAGGTGAAGCAGATTTTGGAATTGTAATTTGTGGAAGTGGTCAAGGTGTAAATATGACGGCCAATAAACACCAGGGAATTCGTTCCGCTTTGTGTTGGAACAATGATTTGGCTCGATTAAGCCGTCAACATAACAATGCCAATGTTTTGGCACTTCCTGCTCGATTTGTGGCTTTGGAATATGCCATTGAAATGGTGGATACCTTTTTGAATACAGAATTCGAAGGAGGAAGACATGAAAAAAGAGTGAATAAAATATCTTGTTCATAAACAATGAGATTCTTAAAAAATAAAAACAGTATTCAAAAAAACAATATTTTTTATTTTTGAATACAAATACTAATTAGTTAAAGAAATAAATGTCAAAAGGAAAAAAAAATATACCTAGAAATAAGAAAAATTCTACAGGTAAATATTCAAAAAAAGTGATTGAAGTCCTCTTTAAGGATCCAGATAAATCATTCACTTATAAACAATTAGGATCTATATTAAAACTTAAAACAAGTATTGATAGAGAATTACTTATCAAAGATTTACAAGGATTATTGGCCGAAAGACGAATCAAAGAATCCGAAAGAGGACGATTTGAAATCAATAAAGAAGATTTTTATAAAGTTGGGAAAATTGATATTTCACAAGGTGGAACTGCCTATGTGACGGTGGAAGGAATGGAGGAAGATGTCTTAATTCCGAAAACCAAAAAGAATCATGCCCTTCAAGGAGATATCGTTCGAATCTTCTTACTTCCATCTAAAAGTAGCAGTAAAAAGCGGGTAGAAGGGGAAGTTGTAGAAATCGTTGAACGATTTAAAACTTTATTTAGTGGAATTTTTCAAGAACATGCCAACGGTAAATTCGGATTTGTTGTAATAAATAATCGAACGCTTTTGGAAGATTTTTACGTCCCTAAAAATAAGTTCAACGGTGCGGAAAGCGGACAAAAAGTAATTGTTGAACTCAAAGACTGGCCATCTGATGCGGATAGTCCTTTTGGTGAAATTGTGGAAATTTTAGGAGATCCGGAAGAAACCAGTACAGAAATGCACGCCATTTTATTGGATTATGGTTTGCCTTTAACTTTTCCCGATGAAGTTCTGAAAGAATCCGAAGAATTGGATGTGAGTATACATAAGGAAGAAATTGCAAAACGTAGAGATATGCGTGATGTAACGACTTTTACCATTGATCCCAAAGATGCCAAGGATTTTGATGATGCTTTATCGATTCGGACATTAGAAAATGGAAATTTAGAAATTGGTATTCATATTGCGGATGTTACTCATTATGTTCAACCAGGAACGTATTTGGAAAAAGAAGCTTATTTACGCGCAACTTCTGTTTATTTAGTGGACCGTGTGGTTCCTATGTTGCCAGAGAGATTAAGTAATATGGCATGTTCCCTTCGTCCAGATGAAGATAAATATACGTTTTCAGCTGTTTTTGAAATGGATGAAAATGCAAAGATTCTGAAGGAATGGTATGGGAAAACTGTAACTCGTTCCGACCGTCGTTTTAGTTACGAGGATGCGCAAGAAATTATTGAAGGTGCAGAAGGAGATTTCAAAGACGAAATTCTGACTTTGAATAAATTGGCATTGATTTTACGTAAAAAACGAATGAATGACGGTGCGATTACATTTGATAAAATAGAGGTGAAGTTTGAATTGGATGAAAACGACAATCCCATTGGAACCTATTTTAAAATCAGTAAAGAATCCAATCATTTGATTGAAGAATTTATGTTGCTTTGTAATCGAAAAGTATCCGAATTTGTTTCGACCAAACAAGGTGGAAAACCAAGTGGAAATACCTTTGTATATCGTGTTCATGACGATCCAGATATGGATAAATTGCAGGATTTACGCTTGTTTATCAAGCAATTTGGCTATGAATTGGATCTTAGAAATCACGATTCCATTACCAAATCTTTGAATCAATTGTTGATGGATGTTAAAGGAAAACCCGAAGAAAATTTAATCGAAACATTGGCGGTGCGAACGATGAGTAAGGCCAAATATTCGACAGAGAATGACATTGGACATTATGGTTTGGCATTTAAATATTATTCACACTTTACTTCACCCATTCGTCGCTATCCCGACATGATGGCGCATCGTTTATTACAACATTATCTAGAAGGTGGGAAATCGCCTGCTGCTGCTCCTTTGGAAGAGAAATGTGCGCATAGTTCCGCTCGTGAGAAATTAGCGACGGATGCGGAAAGAGATTCCATTAAATATATGCAAGTGAAATACATGGAACAATTCATCGGTGAAGAGTTCTATGCATTCATAACAGGAGTTCAAGAGTATGGAATTTTTGTTGAAATTCCGGAAACCCGTTGTGAAGGGATGATTCGATTACGTAATATTACAGAAGATAGTTTCTATTTCGATGAAAAAAATTATGCGATTGTAGGAAGACGTTCGGGAACTACTTATCAATTGGGAGACAAAGTATTGGTAAAAGTTGCGAAAGCCGATTTGCAAAATAAACAATTGGATTTTGAATTGATAGGTTGATAAATCGACCTTAAAATTCATATTCTAATTAAAAATCTTACCTTGCAAACGCTATGGAATTGGTAACGTCAGCCATATTAATTGGGGTTCTTTTAAGTCTTATTCTCATTGGACCTGTATTTTTTATGCTATTGGAAACCAGTGTTTCGAGAGGATGGAAAGCGGCTATTACTTTGGATTTAGGTGTTATTTGTGCTGATATTTTTTGTATTCTAATTGCGTATTACGGAAGTAAAGATTTAGCCTTAGCCATTCAAAACAATCCATCGATCTTTATTTTTGGCGGATTTTTTATTTTAATTTATGGTTTGATAATGTATATATCCAAGCCCAATTTTAAAATGCGTAATGTTAACATTGTCAATAAGAACTACTTTAAAACCTTTATCAATGGGTTTTTTCTAAATCTATTGAATATTGGCGTCATTGTTTTCTGGTTTTTCATTGTAAGCACCGTCATCATTCAATATCCAAAACAAGAAGATACCCTTTTGTATATGGTCATTGTTTTGTTTACATTTTTCTGTATTGACTTGATTAAGATTTTCTTAGCTCAGCGTGTAAAAGAAAGCTTTACCATTCGTAGGGTATTCTTTTTCAAGAAATCCATTGGTTTTATATTGATGGTTTTTGGAGTGGTTGTTATTTTAAAAGGATTTGGTGTTTTCGCGAAAATCGACCAACAAATTGAAAATAAAATTCAAAGAGGAGTGAGTTATGAGAAACAAATTGATCCTTAAAAAATCCTAAATTCATTTAATTTACAGAGTTTCCTTAATTTTATTTACGACCATTTCAATCGGAATATTCTGAAAGTAATCGATTTTTTCCAATCCTTTTGGCTCTTTTCCAAACACTGAAGTAGGTCTAATTTCCAAACTTTCGTCTTGTAGCACGTTATCCATGGATTGACCATAGCCCAAGAAACCCATGAACGGATGCGTCGTACCCCAAATGGAAACAACTGGTGTTCCGACCAAAGAAGCAAAATGCATGTTCGCAGAATCCATTGAAACCATGAGTTTTAGTTTTTTAATTAAATCTAATTCTTGGTTTAAATTCAATTTTCCAACGACGGATTCGATGTTTTCATGGTCTTTTTCCCAACTTTCCAATTCGTATTTCTCTTTTGAACCTCCCCCGAATAAATAGACTTTTATACCTGTTTCGGCTATTTTTAAAGCAACCGTACGCATTTTATCTAACGGATACATTTTACCCTCATGAAGTGCGTAAGGAGCTATCCCAATTGCGTTTTTAGTCTGAATTTCTTTTATAGGCAATTGATGACTCAGTTTCAAATCATAGCCTAAAAATCTAAAAGCATCAGCATAACGTTCGGCCATTGGTTTAAGTTGTTTTTTTACTTTGTTTTCTGTGCGAATTAAGGCTTTTCGTTCCTCTCTTGCTTTGTTCAAAACCCTAGATTTAATTCTAAATAAGAAGAATCGTAAAATCTTTGTCCGTAAAACATTGTGGATATCCGCAATTTCAGAAGGGTTGAATGCTTTTAATTCTCTGGCTAATGTATAAAGTCCAAAAATTCCTTTGTGTTTTCCATCCAAATCAGCGGAATAAAATTGAAAATTTGGATGAGAATTGAATAAATCACTGAATTTTTCCCTGGAAACATACAAAATCTTGACATTGGAATTTTGTTGTAAAAATTCATTGATTACAGGAACCGTCATAGCGACATCCCCAAAGGCACTAAAGCGAAAGACTAAAAGAGTTCGCGAATTTTTATTCTCCATTTTCATTTTGTTTTCCCAAGGATTCCAATTCCATTCCTTCTTTTAATTTTTGGCGAACACTGTCAATTTCAGCACGAGATGCAGCGATATAATCTTCTAAATTTGTACTGTGCTTGGACAGTTTTTTCAACGAAGTTCGATCGGCATACGCAAATATCTCACCTTGACGAATAGCATCTTCGTGGCTTAAACCTAACTCTTCCAATGCATCTACGCCCACTTGTAAAGCGGTATAGAAAGTTTCACGATATACTCTGGTATGCCCTTTATTTAGAAAATTATACGCATCAAACCGATTTTGTGCACGAATGAATATCTTCAAATTCGGGAAATTCTTTTGAGCAAGCTCGGCTAAAATTAAGTTTGAATCCGGAGAATCCATCGCGGCTATCAAAATATCAGCTTCATCTGCTTTGGCTGCTTTTAATGTGTTTAGATTGGTTGCATCTCCAAAATGAACGTTAAATCCTAACTTTCGCAAAAGTTCCACACGTTCACTATTTTTATCCAAAACCGTTGCACTAAATCCGCTGTATTTAATAATTCGACCCACTGTATTTCCAAAATCCCCATAACCAGCGATGATTACTTTTTTGTCAGTTATATCTCCAAAATTATAATCCAAATCATCCTCAAAACCGCCTGCTTTTACTTTGACCATTCCCATCATAGGAACAATCCATTTCTCGTTAATAAGTAACAGCAAAGGAGTAATTGCCATGGTTACAGCGGTTACAGCAAATAAAAGACTGATCCATTGTTTGGGAATTAATTGCAAATCACCACTCAAATTCAAAATTACAAATGCAAATTCACCGACTTGGGATAACAATAAAGCGAAAAGTATATTTTCATTGATTTTTAATTTGAAAATAAATCCAGCGATTAATAATACGATTCCTTTGATCAGAATAATTCCAAAAACCAATGCTAAAACAGTTAAGGGTTGGTTTATAAGTAAATAGAAGTTTATAGTTGAACCTACAGCCAAAAAGAAAAGTCCTAATAACAGTGCTTTAAAAGGCTCAATATCACTTTCGAGCTGATGTCTGTATTCACTATTTGCCAACGTTAGTCCGGCCATAAAAGCACCCAATGCAGGACTTAATCCTACATAAGACATTAAAATGGAAACACCGATAACCAACATCAAAGCGAACGAAGTAAACAATTCTCTTACTTGCAATCGAGCGATGTATTTAAAGAAAGGATTTACAATATAATTTCCAACAAAAAAGATAATTCCAATGGCAGAAACAATCGCTAAAGTCTTCATCCACGCAGGTGCACCATTCAATAACGTTAATTCACTTCCTTGCGAAACAACCATTGTTTTCAGAGCTAAAAGAGGAAGGATTGCCAATATAGGAATCACCATAATGTCCTGAAATAGTAAAACCGAAAATCCCGATTTACCGACTGGTGTTTTGGTCAAACCTTTTTCAGACAGCGTTTGTAAAATAATCGCAGTCGATGACATGGCTATGGCCGATCCAATCGCTATCGCGGTTCCGTAGCTCGGTCCAACAAAATGAAGTGAAAGTGGAAAAACAATTAAAATAGTTCCAAATAACTGAATACTTCCAATACCGACTATTTTTCGTCGCATTTTCCAAAACTCTTTGGGGTCCAATTCCAAACCCACTAAGAATAACATCATAACCACCCCGAATTCAGCAGCATGCATGATATCTTCTACTTCGTCACCCGATGAAGTGCCTAACATTCGCCCCAAAACAAAAGGACCGATTAAAACTCCCGCTAATAAATATCCCAAAACAGAACCCAATCCCAATCTTTTCGCAATCGGTACGCAAATGACCGCAGCTAAAAGGTAGATAAAGGCTTGTAACATGGATATTTCAGCCATTTTTAATTATTTAATTTGGATTGAAAAGCGATGGCATAAAATTTAAATTGTTTAATCATTGCCAATAAACCATTGGCACGAGTCGGTGATAAAAACTCTTGCAGGCCAATGGCATGAATGAAATCGGTATCTGAATTCAATATTGCCGTTGGCGTTTGCCCGCTATAAATTCGAACGAGTAAAGCCGCTAAACCTTTGGGCAAAATCGCATCGCTGTCTGCATCAAAAATTATTTTATCGTCTTCCATTCGTCCATCCAACCAAACGGTTGACTGACAGCCTTTGATTACTTTATCGTCCGTCTTCTTATCTTCCGACAGAGGTTTTACGTCTTTTCCTAATTCGATTAAATATTCATACCGTTGTTCCCAATCTTCAAAAAAGGAAAATTCGTCTATTATTTCGTTTTGTATTTCTTGAATAGTCATTTTACAAAGATAGAGAATTTGAAAAATAAATGGATTCAAGAATTGTGCTTAAATTTGTGAGATTCGAAGAGGATTTCGAATTTTAAACGCGTTTACTCAAAATGAATATACTATCACTCGATAAAAACCATCCTTTATTGAATCAGGGATTGATACATGCAGGTTTTTCTGTGGATGAAGACTTGAATTCTTCTCGACAAGATCTTCTGAAAAAGATTGAAAATTACGACGGAATTATCATTCGAAGTCGAACGCCTATCGATAAAGAATTCTTGAAACAAGCTAAAAAACTAAAATTCATCGGACGTGTAGGTGCGGGTTTAGAAAATATCGATGAAGATTATGCCGTTGAACGTGGAATTGCTGTTTTTAATGCGCCAGAAGGTAACCGTGATTCTGTAGGTGAACATGCATTAGGAATGTTGTTGATGTTGCTTCATCGATTAAATTTAGCCGATTTAGAGGTTCGAAAAGGGATTTGGCGAAGAGAAGAAAATCGAGGCGATGAATTGTTGGGAAAAACAGTAGGAATTATTGGTTATGGGAATATGGGAAAAGCATTTGCCCAACGTTTGCAAGGATTTGGTGTGAATGTTATTTGTTACGATATAAAGGAGAAGGTTGGAGATACCAATGCACGTCAAGTTCCAATGCAAGAATTATTCAAAACAACGGATGTTTTGAGCTTGCATACACCCCAAACGTCTGAAACCCTGCGAATGGTGGATGGGAAATTCATTTCTGCTTTTGAAAAACCGTTTTATTTAATCAATACCGCACGTGGAAAGTCTGTAGTAACCAAAGACTTAGTTTATGGATTAAAAGAAGGTAAAGTAAAAGGTGCTTGTTTGGATGTACATGAATACGAGAAAGCATCTTTTGAGAATTTGGATTTCCAAGAATTGCCCGAAGACTTTCAGTATTTACTAAAGGCTGACAATGTGATCTTGGCACCTCATATTGCAGGATGGACGCATCAAAGCAAAGAAAGATTGGCTCAAGTAATCGTTGACAAAATTGTAAATTGGAAAAAAATTCATAATATTGCAGACACATTCTGAAAGGAAATTTAAATCATCTTTTTGAATTATATTGGGGATGTAGCTCAGTTGGCTAGAGCGTTAGACTGGCAGTCTAAAGGTCGTGGGTTCGAGCCCCATCTTCTCCACAGAAAAAGCACAATCGTATAGATTACGGTTGTGTTTTTCTGTTTACTAAAGCGTAAAAAAAAAATCACCACTCAAAAAAGTGATGATTTTTTTATAATTTATAAAGCTAAGGTCTGTTGCGTAGACATTTAGTAACCCGCTTCTTGTTGAGCTTCTTGTTTCATTTTCTCATTGGCCGTAATTGCAAACTCCACTCTTCGGTTTTGTGCTCTACCAGCATCGGTTTCATTGTCACCTCTTGGGTTTTCTTTACCTTGACCCATTGATTTTAGTCGGGAAGAAGAAATCCCTTTGGATTTTAAATAATCTAATACCGAAGCCGCTCTTTTTTCGGACAGTGGGAGATTATATTCCTGAGAACCCACTCCATCCGTGTATCCAACGATGAGAATATCCGTATCGGGATATTCGTTGAAAATAGGAATTAATTTATCCAAATTTGTTTTTGCTTGTGGAGTTAAACTTGACTTGTTGTACTCAAAACGAACGTCTGATTTCTCATCCAAAATTACTTGAATTCCTTCATTTGAACGAACTACTTCCGCACCCGGAAGTGTATTTTCAATTTTCTGAGCTTGCTTATCCATTTTGTTACCAATCACTCCGCCCGCAACTCCACCGACTACGGCGCCTAATAATGCTCCTAATACAGCATTGTCTTTACTTCCTACATTGTTTCCTATAACACCTCCAATAACTGCTCCCGATCCCGCTCCAATTGCTGCCCCTCTCTGGGTTTTGTTGGTGTTTTGAATCGCTTCACATCCGGCAAAGAAAAGCCCGAAAGATAGAACGATGGCTGTAATTTTGATATTCATTAATTTCATAACTGTTTATTTTTCTATTAGTTTTTTACAAATGTATAATTGATTCCAATGGGTTTACCTTCAAACAACAAGTCTTGCTTCATTATAATACTGTTTCCAGTATTGCTAATTACACGCATACTATATCCGTCAGCTACATTCTTTGGTTTTTCGCCTTGGTAAACCTTTTTAAACATGAATTCGGTTACACCGTTTTTCTCTGTTACAAACCATTTGATGTTGGTTGTTTCAGCAGGACAGTCGCCACTTCCATTCAGTGTATAATTCCCGCTGTTGTTGTTTTGTACCAAATGCCACTGACTTCCAATATAGCAATTGTAGTCTGCTTGATCAAAAACTTTCGCATTTACATACGATTGATTAATTCCATCCACCGTTACTTGCGTGATGGTCCAATCCCCTCGCATTAATTTTTCACTCTGAACTACTGCTTTTGATTCTGCACAAGAAACAAACAGTATGAACGAAAGGAGACTAAAAAGAATAATTTTTTTCATATCTATTAAGTTTAATTAAAATTTTATTAAAATTCGACCTCTTTACAAGCGATTTAAGGCTGTATTTATTAAAAATCAAGCCAAGGCTTATTCAAGGTAAATGTAGTTAATTATTTGCTTTTATTTTCATTTTTTTTGAACTGAAATACAACCGAAGAATAATTTCCGGTGAAAATTGCCAGAAAATTGGATAAACTTGCAATTGCAATTGCACGAATAAAACCTACTTTCGATTTCTTGTATTTCTCAGACAATAAGGAAACATAATAGCTATCGAACCACAATGGGTATCTTTTTACAAGTTTCATTCCAAAGTTTAAAAACAGCTTTTCTAAACTCTCAGGCGAGAAGTGCCAAAGGTGGCGTGGAACATCATAAGCCGCCCAATAGTTTTTATAAAAATTCGCATCGAATGATTTGTAGTTGGGAACGGCAATAAGTAATTCTCCTTTTGAATTTAATTTGTGTTCTACTTCGTCAAGGAATGCATACAAATCAGGTATGTGTTCCAAAACATGCCAAAGCGTAATCACATCAAACTTCTCTTCCAACTCAAAAAGAATTTGATTGGAAATAGTGTCCTTTCCTACTTTTTCTTGCGCTATTTTCAAAGCCTTTTCATTTGGCTCTATTCCAAAAACCTTGGTATTCTTTGTTTTTGCATAGGCCAAAAAATCTCCGGTTCCACAACCGTAGTCCAAAAGTGAAAATCCAACTTTTTTATTTTTAATTAAGGAAAATTTATAGCGAAGATTGTATCTCTTTGCAAACTGATATATTTTCTCAAAAAAACTCTTATTTCCGTCGCTATGTGAAATGTAATCCTCACTCAGATAGTAAGATGCAAGATTATTTATCGGTTTTGGATGGGTTTCTAAAAATCCAAATTCTTTGTTTTCAATTAATTCAAACTCTTCTTGAGTTAGGAAATAATCCTTCACGCTAATGCTGTTTATATCCCTAACTCCTTCTTTATCAGTCATTTTTAGATTTGTTTCACGTGGAACAATTGGATTACCTGCCCATAAACACCAACAAGATGCTTATATCAGTGGGTGAAACTCCACTAATTCGTGAAGCTTGTGCAATCGTTTCTGGTTTTGAACTTGTCAATTTCAAACGCGCTTCCGTCGATATGGATTTTAATTTTCCGTAATCAAAATCAGCTGGGATTTTCAGGTTTTCCAAACGTTTTAATTTATTCGCATTCTCATTTTCCTTGTGGATGTACCCTTTGTATTTGATTTGAATTTCGGTTTGCTCCAATTCTTCGGGAGTATAATTGTTTTCCGTTACCAAAGTCTTTACTCTTTCTATAGCCATGAAATCATTTAATTTAACTTCCGGACGAGTTAATACATTGGTCATTTTCATGCTTTGGAAAAGTGGATTACCTCCTCGACTTTCAATTGTGGAGTTGATTTCTTCGGGACGAATGGATTCGGTCTCGAAATAGCGAATTAACTCCGATGCTTTTTGTTGTTTCAATTCCATCCGATGTAATCTTTCATCCGATGCCAATCCCAATTTATTTGATAAAGGAGTCAGTCTTTCATCTGCATTGTCCTGACGTAAAAGAATTCTATATTCCGCTCTTGACGTAAACATTCGATACGGTTCTTCGGTTCCTTTTGTGATTAAATCATCGATTAAAACACCTATATACGCTTCGTTCCTTTTGAGAACGAAAGGTTCTTTTTCATTGATTTTTAAATGGGCATTTATACCTGCCATCAAGCCTTGGCTTGCTGCTTCTTCATAGCCTGTCGTTCCATTAATTTGTCCTGCGAAATATAAATGATCAATGAGTTTTGTTTCCAAAGTACGCTTTAATTGGGTAGGCGGAAAATAGTCGTATTCAATCGCATAACCTGGACGAAACATCTTTGCATTTTCGAAACCGGGAATAGATCGCATGGCTTTTATTTGAACATCGTCTGGAAGGGAAGTTGAAAATCCGTTGATGTAATATTCAACTGTATTCCAACCTTCCGGTTCTGCGAATATTTGGTGGCGATCTCGTTCCGCAAAACGATTGATCTTATCTTCGATCGATGGGCAATATCTTGGTCCTGTACTTTTGATGGATCCATTAAACATGGGTGAACGATCAAACCCTTCGCGAAGTAAGTCATGTACTTCTTGATTGGTGTACGTAATCCAGCAGCTTCTTTGTTTTGTTAATTTGGGTGTGTCTTCGAAAGAGAATTTTTGTGGGTTTTCATCTCCGGCTTGTTCTTCCATCTTTGAAAAATCAATGGATCTACCGTCCACTCTCGGTGGGGTTCCTGTTTTCATCCGCCCAGTATCAAAGCCTAAACCTGCCAATTGCTCGGTAATTCCTGTGGCTTCTTTTTCACCCATTCTTCCTCCACCAAATTGTTTTTCTCCAATGTGGATTAGGCCGTTTAGGAAAGTTCCATTGGTTAGAATTACGGATTTTGAACGAATCGTTAAGCCCATTCCTGTCTTAACTCCAACTACTTTATTTCTTTCGATTATCAATCCATTGACCATATCTTGAAAGAAGTCAATGTTTGGATTTGCCTCCAAAGCCAAACGCCATTCTTCTGCAAATCGCATCCGATCGGATTGCGCTCTTGGGCTCCACATGGCTGGACCTTTGGATAGGTTTAACATTTTGAATTGAATCATGGTTTTGTCGGTAATAATGGCTGACATTCCGCCTAACGCATCGATTTCTCGCACGATTTGTCCTTTGGCAATTCCGCCCATTGCGGGGTTGCAAGACATTTGTGCTATGTTCTGTAAGTTCATAGTAACCAGTAAAACTTTTGAACCCATTTTTGCTGCGGCTGATGCAGCTTCTGCACCTGCGTGGCCTCCTCCTACTACTATTATATCGTAATCACTTGTAAACATTTTTGTTTGTCTTTTGCAATTGTTCCACGTGGAACAATCAGTTTATTTCTGTTAACTTGTTTAAATATTTGTCTTCGGCCTTTCGCATTTTCTTTGCGTCTTCTTCGGTTTTATCTTTGTACTCCATGAAGTGCAAAACGCCATGAATCATAACCCGGGCTAATTCCTTTTCAAAAGATACTTCGTGGATGATTGCATTCTCATTTATGCGATCAATACTAATGTAGATATCGCCCGATAATTGTTTTCCATGTGTGTATTGAAAACCGATTACATCTGTATAATAATCATGTTGCAAATGCCGAATGTTGATGTCCAATAAATATTCATCCGTGCAGAAAATGTAATTTAATTCCTTGGTTGCATATCCTTCTTCTTTGATGGAGGTTTCAATCCAGTTTTTTAGAATTGATTCCTTTTCAAGTATAAAATCTGTCTCGTAGAATAGTGAAATCATTTTGCAAAGTTAATGATTTGTATTTCTTCTGCTACAAATTTTATTGCATTGAATTTAGAACGAATCTTTTAGAGTTTTTTTTCTTTTGAAATTAGAGAAATTCTTTAGTTCGAAATTATTAAAACCAGAATCCAAGTGACACATTGAAAATGCTTGTTTTTGTGTTGGGAGAATAGGTCCACAGGCCAATTACAGGACCTAATGGACTGTCGTAACCATAACCTAATCCATATCCTGTGTAGGTGTATTTTAAAAGCTTTAATTGATCGAAGTCGTCTGTCAGATTCGCGACGTTCATAAAGCCTGATAAATAGTGATTACGCAATACACGCGCTTGAATTTTCCCGCCTGCCAAGGCTAGATTGTCTCCACCTGCATGAATGAAAGGAAGGCCGTAAAATCGAGAATAATTCATGAAATTTTGTTCGACAAAACCACCCAATACAAATTTTTGTGAGGTAGGTGGATAGTAACTAAAATATGTTCCAAATTCACCAAAACCTTTTAAGGACAACCAAGAATTCAAAGGTTTATTTCCTTCTAATTTCGCGTGTATCATTGATGTTTCTGAAGAGTTCGGGGAGTTCGAATGAAAAAGATATTTGAAAGTACCATTGAATTTTAATCCATTGGTTGGAAAGTTCGGATTGTCTAAATTATCCGCTTTTAAAAATCCGAATAACTTCAAATAATATCCTTTTTCTATCACTCTATTCGGGTCTTCTAATGGTAAATTTTTGGTTTTTATGCTGAGATATTGATGTTCTATACCTACTCCCATTGCATATTTTTCAAACAAAGTAGATTGAATATACGCTTGATTAATAAACTCATCGAAATTATAATTAAATAAGACATCGCTATAATCCGAAGTGAAATTCGAAGCTCGTGTCGGTGAATTAAATTGCTTGAAACCAAAATAAAATCCCAAACTTGGGAAAATCCCATTGTCTATATAATAATTCAACTCATACCGAGGGAAATCACCAAAAATTAAATCTGCTGAAAAAATGGAATTGTCAAAAATTAAATGTTTACTTGTGAAGTTTAAGAGTAAGCCTGTTTTAAAAAGATCGTCATAATGTAATCCTAGCTTCAAATACTGTCGATTCGTTTTTTCTTGAGCAAAGATCGACAGGGTTTTATGACCGTCTTCATTGTCTTTTACACGATAATACACCTTGTTAAAGTTTCCAGATGAATACAGTGTTTTTACACCTTGACGAAGATTTTCATACGTCGTCAATTGAGGTGGTTTTATTCCTAATTTCCCTTTGATATACGCTTGATTGTATGATTTTAATTCGTTGATTTCCAAATCAGTAACTAAAACATATTCATTGTTTTCAATGGGAGGTTTAGAAATGTTTGGGTTGCCTTGTAATTTAGCGATTTCGATCAATTGAGGCATTACGCTTTCAGCAGCCAAAGTGCCTGCATTAATAATTTCATTTTTACTATCGAAACTCGTTACAGAAAAACCTTTTAAATAGGGGAAAATAGCTAAATCTACCTTTTTACTCTGTTCTTCTGATTTTGCGGCGATATTATAGGATATAATTTGTTCAATAACTTTGGTGGCCGAATTTAATCCTTCTTCATCGATTAACCCTTCCTGTAAGTCGATACCAATGATATAATCTGCTCCCATGTCGATTACTTCTTGTACGGGATAATTATTCCGTACACCTCCATCGATATACAATTGATTGTTAATTCGAACAGGTTCAAACAACGTGGGATAAGCTCCACTTGCCATCACTACTTGCGGAAGAAATCCTTCATGAAAAGCAACAGCTTCTCCATCACTCAATCGGGTAGCAATACAAACAAAAGGAATAGGCAACTCGTTGAAATCACTGATGTTATGCACATGTCGAAAGAGGTAAATCAATTCATCTGAGGTTCCTTGTCCACTTGAAATCGCATTCGGGAAACCCAATTTGAAATTATCAAAAGGCAATTCCAATAAATATTTTTCACGATACGATTTATCGAAAAACGGAAGTTCTTTTCGGGATTTATCTTTTAGAATTATATTACTTAAATCGAGATTATACATGACTTTCTCCAACTCATCTGCAGTATATCCCGACGCATACAATGCGCCCACAATGGCTCCAATACTGGTTCCACCAATATAATCGATTTTTATACCGGCTTCTTCAATCACTTTAAGCGCACCAATATGTGCATATCCTTTGGCGCCGCCTCCACTCAGAACCAATCCAACTTTGGGACGGTCATTTTGGGCCAATGCTTGAAGGCTACAAAAGGTAATAAAAAGTAAGGCTATATAAGTTGAAATTTTCTTCATGGGATTACAAAGATAAGCGAATACAAATATTTCGATTGGTTAAAGTAAGTCTTTCTCATAGAATATTAGCTACTATCCTTACAAAAGTAGGAGTTCATAAATGAATACGAAGAGCATATTTATTAGCGAAACAAGTTCTTTAATTTGGTTGAAATGTAGTAATTTTGACTAAAATAAGAAAGTATGAAAGTTGCGGTTGTTGGCGTTACAGGAATGGTGGGTCAGATTTTTTTGAAAATATTGGAAGAAAGAAATTTTCCAATCCGTGAATTAATACCCGTAGCTTCGGAACGTTCGGTAGGAAATGAAGTGGATTTCAAAGGAATGAAGCACGCAATTGTATCGATGGAAACCGCCATTGATTCCAAACCCGACATCGCTTTCTTTTCCGCTGGCGGCCAAATTTCCAAACAATGGGCACCGGAATTTGTGAAGGTTGGAACAACGGTTATTGACAATTCTTCCGAATTTCGAATGGATCCAAACGTTCCTTTAATTGTTCCAGAAATAAATAAAAGAATTCTAAAAGAAGAAGATAAAATCATTGCAAATCCAAATTGTTCAACGACTCAATTGGTGATGGTGTTGTATCCTTTGTATAAAAAATACGGTTTAAAAAGAGTAGTGATTTCTACTTATCAATCGGTTACAGGAACGGGAAAAGACGCTGTTGATCAGTTGAATGGTGAAATTGCGGGAACCCATCCCAAAATGGTTTATCCCTACCCTATTTTTAAAAATGCTTTGCCGCATTGCGATGTTTTTGATGAATTGGGGAATACCAAAGAAGAAATGAAATTGGTGAATGAAACCCAGAAAATTCTGGATGACCGAACCATTGCATTGACTGCAACCGCTGTGCGTGTTCCCGTTCAGGGTGGACATTCCGAATCGGTGAATATCGAGTTTCGTTTGCCTTTTGAGGAATCTGATGTTCGTCGAATTTTGCGTGGTTCCGAAGGGGTTATTCTTCAAGATAATCCCGATACCAATACCTATCCTATGCCTTTATTTTCCGAAGGTAGGGATGAAGCTTTTGTAGGACGAATTCGACGGGATTTGTCGCAAGCCAATTCGATGAATTTATGGATTGTGGCAGATAATCTTCGAAAAGGCGCCGCTACCAATGCGATTCAAATTGCGGAATATTTGGTGAAACGCAAATTTGTAGGTGCCGAAGCTTAATTCGGTATCAATTCTAACACTCAAAAATCCAACATGCAAATTGATAGTCTTCAAAATCCAAGAATTAAAAATTTACTGAAACTTCAGCAAAAGTCCCGGGAACGAAGAAAACAGAATTTATTTGTGGTCGAAGGAATTCAAGAAAATAAATTGGCGTTGCAATCTTGTTTTCAAGTAGTTGAATTTTATGTGGCCGAGGAATTGTTTCAAGCTTCTTTTCAACTTTCTTCTGATCTGATCTTTAAAGTGTCGCCTTCCTTGTATGAAAAAATTGCTTACCGCGGAACAACGGGTGGGATTATTGGGATTTATCAATCCAAATCAACTGAATTAAATCAAATTCACATTCAAGGAAACGGTTTAATAGTTATTTTAGAATCGGTGGAAAAACCGGGGAATCTTGGAGCAGTTTTACGAAGTTGTGATGGCGCAGGCGCTGATTTATTAATTGTTTGTGACCCTTTAACCGATTTTTATAATCCCAATGTCATTCGAAGTAGTGTAGGAACTGTTTTTACAAATCCATTGGTTTCTGCTCCCAAAGAAGAAGTGGTAAAATGGTTGAAGCAAAATAAAATTCAAATCGTTTCTACTTTTCTAAGGGAAAATACAAAGAGTTTGTATGAAGTGGATCTTCGAAAATCTTCCGCTATTGTTTTTGGAACCGAAGCTTCAGGTTTGACCGATTTTTGGGAAGAAAATTCCGATGTGCTCATTAAAATTCCCATGAAAGGAAAAGTAGATTCGTTAAATGTCAGTAATGCAGCGGCCATTTGTATTTATGAAGCAGTTCGGCAAAAAATGGAAGTTCGGAAATAATTGGGTACTTCGTGGAAATTTTAATATGCAAAATTCGGTTAATTGGACTAAGAAGAAAATCGAGCGATTTTTCTTTTCAGAATTAAAAGAGAAGATTTCATGAATTCGGATCGTTTTCGACTAAAAAATGACCTTCACAAATGCGATTTATCAAAATAACTAACCGAAAATGACACTTAACACCTCCAATGATTTTGGTTGCCGGAAATTCAATATATGAAGCTCGTAGTACCTCAAAAGCGTCGTTAAAATCGATTTTCTTTGTTTTTGGCTAAATTCATTTTGACTTTGGTTCGAAAATTCAATTTGGCTCAATTTTTTAAAAAGTTGAAGATCTTGTTTGCCAATAAAAACTTCCGCTGGTTTTTGGTCTGTCGAAACGCCTTCCTTCAAATCAAAATAATTTGAATTTGAATTCAAGTGCGGGTAAAATCCTAAATATTGGGTAAGATGAAAAAGAAACCACAAATGGAAATCAGCAAAGTCGGATTGTTTTTCATCGAAAGTTAAAAGAGCAGATGAAATAAATTGGAACAAAGCGTCGTTGGTTTCTTCTTCTTGCAAAACAGAATTAAGAATTTCGCCCAAAAAGAGAACAATTGCCATTTTTTGAGGAGATTGATACAAGCTTTGGTAATGTTCAAACTGCCGAATTTCTTTAAAAAAACGCAAGTTGGAAGAGGAACGATTATCAAAAATCAATTCGACAGAATTCAGTGGATTTAGAAACGCATTTGTTTTATTTTTTTTTGAATAAACGCCTTTGGCAATAAAGGATTTCACACCGCAACTTTGGGTATAAAACTTCACTATTTTACTTGTGTCACCGTATTTTAGAGAAGAAATGACAAGTGCTTTGGTTTGGGTAATCATTACCTAACAATTGCAATTTTGGTTTGTTTACTTTCAGAGGCATCTTGGTTGGTCATTAAAACCAAATAGATTCCAGATGCTACCAGTTTTCCTTTCATGTTTTTAGTATCCCATTTGGCAACACCTCCTCTCGCTTTTGTTTTAAAAATTAAATTTCCAGTAATATCCACAATGCGCACATCGGCATCAATCGGCAATCCTTTGATGGTAACATCTCCCGTAAAACCAGGTCGAACAGGATTGGGATACGCATACACATCGCCAAAAGAATCGCCACCTTCCACAGCATCACTTCGGTAAGAAACGACTCCTTTTTCTGTGGCAAA
Source organism: Weeksellaceae bacterium (assembly GCA_041676545.1). Taxonomy (GTDB): domain Bacteria; phylum Bacteroidota; class Bacteroidia; order Flavobacteriales; family Weeksellaceae; genus Moheibacter. The sequence goes on along the minus strand of JBAYRQ010000010.1, from coordinate 42,422 downwards.
ATAAACTACTCCAGTGGAATTCTCAACGAAGATTGAGTTTACACTGTTGGATGGCAAAGGAGAATTCCCCGATGTAAAGTGTAAAACAGTTTCCGTTCCATCTTCCGAGAAATAATAAACACCCGAACTCTGGGTAGCGACCCATTTTTGATTGGTTCCATCGACCTGAATCGCATTGATTTGCGTATCGTTTAGCAAAGCTTCGGGAATACCGTTTTGTTCAATAATAATCGGTTGAGCTTCAAACTCATCCAATTGCATGGTTTGGATGGGACTGTATAAAACCCGCAAACCTAATTCTGATCCAATCCATAAAACTCCATTTTTGTCAATAGCAATGGCATAAATCGCATTCGATGGAAGATTTCCTTTGGAAGGGGAAGCCGAAACGGACAATACAGATTGCATATTCGTAGCACGGACACCTCCACCTCTTGGAAGTGCCATAAAAGCATAACCATTGTAGAAAATCGGTTTTTTTGCTCCGGCATTGGCGATGGTTGCATCCAAATCGATGGCATCCCAGCCGCCAGCTGCTTTTTTACGAACCATATATGTTCGTTCACCTGGAGAAGTATAGGATTGTCCGATCCATAAATTTCCTTGATCATCAAAAACACTTCCTCCTATTCTTTCTCGAAACTTTAAACCACTGTTTTCTGAATTGAAATTGGCAACCATTTGGGTATCTTTAAATTGAAGAATTCCAATATGAGTATCTGGTAAATCCCAAGAAACGTGTTCAAACCATGGAGAAACATAGAATTCAGAAGGGTCATTGGGATTAACTTCTATATCCAATATATCTTTGGCTCCCAACATTTCTTCGGACGTAATCTGAATCCAACTCGTTCCGTCGAAATAATAAAAACCATCTGCATTTTGTTGGGGACTGTTGTAGCTATTCATTCCACCCGGTGCAATCCATATACGGTCTTTGTGCGCAGTGACTGACCACGACTTGTTGTTATAAGGGCCGTCGGGCAAAATCTCATTGTTTCCATTAATTAATCCAAACAAAATAGAACCGCCGTAGGTTGTGTTTCCAACTTTTATTCCTGTATTTAAGTTTTGGGTAAATGAAGTGGTTTCTTGTAAATTAAAGTCTGAATTGTAATTACTAACTGTATTGTTTTGAATAATACTCAAAATATCTCCATTTACATTTAAGTCTCTTAAATTCGGGAAATTCCCCATGAACATCCAATTGCTTCCATCGTACCGATAAATAGCATCGCCTGTTGAAGCGACGATATTTCCTTGAAAGTTTATAATATTTTGAAAAGCTGTCGTTGGAACGCCTATGGGTTGTTGCCAAGTCACAAAGTTGGCAATAAACTCATCCAAAGTATGCGTAAAAATCCCATGGGTACTTGCGGCATAAATTATTCCATCCAAAATAGCAGATTCTTTCACGCCAAAGTACACACCCATTTGGGTAAAATACGTGGTTTCCATGAATTCAAAATTCTCCAAACTAAACGAAGCCAGTCCGAATTCACCCGAAATAATTGCCGTGGATTCATGTGAAGAAATATGATTTATTTGTTTACTTCCCGAATAGGCTTGATGCAAAGGAATTTCCAATAAATTGTAATTTTCTTCTCCGCCCAGCATATCCAATTCACCACTTCTGTAGCCCACCATTAAAATCCCTAAATCCGGATTGTAATTGAACGCAGTGATATCCACATCATTGAGCTCATTTACTTTTGAAATTTTATCGATTTCTCCACCGTTGGGATCGTAGGAGAACAAACCATTTTCTGCGCTACAATAGATAATTCCATTTACTTCATGAATATGTCGAATATGGGCATACGAAAAGTAATCCTCCCATCGGCTTGTATTGGTTTGTCCTAAAAGAAATAGTGAAGGAAGGAGTAAAACCAACCCAATTAAAATTCTTTTTGGATGTATTTTTAGTTGTAAAGACATAGTGAAAATAACGATTTACAAATAACTTTAGTATGAATGAATTAGAAGTTTTGTTTGACTCTGTATTTGTCATAAAACGCCTTGATATGACCCACGGCTTCTTCGGGCGTGTCGACCAATCGATAGAGTTCAAAATCGGTATCGTTAATGTTACCTGCTTCAAGAACTTTTTCTTTCAGCCACTCAAACAATCCAGACCAATAGTCGATTCCGACTAAAACAATCGGGAATCGTCCGGTTTTTTGGGTTTGAACTAAGGTTAAAGATTCAAACAATTCGTCGAGCGTTCCCATACCGCCTGGAAGGGCAATAAATCCTTGGGCATACTTTACAAACATTACTTTTCGGGCAAAGAAATAATCAAAATTTATACTGTAATCGTAATCTACATACGGATTAAGTCCTGTTTCAAAAGGCAATGAAATTCCCAAACCGACTGATTTTCCTTTTCCTCTTTGAGCGCCTTTATTCGCCGCTTCCATGATTCCAGGCCCACCTCCTGTTATCACTCCAAAACCAAGTTGGGTAAGTTGATATCCAATTTCTTCTGCCATTTTGTAATACTCAGAATCGGGATGGGTACGCGCTGAACCGAAAACGGAAACACACGGCCCTATTTTCGCCATGGTTTCGTATCCTTTGACGAATTCAGCCATTATTTTGAACAAAGCCCAGGAGTCGTTTGACTTCACTTCGTTCCAGTTTTTAGCCACAAATTTTTCACGGATTCGATCGTTTTCTTCTTTATTTATCATTGTTTGAATTTTTATGTGGGGAATTACTTTTCAAGCGAATGTAAGGAAATAATCTCATCGTATTTTTCTGAGAATAAAAACCATTGAATCACATGACTTATTTCATTCATCGGTTCAACTACAGTCATTCTTTCGGTAATCCTTTCTAATGATTTTATTTGATGATTCAATTCAAAATATCCAAAGCCTTTACAATACCCATCTATCATTAAAATAAATGATTTTTCACCCAATTTCCTTCCTTTTCCAATCAGTAGGAAATCCCGGTTTTCAATACTAATTTTCTGTAAGAATTGATCGACTCTTTGGTTGTAATCTTCCGGAGATTCTTGCCCTTCGCATGCACCTCTACATTCGCCCACTTCATAACTCAAACATTTTTGATCAACAGGAATAAGACCATTTAATTTGGGGCATAAATCAAATTCTTCGTTGATAAGTGCAAATAATTTTAAACCCAATTTTAGATTTACTATTTTCAATAAAGGAGCCGGACCTTCTTTTTTGTATTTTTTAAGTTGCAAGATTTTGTAGCCATTTTCTTCCTCCAAATAAAATGCATTCCGAATTTTCATTCTTTGGGAACTTAAAAAGGGTTTTAAAGGTTTCGTTTCACTGAATTCTTTGACCCAAGAAATCAATTCATTTCCTGTTTCTTCGTAATGCACCGAGTCAAAACTCATTCGTAATTGGTTGCTGACAGCGGACTTGGAAGTCAATGCTTTTCGAACACTTTGCGCGATGTTGGTAGATCGTGCCAAATAAATCACTTCTTTTTGTTCATTCAAAAAATAAAAAACACCGATTGTATTGGGTAAATCTTTGTAATATGATGCAAATTTATTTCTCGAAACTAGCGTAGATGGTTGTGATTTTGAAATCTCTTTTTGAGTATCTTTATCGAGAAGTAATTTGAAAAGTTCCAAAGTAGCTCGTGCATCGCCAGAAGCGCGATGTCGGTCGGTGACTGGAATTCCTAATTCTTTGGTTAATTTTCCTAAAGAATAGGACGTAGCGTCGGGCAATAATCGCTCGCTCAGCGTAACGGTATCGATGGTTTCACGGTAAAATGCATACCCTAATTTCTTGAATTCTTGTTTCAACATTCGGTAGTCAAAATCAACGTTGTGACCGACCAAAATAGTTCCTTCGGTAATTTCAATAATTCGTTTGGCCACTTCGTGAAACTTGGGTGCGGTTTGAACCATTTTCGTTGTAATTCCCGTTAATTTTTGAACATAGAAATCTATGTCCCGGCCAGGTTGAACCAACGAAATAAACTGATCGACAATCTTTCTACCGTCGTATTGGTAGATGGCCACCTCAATGATGTCTTCTTCTCCTTTCTTTCCTCCTGTGGCTTCTATATCGAGTACTGTGTACATTTAACGTTTTTTAATTTTTCCAAAAAACTCTCGTATAATTTGATTCCCAATGGTTCGCATAAAGCTTTTTATCGTGGAATCAGAGAGTATGGTTTCTGTGATTGTTTTTTGTTTTTTTTGCCTTCCCACAGGCTTCTTTGTTTCGGGTTGGGATGGATTTGAATTCCTCGAAAACTCATTCATTTTTTGTGTAAGGATTTCATACGCAGACTCTCGGTCAATTTCTGAATTGTATTTATCCATCATTTCTGATTTTCCAATGATGGAATTTATTTCCTCATTCGTCAACAAATCCATTCGTGACAAGGGCGCACGTAGATACGTGTGAACTAACGGTGTAGGAATTCCTTTTTCATTCAATGCCGTAACAAACGCCTCACCGATTCCCAATTGGGTAATGACTTCATCTGCTTTGTAATAGGTTGTAATCGGATAATTCTCAACTGCTTTTTGAATTTCTTTTCGATTTCTTGCTGTAAATCCACGCAAAGCATGTTGAATTTTCAATCCCAATTGACTCAAAACCTCATCGGGTATATCGCCTGGAAGTTGTGTGCAGAAAACGATTCCCACTCCTTTTGAACGGATTAATTTAATGATAATTGCCATTTGCTGAAGCAGGGTTTTACTCGCTTCATTGAATAAAAGATGGGCTTCGTCGATGAAAATTACCAACTTAGGTTTTTCCAAATCACCCACTTCGGGAAAAGTTTCATACACTTCGGTCAAAAGACTCAACATGAAAGTTGAAAATAATGCCGGTCTACTTTGTATGTCGACGACTCTTAAGATGTTAATAACTCCTTTTCCATTCTTGAACTTCAATAAATCCGCTACTTCAAAGGAAGGTTCTCCAAAGAATTGATCGGCTCCTTGTTGTTCCAATGTAACTATTTTTCGAAGGATTGCGCCCAAAGATGCTTTGGAAATACTTCCATACGTAGTCGTTAACTCTTGTTTTCCTTTGTCCGTATCACTCAGATACTGCAACACTTTTCGAACATCTTTTAAATCCAACAAAAGAAATCCTTTGTCATCACAGTATTTAAAAACTATCGAAATAATTCCCGACTGCGCTTCACTCAATTCCAAAATCTTACTGAATAAAATCGGTCCAAATTCGGTAACCGTTGCGCGTAATTTTATGCCGGGCTCTTCACTTAATGACAAAAATTCTACAGGTGAACCCATCGGCTCATAATCCAATTCGAGTAGATGTTGTCGCTCTTTGATTCCCTTGTTGTCTCCATCTCCTGCAGCTGCTACTCCGCTCAAATCTCCTTTGATATCCATAACCAAAGTGGGAACGCCTTTCAGTGAAAGTTGTTCGGCTAAAATTTGAAGTGATTTGGTTTTTCCGGTTCCGGTTGCGCCTGCAATTAAACCATGTCGATTGAGAGTTTTTAAAGCAACTGAAATTTCAGTTTCGGATAGAACTTCGCCTTCGAGCTTTGCTTTGCCTAAGATTATTTTATCCCCTTTATACTGATAATTCTGTTGAATTTCCCGAATGAAATTTTCTTTAACAGACATAGATTTTTTGTGATTTAATCAAAGATACAATTTTATGGTAATTTAAAATAACCAACAACCGGATAGTGATCCGAAAGTTTTACCTTTTTGAGAACTTCATACTTTACAGGAAGAAATTCATCCGAATAAAAAATATAATCCAACCGCAACGGATATTTAAAGTCATGAAAACTAGTTCCTGCAGATTTCCCAACTAAGTGGTACGGATCTTTTAATAAATAAGTAAGTTGTTGATATTCATAAGAATTAGGCACGGCATTTAAATCTCCTGCAAAAATTACAGGATGACGAGAACCGCCTACATAAGGCAATAGCTCCTTGATTTGTTTTTCGTGACGAAGGAATCCCGCGGTCAATTTATTTTTTAAAATCTGGGAGTTTTTTTTGGTTTTTTGATGATCTCCAATTGCTTCTTTCACTAAGTCCTTGTCGATGAACATCGATTCCAAGTACACATTTATCACTCGAATCGTGTCATGTCCAATGTCCAAATCCGCATAAGCCGCATAGCCCGAAGTTCCATTTTCACCAGAGAAAATTTTCTTGAATTCAATAATCGGGTATTTGCTGAAGAATTGAATGATTGAATTGGATTCATGGTAATAATCGGCAAATGCAGAATCTTTCAGATTCACAAAAGATTCATCCTTCCAATACACTTCTTGAAGCAGAACCAAATCCGCTTTTTCTTTGTTGAAAAATTCAACATATCCATCTTCCCTCAAATAGTGGGCATTGAGACTAATAACCTTAAAATCAGCTTTGGTTTCTACCGTTTTACCAAAATATTGATAGGTTTTCGTTAACGGAAATAAGAGTCCTACAGAAGCCAATGTAAAGATAATTCCATACAGTGTTCTTCGCCAAAATAAGACAATGAGAAGTAGGATATTAGCTATAACTAGGAGAGGATAGAAAATGGGAACAAATCCAAAATATGGAAAAGTTGAAGGCGCAATGTCGGGTGCCAAATAAATGCTGTAAGAAAAAATTAAAAACAGCAAATGAGACATAAAAAACACGGGGTCCAAGCCCTTTAAGCGAAATCCTTTCATCTTCCCGCTTTAAACAAGAAGTCTTTCTCCTCTTTGGTTAAACTTTCGTAGCCCGAATCCGATATTTTATCCAAAATCTTATCGATTTTATTTTGCTTTTCTACCTTTTGGGAATTGAATTCGTAGTCATCTTTTGGAGGTGTTTTTACTTTCTTTTGTCGTTGTACTTTTTTACGAAAGAACAGAGATAAAATCAACGATCCCAAGAAATCATTTCCTTTCTCGAACTGCTTCATATACAAGAACCCAAAAGCAGCACCACCGATGTGCGAAATATGTCCACCCACATTATCTCCAGATAAAATCATAACCAAATCAAACGCCAACAAACCGTATCCGACATAGTCCAGCGGAATGTTGATGTTAATAAACATCAGTTGAATTTTGGTTTTGGGAATGTAAGCCACCAGCGCAAAAAACAAGGAATAAACCGCCGCAGATGCGCCCACTAAACTATTTCCATAATTTAAAACCGGCGAAAAAGCCATAAATAACAAGGCGCCTGAAATTCCACCAAATAGGAAGAAAGTGAGGAAATTTTCTTTCCGAAAATACCGTAAAAATAGTTGACCTATAAAATAAATCATCAGCATATTCAACGCCAAGTGCATGAAACTGCCGTGAAAAAAAGTATAACTAATAATTCCCCAAGGTTGACTGAAGAATTGGTCCAAAGTTGCTTTTGCTGCAAAGTAATCATCTACTTTGAGCGTACTATTTTTGAGGATTAAAGAATTTATTAAGAAAGCCAATACAAAAATTCCGACACAAATAAATATCAGTTTGACATTGATTTCGCCGTTTTTGTATTTGTCATTTAATTGTTGAATTAAGTCGTTCATTTTTAATTTATTTCAACTTTCGTTGCGTTTTATTTTACCAATTTTGGCTTAGTTTCTTTTTCCAAGCGCGAACCAGGATGAATCCAATAATCGCACCACCAATGTGCGCGAAATGCGCAATGGGATTCCAAGCGAAATTCTGAAGTCCCATAAAGAACTCAATTGCAATGATGGCTGGAATAAAGTACTTCGCTTTGACGGGAATGGGAAGAAATATCAACGCCAATTTCGCATTCGGATACAATACCCCGAATGCAACTAAAACTCCATAAATCGCACCCGAAGCTCCGACCATAGGCGTGATATAATAACTCGCTAACTCCTTGACGGCTTCTGAATTGTTGGGAACAGGAAAGCTATACTGAAAGGAACTGGTTAATCTCAAGGACTGAACAAAACTATTTACATCCACTCCTGTTGCTTCTACGATCGGTTTTAGTTGTTCAACTTGAATGTAATTCGTGAAATTAAACAATATAAATGAACCCAATCCTGCTGCGAAATAGAGTGTTAAGAACTTTTTTGCACCTAAAGTTGTTTCCACAGAAGAACCAAACATCCACAACGCAAACATATTGAATAAAATATGCGATAGGTTTGGATAAGGCGCATGCATAAACATATGTGTGATGATTTGCCACAGTTTAAAGTTGACGGATTCCGGATAAAAAGCACCCAAAATATGACCCAAATCGATTCCTCTTTCGCCAAAAACAATGGCAGCCAAGAAAAATAATCCGTTGATAATCAATAAGTTCTTTGTGACTGCCGGTATGGGTTGATTGAACATAAGTCGTTTTAATTTAGTTTTTTATGAATTTCAGTATCCGAAAGTTGAACAAAAACCGGTTTCCCAAAGGGCGAGAAATTAGGCTCGTCCAATGCTAACAATTGCTGTGCCAAATGCTTGGCTTGTTCATCGAGGAGTGGCTCCCCTTTTTTAATCGCTGTATTTTTTGAGATAATTTTGGCAATTTCGGTCGAGAAATCAATTTCAGAAAATGACTCAAAACTCGAAAGTAAACCTTCGAAAATCAATTCCACATTGTCGGTTTTAATTTCGGTCGGAATGGCATTGATATGAATGCTTTCTGTTTCGAACTCCACATCGAAACCAAAATTAACCAATTCCATTTCTAATTCTTTCCATACTTGAATTTCAGAAACATTGGATGGAATTTCTATTGGAAATAACAAACGTTGACTCAATGTATTTTTTTGACCTAATTCTATCATTTTATTGAATAAAACCAACTGATGTGCACGGTTTTGATCAATTATCAACAATTCACCTTGATGTTGAACGACCAAATATTTATTCATCCATTGAAGGACTTGGTTGGACTGGGTTTCAAATTCTTCTTTATCGATTAATCTTTCGGATGAATGATCGTCGGTTTCAAAACCTGAAAAAGATTGATACAGTTCATTCATCGGCTGAATTTCCCGTTGACTAGGTCGGGTTTCAAATGGATTATAATTTCGATCTACCCGAATCTCCGGTGTTCTAATACTTTTATGTTTCGAAGGTGGAGGCAAAAATGCAATGTCTGGATTTTGATCAAAATCCATGGGCGGTGTAATATGAAACTGCCCCAAGGCATGTTTAACCGCGGAACGCATTACAGCATAAATCGCGTAGTCATCTTCGAATTTAATTTCCGTTTTGGTTGGATGAATGTTGATATCAATTTTTGAAGGATTAATTTCTAAATACAAAAAATACGAAGGTACATATTGATTGGGCAATAAACTTTCAAATGCATCCACAATCGCTTTGTGTAAATAATTACTTCGTATGAAACGGTGATTGACAAAGAAAAACTGTTCGCCTCTTTGTTTTTTCGCACTTTCTGGTTTTCCAACAAATCCACTGACTTTTACAATCTCAGTATCTTCCGAAATCGGAACCAATTGGGTTTCAATTTTACGACCAAATATCTGAACGATTCGTTGTTTCAAATTTCCACCTTTAAGAATATACACCTCGGTATCATTATGGAAAAATCGAAAACTTATATCTTCGTGCGCTAAAACAATTCGCAAGAATTCATCTTGAATATGTCGAAGTTCTACTTGGTTGGACTTTAGGAAATTACGTCGTGCTGGAACATTGTAAAACAAATTCTTCACCGAAAAAGAAGTTCCCGTTGGCGCTGCAGCTGGAGATTGATCGCGCACATTTCCACCTTCAATAATCAATCGATTTCCAATTTCTTCATCCTCGACTTTGGACAGTGCATCTACCTGAGCAACTGCCGCAATGGACGGAAGGGCTTCTCCTCTAAACCCTTTGGTTTCGATATGAAAAATATCCTCCGTTGTACGGATTTTGGATGTGGCATGCCGTTCAAAAGCCATCCGCAAATCAGTTATACTCATACCCGAACCGTTGTCGACCACTTGAATCAGCGTTCGACCGGCTTCTTTTACAATCAAATCAATTTCAGTTGCACCCGCATCAACTGCGTTTTCCATCAATTCTTTGACCACCGAAGAGGGTCGCTGCACCACTTCTCCCGCAGCAATCTGATTGGCCACGTGATCGGGTAGCAACTTTATACTATCACTTGTTGAAATCATAGCCTACAAAGGTACAAATCGAAACTTGAAATTATAAAAATTTGAAAAAGATTCTATTTCCAAGAAATGCACTTCACGCTTTCTTGTGGATTTCGGTGTTAAATCGAGTTTCCAAATTTCATTCAGTTCGAATCACTCCCCTCTCTTTTCGGTTTAATTTCTTACTTTTACACTTCACTATTTAAAAATTAATCGATACAAATTCTTTAAAAACGCGTTCATTATGAAAATACAATATTTAGGTCATTCAACCCTATACATCGAAATTAACAACCAGTTTATACTCGTTGATCCTTTCCTCAGTGGAAACCCTAACGCTTCTGCAATCAGTGTGAACAGTTTGAAAGTAGATTTTGTTTTGTTGACCCATGCCCATCAAGATCATACGTTGGATGTGGAGACGATTTTAACGCGAACCAAGGCTCTACTCATTTCAAATCATGAAATAGTGAGTCGGTATGAACAGATGGGATTCAAAGGGCATGGAATGAATCACGGTGGAAGTTGGGATTTTGATTTTGGTCGTTTGAAAGCGGTCCAGGCCATCCATTCTTCCTCTTTTCCCGATGGTTCCTATGGTGGAAATCCAATGGGATTTGTTTTGAAAACCGAAGATAAAACGATTTATATCGCGGGTGATACGGCCTTGACAATGGATATGAAACTGATTCCTATGTTCTTCACACTCGATTTAGCGATTTTACCCATTGGTGGAAACTATACAATGGATGTGGAAGAAGCTGTTGTTGCCGCGGACTTTGTGGAATGTGATAAAACTTTAGGCATTCATTATGATACCTTTCCAGCGCTTGAAATCAATCATGATGAAGCGAAGAAAACATTTGCTGATAAAGGAAAAGAATTGATTCTTCTATCTATTGGCGAAAGTGTCGATGTGTAAATCGCATGACTTTTATTTCGTAATCTATTAATAATCATAGAATTAAAATAAAAAAGGAGCGATTTCAAATCGCTCCTTTTTCTGTGTTTTTAAACGAAATTTATTTAATCAAAAACTTCTTGGAATACGCTTTTCCATTTGCATCTTTAAAGATAGCGATGTAAAAACCATTCGGAATTTCTTGCAAAGAAATACTTCCATTTGCATTCAAATTCTTCTTTTCAATCATCTTTCTTGCGCCTGTATCGAAAACCGTTACCGATTCCATTTTTACAGAAGAAGAATTCAGTTGATAAATCAAATTTCTGTCTTTTACAGCGATTAATAAATCCGATGCTTGCACTTCGTTTGTGCTCATATTTTCCACTTTCGCCACTTCAATCACAAATTCCAAAGCCAATTTTACAAATTTGGTGGAATGAATTGACGTACTTCCCATAGCTGCATACGTATCGTTGGTGGTATGAATATTTGGATTGTCTTCACCCATTGCCGCTTCAAAAGGAAACGAAGCGGGATATCCGTTTTCTGTCCAACTTACGTGGTCTGAACAACCATATCCACAATAAGAAATACCGTATGTAATCGGATGATCCCCGGATGAATTGTAATGTTCCATAAGATCGATTAAGAAAAGATTCAATTCTCCCGAAGTATATGCAGCGTCACTGATAATCGCAATGTCAAAATCAGATCCATTGTAATTCGTCATATCGAGTTGCATTACCGCTAAAACATTTTTATCGTTTAAGCTGTAATTTTCTGCAATATCCGCTGAACCGTATAATCCAACCTCTTCAGCAGCATATCCCATAATTTGAACGGTTCTTTTGGGTTGGAAATTTGTTTCCAATAGGATTCGTAAAGTTTCAGTTAAAGTTCCAATTCCGGAAGCATTATCGTCCGCACCGGGCGCATTGTTTTGAATCCAATAATCACCGCTGTCCAGGTGACCTCCAATTACTACGATTTCATCTGGAAATTCAGTACCTGGAATACTAACGATCACCGATTTTTGATTGGTGAAATCATGATTGAAGAATTCAACGCTGATGTCACTTCTTCCAGCTGTATTCACCATATTTTCCCAATTCGCCTTGATGTCCAACGAAGCTTGAACTCCACTTGGTTTGGTATGAAACCGCGTACCATAGTTTTGTAAATTTAGAATTGTATTTTCAATGTTGGTTTCATTCACCATCGCTATGCATTGATTCACATACGCATCTTCTGTAATTGTGAAATCAAGTACATTGGTATTTCCTTGGGGAGCGAAATCGAGAGCGTTCAAAGCAGCCTCTTGGTTTTTTCTGAAAATATACCCAGGACCGTGAAGATTTCCATAGTCTTTTAATTCCATTGCAGCTTCTGGGCTCATATAAACGGCAGAAACCAAGGAAGTACTTTCTAAAATTTGAATTTGATTGGGATGATTTGCTTTCAGATTCTGGGCATTTTGCACATCAATGGTTGCATAAACCCATTCTGAATTTTGAGCGAATAATCCGGTCGTAAATAAAGATATAAATACGAAAAGTGGTAATTTTCTCATGTGTGTTAATTAAATTAAGTGGCAACGAATTTAGACTAATTTTTTTTCTAAATTGATATTTTTTTTCAATTTTCAACTTCTTTCTCATTGATTCTTACAACCTAAGAAAACTTTTTTTCGCAAATAAAGCTAGGTGTAGTGGAAAGAATTGCTTCTTATTTAATTAAAAACTTCTTGGAATAGGCTTTTCCATTTGCATCTTTAAAAATTGCGATATAAAAACCATTGGGCAACCCTTGCAAAGAAATATTTCCTTGGGAATTCCTGATTTTTTGATGGATTAATTTTCGTGCGCCCGTATCAAAAACGGTTATAGATTCTAATTTTGTAGAGGGAGAATTCCATTGATAAATCAAATTACGGTCATTTACAGCACTAAATAAATCAGAAACTTCCACATCATGGGTACTTGCCAAACTTTCTATTTTAGCAATTTCAATCGCAAATTCCAAAGCTAACTTCACGAATTTGGTTGAATGAACCGCGGTACTTCCCATATTTGCATACGTATCCCCAGTGGTGTGGATGAAGGGATTGGAATCTTCAAAAGCCGCTTCCATAGGGAAAGAAGCAAGATATCCATTCTCCGTCCAACTTACATGATCTGAACACGCATATCCACATTGAGTCATTCCATAAGTTATGGCATGCTCTCCGGTTGAATTGTAATGTTCAATCAAGTCAATAATGAAAAGATTCAATTCTGTAGAAATATATTGGGTATCGTTGTTTAATCCAATGTCGAAAGTAGAACCTTTGTAATTCGTCATATCGAGTTGCATTACTGCCAAAACATTTTTGTCGTTTAGGCTATAGGTTTCCGCAATATCCGCCGATCCGTATAGTCCCACTTCTTCGGCAGCGTATCCCATAATTTGAACTGTTCGTTTTGGATGAAAATTCATTTCCAATAAAATTCGCAATGTTTCCGTCAAAGTTGCAATTCCCGAAGCATTGTCGTCCGCACCGGGTGCAAAGTTTTGAATCCAATAATCACCACTGTCCAAATGACCACCCAAAACCACAATTTCATCTGGAAATTCAGAGCCGGGAATACTCACAATAACCGATTTCTGATTGGTAAAATCATGGTCGAAGAAGTTTACACTGATATCGGTTCTTCCCGCATTATTCACCATTGTCTCCCAATTTGACTTAATGTCTAGTGAGGCTTGTACACCACTTGGTTTGGTATGAAAACGAGTTCCGTAATTTTCTAATGCAACAAGGGTATTTCCTATGTTTTCTGCATTTACCATAGCGATGCATTGATTCACATAGTCATCTTCTGTAATTGTAAAATCAAGCACATTGTTTGTGGCTTGGGGCGTAAATTGCAACGCGTTTAGTGCAGCTTGCTCATTGGCTCTGAAAATATAACCCGGTCCATGAAGATTTCCGTATTCTTTTAATTCCATCGCAGCTTCTGTGCTCATATAAACAGCAGAAACTAGAGGTGAACTCTCTAGAATTTGAATTTTATCTGGATGATTATTCTTTAGAATTTGTGCATTTTGAACATCGATGGTAGCGTGAATCCATTCCGAATTTTGAGCAAATAAACCGCTTGCAATTAGAAGAGAAAATAAAGTTGTCGTCAGCTTTTTCATTGGGTATTAATAATTTAGTTTAAAACGAATGTACGTAATATTTTTTTTCTCCTTCAGAAATTTCATTTCGTAAAAGGTTTGAATCGAAGTTATTTCCTCCGGCATTTCAAAGTTATCCGGATTGTATACATTGTGATTCGTCAAAAGCACATCATGTCCTTCCATTTGAATAATTCCGTGGGTATAACCGTGTAAAAACTCACTATCGGTTTTTAGATGAACGATTCCATCTTTGTTTAAAACGGTATGGTATCTTTTCAGAAATTCCGGATGTGTTAATCGGTGTTTGGTACGTTTGAATTTAATCTGCGGATCGGGAAAAGTGATCCAAATCTCACTGACTTCTCCTTGTGCAAAGGCATAATCGATTAATTCAATTTGGGTCCGAAGGAAAGCGACATTGTGCATTTCATTTTCTAGCGCTGTTTTTGCACCTCTCCAAAAGCGGGATCCTTTAATATCGATGCCAATAAAATTTTTATCGGGAAATTTTTCAGCCAAAGCCACGGAATATTCTCCTTTTCCACATCCTAATTCGAGAACAATGGGATGGTTATTCTTAAAATAAGTAGAGTTCCACTTCCCTTTTAGCTCGAAATTCTCAATCATTTCTTCCCTCGTTGGCTGAAAAACATTGGTAAATGTCTTGTTTTCAGCAAATCTCTTTATTTTATTCTTAGCCATATTTATTTGTAAATCAGACTGCGAATGTAGACTTTAAATTTTTTTTGCCCAAATATGCAGAAAAGATTTGCAGAGAAGAAAAATGCTGTTATATTTGCAGTCCAATTCAAAAGGGCGATTAGCTCAGTTGGTTCAGAGCATCTGGTTTACACCCAGAGGGTCGGGGGTTCGAATCCCTCATCGCCCACCACTTAAAAAGACTTTCAGAAAACTGAGAGTCTTTTTTTTTATAGACGGTTTTCACTTAATTGAAATGGGTAAATGAGGATGATCCTTAAACTTGGTCTGGACGCTAAGTGTGAAGATCCCAGTCCAAATTGAAAACTTTAAACTTAATCCTTGTACGGATCATAAATATCTTCTCCGGCCATAGCTACGCCAATGGGGTGCAATCTATGTTTGATGCGAATGGTGTTTCCTTGGTAAGCCAAAACTTCTTCTAAATTCTTGTAACATTCAGGTGCTTCATCCGCTCCTCCACCTCGAAGGTAAATCTGGTGTTCTTTTAATTCTGACTGAACTTGATCAAAATCTACTTGTCCTTTTGAGACAATGGTTCGAAAGCGTTTTCCTCCTTTGCGTTTCCATTTGGTTTTACCCAAGGCTTTGGTTCGAGACATCACTCTTCCCGCACCGTGAACGGTGGAATACAATGCTTTTTCGGAAGTGGGTGAATCAATTCCTTCTACAATTACCGACGTGTCACGCATATTGGCACCAATAAATCCTTCCTGATTCGGGAAAGCCGGCGTACATCCTTTTCGAACAACCCAATACTCTTCGCCAAAGTGATTTTCTTTCCACGCGAAATTATGGTGGTTATGAATTTCTTTGGTACTCGATCCACCTAAAATCTCTAAAACCTTGTCTACAACGATATCTCGACCTGCATACGCATACTTTCCTGCCAAGTCCAAGGCCTGAATGTAATCCTGACCGATTGCAGAATTCACATCGAACAAAAGCGGTTTTGCATCCATCGGACTTTGTTTGGGTTTGTCTGTGAAGTTTAGACCTTCTGCTAATGCCATAAATCCAGTTGTGGTTCGATGCCCAAATCCACGCGATCCAAAATGAACGCCAATCCATAACCAACCTTCATCGTCCGCAAATAAATCCACAAAATGATTTCCACTTCCCACCGTTCCCAGTTGTTCAGCAGCCATTTTCGCCATGTTTTGTTGAGGTAAAAATGAAGTTTGCGCAATTTCTTCCAAAACAGGATGATCCACCGCTTCGTTGTTAATTCGACCTACACCAAAGGAGATCCGACGAAAAATTTCATCCATCACCTTAGCTACATTAATATCTTTTGCAAGAATATTTGTTTTTACGGCTTTGTTCCCACAGGCAATGTCAAACCCCACGCCTGACAGCGATATCTTGTCTTTGTACGCAATGGCGCCACCGATAGGATGATTATATCCATAATGGGCATCGGCAGTCAATACGGCGATATCTTCGGAAGAATCAATGCAGTTGTATAATTGATTGATGGCGCCTTGATCGATTATTTCCTCTCCGAAAATAGTAACTTGGTTTTTCATTGTGTTCTTTGAGTTGATTTTGAATTGAATACGTCTAATCTAAGGTATTTGAACAAATAAAGCAAATCGAGAAAACTTCCCTCTTACATCAAAAAAAGCCAAGAAAACTTCTCGGCTTTTTCTACATATTTTTAAGAATAATTAGATTAAATTTTCATCCACCAAATTCGGTAAAGTAACTTTCAACAAAGGTTCTTCTTCCATTGCGCGTTGAATAGCGAAGATGGCGCCTTCATTTCGTGCCCAACTTCTACGTGCAATTCCATTGTTCACATCCCAATGCAACATGGATTTTAATTTTCCTTCTGCATCCGAAGATCCATCCAACAGCAATCCGAAACCTCCGTTTATTACTTCGCCCCAACCCACGCCGCCGCCATTGTGAATCGAAACCCAAGTCGCACCGCGGAAACTATCGCCGATCACGTTTTGAATTGCCATATCGGCTGTAAACTTTGATCCATCGTAAATATTGGAAGTTTCACGGAAAGGAGAATCGGTTCCGGAAACATCGTGGTGATCACGACCCAAAACTACGGGGCCAATAATCCCTTGCGCTATGGCATCATTAAAAGCTTGGGCAATTTTCATTCGTCCTTCGGCATCGGCATATAAAATTCGCGCTTGCGAACCAACGACCAATTTATTTTCTTGTGCCCCTTTGATCCAAGTGATGTTGTCTTGCATTTGTTGTTGGATTTCTTTGGGAGAATGTTTTTTAATTTCTTCCAAAACTTCACACGCGATTTCATCGGTTTTCTGTAGATCTTCCGGTTTTCCAGATGTGCAAACCCATCGAAACGGACCGAAACCAAAATCAAAACACATAGGACCCATGATATCTTGTACGTAACTCGGGTATTTGAAATCGATTCCATTTTCTGCCATGACGTCTGCTCCGGCCCTACTGGCTTCCAAAAGAAAGGCATTTCCATAATCAAAGAAATAGGTTCCTTTGGCTGTGTGTTTATTGATTGCTGCAGCATGTCGTCTGAGTGTTTCTTGAACCTTTTCTTTAAATAAATCCGGATTTTCTGCCATCAATTGATTGGATTCTTCAAAGCTTAATCCGGCAGGATAATATCCACCAGCCCAGGGATTATGCAAAGAAGTTTGGTCTGACCCCAAATCGATGTACAGATTTTCTTCATCGAATTTTTCCCAAACCTCAACGATATTTCCGTCATACGCAATGGATACGACTTCCTTCTTTTCTTTGGCTTTTTTCACTCTTTCCACTAACTCATCCAAGTTGGAAATTACTTCATCTACCCAGCCCTGTTCATGGCGTTTCCAAGTAGCTTCCGGATTGACTTCTGCACAAACCGTAATAACGCCTGCAATATTTCCTGCTTTGGGCTGTGCGCCACTCATTCCACCCAATCCGGCGGTAACAAATAATTTTCCTGCTGTTCCTTCGTCATCGATTTTCCGACATCCATTCAAAACCGTAATCGTGGTTCCATGCACAATTCCTTGCGGGCCAATGTACATGTAACTTCCTGCGGTCATTTGTCCGTATTGCGTAACTCCCAAAGCATTGAATTTTTCCCAATCATCTTGTTTGGAGTAATTTGGAATCATCATTCCGTTGGTTACAACGACTCTGGGTGCAAATTTATTCGATGGAAATAATCCCAGCGGATGGCCGGAATACATCACTAAAGTTTGTTCATCGGTCATTTCAGACAGATATTTCATGGTCAAAAGATACTGTGCCCAGTTTTGGAAAACGGCACCATTTCCTCCGTAGGTAATTAATTCATGCGGATGTTGTGCCACAGCTTTGTCCAAATTGTTTTGAATCATCAATTGAATAGACTTTGCCTGTAATGAATTTCCGGGATACTCTTCAATGGGACGCGCATACATTTCATAATCCGGACGAAAACGGTGCATATAAATTCGACCGTATTTTTCCAATTCTTCTTTGAATTCAGGAAGTAAAATCGCGTGATGGTTTGAATCAAAATAACGCAATGCATTTTTTAATGCGAGTTTTTTTTCTTCATCCGATAAAATTTCTTTTCGCTTGGGTGCATGACTTACACTTGCATCAAACGATTTGGGTTGAGGTAACTCAGTTGGAATTCCTTGGTGTATTTGTTGTTGAAATGTCATTTTATAAAATTTTGTTTCTCTTTTCATTCAAACTATCCGAAATACATTGAATTGTTTACATTTTGAATGAAGTCAAAATTACGAACAAAATTCAATACCGAATAATTAATGCGATTGAAAATAAATGGAGTTCCCATTCATTCCCAAATTTCTAGGATTCAGTTTTGAATTCACTACTTCGTTAAAACAAAAAAAGAGCCCAAAAATGGACTCTTCTTTCTATTATAAAAAAATAAATTATTCAAATTCGCTGTCAGCAACTGTTTGGTTGAATTTAACATCTTGCAATTCAAAAACCATATCTACACCTACATTCATTGTAAACTGACTGGGAAGTTTAATTCCATCATAGTCTTTGTAGTTGGTATAAACAATGGTTTGTACAAATTTTTGTCCTTCAGCCTCTAGTTCAATAGTGGTTCCTAACAAAAGTCCGGTTTTCACATCGTAGAATTGTTTTTTCTTCCCATCTGCGATGATATACGCTTCTTTTCCTTCGAAATTTTCAATTCCTGCTAATATTACACCTGTTTTTTTACCCAAAGTCAATTCAGGGAAAGGTTGTGCGCTGTATTTAAAATCCGCAATTTCTTCGGGAGTTAAGTCCACTTTCTGACCTTGTTGTGCATTGTAACCTGTTTTACCATTGAAAACAGTTTTTTGAAGTTCCATTCCCATTCCGGATACAACTGTTGCAGTTTTACCTTCTGTGGTCGAAATAGATTTCAGACTCAACGCCATTCCTTGAACCGTTGCGCTATAGGTAGCAACCAACGATTTTACGGTTTTTGTTTTGTCTCCTCCAATTGCAGAAATGTAGTTATTCAAAACAGTTTGAACGGTCACGTTGGCATCCACTTTCTTCTGTTCGGGCTTACTTGTTTTTGCGCCAAAACGGTCGTAATAATTCATTGAATACCCTAATTTCTCCAATCCCGGTAAAACTTCCGATGCTTTTCCAACGACTAAAATTCGGGAATTATCCAAACTGAAATATTTCTGAGCTGCTTTTAAAACTTGATCTGCTGTAACTGCATTTACACTTTGAATGTAATTTTCAAAAAAGTTTGAAGGCAAGTTTTGCGTTTGTGTCATAAGCGCTTGACGAGCGATGAATTCGGGTTTCTCAGCATCCATCACAAAGTTTCCAATCAATCCTGCTTTAACCGTTGCCAACATGTCTGCATCTACTTTTTCACTACGGATTTTCTTTAATTCTTTGATGGATTCCACCACTGCACTGTCGGTAACTTCGTTTCGAACGGAAGCGCCCGCTTTGAATTTCCCGATGTGTTTATTTCCCCGAATCGAAGAACGCGCACCATAGGTCCATCCGTTCGCTTCTCTTAAATTCATATTCAAATAACTGTTGAAATCTCCTCCAAAAATTTGATTTGCAACCAAAGCTGCAAAATAATCGCTATCGGTCATTTTCAAGTTCACGGAACTTAAAATCGCTACTTCAGACTGAACAGCATTCGGCATATCCACAAAGTCAATTTGTGTTTTTGCTATGTTTTTAGGGTCTTGAAATTTTGAAATCGGAAGACTTCCTTTTTTCCAAGAGGAAAAATCAGCTTCAACTAATTTCTTCACTTCTTTGAAATTCACATCACCAATAATGATTAAATATGCATTGTTAGGAACGAAGTAATTTTTGTAATGCGACTTCACATCGTTCAGCGACAAACCTTTCAATTTATCTTCGGTTGTGAATTCACCATACGGATGGTTCGCGCCAAATACCAACACATTTTCAACTCTTTGTGCATTTTCAGTTACACTTTTCTCACCTGCTTTCAATCCATCAATCGAACGAGCGATTGCCTTATCAAAATCATCTTGGGTAAACATAGGATCTGTAACACCTTGCGCCATCAATTCCAATGTACGTCCAAAATAACGTGAAAGAGTGTTTGCACTTGCTCCCGACGAATAAAAATTAATCGAAGACCCCATAAAGTCTACTTCTTCTTGGAATTTTTCTTTCAAAATTTTTGAAGTTCCATTTCCCATAAGACTGCCGGTTAAAGCGTCGACTCCTTTTTTATTTCCTTCTGTAAAAAGTGGGTTATCTAAACTCAATGTGACAGAAACACGGGGTAATTTATGGTTTTCTACCACCATTACTTTCAAACCATTTTTCAATTCAAAGGTTTGAGGTTTTCCAATATTCACTTTTGGCGATGGTCCCGGTTTGGGCTGAGATCTGTCTATCTGAGCATTTGCTCCGGCAGCTAAAAATACCATAACTAGTATATAAATTATATTTTTCATTCTTTCTCTTTTGTTGATTTTTGATAATTATTTCTCAGGACCGTACTCCAAAAACAATCTTTGGTTATCATTCAAGTACTTTTTCGCCACTTCTCTGATCTCTTGCGGTGTAATGGACTTGTACAAATCCATTTCGGTATTGATCAAATTAACGTCCTTATAAAGCATGTAGTAATCCGCTAAACTGTGTGCTACTCCTTCTAAATTCGAATTGGAATTCACATATTGGTTTTCCAATTTATTCAACAACTTCTGATATTCTCTATCCGAAATTAAATCGGTTTGAATTTTCTTAATTTCAGATGAAAAAGCTTTTCCTAACTCTTCTAAGGTAGTTTCGCCCAAAGGAAGTCCGTAAATGAAGTAGGTTCCATAGTCTTCTTGACTGTAGTTAAACGAAGAAACTTCCAATGCTTTTTTCTCTTCATCCACTAATTTTTTATACAAACGTGAACTTTTTCCATCGCTTAAAATCATAGAAATCATATCCAAAACACGTGCATCTCTTGACTTCATAGATGGCGTTCTGTACGCAGTAACCAACATCGGAATTTGAACGTTTGGGTCTTCCCAAGTCGCTCTGATTTCTTTGGTAATCGGTGCTTCTACAAATTGTTTTTTTGGTGTTACCACTCCTTTTTTAATCGGTCCAAAATAATCAGCAATCATCTTTTTTGCTTCGTCCTTTTGGAAATCTCCTGCAACAACCAAAACTGCATTGTTGGGAACGTAGAATTTATCAAAGAATGCCAAGAATTCATCCAAAGTAGCTGCATCTAAATGCTCCATTTCACCAATGGTTGTCCAACGGTAGGGATGATTTTTAAACATATTCTCTTTCACTGCTTTCAACAAATTACCATACGGCTGATTGTCTACTCTCAATCGTTTTTCTTCCTTCACCACTTCGTTCTGAGTAGTCACTCCCACTTGGTTGATGACAGGATTCATCAAACGCTCAGATTCCATCCACAGTCCCATTTGAAGGTTGTTGGAAGGGAATACTTCGTAATAGTAGGTTCTATCATCGGTTGTATTCGCATTATTTTTCCCTCCGTTTGCTGAAACGATCTTAAACCATTCCCCTCGTGCGATATTTTCGGTTCCTTCAAACAATAAATGTTCAAAAAAATGCGCGAAACCTGTACGATCGGGCTGTTCATCTTTCGCACCTACATGGTACATAACTGAAGTTACTACCACCGGTGCAGAGTGATCCTGATGCAGGATTACGTGCAATCCGTTTGGTAAATCATATTCTTCAAATTCGATCTTTTGGGCAAAGGATTGAGCCCCTAACACTCCCATTATTGCGAACATAAGTCCAATTTTTTTCATACTAATTATTTGTTACTATTCTGTATAGGTAGATGAAATCTACTTTTCGTTACAATATTAATAAAAAGATTTGGAGACTTTCTTACGATTTTACTAAATCTGCTTTTGAAAATGGAAATTTTCCATAATTTCCACGTTAATAAGAGATTGATTTCGATTTTCTATTCCGGCATCCCAATCAAATCCTTATATTTGAAACTTACAAAATCAATTTTTAAGAATGAAACGACTAACGCTCATTGCTTGTCTGGTTTTTTCAACATCCTTGTTGGCACAGCACAAAACCCTTCAGAAGAAAGACAAGAACGGATACAATTATGAAATTGTAGAAAACGACCCTTCCAAAACACGGGTTTATACCCTTGACAATGGATTGAAAGTGTATATGGCACAAAATACCGATGAACCTCGAATTCAAACCTACATTCCCGTTCGAACGGGATCAAACAACGATCCGGAAGATAACACGGGTTTAGCACATTACTTAGAGCATATGTTGTTCAAAGGAACGTCGAAAATCGGTTCGTACAATTGGGATCAGGAAAAAGTGTATTTAAAACAGATTTCGGATTTATATGAAGCCCATAAGGCGGAACCGAACAACGATAAAAAAGCAGTTTTATATAGACAAATCGACTCGATTTCGAATATTGCTGCGAATTTTGCCGTAGCCAATGAGTATGATAAAATGATTTCTTCATTAGGTGCCAGTGGAACCAACGCGCACACTTGGTTTGACGAAACCGTGTATAAAAATAACATTCCATCCAATGAGTTGGAAAAGTGGATGTATATCGAATCAGAACGCTTTTCAGAATTGGTTTTACGTTTATTTCATACAGAATTAGAAGCGGTGTATGAAGAATTTAACCGGGCACAAGACAACGATTTCAGATTGATTCATTATGCTTTGATGAAAAATTTATTTCCCGAATCTCGATATGGAACGCAAAACACCATTGGAACATCGGAACACTTGAAAAACCCCTCTTTGGTGGCAATAGACAACTATTTCCAAGAATACTACATCCCCAACAACATGGCCGTAGTTTTGGTCGGTGATTTGGATTTTGATTCTACCATTAAAATGGTGGATAAATACTTTGGAAACTATAAAAAAGGCCCTGAGCCGAATCGGTATGTTGCCAAGGAATCTCCATTGAAAGGCAGTAAAGAAATCGAAGTGTTTAGCCAATCCGCAGAGCGTTTGCAATTTGCCTATCGTGTGGGTGGAGCGCGTACAAAAGATGCACAATTACTTGAGTTGATGGATATGCTTTTAAGCAATCGTGTGGCGGGATTGATTGATTTAAATATCAACCAAAAACAAGCGGCGCAATATGTAGGTTCCAATGCCCAAATCATGAAAGATTATTCAGCACATATCTTTACAGGAATGCCAAAACAAGGACAATCTTTGGATGAGTTGAAGAATTTAATTTTGGAGCAAATCGAGAAAATTAAGAAAGGAGACTTCGACGATTGGTTGTTGGAAGCGGTGGTAAATGACTTACGAAAACAACAAGAAAAAACACTTGAAAACTCAAATGCATTGGCTACCATCATGTATGACTCTTTTATTTTGGAGAAAAATTGGTCAGAAATGGTTTCTAATTTGGAGGAATTGTCCAAAATCACAAAAGAGGATATTGTAAAATTCGCCAATGATAACTATCAAGACAACTACGTAATCGTTTACAAACGTCAGGGTGAAAACAAAGATTTAGTTCGGGTAGAAAATCCAGGCATTACACCGGTGAGTTTAAATCGTGAAAACGAATCGCAATTCTACAAAGATTTTCAAAATTTAAAAACCGAAGAAATTAAACCTGTTTTTGTCGATTTTGATCAGTCAATCAAAACAGAAAAAATAAAAAACACAACGATTGCTTCGATTAAAAATACGACCAACGACATTTCAAGTTTGTATTACATCACGGAAATGGGATCCGATAACAACAAGAAATTAAGTTTAGCTGTTAATTATTTGGATTATTTAGGAACGACAAAATACAGTCCGGAAGATTTAAAAAAGGAGTTTTACAAAATTGGGATTGACTTTGGAGTAAGTGACGGAAGTAAGCGAACCTTTGTATACATCACAGGTCTTCAAGAAAACATGGAAAAGGGAATCCATTTATTTGAACATCTTTTGACCGATGCGAAAGCCGACAAACAAGCGTATGCTAATTACATAGAAACGATTTTAAAACGACGTAAAGATTCAAAAACCCAAAAAGGAAGTATCCAAAATGCTTTGAACCAATATGCCATGTACGGCCCCGATAGTCGTTTCAGAGATCAGTTCAGTGAGGAGGAATTAAAATCAATTGATCCACAGGAATTGGTAGATATAATCAAAGATTTTTTGAATTATAAACATTCGATTTTCTATTATGGAAATGATTTAACAGCGGTTAAAACTTCTTTGACAAAACACCATAATTTTGGAAAAGGAAATGCAATTCCACCTGCCAAGATTTATGATCAACCCGTTACCGAAGGGAAAGTGTATTTCACACCCTATGATATGGTCCAAGCGGAAATTGCACTTCGTTCCAGAGAACAGAAGTTCGATAAAAGTTTATTAACACCTTCCGGAATTTTCAATGAATATTTCGGTTCGGGTCTATCGTCCATTGTATTTCAAGAAATTCGTGAGTCAAAATCGTTGGCTTATTCAGCTTATTCGGTGTATTCAAATTCAAGTGAATCGGATAAGTACAATTATGTGGTAGCTTACATTGGGACACAAGCCAATAAATTACCACAAGCTGTTTCTGCTTTGCAAGATTTGATGACAACCATGCCAAAGGCGGAAAATCAATTCCAAAATTCAAGAAATGCTGCTTTGAAGAAAATCGCAACCAAACGATATACCAAAGCACAGATTTATTTCTATTGGATTAGCTTACAAGATCGTGGAATTGACTACGATATCAACAAAGATATTTATGCTCAAACCCAGAAAATGACCATGAAAGATTTGGAAAGCTTCTTTGGTAAACATATCAAGGGAAAGAAATTTAACATTGGATTGATTGGAAAAAAGGAGAACTTGGATTGGGAAGCCGTTGAAAAATTAGGTGACATTCAAGAATTGACTTTGGAAGAATTGTTTGGGTATTAATATTCAAAAAATAGCAAGAAGACAAAAACCCGATGAAAGTCGGGTTTTGTTGGTTTTAGAAGCATTCGAATGCAAATGAATTTTGGTGAAATTATATTCTAAGGATTTAATAAAACTTCCCAAGCATTCGCATATTTTCAACCCACATCTACGCATTTTTGACCGTGATTTTAGCTAAAGATTAAAATCCATGCGAATCCTTTTCGTTTATTTGAAATTGTATAAAAACAGGCAAGTGATCGGAAATCTCTCGCGCTCTTTCTAAATTCTCGCAGTTTTCAATAAAATCAATACTTTCCGCTTGAATCTTTTCTATTCCCGGAGTGAAATAGATATTGTCAATCGAATGCGCCAAATAATCTGAATTTTTACATTTCACTTTTAAGGTAGTTTTTTGGTTAAAAAGCGCATTTTGAAAACCTTTATGATAAATTGGTCTCCACACTGCGTGATTTTCATTGAGATTAAAATCGCCTGCAATCAAAATTCGATTGGATTGTAATCGCTCGGGATAATCGATGAAATGAATGATTTCCTCTTCGGGCTTGTCGTTGTATTTTCGAGAATGATAATTCACCACATAAAAAGGCGTACTCTTTCCCTTGGCTTTAAAAGCAGCTATAAAGGGTTCTCGATAACAAATATCCTCCAGCTCTTTATCTAAATAAGCACGATGAACAATTTGAACTCTCGATGGTTTCCACAAAAAAGCATATCGCTCACTTATATTTGGGGAAGGACTTGTGGTTGGATCACTGATTTGATAGTCCCATTGGTTACCCATTCGGTTTAATTCATCCACAATCTTAGCAACCGCCTGTGCTCCAGCCGGATCCTTGGCCACTACTTCTTGGATTGCTACAATATCAAAATTACGAAGCAGGTTAGCAATTTGATGAATATCATCTTCAGTTTTAGTTCGACCCAAATGCCGAATATTCCATGATACCAGAGAGATTGCAGTTGAATTCGAAAGTTTCGGTGATTCAAACTTCGGCTTAGTTATAGGAGGAATTTCAGCTGAAAAAGTGGAATCCATTCCCGTTTCATTTTCAACTAGAAAGAGAGGATGATTTTCTATAGAATTGGAACATCCATTATTTACAAAAACAAGAAGTAAAAAAAGTAAAAATATATTCACTTTTAAATAAGATGTCATACGCTATTTAAGTTATTTAAATTAAAAAAACCCGCACAATTGGCGGGTCAATTATAATCAATTTTAGGATTAGTCGTTTAAATCCTCTTCAATATCTTTCATTCGATCTTCGGCAGTTTGAGTCACTTCATCCACTGCTTCATCCATTTTTGCAACGGTATCGGATACAGATGATTTTACTTCTTTCACTTTTTCGTCCGCGACTTCTTTTGCATCCTGAACAGTTTCTTCTGCTTTTGCTTCCGCTTTGTCGGCTAGATTTTCAGCTGATTTTTTCACTTCTTCCGCCTTATCCGCCGCTTTGTCTTTTAAGTCATCAATTTTATCTGAACCTTTATCCTTGATTTCCTGAATTTTTTCAGCGGCATCCTCCTTTACTTCGTCCAATTTGCTTTTCGCTTTTTCCGCAAAATCTTCCGCTGATTTTTTCGCATGATCGAAAGCTTCGGAAGCTTTTTCCTTCGCATCTTCAAATTTTTCGCTTGCTGTTTCTTTCGCCTCTTTAAATTCTTCAGAGGCCTTTTCCTTCAAGTCTTCCGCTTTTTCTTTGGCGTCTTTAAAAACTTCTTTTGATTTGACTTTGATATCGCTCAAAGCATCGGACGCTTTGTGTTTCGCATCGTCCGCCATTTTTGATGCTGTATCTTTTACATCTGAAGCTTTTTCCTCAGCTCCTCCGAATAGTTTTTTAAAAAATGATCCTAATCCCATTTTGCGTTTTGTTTTATAATTAATTGAACTAAGTTATAGAAAATGAAATAATTAACCAACTTTTTATTTAAGTAATTAAAATTCTACCTATTATTGGTCTCATCTTTGTAATTTTGTAGAATAAGAACGCGTCTAAAACAAAATTTTAACTTTGGAATTACCACAATTGATTTCTTGGAATGCAAAACAATACGGAAAGTTTTCTCCCCTTATTTATGATTATTTGACGGACGAAACGAAAACTCGATCTTATTTCGATGAATTTCCCACATCGTCGAATTTAATTCAGCAATCCAAACGGAAGTTAGAACAGTATAAACATCGTCAGATTACTCAAAAAGCACTTGAAAATCAATTGTCAACACTTGATTTAAGCGAAAAGCAAAAAGAGCATTTAGAGAAGTTTAAGTTAGAAAATAGTGTGACAATTACCACGGGACATCAATTAAATCTATTGAGCGGTCCTTTGTATTTTTTCTATAAAATCATTCAAGTCGTCAAATGTTGCGATGAAATGAATCAAAAACATCCGGAATTTAATTTTATTCCTATTTTCTGGATGGCTACTGAAGATCATGATTTTGAAGAAATCAATCATTTCTACTTCAAAGGAAAAAAAATCAGTTGGGATCGAGAGGCAAAAGGCGCAGTCGGGCGATTTAACTTAGACGGAATTGACAAAGTGTTTGAAGAATTCTTCACCTATTTACCCGATTCTACCAATGCTAAATCATTGAAAAACATCATTCAAAACGCGTATTTGAATTCCTCAAATTTAACCGAGGCAACTACAAAATTAGTTCAACAACTTTTTGGGCATTTGGGTTTATTGATGATTGATGGGGACGATAAAGAATTAAAAAAATTGATGATTCCGGCATTTGAAGAAGATTTACTTCAAAATACTGCATTTCAAACAGTGAATCAAACCAATCAAAATTTAACGGATTCTGGCTATGGTATCCAAGTTCATCCACGGGAAATAAATTTATTTTATTTGGGTGAAGGTTCGATTCGAGAACGGATTGTCTTACTGAATGGCGAATACCATGTTTTAAATTCAGATTATCGTTTTAGCCAAAAAGAAATTCTGGAGGAATTGCATACGTATCCCGAAAAATTTAGTCCCAATGTGCTTTTACGTCCTTTGTATCAAGAAACAATTTTACCCAATGTCGCTTACATAGGCGGTGCAGGTGAATGTGCGTATTGGCTGCAATTAAAAGATTTTTTTGAATCTCAAAACATTTTATATCCGCTTGTAGTCGTTCGAAATTCACTTTTACTTCTTTCCAATCAACAGAAATCAAAATTGGAGAAATTAGGAATTGACTACAAAGAATTATTTTTACCTTTCCATCAACTTTTAAATCAGAATATAGGACAAAATAGTAAAGTGGAAGTTCCTTTTGAAGAATATGAAAGCCAATTGATGCAAATTTTTGATGAGTTAGAAAAAGCAGCAACTCAAACCGATGTGAGTTTTTCGAAGATGGTGAATGCCCAACGTAAAAGACAGCTAGATGGATTTGAGAAATTGAAAAAACGATTAATAAAAGCAGAGAAAAGGCAGCAGTCAGAACGTGTGGGAAGGATAAGTCAAATCTATTCTGAAATCTTTCCCTCTGAAAATTTACAGGAAAGAGTGGATAATTTTTCCGCGTTTTATTTGGAATATCACCCCGATTTAATCGATGAGATTTATAGGGATATT
Organism: Weeksellaceae bacterium; assembly: GCA_041676545.1. Lineage (GTDB taxonomy): Bacteria > Bacteroidota > Bacteroidia > Flavobacteriales > Weeksellaceae > Moheibacter. The sequence goes on along the minus strand of JBAYRQ010000010.1, from coordinate 13,587 downwards.
CAACCCCTTGAATTTAGGTTTACAATTAAATCATGGGTATAATCGAAAGAATTGTATTTTTGTTAATTAAATGACGAACGGATGAAAAGAGCAATAAGCATATTTTTGTTTTTTTTGATGGCAGGATTTTTAATCGCCCAAGAAAAAACACATACAGTACAGGCCCAAGAAACCGTCTATGGGATTTCGAAACAATATGGAGTTTCTCAAGATGATTTAAAAGCGGCTAACCCTTTTCTAATGGAAAGAGGTTTACAAATTGGCGATGTGCTGCAAATTCCGGGAAAATCCGGTGGGAAAAGTGACGGCCAAATAAAAACGGTTGTTACCACTACGGATGCGCCTGCGGTTTTTATACCGGAAGAGGATGCGAATTACATCTACATTCAAGTTAAACCCAAGCAAACGATTTATTCACTGACCAAAGAATATTCGATCAGTGAAGATGCGTTGAAAAGCTTGAATCCTCAGTTAGAAGATGGTTTAAAAGCGGATGATGTTATTCGAATTCCAAAAAAGAAAAATCAAACTGAAGAAATTACGCCTGAAGGAATGTATAAGGTTCAAAAAGGAGATACCGTTTTTTCACTTGCAAATCAATTTGGGGTAAGTCAAGATGATTTTTACATTCTCAATCCGCGTGTTCAGAAAGATGGGCTGATTGTAGATTCCTACGTGAAAGTACCTAAAAAAGGAAAAAGTACGGCAGTCATTCAAGATGGATTTATTGAACACAAAGTAAAACAAGGAGAAACGATCTATTCGATCACGAAATTATATGATATTTCGTTTTCAGATTTACTTAAAAACAACCCTGAATTAAGTGAAGGTCTGAAATTAGGAATGACTTTAAAAATTCCCTTATCGGCTGATGCAAATATTCTCACCGTAAAAAACATCAAACGAATTAATGACAACGAAATCAATATCGCATTACTTTTACCTTTTCATTTAAATGATTCTAAGGGGAGTTCACAAGAGAAAAAAATATCCACAGACCTATTAATCGGTGCGAAAATGGCTTTGGATTCTTTGGCACACAAAGGAAAGCGCATAAATCTAACTGTTTTGGATTCAGAAAATCAATCCAGTTCCGTTGAAAACCTGTTGGCTTCTAAAAACTTCTCAAAATACGATGCAATTGTAGGTCCGCTTTTCGCTTCTAACTTTAAAGCATTGGCAGGAATGTTAAATGATTCGGGAATTGCGTTGGTTTCGCCTTTGAGTAATTCAGAGGATTTAAAAGAATTTCAAAATGTATTAATTGCTACGCCTAATGATGAGGCGATTGCAGATGCGATTATCAATGAAATTAGAGAGAATTACAAAGGCCAACAAATTCAAATTTTAACCGATGAACGCCATCAAAATTTGGCGAATTATGTTTCTGGCCAATTAAAAAGGACGGCAAGTAATGAAATAAGTATTACCACAGATGTCAATAAATTGAATCAGAAATCAGAAACGGTAAATGAGACTTTGGCGGATGGAACGGTGGTGAAAACGGAATATTTCACGCCGATAATTACGGTTTTAGTTTCGGACAATAACGCGCTAGGAACTGCGTATGTAAACAAAATCAAAAAAATGGATGCTGAAAACCTTCAAGCGTATGGCGTGAAATTTGTTTCGGCCTATGATATTTACAATGAGAAAAACAAAGGCAATATTGCTGCTTTGAAAAATATAGGATTTGCTTTTGGAACCGTTCGTTTGGTAAATATTTATGGAACAAATGAAAGAGCGACTTTGAAAAAATTCCTTGACATTTATTGTGAAACGCCCAATGAATATCAACAAGTTGGTTTTGATATTCTTTATGATTTAGTTGATCGAATGAATTCCAAAGGAGATGTTTTAAATGCATTAGGAAGTGAACAAACGCGCTTATCTACAAAATTCAAATATGAAAAGGAGGGGAAAGCCTATGTCAATAAAGCAGTCCGAATTGTTCGATTGTTCGTTCCGGCCGATGAATCGCCTGCTGATATAGAAGATCTAAACGATTAAATATAAAAGCCGAGTTTCAAAACTTGGCTTTTTTTATTCTTTAAATCGTACGTCTCGAATATTAAATTGGAGGTATACATTGTCTTTCCAATAATTCTCTTCTATGGAATATACGACGTCAAAACGGCGGTATTGAAAGTCTTGATAAAATTCTCCCAATCCGAAAGCAACGGCTGAGAAACTCTGTTTTTCATTATCCATCAAGGTAAGTCTTAAATGTTCGCCGTTTTCCCCCATTTTCTTTAAATTCCCACCGATCAGGTTACGACTTAAAAAGAGCGGATTCATATTTTCGGGCCCAAATGGAGAAATTTGTTTTAATATTCGAAGAAAGAAAGGGGTTATTTCAGAAAAATAAAGTTCGGTATCAATTTCCAATGAAGGTGTTCGCTGAATTGGTCGGATATTTTGTTTGACCAATTCTTCAAATCGCTCTTTAAACCGTGGGAAATTCTTTTTTTCCATCGTTAAACCCGCGGCAAATCTATGACCGCCGTAACGGCTTAATAAATCGGAACAACTGTCAATTATTTGATAAATATCAAAATCTTTAATGGAACGGGCTGATCCTGTAATTTCACCATCGTTTCCATCTGTCAAAACTAGAGTTGGCCGATAGTACGTATCAATCAATCGTGAAGCAACGATTCCTAACACGCCTTTGTGCCATTCTGCGTTATGAACTACGGTCGAAAACCGTTCTTCTTCTTTGTTGTCTTTGATTTGCTGTAAAGCTTCGACAGTGACGTTTCCATCGGTTTCCTTTCGTTGGTTATTGAGGGTATTGATTTGGGATGTAATATGTAAAATTCGATCTGCATTTTTTTCGATCAACAATTCAACCGATTGCGAAGCGTGCTCCAATCGTCCGGTCGCATTGATCTTAGGTGCAATTGAGAAAACGATATTGGAGATATTTACTTTTTCTTTGGGAACTTCGCCCAACAGGCTTTTCAATCCCGGCCGAGGTGATTCTCTCAATTTTTTGATGCCATAATGCGCCAGTATTCGGTTTTCATCCACAATGGGAACAATGTCTGCAGCAATACTTACCACCAACAAATCGAGATACTGATAGGCTTCATTTGGATTGAAATCCATTTTTTGAACCAAAGCTTGAATGAGTTTAAACCCAACTCCACAACCACTTAATTCTTTAAATGGATAGGAACAGTCTTTTCTTTTTGGATCAAGAATGGCTACTGCATTGGGCAAATCTTCACCGGGTAAATGATGATCGCAAATGATGAAATCAATGTTTTTGGAATTTGCATATTCGATTTTATCGACGGCCTTAATTCCACAATCCAATGCGATAATTAAACGAATATCATTGTCAGAAGCAAAATCAATTCCTTGGGTAGAAATTCCATATCCTTCAGTATATCGATCAGGAATGTAATAGGAAATATTGGGATATAAAGATTGTAAGAAATCATACATCATGGCTACGGAAGTCGTCCCATCGACATCATAATCGCCATAAACAAGAATATTTTCGTTGGACTTAATTGCTTTTAAAATTCGTTCCACCGCTTTTTCCATGTCTTGCATCAAGAAAGGATCATGCAATTGATCAAAATTGGGTCTGAAAAATGCTTTGGCTGACTCAAAGGTATTGATTCCTCTTTGCGCTAATAAGATGGCAAGCGGTTTTGTTAGCCTCACTTGATCCATTAAAAGGCGTACTGCGTCAGTTTCAGGCTCGGGTTTGATTACCCATTGATTTTTCATGGTCTAATATGGAAAGTTAGTCCATCAAAAATACGGATTTATTTCTTATTTGCCTCAGTCACGTATTTTTCCAATGCCATCGCCATAGAAGGGGTTTCGGGTGTTGGAACTTCAATGTCGATTCGCAATCCCAATTCATTTGCCGCTTGAACGGTTGTTTTCCCATACACTGCAATCCGAGTATCACCTTGTACGAATTTTGGAAAATTTTCAAAAAGAGATTTGATTCCCGAAGGGGTAAAGAAAACGAGAATATCGTATTTCACATCGTCCAAATCCGATAAATCACTGGATACCGTACGGCATAAAATACCTCTTTCCCAATCTACACCCATTTCGTCCAAGAATTTTGGCACTTCGGGATTCAATACGTCGGATGAAGGTAACAGATATTTTTCGTCTTTGAATTTTTTTATGTACGGAGCCAAGTCCTGAATATCCCTTTCGCCAATGTAGGTTTTTCGTTTTCTGAAAACGATGTATTTCTGTAAATAAAATGCAATCGCCTCAGACTGACAGAAGTATTTCATATCATCTGGCACTTGAAAGCGCATTTCTTCGGCCAATCTGAAATAATGGTCGATCACATTTCGGCTTGTGAATACAACCGCAGTAAATTTCGAAAAATCGATTTTTTGCTGTCTTACATCACGTGCATCAACTCCTTCAATTTGAATAAATGAGTGAAAGTCAACTTTGATTTTATTCCGTTTCCCCAAATCATGGTAGGGGGATGATTCATTTGGCTGTGGTTGCGAAACGAGAATAGATTTTACTTTCATTATTATATTATTGATTACCAGATGTTTAAAAATTTAAGCAATACCAAAACAGGCAGTATTTCCAATGCGCAAAGGTACAAAATTATATAATACCAAATCTTAGAATATTTTTCCGGTTGATTTTTAAATAGAGAGAAATAGGTTTGAATGCGAATTAGTATTAAAAATAAGGCCAAAACAATTAATAAAACGGTCTTGTTAAGTGTTGAAAAATAGTACAATAGCGTAGTTATCCACAATAAAGCAGTGGAATAAGCGCGATAAAAATTAAGTGTTTTTAAATTGTAACTGGCATCGTATGAAATCCCTAACGCAAACGCGCCGACTCTTCCCAAAATCGTTCGAAGACTGAAAAAAAGTAAAATTAGAAGGCTCACTGCCATTACTTTTAAAAACGGTGTGTGAAAAATGTAATCATAGTCTGACATAAAATAACCCATCAATAAGCTACTTAACAAAATAGCGAAAATGAATTGAAATAAGATTCCAAATAATCCTTGGTTGTCGTTGATCTCTTGAAAACGATCAAACCGATTCAATGTTTCAAATGTGTTATTGAAAAGTATTCTTCCCAAAACAACAAGTGCCATTGAAAAAATCAAGATGTATAAAACCCAATCGAGGTCTTCTATAGGTCGGTCCAGAAAGATAACAGAGGCGAAGATTTTCATAATTCTTTGCAAAAATACAAAAGCAGTCAATAGATATGAATTATATTAGCAGCATATTTTTAAGCGATGACCAAAAATTTAGTAATCATCCCTACTTACAACGAAAAAGATAACATAGAAAATGTGTTGCGACTCGTTTTTGCTCTTGACACCACATTCGATGTTTTGGTGGTAGACGATAGCTCTCCCGATGGGACAGCGGAGATTGTTCGTCGTTTACAATCTGAATTTCAAGGATTATTTCTTGTAGTCAGAAAAGAAAAAGAAGGTTTGGGAAAAGCATATACCCATGGATTTAAATATGCTTTGAAAAAAGAATATCCGTATATTTTTGAAATGGATGCGGATTTATCGCACAATCCAACGGATTTGCCTCGTTTATTGCATGCTTTAGAAACCGAAGGAGATGTTGCCATTGGTTCACGGTATTCGCACGGTGTAAATGTGGTCAATTGGCCCATGTATCGTGTTTTGCTTTCTTTTATAGCTTCAAAATATGCACGATTTGTTACGCGCCTTCCCGTAAATGATGCAACCGCAGGTTTTGTGGGTTACAAAAGAGAAGTTTTGGAAGCACTTGATTTGGATAATATTAAATTTAAAGGCTATGGATTTCAAATCGAAATGAAATTTAAAGCGTGGAAAAAGAATTTCAAATTGGTCGAAGTGCCTATTATTTTTACGAATCGCGTGGCGGGCGAATCAAAAATCAATTCAAATATAATGGGTGAAGCTGTTTTTGGAATTTTAATGTTACGAATTCGAAGTATATTTGGACGATTATGAAAAAAATTCTCTTACTTTTTTTTGGCTTTTTATTAACTGTAAGTTGCAATAAAACAGTGACTAAGCCTGCGAACTTACTTCCCAAAGAAAAAATGGTTGAAATTTTGGCGGATGTTTATCTTCATCAACAACAAACGTATTTGATTGAAGCAAAGGATGACAACTTGGATTTCTCAAAACTCGATGCCCAACTCATTCAGAAACACAATTCGAATGTGAAGGACTTTAAGGAAAGTTTTCAGTATTATGTACTTCAACCCGAAGTTTACAGTGAAATTTTATTAAGTGTTCGCGACAAACTTGAAGAAAGACTTCCCGAAGATCAACGACACAAACGAAGGGAAGAACGAGAAACACAAGCCAAAGAAATCCCTAAATTTTAATACGTTAAAAAAACTTTTCGAGCCATTTCATGAATAAACTCCAAGGTTTCTTCAGGCGCTTCCAAATAAGCCATGTGTCCTGTATCCAATTCCAGAACAGAAATGTTATCTTTTTTAGGAATTACTTTTTTAAATTCTTCCGGCGGAATTGCGCGGTCAAATTTCCCCAATATAATACCAATCTCCCCTCTGAATTCATCCAAAACATACGTTCGATCCGGACGGGCTTTCATTCCGCGAATCGCAGATTTTACTCCCTTTAACGGCGTTTCCAATGCCATTTTTTTTGCAAATTCTCTCTCTTCCTTTAAACGGTCTAGATTTTTTTCATTGAATAACCGTGGAATACTCATTTTCACAATGGTTTCTTGACTTTCGTCCACCATTCCCAACGTCCTTTGTCTCAAATCTTTTTTCTCTTCCGTATCGGCCAGTGAAGAAGAATTCATCAAAATAAATCCTTTTACTCTTTCAAAATAAAAATCTGCCAAGGCCAAGGTAACGTAACCACCCATTGAATGTCCGACAATCAGTGCCTCAGAAATTCCTAAAAACCCTAAAGTTTGATTCACTTGACCCGCAAGTAATTCCATAGTATGAATTTCATCAAAAGTTTCTGACTCGCCGTGACCTGGCAAATCCACGATGATGACTTGGTAGTCCTTTGACAATTCCTCGGCATAATCTTCCCACATCTTCATGTTTTCTAAGTAGCCGTGCAATAAAACAATAGGATTTCCGTCACCTATAATTTTGTAGTTCAACATTTCTTTTTAATTTGAAGATTCCTTGTAAATTTACCAAAACTTTTCTTCATGCGTTTTCTATTTCTTATAGTAAGTCTGTTCTTTGTAATTATTTCTTGTGAAATGAAGCCTAAGACCCAGACAGTCAGCCTGCAAAAGTTTGATAAAAAGGAATATGAATTGGAACTTAAAAAGGAAATTGAAAATCAGAAACCATGGATTCAAAACAAGGAATCCTCTTCGCACGATGTTCCCATGGTTGATACCGTGAAAGTTGGGAAACAAAAGACGGAAATTTTTCTAGAAAAGGCGGATACAATTCCTTTGAAAATAGTGTCTGGAAAGGCGAAAGTTGATACTTTTAAAGTTTCGCAACAAAAAATGATTTTTGTATTCAATTCCGATACCTCCCATAAAATTAAGTTGAAACTTACGCCAAGCGATAGTTTAGCCAACCTCCGTATTTCTCAAATTATTGATTCCGATGGAAATTCAGACGGTCCGTTTGGTCAAGAAATCGATTACACCGTTATAAAAAAAGGAATGCACAAAGTCGTTGTATCTGAGAGTCTTATGCAAGGTGAACCGTGGAGCGGAAGATTTAGTTTGGAGGTAAAATTAGTATGGTAACAAAATAGCTCAATCTAACGATGTGTTGGATTGAGCTAAAATAGAAATGATATAAAAAGTATAATTCTTTAAAATCCAGTGCTAATTCCAAACTGTAGCATCTTCCGATCATCAAACGTATTGCTTTTGAAATACGGATTTAACTCTTGACGAACAAAGAAATTCAAACTATTGTAGCTGAGCGTTAATTGTGCACCGTAAACGAATTCATTCAAATTAAAACTCGGTTTTCGATGTCGCCAATTGATATTTTCACCTTTGACAATGTTGTTATTTGAAATATTAAATCCACCGTACACATTGGCAGAAATCCCAAATCCCTTTTCTATATTTCGATAGGTATTCCCTGCGTCATCTTGTTTTAATTTTGAAAAATTGTAATTAATTCCCATCGGAACGATTAAATACGTCGCCCTCAACTTACTTTTATCGAGGTTTTTATCGTAATGATGTAAATCTACCACCCCTTCTGCATCTCTTGAGATATAATGATCATCTTCGAAACGAAGTGTTCGCCAAGAGAAATATATTCCCGATTTAAAGGTTAAAGGACTTGTTTTACTGAATTGCCGATGAAAAATAAATCCAGCATCAATGCCACTTGAAAATCCCAGGTGATTATTTAGTTTCTCATTCGTACCGTCAGAAAGTGAAATTATTCCGTAACCGAAATAACCGGTTATTTGATTGACGGGTCTATATGTTTTTTCGTATGCTGTTTTTTCTTCCTTAATTTGCTCCAAATCTGTATTTAGAATGGAATACTGAACTTGTTGTTTGGTAATTTCATCTAAATTAAATTTTAAATTCTCAATCCGAGCATTAATCTGATCCGAGAAACGAAGTGCAATAGTTGCTTTCAAATTATTGGCTTCTTCCGCCGAAATTATTGCCTTATTGAAGTCTTCATTCACTTTGGAAATTTCTCTTTCCATCGCTAACTTTTCAGCGACAACAATTTCACGCACTTCAAGTGCATATTGCTCTACTTTTTCCTTAACCACAGGACTTACCCGTTCGTCCACTTCCTTTTCATTACTAAAATCAAATTTGATTTTTTGCCCCAAAGTAGTGGTAGAAATAAGGCATACGATTCCTAAGACGAGGTATTTCTTCATCATAATTTAGTGTATTTAAATGTTAATTTTATTTGTTAAAATCAATGATAACCAAGCGTGAATCTGAGTTTGTTTGCTTTACCGCTTGATTGTTTTCAATCGAATACAACAGCATATCCGGATCTACATATTTCGATTTTTCCGTAGACTTCACATCCCGTTCGGATTGCACAACCCATTCTATGTTTTGTTCAGTTGGGGTAGGAGTCTCCTGTGTATTTTCCGGTTTTGGTTCCAAAACGATTGTTGATTCCTCCTGTTTGGGCTGGACTTCCTTTTCTATCTTTTTTATAGAATTCGATTTATTGAAAACTATTATTTCTTTTTCCGTTTCGCTCATTTGCATCGGCTCGGGACTTTGAGTTACTTCTATGTTGGGAATTGGCGTGGTGACCCTCTCTGTTTTTTGAAGAGTTGGAACAATAATTTCTGCTTTTTGATCTTGATTAAATAAATAGATTCCAAATAAAATGAGTACCGAAGCTGCAATTGAAATCGGAATTCCGAATATCCATTTTGACGAATTCTTACGTAATTCTTTCTCCGTAGAAATTTCAGCATCCATTAATTGAGTTAATTTATCCCAAGCATTTTCTGAAACATTGACTTTTCGACCTTCAAGTTGTTCCTTGATGTTTTTTTCTAAATTAGTTTTCATTTGCGATGTTTTTTTGTTGAAAAATCAGTTCTTTCATTTTCTTTTTTGCTCGAGCAAATTGAGTTCGTGAGGCAGATTCACTGATCTTTAAACTTTCTGCAATTTCTTTGTGTGAATATTCCTCTAATACGAATAAATTAAAAACTACTCTGTAATTTTCAGGCAAACGATCCAATAAATCCTGTGCATCAAACCCGATTAAATCTTGTTCAAAATCCATTTCCTCTTCCCAATCCGAATCCTCTCTGTAAACAAAGCTTTTATTGAGTTTCAAAAAGTCCAAACATTCATTCACCATAATTCGTCGAATCCATCCTTCAAAACTCCCTTTGGATTCATAGGATTCTATATTTTTAAAAACCTTTACGAAAGCTTTAAGCATACAATCTTCTGCATGATGTAAATCACCGGTATAACTTCTGCATACACCCAACATTTTGGATGAAACTCTTTCGAACAGCTCTTTTTGAATGCGACGGTCCTGCTTTTTTAATTGTGGTACTAAATCTTCCACCTTTTGACTTCTATGAATTGAAATTATTTTCAAAATTAAGGGCTTCTACCTAAAAGACGACCAAATCACCGAAAATGTGACAAGTTTCTATTAAATAAATTAAAAAGAGCTGATTAATTTCCCATTGAATCAGCTCATTATCCTAATAAAGTCGAAATTAAATTTATTTTTTAATGATCTTTTTGGACTGATAGCCAAGGTCATAATGAAATAGAATGTAATAAATGCCGGGCTTCTCAGGAAGCTGAAATTGATATTTTCTTTTTCCTTTGTTCGAAATTGTTTCACGCAAAAGTTGTTGAATTTTTCGACCGGACTCATCAAAAAGCGTAACTATTAAATGATCATTTCGCTTGAAATCTATGAGCGCATTTAAAATTCCATCTGTTGGATTAGGTCCCATTTGAATGGATAAGTCTTCTCCTTTTTCCAAAATCAAATCATTTACAGAAAGAGCATCAGCGTATTTGTACACGCTTCGTCCTGAACAAAAGGCTAAGTTCCCATCAAAAATAAGAAAACGATTTAATGAAGATCCAAATCCTGTATCTATCCATGTTTCACCGGCATCAAATGTTTCTAAAAATCCGGAATTATGGCCGCCCATCCATCCGTGATTTTCCGTAACGAAACCCACGCCTTGAATGTAGGGATCGGGAACATCGCGAGAAACCCAAGTTTGACCGCTATCTGTCGATTTAATTAATTTTCCATTCAAAGGTTCAAAAGATTCCACTGCGCCAAACATCACATTTGGATTTGAAAATAAGATTTGAAGTTTCCACACCATTTCGCCAGGAATATTGGAATTGTAAATCTCCGTCCAACTCATTCCACCATCGGTCGTTTTTAACACAATTCCTCCATTTTCATTGGAACCACCCGCATAGCCGTTTAATTCATCCACAAAAAGAACCTCTATCAAAGCGTCGGCATATGCAGACATATCCATAAAAGTCCAACTCTCACCACTGTCGGTTGATTTAATGATGTAGGCAGGCTGAAAATAAGCACCACAACCGTAAATCGTGGTTTCACTCGCTGCGCTCATTCCACAAATCGCCTCTACACCTGGAATATTCACAACATTCCATGTTTCACCACCATCGGTTGTTTTATAGAAATTGGGTGTTAAAGTACCCAAAAAACCAATGTCTGCATTGAGGAATTCAATGTTTCTTAAATATTCCCCGTCCGAATTGAATTGGAATTCCCAGCTATCTCCTCCATCCGTCGTTTTAAAAACGTTGTATCCCCAACCATCAGCCGCCCATCCTAAATTCTCATTCAAAAAGAAAATGTCGTCATAACGCGAAGGAGATTCCGGAATATTTGATTCGCTCCAAGTTTGACTGAAAGTTTGGGTAAAGAGGGCCAAAGTAAAAAGAAGTAGTAGATATTTAGAGTTCATCTTATTGCCTTTTAAAAGTATATAAATTTAAATAAAAGGGATGAATTATTGCATCTTTTTTCTCATTTCTTCCACAACTTCAAATGCGGCTGGACAGATCAAAGTATTTTTAAGGGTAATGGAATTGAGCTGGTAGAATTTTTTTCGATCAGTATGTGGATATTCCCTACACGCTTTGGGACGATGGTCGTAAACGGAACAATAATTATCAGCGCCCAAAAATGGACAGGGAACAGATTGGAGGACATAATCATTGTCCTCGTCGATTCGTAAATATTTCTCAATGAATTGGGACGGTTTAATTCGGAATAAATCAGCTAAACGTTCAATGTCTTTCTGTGTAAAAAGCGGCCCTGTCGTTTTGCAGCAATTGGCACACGACAAACAGTCAATTCGTTCAAAAACCTCATTGTGAATCTCTTGCATCTTTTGGTCAAAATGCTTGGGTGGTTTTTGTTTGATTTTATTCAAAAACTTTTTGTGTTCCGCTTGCTTTGCTTCGGCTTGTTTTCGATAGTCGTTTACGTCAATCATTAAAAAGTATTTTTTGTGGTTTTTATTTTTAAAATTGACGGAATCCTTTTAGTTTTTCTTCAATTCTTCTACACTATTCACACCTCTCAGTTTACAAAACTCAGAAATAACCATGTGATGGGTAACGGTTTTGTCTTTGAAGAAGTTCACAAAATACGTTTTCTCATCCTCAGTTGCTTCCAATTGATTCAGAATATTTAATAAGTGCATTTTCATATGTCCTCTTTGAATTCCAGTCGTAACAAGAGATTGCAAAGCTGCAAAGTTTTGAGCCAATCCCGCGACGGCTACAATTCCCATTAATTTTTCCGCATTAGGATTACCTAAAACTTGCAAAGCTAGCTTTACCAAAGGATGCAATGAAGTGAGTCCTCCTACTGTTCCCAATGAAATCGGTAGATCCAACCAAAAACGAAACACACCGTCCTTTACTTCGCAATGCGTCAAACTGCTGTATTTCCCATTTCGAGAAGCGTAGGTATGCGCACATGCTTCCACCGCTCTGAAGTCATTTCCAGTTGCAATAACCACGGCATCCACACCATTCATAATTCCTTTGTTGTGCGTCGTTGCACGATATGGTTCGACTTCGGCAATTCGAACGGCACGTGTAAATTTTTCTACAAACTCTTCGGAACTTACATTTCTATCGGATAAATCTTCTACTTTACAACTCACTTCCGCACGGACGATGTTATCGGGTGTATAATTCGACAAAATACACATCACAATTTGAAGGGATTCTTTTTCCTCTTTTGTAAACGACTCACTTTCATTTACTTCGCGCTTCAAAGTTTGTGCAAATTGTTCCAAACACGAGTTAATAAAATTCGCACCCATAGAATCTACGGTATCGAATTCGGCATGAATTTGAAAATAATCCGGAATGTCGGATGTTTTATCGACCAATTTCAAGTTAAGAATTCCACCTCCACGTGCTTGCATATTTTTGGTAATCGGTTCGGTATCTATAAAAAGTTTCGCCAAAACCGTTTCTATAAAGAAATGCTCCAAGTTTTCTTTGTCTCCACTAAACATAAAATGAACATGTCCTAGTTTAACTTTGGAAAGAATTTGGGTTTTAAATCCACCTCTTTGAATCCAGAATTTGGCTGCTTTTGAAGCCGCGGCTACAACCGAACTTTCCTCAATAGCCATTGGCAAACAATGCAATTCGCCGTCGATTAAAAAATTGGGTGCAAAACCAAAAGGCATAAAGAAATTGGAGAGTGTATTTTCTGAGAATTCATCGTGAAGTTGCTGCAAATCTGCATCTTTACTCCAGTATTGTTTTAGAGTTTGGATTGCATTTTCAGAGCCATTTAAATATTCATTGACCAACCATTCGATTTTTCCTTCTTTTGACATTTTGGAAAAACCTTCGACAGGTTTGTGATTCATAGTGTAAAGTTTTTGTTTTACAAATGTAGCAAATCAAAGATGGATAGTTGAACTTTCAGAAATTAAATTTCAACAAAAAGAATGGAGATTTAATTGCATAAATCAAAAATTCGCACTTTATTTGCACCTTCAAAAGCGGGAATAGCTCAATTGGTAGAGCGTCAGCCTTCCAAGCTGAATGTTGCGGGTTCGAGTCCCGTTTCCCGCTC